>JBMYJR010000001.1:0-68984 GCA_049594615.1 Flavobacteriales bacterium
CGTCGGGATCGGTAAGCGCGTAATCGCCATCCACACCACAAGCGGTGTATTCCGAACCTGCCATGCCATCTCCATAGGAATCGAAGATGTTGAAGTCGTAACATCCGTCTCCCAAACAGAAGGTTTCGGTGTAGGTCTGCAGGTTGCCATAGCCCGAACCAGAATCCACGGTGGCTCCCGTGGCATCGGTCAACGTCCAGCTGACCTCAGATCCCCAGCAGTCGGTCAGCAGGGTGAGGGTCACCACTTGGCACGAGAACACACATGAGTCGTCGTCCACAGTCGCGGTGGGGTCGTAGTTGTCGGCAAACGGGTCGGTGCAGCCCAGGATCACTTCACCGGCACACGAGCAGTCCGCTTGGAGCACATCGTTGGCAGTCAACGGGTCGCCGTCATTGCACACATCGCCCGGGTAGGTGCAAAGTCCGCTGTCGGAGGTGGCGTCGGGATCGTAGTTGCATGCCGTGTTGTCCATACACCCCACACCGGGTGCTGATACGGTAAAGCTGGTGACTCGGGTGGACCACTGTGAGGCAGCGTTGTACATCCCGGTGAACCAGAAAGTCTGTCCATCGGGATCGGTATTGAGCTGGTTGTAATCGCCGTAACGGTTGGAGGCATTAGAACCCGAGCCGGCGACAATGGTGGTCTCAGGTACAGTCATGGTGCCCAAAGGATCGTTGACGTTACGACCGGTGTAGCGCAGCGAAGGGAAGGTGCTGCTGCTGGACACGTTGTATGCAATGGCAATGCTGCCAAACGCGTCGATGGCAATCGAGCACATGAAGCGGCTGTCGGTGTCGGGCGAGTAGGTGCCTTCTTGGTAAATCGACCAGGCTGAGCCTTGGCCGCCCGTGCGGCGCAGTTCGTACCAACGCACACCTGCGCGGTCGGTGCCGTCCACGTCAGTCACGTGGCAACACACAATGGACTCGTGGGTGCCAAAATTGCGGTAGGCAATGCGGTTCATGAGTACCTCGCGCAGCGGATCCAGCTGGGTGCCAGTACCGGGCTGCGGAATGCACGAGAACGAAGTGTACCCGCACAGCTCCGAATCAAACGGAGAAATGGGCAATTCGTGCTGTAACGTCAATGAGGTGTTTGCGCTGTTGTTGAAGTCCACGTCAAACTCCCAAATCTCCAGGGCGTCGTTGGAGGCGCCCACCCAAGCGTCGTCGCGCATGCGCATGATCAAACCGGGGGTGCCCGCAGCGGGAGGGGTGGTGCCATTCAGACTCACAGGCGTAGCTGCTTGGAAACCAATGGTCCCAAAGTCCGGCACGGTAAAGCGTTGGGCGGTGGTGGCCACCCCGTTCAGCAGGTCGGCGCGGTTCAGGGCGTAGTTAGCGGTTTGCGCCTCGTTGGTGGTGATCAGGTACATGTTGTCCCAGATCGAGTACTTGGGGTAATCTGGGAAACTCGGGGCGTTGAACACAAAGGTGTGCCACGAACCCAATGGGTCGGGGGTGGTGGATACCGCCACGTGCATGTTGTTGCCCGATGCCGAGAACTCGGTCATCACCCAGCGGTCAGCAATGGCATCGTACATGACAATGGGATCCCCCAGCCCAGCGCCCAGGCCAAAGTAGTTGTCGTAGTAAGTCTGGGCTTGGAGTACCGTCCCGAACTTGTCGTAGATGATGAAGTAGGCGCCCGAGGAACCGTTGATCATTTGGATCACGTGGTTGGGACCCGCGTCCAGCGAGGGATCTGCAGGGTTAACGCCGGTGTAGCCCATCCCGTCGATGTTGACGCCGATGCTGGCCTGGGATGCACTTTGAGCAGGGTTTTCTTTTTGCCACACGGGATCCTCTCCCACGGGCAGCGCACCGGTGTGGTCAAATTCGTTGAGGATCCAGTCGCCTTTGGGGTGGTAGCCCAGCTTTTCTGGCTTTTCACGCGGGTTTTCGACGTTCGGATCGGGTTTCCAATCTCGCAAGGGCACGGTGGCGCCTTTGTATTCCACGGGGATTACGTCGGGATTGAGCACAATGGTACCTTGGTGTTGGGCCAAGGCCGGGGCTGCCAGCAGTACCAGAACGGCACTCAGGGCTGCAGCAAAGCGATGCATCGCCTTCATAGTAAGTGTTGGTTTGGTTAACAGTAGGTTTGCAATAAAGGTATGCAAACCATTAAGAACGGCGTTCTCCGCTTCTGATTTTCAGTCGGTTAAAATGAGCTGTTGGCGATGCGATAGGGGGCCTTGGACGACCTCGAGCACGTACATGCCGCGGGCCAAATGGTCCAGTTCAAGGACGCTGCCTACCAGCAATGCGCTGTCCACGAGCGCGCCGGTTTGGCTGAAGATTCGCACCTCTGCAGGCTGGGGGGCGAGTCCGTCAATGGTCACGCGATTGCGCGCAGGTTGGGGGTACACCACAAGCGCGGTGCGGTCTTGCTCATCGTACGCCGACAGCGCGCCGCAGGCGATGCCACCGTATGGACTCAGGTCCAGTACAATTGGGTCCAGCCCTTCCATGGTCACCCACGTCCAGTTCTCGAACCACTCTCCGCCACTGTTGATGGCTAACCAATACGCTGAAGGACCAACTTCTTGGGGCGTGACTGTAAGTTGGTAGCAGGCTGTGGGGTCCAGGCAAAAGAAGTGGGTTTGAGCCACGTCGGCCCAGCTTTCGAGCACATCTACAACGGGGGGATCCACAGGAATCCCGTTGATCATGCGTTCTAAAAGCACGTGCACTGTAGCTGCTTGCCCCCAAGTGGCCGTGCCGTACATTGAGCCTGCCAGTTGCCCTTCACAATCTGAGCTGTCGTGGTCGTTGGAAAACGGGTAGAAGGTGCCCTCGGAGGCATCCACGGTGGTCTCGCACACCACTTCGGTGAAGAAGTTGTTCCAGACCTCCAGCCGCAATTCAGGGTTCTCTCCTTCCATGGAGAAGTATTCCGACCACACCACCTCAAGAGAAATGGTGGCCACTACAGGTCCTGCCCAAGCGAAGGGTTGCGAGGTTGTGGGGACTTCCCCCAAGAAGATCTCTTGTTCGCCATCGTTGGCGTACAGGCGCAGGTTGGGGTAGTTGATGTAGTACTCCGGATCGGTGATCTCGAAGGCCACAAACAACGCGGTGTCGCTGTAGGGATGCAGGTAGGCGCCTTGGAAGTCGATCGTATTGCAATCGTCTTGGGCCCAGAGCAGCGCTGGAGCGAGGGTGAGAAGAAGTGCAAACAGGGTTCGCATGAGATGTCTTAAAGCGTTTCTATCTCGGATACAACCAAGCGGAGGCTTTCCCCTTGTGAATCTACATGAATTTTGGACTATGGACACCCATCCGCATTGGAAAGCAGCGCCGGACCAATGCACACATACACCAGCCGGCTACACGCCATGCCCGTTGATCTCTGTCTTTGATATCCAAGGCCAGCTGACGAACAACGGTAGTCGTAACAACCACCCCCACCAATGCTCCGGCAAAAAAACACCGGCATTACAGCAAAGACATCACACTACTCCACAAGGGTGTTACTTCATAAATGTACGCACCGCGTAAATGCTGTCTGAACCTGAAATACGCAGGAAATACTGGCCGGCTGCCAAGCCAGAAACATCCACAGTGGGTTGCGCTGGATCAAGTGCCCCGTGCAGCAGGCGTTTGCCTTGTAAGTCAACCACCACGTAGTCGAGGTACTGGGGAAGGTTCCCCGAGAGCGGGAGGTTCACCTCATTTTGCACCGGGTTGGGGTACAAGGCGCCCACTTGCCAAGCAGCGTTGACCGCGGTCAGGTCTGAGACGTGGACGGTTCCGGTGCAGCCGTCCATTTTGACGGCGTATACCGTGGGACTGCCTGTGCTGCCATCGCTCCACAAGTGGTAGCTGCTGCAGCCGTACTTGGTGGCCGTGTTGTAGTCGCCGTAGAAGTCAAAGTCGGTATCGGTGCTAAAGTCGGTGGTGCCAGAAGACACCGCTTGAGGCGCGTCCCAAGTGATGCCGCTGTCTTGCGAATCCATCACGTAGTACTCGGTTTCCAAGGTTTCACTGTCTACCACATACCAGCCGACGGTCACGCGGTTCCAGTGGGCCCCCAGCGCGGGCATGAAGTGCATGTCGGTTTCTTCGAACAGGTCGGCGGCAAAGGCAATGGGGTCACTCCAGGTGGTGCCATTGTCGGTGCTGTAGGCGTAGTAGGCCTGGGCAAAGTCGTCTGAGAAGTCGGTCCAAGCGATAAGTACATGGTTGCCGGTCACCGCCATACTGACCGCGGCGTTTTCACGGCCGTGTACCAGGTGGCTGGCGTCACTTAAGTTTGGATGACCTACGCCCTCAGCGATGAATTGTGTCGTAAACGTTTGGCCGCCGTCGGTAGAAATCCCATGTACTACGCTACCGGAGGTGCCGTTCTGGTCGTCAAAGCCAAAGCAGGACAGGTGCACGTAGCCTTGCCCGTCCACCTTCACGTTGCCGTATTGGAAGCCATTGCCGGAGTATACGGTAACGGCATTTTCAAACTGATCGCCATCTGGAGTGAGGGTCATGACGATTTCTCCAGCTGCGGTGATGGACTCGCCAAAGTAGGCGCCTGACATGTATACGTTGCCCGAGTAGGGGCCATCGGTGTGGTCCGAAGCCATCCATTGACGGTCGATCAAATCAAAGCTCACCAGGTCGCCGGTGTGCACGACTTGCGAAGATTCGTCTTGCTGGAAGCTAGCGCCGAAGTCGTCTGAATAGGCGTAGTAAACCGTGAAGTTGGTGTCGATAAAGCTGCCGAGCAGGTAAATCCAGGTCAAGTGCAGGCGACCATCTTTGTCGAACTCAAGCACGGGATCGCCGCCACCGAGGATTTGACCTCCAGTGATTTCTTGGGCCGCAGCCAGGCAATCAAAGCTGCTCAAATTCCAGGTGAAGCCGCCGTCGTTGGACCAGTAGATGGGGAAATCCAAATCGGGTTCCATGAACGAGATGGCCAAGTGCGAAGGGTCGTTGGGATCGATGGCGATAAAGGGCTCAGCGCCGCCGTCCACTTCCACGTTGCGGGTGCCTTCCATTTCGGTGGTTGGCAAGCGTAAGGCTTCGAGCAATTGGTTGCGGTCCGCCACGTTGCGCACTTTTTCCTCCAGGATATCGGCGCGCTGGTAATCTGTGAATTGAGCGGTGGCGGGCAGGAACGCGAGCACAAACAGGCCTGCGAACACACCCCAAGCAAGGGCAGTCTTCATTGTACTGGTTTTGGTGCCGAAAAGATCGGATAAAACCGACTGAGGTCACCGGTTAGTTCCTGTGAAAATCACCCCCATCCTTGCCAGCGCAACTAGGTGAAGATGAAATAGGTTGACACCACGATTAGCACTACCGCGGCCCCCACCCAGCGAGCGGATTTCCACGGTGCACCTGCGGCCTGACCCGCACCGGACGTCGATTCGGGCAGCTTGGCAGCGGGTTTGCCCCAACCAAAGGCGAGCATGATCAATACGTTGAGTACAAACAAAATGGCCATCACGTGCAAGAAGTGCGGGTAGGTATGTTCACCATAGGTTTCGGTGAAGTAGGGTTTGAGGATGAACTGACTCACCCCGTAAAGCACCACTCCTGAGAGCAGGGCTACTTTGGCTCCGCGGGCGGGTACTTTTCGGGTGAGGTAGCCCACCACAATCAGGGTCAGAATGGGTATGTTGTAGAAACCGTTGACCTCTTGCAGGTAATCGAAGAGGCCTTTGGAGGCGTAGTACAAGAACGGCGCTACCGTCATGGCCATCAGCGCAATCACCCACGCAAAGCGCTTGCCGGCTTTGACCGATTGGATTTCGTTTGCTTCAGGATTCACCCAGCCTTTGTAAAGGTCAAATCCCACCAAGGTGGCCACCGAGTTGAGCGCCGAATTGAACGAGCTCAGAATCGCACCGAAGAGCACGGCGGCAAAAAAACCTACCGCCCATTTGGGCAGGACTTTGGCCACGAGCAACGGGTAGGCCTCGTCGCCGCCTTCCAAGTTGGGCCCAAAGAGGTACAGCGCAATGATGCCCGGGAGCACCACGATGAGCGGTCCTGCGATTTTGACCACCGCTGCAATCATCAATCCTTGCTGGCCTGCTTTCAAACTGCGGGCCGCCAGGGCGCGTTGGATGATGGCTTGATTGGTGCCCCAATAAAAGAGCTGCACCAGCATCATACCGGTAAACAAGGTGCTGAAAGGGATGGATGAGGTGGTGTCGCCTTTGGCCTTGAATGCCTCGGGTAAGGCTCCGGTCAGGGTGTTCCAACCGCTGCTCAAGTCGCCCTCACCAATCATCAAGAGGCCCAAAATGGGAATGGCCAGTCCTCCAATCAACAGTCCAATAGCATTGATGGCATCCGAAACGGCTACAGCCTTGAGGCCTCCAAAAATGGCGTAAATGCTCCCTATAACTCCCAGAGCCCAAACCGTCACCCACAGCGCACCAATCTTACTCATACCAAGCAATGCGGGCACATCAAACATGCCATTGATGGCCAAGGCTCCGCTGTACAGGACAATGGGCAACAAGATGATCGCATAGCCGCTCACAAACAGGGCGGACACCCACATGCGTACTTGGCGGTCAAAACGTTTTTCTAAAAATTCAGGAATGGTGGTGAGTTGTCCGCCCAAGTACCTCGGAAGTAGAAACAATGCGGTCACCACCATGGCGACTGCAGCCAAGGTTTCCCACGCCATGACCAAGATGCCTTCGCGGTAGGCCCCGCCATTGAGACCTACAATTTGCTCGGTGCTCAAATTGGTCAGCAGCAAAGAGCCCGCCACCACCCAAGGGCCCAACGAGCGCCCGCCGAGGTAAAAGCCGTCGGCCGTGGATTCCGAAGTGCGGCGCGAAGCCCACCAAGCGATGCCCCCCACCAGGGCGGTCACAAGCACAAAGACGATGAATTGCATGGCTAAAGGTTGGTGACCTGCAATATAGTGTGCGTGTCACACTTGCGCATCCATGCGCCGCAGCGAACAATTCCGACGCTTGTGTTCTTGGAAAGGCAACGACTGCGTTGCTGTGGAAAACCGCAGAAGCTGTGATGAAAGCGTGAAGGGTTTTTCCGCAACTTTGACCTGTTGTGCAGTCCAAGGGTATCCTGCAACGCCCTGTGCCGTTTGGCGTGCTGTATACACTCCAGAAACCAACCACGATGAAGCAATTTTTCCTTTTGACCGCAGCCGTGCTTGCAATGGCTGCAACCTCGGTGGCGCAATCGCCCACCAAAATGGGTCCATCTTCGATCATAGATGGCAAGTACTTGGGCGAGGTCCCTTCTTTGGCAGAGCAAATGGCCAACGGTACCGCCAAATACTACCAGCCAGGTCCTATGAAAGAAGTGAACCCCAAACGTTCGGATGCCAACCGTGTGGTGCCGGGCAAAGGTTCTTCCGGTCCCGACCCGTTGTGGGTAGCGGGCATGCGCGACGACCACACCGCTCCGGTGTACACCACACGCGACCCGTTGTTGATTTTTGATGTGGCTACGCCCAACGCTACACCTACCGATCCCACCGGTGCTGTAGGCCCTGACCACTACGTGGCGGCATTCAATTCTAGCTTCCGCATTTTTAACAAAGACGGCGAGGCCCTGACTGGTTCCATGTCTTTGGGAACCATTTGGCCGGGCAACACTTCAGGTGACCCCATCGTTATGTACGACTGGGAGGCCGACCGCTGGTTCATCTCGCAATTCTTCTTCAACGGCTTTTTGGTGGCCATTTCGCAAGGTCCAGACCCCTTGAACGACGGCTGGTACACTTACGAGTACAGCACCAATTCATTCCCCGATTACCCCAAGTATGCCATCTGGTCAGACGGCTACTACGTGACGGCCAACAAGAACTCCGGTTCGGCAGGCACCTCGGACGTGGTGTACGCCATGGACCGCAACACCATGCTTACCGGCGGCTCTGCCCCGAGTATGATTGGTTACCCGCTTCCTGGCATTGCCACCAGTGGCTTCTTCTCGCCGTTGGGCTTCAGCGTGAGTGGTGCAGACTTGCCTCCAACAGGAGACATGCACATCACCTACTTGCAAGACGATGCATGGGGCGGCGTTTCCAACGACCACCTTAAGATTTGGACCATCCAAACCGATTGGGACACTCCGGCCAACTCCACCATTGAGCTGAGCCAAGAGGTGGAAACCGAAGACTTCGACAGCGTTTTTGACGGCGGCGGCTTCTCCAACATTCCACAACCTTCGGGACCGGACATTGACGCCCTCCAGGCCACCATCATGTACATGGCGTCGTACCGTCGTTTTGCCTCGCACAACTCGGTACTGATCAACTTTGCCGTAGACCTCGATGGAAGCGATGACCTTTCAGGCGTGCGCTGGATGGAGCTGCGTCAAGACGGCGACGGTGACGAATGGACCATCTACCAGGAAGGCACTTACGCACAGCCCGATGGCCACAGCGCATTCTGTGCTTCAATGTGCATGGACAGCAGCGGCAATATCGGCATGGGTTACACCGTGTGTTCTGCTGAGCAGGCGCCGTCACTGCGCTACACCGGTCGTTACGCCAGCGATCCGCTCGGTGAAATGACCTTGGAAGAAGCGGTATTTGCCGACGGTGGAGGTACCAACCCCAGCTTGCGTTACGGCGATTACGCCCAGATGACCCTGGACCCGGACGACGAGAAAACGTTCTGGTATGTGGGTGAGCACTTCGGCACCAACGGCAACCGCACCAACACGGTGGGTACCTTCCAATTGGCACCTGTGCACGACGTAGATGTGGGTGTGGTAGACATTGTAGCGCCTGTAGATGGCGTGCTCTCTGACGCAGAGTCGGTGACCATTACCGTGCGCAACTACGGTTTGCTGGACGCTTCAAACATTCCGGTATTCTTCCAAGTTGACGGCGGTGACATGGTCACGGGTACCGTACCTGGCCCCATCGCCTCGCAAGAGAACGCAGCGTACACGTTCCCCACCACCGCCGACTTTGGGACCATGGACCAGACCTACAGCATCTTGGCAGGCACTGAGCTTGAGGGTGACCAAGACGAGAACAACGACGACCACACCGAAGAAGTCACGCACCTGTTGGCTGACGATGTTGGCGTTGTATCGATCGACGCCCCCATTTCTGCCGAAGACATGGCGTTAGAAACACTTTCGGTGACCATCGAAAACTTCGGTGGCAATGCACAAAGCGGGTTTGAAGTGCAGTACACCATCGACGGTGGTGCTCCTGTGGTGGAGACCTTTACCGGCACTGTTGGTCCTCAAACGACGGCCACCTTCGACTTCGCTACTCAAGGCGACTTCACGGAGTTTGCAGACTTTGATGTGGCCGCTCAAACCAACCTCGACGGCGACCAATTGCCCGAGAACGATGGCGCCTCAACGGTGATCACCCACAACTTCTGCCAACCGGGCGGCGATTGCAGCTATGGGGACGGCTTCCAGACCTTTGAACTGGAGGAGATCGACAACGCTTCTGGCTGCGACGAAGGCGGTTACGGTGATTACACCAGCCTTTCTACCGGCCTTACGCAAGGCGGTACCTACACACTGAGCATGACCACCGGTTACGGCGATCAATTCGTTACTGTGTGGATCGACTACAACGACAACAGCGTGTTTGAAGATGACGAAAAAATCATCGACGGCTTTGTGGTAGGTGAAGGCGAAGCTGGCGGCGAATTCGAAGCCACCATCCCATTCACCGTGCCTGTCGATGCGCCGCTTGGTGAGCACCTCATGCGCGCCAAAACGAACTGGCAAGGTCCCGTCGAAGGTGCGTGTGACGAAGTGCAGTACGGGGAAACCGAGGACTACATTGTAGACTTGCTTTCACTTGGTGTGACCGAGAACTTGCTCGGCGCTGCGGATTTGGTTGTGGCCACCCTAGAAAACAACCACTTCCAGCTGTCGTTCCAAACCACCGCCACTTCAGAGAACCTGACCTTCCAACTGTTTGACACCACAGGCCGCATCCTGATGCAAAACCGTGTGCCCAAGTCAGGCGACCGATACGTGTTTGACTTTGACATGTCTTACGCAGCTGCGGGCGCGTACCTGATTCGTTTGGGCAACGACCAGGCCGGCAAGGTGACCCGCATCGCGGTGCGATAGCCCAAGTCAAACATCAACGCATGAAAAAAGGGAGCCCTTCAACGCTCCCTTTTTTTGATGTCTACAATCGCCACCGGCTGCGCTTCGCAGCGGGACGGTCGTCGTTGTGTTTCGTATTTCACCCACACCAGCTGGCCGTCAGTTTTGAGTGCGTCGGGCACGTAGAGCGGTTCGCACAATTGGCCCCGCTCGGTTTCAAAAAGCACCGGGCAGGTGGCACTTTCTTCGATGCGTATGGCGGCAGGTTGGTAGCCGTCTTCTGCCATGAATCGCGGGTGGAGTCCGTCGCTGTAGCTGTGGGCCTCGGGCCTTGGCAAGCAAGCCAACAGTAGCCCGGCGGCCAACATTCCAAACAAGACAAGTAGGATAGGGCGCATGGTTTTTTCATTCGCGTTCACAGGTGGAGTGAGGCAAATTGTGTTCCAAACTTGACCGAGAGCATCCGCTTCAAACCTCCCGCCTTTCAAAAAATCCCCGATCTCATCCACACAAGCCGTGTAAAAACGGGGATCAAACATGTATGCGCGCTTAGTCCAGGGTACTTGCGATCAGTGCGAGCGCGTCCCTGCCCCGCGTAAATAGCTAGCTCTTAAGATTGCTGTCTTGGGGCTTCAATGATGCGCGACGCAGCGCATTTGCAAGACAATGTGTTGGTTACGGCCAGATCACTATTCCCACGGTCAGCACCGTCGACTGAGATACCAACCTCGCGGTATAGCGCCCGGGCGACATACCAGAGACATCAGCTGTCCATTGGAGGGAACCTTCACAGGTGCCTTCCCAAGCCATGGCTGTTCGGCCAGTCGCGTCAATCAGCTGCGCTTCAAAGACCTCATTGCAGTGAGAAGACGCAAAGTGGATCCACCGCGAGGCTGGGTTCGGCCAGGCTGTGAGACGCGGGGTGAGCAAGTCGTTTTCCACTTCCTCTGTGTTGCTGAAGCGAAAGGCCTGATCTGGCGTAAAGAGCTTTAAGGCGTAGTGCGCGGTGTGGGTGAACACGTTGCCATCCAAGTAGGTGCCTGAGGCTGCTGTACCGGTGTTCAAGGTATCGATGGGGAAGAGCGCAAACGGATCTGCTCCACGGTAGATCACCAGACGTTCGGTGTTCTCAGGAAGGTCAATGGTCCAGGTCAATTGGTTGCCTTGATCGTTGGGGCTGATTGAGACCTCAGTGAAATGCGGGACCGTCAAGGGACCGCAATAGGGGAAGATCTCTACCTCTGAGGTGGCTGTCAATCCCGCGCCATCGTCGCCGGTGTAGCGCAAGCGGAACCAATAGTCCACCCCGTCGCAGCCAATGGGGGCCACGTTGGTGGCGGTGGCCGAAAGCTGGCTTTCCTGATCCACGTGATAGTGGGTGTTGTGGTGCAAGAGGACTTGCCAGTGGTGGTCAAGTGATCCCTGTTCGTTGTCCGAGGTCCAGGCGCTGAGCGGAACAAAGCTGGTTTCGTCGGTGGGGTAGAATTCTCCCGGGCCAAAGGTGGCAATCTGAGCCGTGGGCGGTGTGTTGTTGAGTGACACCGAACCGCTGGCCACAGCACTGTTTCCGTCGGTGTCGGTCACGGTGAGTTCCACGGGAAATTCGGTGGGAGGCATGCCTGCTACACCGAGGGTGATGTTGAGGGTTGGACCGGTGTAGGCCGTGCCATCAATCAACCAAGCATAGCTCAAATCCAAGCCAATGGGACTGCTTGAGGCCGTGGCATCGAGCGACACGGCAAGCGGAGATGTACCAAAGCTTGGGGTGGCGTCAAATACGGCGTCAGGCTTGACGTCCTCGCCTGCGTAGATCTTGTGAATCAACCCTGGGAACTCCAACATATAGAACGCATCTTCCACCGGATTGTATTCCAAGTGGTAGATGGGCACTCCTGTCTGCACCAGAAAATCCTCAACGATGAGTACGTCGCCAGTTGGTGAGAATTCCACGGCTTTGATCCACCCGTCGTAGTCCGCCATAAAGTAGAGCTCGTGCAGCTCTTGTGGGAAGGTCGTACCTTCGTAGAAGTCACCTCCAATTGCGCCAAACCCCACCAAGTTGTCGTACCCAATGCCACTCTCAGGGGTGTCGATGTTCAGGGCTTCTAGCTCGCCGTCAGCATTGAACACCGGAATGGCGCCATCGCCGTTCGCGCCGGACCACTTGTTGCGGTACTCCAACACCGGAGGAACATGCACCGAGGCCCAAGGCGTGATCATTGTCACCGACGTGTCGCAGGCATTTGAATGCGATTGCTGCGGAACCGAAGGGTCGATCATCAAATCACGGAAGCGGTGAAAGTCGGGGCACTCACCACCTGCAAGTGGGTTGGCGGTGTACGGGTTCTCACTGAGCTGCTCAGCGAATTCAGCACGCACACCAATGCCTTCGCGCAATGGCCAGCCGTAGTTGCCACCACCCTCTGAAATCACATTGACCTCTTCCCGTCGACCTCCCCCCACGTCACACAGGACCAATTGGCCCGGCATGCCGTCTTCAACCTCGGTAGAACCGGTACCCGGGCGCAGCGTAAAGCGGTAGGGATTCCGAAAACCGTAGGCGAACACCTTGGAGATGGCTGCGTTGGGCTGAGCAGGGTCATAAAAGGGGTTGCTGGGGTAGCCTTCGCCGGTTTCAGGGTTGAACCGGAGCACACTTCCGTTGTAGCTCTGCACTTGCTGCGCGCGGAAGGCCCCCACTTCTTGCTCTGGGGGAATGATGCCTTCATTGAGCGCATTTTCGATGTCTTCACCGTAGTAAGGCGGGCCGCCACCACCGTAATCCGCGGTATAGGTAGATCCATCTCCGCAAGTCAACATCAAGCTGCCATCGGCTCCAAACACCAACGCGCCCATGCCGTGGGAGAGGTGCAAAAGCGGAATGCCGTTGGTGGGGTCTTCGCCCAACAGGACCAGTCGCGTGTCCGGATTTACTGTGAGCAAGTCGTTGACTATATCGGCGGTGTAACGCGCGACGCGGCCAATGGTTGCGCCGCCTGCGTTGGCGTCGGGCACGTAATCGGGCGTTCCAAAGGCAACCAGGTAATTGCGGTCCACCTTGTAGCACACGTAGAAATGGCCATTGGTCAGGAAATCAGGGTCTAAGGCAAAGCCGAGCAAGCCGTGATCGGCGTTGTCGCCGACTTCGAGGGTGAGGTCCAGCCAAGGGGTGGGGTCCACGATGTCTTCTACCATGCGGTGGACGGTTCCAGCTTTGGTCCAAACGTAGCCTGTACCGTTGCCATCAAAGGTGACACCAGTGGGGAATCCGACGTCCGAAGGGACCAGCTCCTTCACAAAACCTTCTTGTGCGAAGGTGTACAGTTCCTCTTGAGTTCGTCCCACATTGCTCAGGGTCATGAGCAACACTAACCATCCAAATCGAATCATGCGGGGAAGGTACTGCATAGGTGGGGAAGGAATGGGGGTGTGGGGGCAAGGAAGTTGGGGAGTGTTGGGGTTTTGTGGGGAGAGATTGGCGCGGAAGGGCTGTTGCCGTTATGACACGAGAGTGGTAACACTCGCTTGCGGGTGGTGATGGGCGTTTTGGGTTTTGGTGGTTTTGTTTTGGCGGTAGTCGCAGAGGTTCGGTGGTTTTTGGCACTCGCTTGCGCGTGGTGATGGGCATTTTGGGTGGGTGCTAGGTCGGTATGGGGAGTGGCTTTCGCTGGCGCGAGGTTGCAGGACGTTGATTTGTTGAGGTCAGACCCTTTACTAAGGTTGATAGAGCACGAGGGATTGCGCTGCGCGCGATCGGAGGGGGGGAGCTAAACAAAAGGCCTGAGACCTAAAAGCCGAGCCCCGCATCCGCGGGTCCTATGGCTTTTTTCTTGTCCCCCCCCTCATTCAAATCCTGCAGAGTTTGGTTCGGTCTGGACAAGAAAAAAGCCATGCACTGACGTGCACGGCTTTTAGGTCTCAGACCTCTTTGTGGAGCCACGGGGATTCGAACCCCGGACCTCTTGACTGCCAGTCAAACGCTCTAGCCAACTGAGCTATGGCCCCTAAAAGTGGATGGCAAAAATAACGAAAGGTTGGATTTGGGCAAGGGCTTGTAGGACAGTTGTCGGAATTGTCTGACAAGGGCTTTGATTTTAGTTCCTACAGCCAGATCGAAACCGTGCGCATAGATTTGAATCAGAAAACCGGAGATAAGCGCCCGGTGTCAGTGCAAGTTCTTTTCTCTCAAAGGCAAAGCACAAAGGTTTAACATAGCAGTTAAGTAACAATTTGGTTAAGGTTAGAAGCCCTCGAAACGTCGAGGGCTTCTTTCTTTTTGGGTCTTTGGGCGATTACTCTGCCTCGCAAAGTGCTTTGAGACGGGCCAGGCCTTCGGTGAAGTCCTTGTCCATGACTTTTTCAAAATTCATGACCAGCATCAGAGCGTTGAAGGGGTAGGGCATTTTGGATTGGAAGCTCCAGGTGACCTCTACTGCGCCGTCTTCTCCAGTCATGGTGACTGCGCTTTTGGCGATGCCGGTGCGGGGTTGGATGAATTCGATGTCCATGTCTATGCGCTCGTGGGGTGTGAGTGCGGTGATTTCTTGGCGGCCTTGGCCCACGCCGCGGACTTTGCTTTGCCAGTGCATTTGGGAGCCGACTTGGCCGTCGGTACCGGTGAATTGCTGTTCGATGTTGGGGTCTTTGGCGCTCCACGGATTCCATTTGTCCAGTTCGCGGAGGTTGGAGATGCGGGACCAGACTTGGTCGCGGGAAGCGGCAATGCGCATGGCTTTGGCGAGGCCCATATCCCGGGGGGCAAGCAATCCGGCCAAGAGAACCAGGGCGATGATTCCTGCGCAGATGTAAGCAATCAGCATGGGGGTGATTTTGGCAGGGGGAAGATGAAGAATTTCTCGCATTCCGGTGCGACTTCATGTGCGCAGGAAAATGCTGACAAACAATGGCAGGCGATTGACTACACTGCTAGTGGTAGGGGCTTTTATGTTTGAAGTGTATTACCCATGAACGCAGTTTAGCAGCTACAAGGCGTTCGACCGGAGCACTCGCTCCATACATTTTGGTTAATTATTTTGGTTAAGGTTAGTGGGGCTTCGATGGTATCGGAGCCCCTTTTCTTTGCCCTAGATAGGTGTGTACCCTTCATCACGCATCCAGCCGATTGCTCCGCCGGCGATTTCCACTTTGATCCAACCTGACTCAAGGACCTCAAGCAGCTCCACTTTGGTACCCGCGTGAAGTACGAAGGCCAAGCTGTTGCTTTCTGGCGCGGTGTAGACATCGACTTTGGGGGCCATGAGGATGGCTGCGCTCTCGACTTGGGAGGCGCCTTTGGCCCACAGCCCAATACCCAGTACCAATACCAACAGCAGAGCGCCGATGGCCGCAAGGGCCGTCCAGCTGCGCTTGCGTTGGGGGTGCAGGGTGCGCAAGATCACACAGAGGCCAATCACACTGGCCCATCCAATCGCAAGCCAAGCGTACAGATTTAGTGCCGAGGGGGACTGTATGCGTTGGACAAAGGTGTTCGGGGCTTCTTCGGGGATGTCGTCGAAGATTCGGGCACGGGCCAGCGTCAAGTTGACTGCCACATCCGCATCACCGGGCTGCAGGCGTGCAGCACGCTCCCAGTGAAGGATGGCGTTCGGGTATTCACCCAAGCGGAAGTAGGTGTTGCCCAAGTTGTATTCCGAGGCAAAATGCGGCCCTTCAGCCAAAGCATGCGTGTAGGCCAACCGCGCCGAATCGTACGCTTGGGCATTGTAATGGGCGTTGCCGCGCACAAACCACTCGGATTCCGATTGGCCCCAGGTGCATGTGGTGCAGGCCATAAGTAGCAAAGTCATCCAGGTTTTCATGCGTGTTCCAGGGTTTGAATGACGGCAGCAGTTTGTTCCAAGGCGTCGCGTTGGGAGAGCGTGGCTACCGGACTAAAGCGGGCCTCTTGGCAGCGGTCCACCAAGTCCAAAACGGTTTGGGTTTCCTGTGGGCTTACGCGGGCAGACAGCAGTCCGGCCAACGTCTCGCGGTTGAACTCGCTGAGGGGGATGGACCACTTGTCAGCGAGGTACCCAAACAAGCTGCGAGAGAGGGCATCGTAAAAAGAGTCCTTGTTGGCGCCCACAGCAGCTTCGGCTTGCTTGAGGTATTTGCGTGCGACCTTGGCTGCTCGTTTTTGACGGTTTGCAGCTGTGTCTTCCAAGGCTTCTCCGCGGCGCCTGTAGACCAGAACAAAGGCCGCAGCGGCAAACAACGGCAGGGCCGTCGCTCCCCAAAACGGTACCGATCCCAAAAATGGCCCGCTTCCACTCCATCCACCAGCATCGTTGCGGATGTGGCGGATGTCTTGGTTGAGGGTTTCCACCTCGGTTTGCGTGATGGGACTGTTGGAAAAAGTAGGACCTGTGGCATTGCCCGAACCGGGAACCACTTCAAACCGTAGCGGAGAGGTGGTGGCCTTTTCGTATTGCTCGGTGTCGGGGTTGAACCAGGAATGGGATAAGCCAGGGACCTCGAACGAACCTGCCGAACGCGGAATCACCACGTACTCAAACCTGCGTTTGCCTGATTCTGAGTAGCGGGTGATGTTGATGCGGTCCACTTGCTTGGGGTCGTACACTTCAAAGTCTGAAGGCCAGTCAATGTCAGGCGCAGTGACCAAGTTCAAGTTTCCTTTCCCTGAGATGGTGACTGTAACATCAATGGCTTCGTTGGCCTGCAAGTCCCTCTTGGAGGCCACCATGGTAATGTCGTAGTCCAAGAAGGTGCCTACAAAGTCCGAGGGTTTGCCAGGAGGCAACGGGCGCACGGTGATCAGCTTGGCGCGGCTGGTGGCCGAAACGGGTTCGTACCGGGCGCGAAAACCAGAGCGGATCACCTTTTCTGCCAACGCCGTAAATGGCTCGATTCGCACCTCGCCAGAGCGCTGGGGAAAGAGCAGCTGTCGTTTGGCCTCGGCGGTTTCCAAGTTGCGCCCACCGATGTTTTTGACGGTGAGCTGGTTGTCGGTCTCGAGTTCTTCGGTGTAGAAGCCGTCGGTGTCCTGCCAATCGAATTGGTAGCGGCGGGTGCGGTAGGCGGCAAACACCTGGTAGGAGGCCACCAACGGTTCGCCCACATAAACCGTGGTTTTGTTGGTGGAAATTTGGGCCATGAAATCACCGGCAGAGTTGCGCTTATCCGCATCAGCAGAATTCTGGACCACTTCGATTTCCACGCGGTTCGAGGCCAGTGTTTTGCCTGGGATTTGCGCCTTGGCAGCTGGCAGCATGAAGGTGCCGGGACGCAAAGGGCGTAGCAAGTAGGTTTCCTTGTAAACGGAGGTGATTTGGTTGCCAAACGTACTGTGCTCGTAACCGATCGTTGGTCCTTTGACCACGCGGAAATGCTCAAAATTAGGCAGCGTAATTTCCCCTTCGGCATTCACCAAGGAGACCTCATAAGAGAGCACGTCCGACAAGGCAATGGCCTTGCGGTTCACCGCTACTTTCAACTCTTGGGCACACAGGGCTGCGGTGGACAACAAGCACGCAGCGATCAACAGCATTCGTTGCATGATTACCAGTCTTTTTCGCTTTTGGAGGATTTGCCTTTGCGGCCTTGCTGGGCGCGCAGTATTCGTTGTTTGGTGGCTTGATCTTGGGCGTTCAGGGCCTTGAGCATGCGTTCAGCTTCCCCGCGTGAAAAGGGCTTGCCGTCTTCTTCTTGCTGACCATCTGAGGCGTTGCCGCCAGAAGCGCCGGGGTCCTTGGGCTTCCCGTCTTCGCCGGTGTTGCGTTCGGGTTTTGATTCATCCTGTGGTCGGTCGCCATGGGCGTCCTCGTTGCCTTCACCTTGTTGGTTGCCGTCTTCGGGATCGCGGTTGGGGTCGCCTTCGCTGTTTTTGCCGGCATCCCCATTTTTCTCCTTGTTTTGCTCGGGATTGTCGTTCCCGTCGGAGCCGTTTTGATTTTCCTGTTGCTCTTGTTGGGACTGCTGCTCTTGTTGCTGGTTTTGCTGCTGTTGTTGTTGCTGCTCCATCTCTTTGAGCAAGGCTTCGGCGAGCTTCTCCATGGACGGGTCGTTGGGGTAAGCCTTGAGTCCCGACTCCAAGGTTTGGATGGCCTCTTTCTTTTTGCCGTCGAGGAATTGTTTGGCGGCGTTGTCAAAATAGTCGCGCTGGGAGAGCGCATTCTGTGCGCTCAAACCGGTGGTCACCAACAAGGCCAGCAAGGTCATGCGTATTCTCATGCGTCGTACAGAATTTCCAGCACCAGGCTGAGTTTATCCAACAGTCCATCCAGCCCTTGTAGCCCGGGGTTGCGCTGCTTGGCGCCGTTCAGCAGGTTGAAGGCCTGCTCAAACTTGCCTTCCCGAATGTATTCAAAGGCTTGGGTTTTGAGTTCTTTGATCCGTGTGTCTTCCGGTGAATCGTCTTCTGATTGATCTTCGTCTGCAGGTGGTTCTGTACCAGGGGGAGGGGGGATTTTACCGCGGGCAAACAGCAAATTGTAGCGCGCGTCCTCATCCGAAGGATCCAGGCGCAGGGTAGATTTGTAGTGGTCGATCGCCCTATCCAGTGCAGCTTCTTTGCCGTCCAACAGCGTTTGCTGCACGACCAGCAAAGAGTCCTTTTCCAAAAACTGTGTCAAGCGCTCCTGTACCGAAAGCCCTTCGCTGGCCGACGCTTCTTCCAACAGCACCGCCACATGTTCAAGCTCTAAGTCTTGCAGCACCCAATCCATCAAGGCGTTGTTGCCCAAATTGTAGTGCACCGCAGCTTGCATCGAATCGGTTTGCGCCAAGGCCAGCGTAAACAGCACTTCTGCACTGTCAAGTTGGGTCAGGCGGTACTTGGTCAGGGCGGCGTTGTAGGTATAGGCGAAGTGCTCAGGGGCTTGGGAGCGCACCATACCGTACAAACTGTCGGCCTTGAGGTACGCCTCTTCGTGGTAGGCCGTGTGCGCATCTGCAGCCACCCGCTTGAGCGATTGTGCCCCGGCTACAAAGGTCCAGCCGGTTGCGATCACAAGGAGTATACAACGCATCATTCGTCCAAGACATTGAGCGGCGCCGACCAGCGTTGACGGCGTTCGCGGATGAAACTTTCCAGCAATAGCAAGGCCGCACCGGGCAAGATGAACCACCAAAAACGGTGGCGGTATTCGCGGAAGGTGCGGGTTTCCAAGTCGGTTTTCTCGGCTTCGCTGAGGCGTTGGAGCAGCCCGCCTAGTCCGGCGTCGGTGGCCCCAGCGCGCACCAAAACGCCGCCAGTCACACCCACCAATTCCTCCAACATGCCCACGTTCAGGGCGGTCACTACAGTGTTGCCTTGGCGGTCCTGTTTGAATCCGATTTGGCGCCCTGCGCGGTACTGAGGTATGGGAGCCCCTTCGGCAGAGCCAATGCCTACTGCATGCACATCCACGCCGGCCTCTTTGGCACGTAGCGCGGCTGAAAGCGCACCGCCTTCGTGGTCCTCGCCATCGGTGATCACCACAATGGCCCGATCCACACCTTGCTCGGGCGAGAAGCTCACCAGTGCTAAGTCAATGGCAGCACCAACGGCCGTACCCTGGCGCGAAATCATGTCGGTACTGATGCCTTCCACAAAGAGCTTGGCCGCTTCGTAGTCGGTGGTCAGCGGCAACGTGGTGTACGCTTCGCCGGCGAACACGAGGACGGCCACGCGGTCACCGGTGAGGTTTTTGAGCACCTGTTGCATGGAGCGTTTGGCGAGTTCCAAGCGGTTGGGCGAGTGGTCCTCGGCCAGCATGCTTTTGGACACGTCCAAGCACAGCACCAGCTCCATGCCCGAGGTCTGGACTTCTTTTTCGCCGTACCCGGCCTTGGGGTCCACCAGACCAATAACCAAGCAGCCCAATCCGAACCGGATCAACGCAAATCGCATCACCATGCGGCCGGTAGAAATATGCGGCGCCACCGAGGCACGGGTGGCGTCATCTGCGTACCGCTTGAGACGTTTGTTGCGCACCGCGAGGTTGGCGAGTTGCAAGGCGGTGATCACCGGAACCGCCAAGAGTAACCAAGCCCACTCGGGGCGGTGGTACATCACGTTGGGGAAGTTGAAGCGCACCAGCAGGTAGGCAAACCCCAGGAGCAGCCAAAACAAGGCTTCTACTCCAAGCAGAGTCCAAACGGCCCGGGCCATGCGGTATGTGCTGCGTGGCGCACTCATGCGGTCCAGCGATACACGGTTTGACGCAGTAGAATTTCGGCCAGCAATACGGCCAAGGTCATCCACAGGTATGGGGCGTACTTCTCGGACTTTTGGCTGTACCGAGTAGTGTTGAAGCGCGTGGTTTCCAGCGCGTTGATTTCTTGGTAGATCTCGGCGAGTTTGTTGCCGCTACTTGCGCGGAAATATTGCCCGCCGGTCATCTCGGCCATTTCGGTCAACGTGGGCTCGTCGATTTTGGAATCGATGTATACGATTTCCTCGCGTTGGAGCATGGGGTTCCACTTGGCAATGGGCACTTTGCCAGATCCGCCCACTCCGATGGTGTACACTCGAACATCAAAGGTTTCGGCCAAACGTGCGGCATCCAAAGGTTTGATTTGACCGGCGTTATTTTCACCGTCGGTCAGCAGGATGGCCACTTTGCTTTTGGCCGTGCTGCTCTGCAAGCGGTTTACCGCGGTGGCAAGGCCCATGCCAATGGCGGTGCCGCCTTCAATCATGCCTGCTTCCAACTCGCTCAACGCGGTGCGCACCACGCGGTGATCGGTGGTGAGTGGCACCTGGGTGTAGCTTTCGCCTTCGTACACCACTACGCCAATGCGGTCGTTGTTGCGACCGTTCACAAAGTCTTGGGCCACCTCCTTGGCTGACTCCAAGCGATTTGGGCGAAAATCCCGTGCAAGCATGGAGGTTGACACGTCCATGGCCATGATGATGTCGATGCCTTCGGTGGTTTGGTCCACCAAGTCTCTGCTGGATTGGGGACGAGCCAGCACCAACACCAACCCTGTGAGCACCACCATGCGCAGGGCCACCAGTCCGTGACGGCTCAGGGCTACGATGCTCTCGGACAATCCTTGCCATGCCGTGCGCGCACTGTTGTGCAACACGCCCACTTGGGAGCTGTACTTCCAAAGGGTCCATGCGCCCAACACAGGAATGGCGAGCAGTCCCCAAAACGCTTCGGGCACGGCCCATTCGAAGCGGTCGTGTTCTTGCCAAACCAGAATTAGGCTGGCCAACAGGCCTGCCACTACAGCTGCTATGCACCACCAGGTTTCCCGTCTCATGCGCTTGGGAATTGGGGCCGGGTGCGTTCCACAAAACGGTGGACCGCTTCCCAGGCGGTTTGGTGCTCGGTGGACGAGGGGTTGTACTTGGCGAATTTTACCAAGTCCGACAGGTGGAGGGTGGGGGCAATCTCCTGCAACACATCTGCAGGCAATCCCCGGCCGCGCATTGCGTCCATGATTTCATCCGAGGTCGCCTCGAGCGCGGCAATTTGGTAACGTCCTTCCAGGTATTGACGGAACACATCGCTGAGTAAGCTGTGGTAGCGTTTGATTTTGCCCTGTTGCCACAACTGCTGCTTTTGCAAAGCCTCCAAGGCTTCGAAGGCTTGGATGTGTGGTATGGCCTCGCGCGGTGCTTCGGGCGTAGGGGTGTTTTCCGGTACCGGTTTGCTGCGCAGCAAGAACCACGTGAGGGCCGCTGCACCCAGCAGCCCCGCTAACACATAGTACCAATGGTCGATGAGCCAATCAGTGTTGGTGTAGGCCAGCGCAAGAGGAGGTTTGACATCTTGGAATGTACCGCTGTGGTCCACCTCCGGCCCGGCGCTGTACAACAACAACGGTTCGGTTTGGAGTTGCCCTGCGGTAGTGGTCAGGGCAAACGGCGGCAGGGCAACAACCCCCGTGTCCCATACGGTCACCACCAGCACCTGTTCTTGGCAATGGAAATAGGGTGCATCGGCATCGGGCACGTACGTGCGCTGGGTATCGGCCAGCAACACTTCCACGCCAGGGATCAGTTCCTCAGGCCAACTGGGCCATTGGACGGTGAGTGAATCGGTGCTGATGTCATGGCACACTCGCAGCGAGAGGTACACCGGCTCTCCGATCCGCAAGCTGTCGCGATCGGCGGTGACCGAGGCCTCTTTAGCCCAGGAAGTAAGTCCTGCGAGCAGGCACGCTATGACCAGCATGCGGGCGTTCATCCGCGCTGTTTAAACAAGTTCATAAGTGGCCGCACATAGTCCGCGCCAGTCGCCAGATGGGCGACGTCCACCCCACAGCGGGTCAGGCGTTCGTTGAGTTGCTTTTCCCATTTGCGGCGCGCTTTGGCGTATTCTTCACGCACTTTTTTTCGCGAGGTGTCGATCCACTTTTGTTCTCCAGTCTCGGGGTCGGCGAATTGGACCAGACCCAAGTCAGGCAGGTCGCGTTCGTGACGGTCAAAGACGTGGAGAGCCACCAGGTCATGGCGCCGGCGGGCCATGCTCAAGGCCTGGTCAAAGCCGTCGTCCATGAAGTCCGAAAGCACAAAGGTGATGGCACGGCGCTTTTGCACGCGCATCAAGTATTCCAAGGCCATGCCGATGTCGGTGCCGGTGCCTTCGGGCGTGAAGTCCAACAGCTCACGGATGATGCGCAGGATGTGCGACTTGCCTTTTTTAGGGGGGATGAACTTCTCCACCCGATCGGTGAAGAGCAGCACCCCAATCTTGTCGTTGTTTTGGATCGCTGAAAAGGCCAACACTGCGGTCAACTCGGCAATGAGTTGGCGCTTCAATTGGCCCTGGGTCCCGAAGTTTTCTGAGGCGCTGACATCTACCAAAATCACAGCGGTCAGCTCGCGTTCTTCCTCAAACACCTTGACAAACGGACGACCCATGCGCGCGGTCACGTTCCAGTCGATGGTGCGCACTTCGTCGCCGTGTTGGTACTCTCGGTTTTCGGCAAAGGCCATGCCTCGGCCCTTGAAGGCCGCTTGGTATTCGCCCGAGAACACCTGGTTGGAGAGGCCACGGGTTTTGATCTCGATGGCCCTTACTTTCTTCAGCAAGTCGGCGGTTTCCATGGATCAAACGGGGCTTAAGGCACCTCTACACGGTTGAGGATTTCGGTGATGATTTGCTCTTGGGTGATGTTTTCGGCCTCGGCCTCGTAGGTGATGCCGATGCGGTGGCGCATGACATCCATGCAAACTGCACGCACGTCTTCCGGAATGACATAGGCGCGATGCTTCAAGAAGGCGTAGGCTTTGGCTGCCAGCGCCATGTTTATGCTGGCACGGGGCGAACCGCCGAACTGGATGAGGTTTTTGAGATGACCCAAACCATATTCTTCTGGACTGCGGCTGGCAAACACGATGTCCACGATGTACTGCTCGATTTTCTCGTCCATGTACACCTCGCGTACCGTGTTGCGCGCACGCACGATTTGTTCAGGAGTGATCACGGGTTGTGGTTGCGGACGCGATCCAGCGCTGATGTTGCTGCGGATGATGCGTTTTTCTTCATCCTTGCTGGGGTAGCCAATCACTACTTTGAGCATGAAGCGGTCTACTTGGGCCTCGGGCAGAGGGTAGGTGCCCTCCTGCTCAACGGGGTTTTGCGTGGCCAGTACCAGGAAGGGCTCGGGCAGAGGATAGGTGTCGGGGCCGATGGTCACTTGGCGTTCCTGCATGGCTTCCAGCAGCGCTGATTGCACCTTGGCGGGAGCGCGGTTGACCTCGTCGGCCAAAATGAAGTTGGCGAACACCGGGCCTTTCTTCACGGCAAACTCCTCTTTCTTTTGATTGTAGATGAGGGTACCCACCAAATCCGCAGGCAACAGGTCTGGGGTGAATTGGATGCGGTTGAAGCTGACGTTGGTGGCTTTGGCCAGGGTGTTGATGGCGAGGGTTTTGGCCAGACCCGGAACCCCTTCCAGCAGCACGTGCCCGTTGCTCAACAAACCAATCATCAGCTTTTGGGTCATGTCCCGTTGGCCGATGATGACTTTGTCCATTTCGTGTTGAAGCAAGTCCACAAACGCGCTCTCTTGCTTGATGCGTTCGCCCAGGGCTTGAATGTCGGCGGGCGGTTGGGGCACCGCTCCTCCCAGAGACTCTTCCATATTCAGTGATTTGGTGACGCTCGCGGTTCGGATAGAACTGAAAGCGCCGCAAAATAATCAGCACATCCCACTGACCGCAAGTGGCGGCAGGGAGTCAAACAAAGTTCAGCAGGTCTGTGAGGAGTGCAGTTTTATGGTTCGTTAAACGATGTTAAGGGGTTGACTGGCAGTTGCTTGTGCTTCTTCAGTGGAAAAGTGTGGCGCCATCGTGGACAACTGGAGGTCAGGCATTTGAGTGGTCTCGGCGGCTTCCTGCTACATTTCGGTAAATGGAATTCAAGGACATCATCGGCTGCGTAGAGCAATTTCACAATGCGTTTGGCATTGAAAACGAGTACGAGCCCCGCGGCGCAATCAGCCATGCAGACGTGCAATTGCGCCACCGATTGATGGCAGAAGAGAACGACGAGTATCTTCAGGCTGCCCGCGACGGGGATTTGACCGAAATCGCAGACGCCCTTGGGGACCAACTTTACATCTTGTGCGGCACCATCCTCAAGCACGGCTTGCAGGACAAGATTGTCGAAGTCTTTCAGGAGATCCAGCGCTCCAACATGAGCAAGCTGGGCGCCGATGGCCAGCCCATCTTGCGCGAAGACGGCAAGATTTTGAAAAGCGATCAGTATTTCAAACCCGACATTGATGCCATCCTCCATCCCGCGGAGCAGGTAGCTTCATAACGTGTTCAGAGCCGTTGTGACCAGTATTTGTTCACCCTGGTCCGACGGTGGTTTTGGTTCCGATTTACTGTGAACAAGTGCGGACGACACGAAACTAGCCGGTCCCTTCTGTGTACCCGGCCGGCCAATGGGATGGTGTAAATCGGATTTCGAAAACCGCTCGGTTCCTGCCGGGCGGTTTTTTTATTCGGCGTGCCGAGCATCTCCAAATTCTTCCCACCTTGAAGTCATGAACCTCACCCCCTTTTTTGAATCGGCCTATACGTCGGCCACCGGACGACGCAAGCTGGGATTTTTGTTGCGCAAAGGCATCCCCTTCAACGGCCCTCACAAGTTCAAGGTGGACGACATCAAGCCTGGATTTGTGGCGTGTACCGCACCGTTCATTCGCAAGAACAAAAACCACTTGGGGGGCATTCACGCGTGCTGTTTGGCCACCGTCAGTGAGCTGTCTTGCGGCATTGCGCTGTTGTCGTGCTTGGACGCCAAGAAGTACCGCCTCATCATGCAAAACATGGAAGTGAGTTACCACTACCAAGCCAAGACCGCCGTCCATACCCACTTCGAAATCCCCTTGGAAAAACTCGAGGCCGAAGTCATCGAGCCGCTCAAGACCCAAGATGCAGTGCTGGTCAGCTTTGAGGTCAAGTGCACCGACGACCACGGCAACCACATTTCCACTGCTTGGATCAAATGGCAAGTCAAAGACTGGAACAAGGTGCGCACCAAGCCGTAAAAGACCGCTGAATGCGACTTTGAATTGGGTATCTTTGCCCGCCAGAAACTCATACCATGATTGACATTACCCTGCCGGACGGCTCTGTTCGTAAAGTAGCCGAGGGCACCACTGCCATGGACATTGCGCTGTCCATCAGCGAAGGACTTGCACGCAATGTACTTGCAGCAGAGGTGAACGGAGAAGTGCGCGACGCACAGCGCCCGATCACCGAAAACGCCGAACTCAAGCTCCTCACCTGGAACGACGACGCCGGCAAAAGCACCCTGTGGCACTCTTCGGCCCACCTGATGGCCGAAGCCTTTGAAGCCCTCTACCCGGACATAAAACTGGCCATTGGCCCCCCCATCGAAAACGGCTTCTACTATGACATCGACTTTGGCGATCACGTCTTTTCAGACAAGGATTTTCCCAAGGTGGAGCAGAAGATGGCCGAACTCGCCAAGCAAAAGAATCCGTTCGTTCGCAAGGAAGTCTCCAAGGCCGATGCCGTGAAGTACTTCGAGGAGAAGGGCGACGAATACAAACTGGAGCTGATCTCTGATTTGGAGGAGGGCACCATCACCTTTTACACCCAAGGTGGCTTTACCGATTTGTGCCGTGGACCTCACATCCCGCACACCGGGGCCATCAAGGCCATCAAGCTGTTGAAAGTGGCGGGTGCTTACTGGAAAGGCGATGAGAACCGCGCCCAGCTGACCCGTATTTACGGCGTCACCTTCCCCAAGAAGCAGCAACTCAAAGAGCACTTGGCGCTGCTGGAAGAAGCCAAAAAGCGCGACCACCGCAAGCTTGGCAAAGAGCTCGGACTGTTCTCGTTCTCCCAGAGTGTAGGGCAGGGTTTGCCACTGTGGCTGCCCAAAGGTGCTGACCTCCGCGGTCGCCTCGAGGATTTCCTCAAGCGCGCGCAGCGCCAGGCCGGTTACCAACAAGTGGTCACCCCGCACATCGGCAACAAAAAACTCTACGAAACCTCAGGTCACTGGGACAAGTACGGCGAAGACAGCTTCCGCCCCATCCAAACCCCGCAAGAAGGGGAGGTGTACTTGCTCAAGCCCATGAACTGCCCGCACCACTGCGAGATTTTCAACGCTGAGCCCCGCTCGTACAAGGACCTCCCATTGCGTTTGGCAGAGTTCGGCACCGTGTACCGCTACGAGCAGAGCGGTGAGTTGCACGGCTTGACACGTGTACGTGGCTTTACCCAGGACGATGCCCATATCTTCTGCATGCAAGAGCAGATCAAGGAAGAGATCGGCAAAGTGATCGACCTGGTGCTGTACATCTTCAAAACCCTCGACTTCCAGGATTTCATCGCACAAGTGTCGTTGCGTGACCCTGAGAAGCCCGAGAAATACATCGGTTCGCAGGCCAACTGGGAGTTGGCCGAAAAGGCGATCGCCGAGGTGGCTACCGAAAAAGGACTGAATACCGTAGTGGAATACGGCGAGGCGGCCTTCTACGGTCCCAAGCTTGACTTCATGGTGCGTGATGCCATCGGGCGAAAATGGCAGTTGGGTACCGTGCAACTGGACTATAACCTGCCCGAGCGTTTTGAGCTGGAGTACACCGGGTCGGACAACCAAAAGCACCGTCCGGTGATGATTCACCGCGCACCGTTTGGATCGATGGAGCGATTTGTGGCCATTCTGATCGAGCACTGTGCGGGTAAGTTCCCACTCTGGCTCACCCCAGAACAAGTGCGCATTTTGCCGATTTCGGACCGATTCAACGACTACGCAAACCAGGTTTTAGAAGTCCTAGAAAAGTCCGATATTCGCGCCTCCGTTGACGCGCGTGGCGAAAAAATTGGCAAAAAGATCCGTGAAGCAGAGCTAGAGCGGGTTCCATACATGCTGATTGTAGGAGAGAAAGAAGCCGAAAGCGGCCAAGTAGCCCCACGAAAGCAGGGCGAAGGGGACATGGGAGCCATGTCTATAGCCGATTTCTGCAAGCACGTGCAGGACGAAGTAGAAGCCATGCTGGCGTAAACGGAACACAACTTTAGAATACTCACCAATCTCAGGAAACCATAGGAAGGAAACCTAGAAGAGGCAGAAGACGGGGCGGACGGATCGTCAAGCCCGAAGATCCGCATCGGATCAACCGCCGTATCAATGCCGACCCGGTACGTGTTGTCGGAGACAACGTAGAAGTAGGCGTTTACTCGCTTGCTCAAGCTCAGCGCATGGCTGAAGAACAAGAATTGGACCTCGTGGAGATCTCTCCAAAAGCGGATCCGCCGGTTTGTCGCATCATCGATTACCGCAAGTTCTTGTACGATCAGAAGAAGCGTCAAAAGGAACTCAAGGCCAACCAAAGCAAGGTGACCATCAAAGAGATCCGATTTGGGCCCAACACCGACGACCACGATTTTGAATTTAAACTCAAGCACGCACGTAAATTCCTCGAGGAAGGCTCGAAAGTGAAAGCGTATGTGTTTTTCCGAGGACGCACCATTGTGTTCAAGGAACGCGGCGAAATTCTGCTGTTGAAATTCGCCCAGGAGTTGGAAGATGTTGGACTGGTTGAGCAGCTCCCCAAACTGGAGGGCAAACGCATGACCATGATGATCAACCCGAAGAAGAAGTAATTCGACCTCGGGCGCAGCGAAGGAATCACCCCGCCAGAGCGGGAAATAAATAGTGCAGCAATGCCAAAAATGAAAACCAAATCCAGCGCTAAGAAGCGATTTAAGCTGACCGGTACTGGTAAGATCAAGCGTAAGCACGCCTTCAAGAGTCACATCTTGACCAAGAAGGAGACCAAGCAGAAGCGCAATCTGACCAAGTCCGGTTTGGTGCACAAAGCTGATGAGCCAAACATCCGCAAGCAATTGCTGAAGTAAGGGTTGAAGGAACAACCTGGTTAATGTAGAACCCGGCCGCCAGTTTCAAGCCCACGCAAGTGGCACTGTTGGTCAAAAAACAAAAAGAAATGCCAAGAAGTAAAAATGCGGTAGCATCGCGGGCCCGACGTAAAAAAGTCATGAAGCAGGCCCGGGGATATTTCGGAGCCCGTAAGAATGTATGGACCGTTGCAAAGAACGCCGTTGAAAAAGGCATGGTGTACTCGTACATCGGTCGTAAACAACGCAAGCGCAACTTCCGTCGCCTGTGGATCGCACGTATCAACGCAGGTGCTCGCCAGCACGGCATGTCGTACTCACAATTCATGGGTGGACTGAACAAAGCCGGCATTGAGCTCAACCGTAAAGTCCTGGCCGACCTCGCCATGAATCACCCAGAAGCCTTCAAGGCTGTGGTGGACCAGGTGAAGTAATCCGGACACATAGCATATCAAAAAGGGGAATCCATGCGGTTCCCCTTTTTTGTCTTTTGAATGCGCGTTACTTTCGGAACACTTGTTGTACCGCTAGCACAAACCAAATTGAACATGCGATCATTGTTGATGGCCCTGGCGCTGCTGACGCTCACGCCGCTCTCCCAAGCCCAAACCGACACCACTGCAGTTCCCAAAAGTCTGGAGGAATTCATGGGCCAAAAGTCCAACATCAAAAAACTGCGTTGGTCCCGGGATGTGTGGTGGTTCAACACCGATAAGTCCATTGACTTCCATCGCGAGAACCATGCCTTTATGCGTTTGGTTCACGTGGTGGATCCAACCGTTCCCGGCAGCATCCAATACGCACGCGAACTGGAGGCAGAACTCGCGCGTTTCAGCCCGGTGCAAATCATTCACGTACTCTGCACACCTCAGGGCACATCCCCGGATACCGCATGGGTGAACGACCAATTGGTGCGCTACGAGCTGCGCATGCCCGTGGCCGTGTTTGCAAGTGAAGAACCCAGGGAGACCCTGGGGGCCGCTCAAATGCCGCATGCCGTGCTCACCTTCAGCGGTGGTCGCGTCTACCGCCGATTCTCAGGCCACGCGGGCATGGACGAAGCGGTGCCAACCATCCGTGACCTGACCAGTAAAACCGTCTTTCCTCTGCGCACCTCGGGTTCTATTTTGAGCAAAGAGGTGTTGATCGACCGCCTGCCCAAGAAATTGATTGCCTCGCCCACCGACTTGGTGTATGCCGGTAATGAAGGCCGTTTTTACGTCTCTGACCAACAGCGTGATCGCATTTTGCTGGTGGACCTCGACGGAGAAATCAACGCGCGCATCGGCCAGAACGTACGCGGGTTCCAAGACGGGTACATCAACAACGCCCGCTTCAACGGGCCATCTGGATTGGCGCTGGACAAGGAGTCCAACGTGCTGTATGTCGCAGATACGTACAACCATGCCATTCGCGCAGTGAACTTGCGCACCCGCCAGGTGACCACTGTACTGGGAACGGGAGAGGCTGCATTGATTGCCCCGCAAGAAGTGTTTGGCACTACTGGTGCCATCAACGGTCCCACTGGATTGCTGGTATCCAAAGGCAAGCTCTACATCGCCATGACCGGATTCCACCAAGTGTGGGAAATGGACTTGTTGACCCAAAAGGCGGCACCCATTGCCGGCATTGGTCACCCGGCGCAAAATGACCATGCGGATCCGCGACAAGCGGGCATGCACGGACCTTGGGACTTGTCGTTTGACGGAGAAGGCGGCTTGCTGATTCTTGAAGCAGGTTCTCGGAATGTTCGCCGCTATGCACCCGAGGAGGGCCTCAGCACTGTCTTCACCAACGACAGCAGCGAGGTCAAGTTGTTGCAGCCCACTGCGTTGACTGTTACGGCCGGTCGTGTGTTTGTATCGGACAGCCACCGACGCCAGGTGCTCACCCTGGACAAGGGAGAGGCAAAGGTGTACTGTGGCACAGGAGATCGTGGATACGAAGACGGCAAGAAAGGCACCCTCGGTTTGCCCGAAGGCCTCTGGGCCCTCGACGGTGAGTTGTATATCGCCGATGCATTTTACGGACTGCTGCGCACCACTCCCACCAAGAAACCCAAGTTGAACACCTTTGACTACAGCGGTTTTGATGGCCTTAGGGGGTACGAGCAAGGCATCACATCAGGCGAGCGCAAGGACTACGATGAGCTGCGTATGGCCGAGGGTACCAACACCATTTACTTTCGTGTAGAGGTTCCTGAAGGATACCGCATCCGCACCGAAGAACGCAACGAGATTTCACTCGCCGATGGACGCGAAACCACACGCAAACAGCGCGATGATGGTTGGTTTGGAGGCGAAGCTAATTTTGAAGTGGACAACATCCCGGGCAGCAACTACTTGCAGTTTGAGTTGTACGCCACCTTCTCACCGGAAGACAACCAGAACATTGTGTATTACCGCGCCATGGCGGTGTTCATTCCCTTCCACGAAGAGCACGTGGACCAAAGCACGCACACGGTAATCATGCCTCTGTTCGAGAACATGACCAAGGGCTTACTCCCCTAACACGCGGGCCAAGGCCAATGCGGCCGGATCGTAGGTGGGTTCAATGGTGAGGGCTTGGCGGTAGTCCCGCTCGGCGCCAATCAAATCGCCCATGCTTTCCATGCACAAGCCGCGGTTGTAGTAGGCTTGGTAGTACAGTCCGTAGCGCTCGATGGCCTGTTCAAAGTAGGTTGCCGCCGTGTCGTAGTGCTGGAAGTATTCCAATTGAATGAATCCACGGTTGAAGTGCGGGCGGGCGTCCATGGGATCTTGCGCCTCAAGCTGGGCGTAAAGTTCCATGGCTTCGTAAAGTTTAACCTGGTCATCTCCGGCTTGGTCTTGCATGAGTTTGGCCAGGTTGTACAGGGCATCGGTAGAGGCGGGTTTGTACGTGATCGCAGAGCGGTAGTACCCTTCCGAAAGTTCAGGGCGATCTTCGGCCCAAAGCAACCCCAGTTGGATGTAAGCGTCGGCGTAAGTGGGGTCTATTTCCACCACCGTGGCGTAGCTTGAGCGCGCCAGTGTGGTGTCTCCCAATTCCTTGTAATACCGTCCCTTGAGCCAGTAGCCCTTGATGGCAAATTCATCTGCACGCAGGGCGCGGTTGATCAGTTCAATGGCCTCGCTGTACTTGTTGAGTAGCAGCTCAATTTCCGCTTGGCCGAGCAGGCAGGTGACATCTTCGGGGTCATTTTGCACGCAGCGAGCATAGTTCTCGTAGGCCTCGTTGAATTTGGCTTGGTCAAGGTTGTAGAGGCCTTTGAGTGCAAGGGCTTCGTTGTCCATGGTGTCCAAGCGCAGCACGCGGTCCAGGTCGGCCATGGCCTGGGGCCACTTGGCTGTGGAGCGGAACAGCGCCGCGCGTTCCAAGTACAGTTCCCGGTTGTTGGGGTCAGCTTTGATGGCATCAGCCAGCGACTGCAGGCGACCCGCCAGTGAGGTGGTGTCGGCCAACATACCTTCGGAGGAGGTGCTGTCCGCAGGGGGGTCACACGCCCAGCATAAGGGCAATAACAACAGGATGTACAGGTACTTCATGGGTCAAAAATGAAAAAAGTCCCCCACGCGGAGGACTTTCTTCCCAGGCAAAAGCCCAGATTATTTTGCGAGTTCAGCCTTGATCAGCCCTTCGAGCTCTTCCATGAGCTCGGGGTTGTCCAGCAGGAGGGACTTCACCGCGTCGCGGCCTTGACCCAGTTTGGTTTCGCCGTAGCTGAACCACGAACCGCTCTTTTTGATGATGCCGTGGTCCACACCCAGGTCGATGATTTCACCGGTCTTAGACACGCCTTGGCCATACATGATGTCAAATTCAGCGCGGCGGAAAGGTGGAGCCACTTTGTTCTTGACCACCTTCACCTTGGTGCGCGATCCCATCACCTGATCGCCGTTTTTGATCTGGCCTGCGCGGCGGATGTCCAGGCGTACCGACGAGTAGAACTTCAACGCATTACCACCGGTAGTGGTTTCTGGGTTGCCGAACATAACGCCAATCTTCTCTCGAAGCTGGTTGATGAAAATGCAGCAGCAACCGGTTTTACTGATGGTACCGGTGAGCTTACGCAGTGCCTTGCTCATCAAGCGCGCTTGCAGACCTACCTGCGAGTCGCCCATTTCACCTTCGATCTCTGCGCGCGGAGTGAGGGCGGCTACCGAATCCACCACCACCAAGTCCAGGGCTCCGGAACGGATGAGGTTGTCGGCGATTTCCAGAGCTTGCTCCCCGTGGTCTGGCTGTGAGATCAGCAGGTTCTCGGTGTCTACTCCAAGGGACTCTGCGTAGAATTTGTCAAAGGCGTGCTCTGCATCGATGATTGCGCAAATGCCACCTTTCTTTTGGGCCTCGGCAATGGCGTGGATGGCCAGGGTGGTTTTACCCGAGGACTCGGGACCGTAAATTTCCACAACGCGTCCGCGAGGGAAACCGCCAATGCCCAAGGCCAGGTCGAGGGTGAGTGATCCGGAGGGAATGACCTCCACTTGTTCGACTGCTTCATCGCCCAATTTCATGACGGTGCCCTTGCCGTAAGTCTTGTCCAGACGGTCGAGGGTAAGCTGCAGTGCCTTCAGTTTTTCGGTGTTAATATCTGCCATTGCACGTGGTTTTCGACGAAGGTAGGCGATCGGGTTCGCAACCTATTTACGTTGTGGAAAAATGCCGTATCCGTTGAAAAAAGCGGCATTTGAGTAGAAACGATTATACGCGTTTCTACACGGGTATAAACGGGTCGCTCCCGGCTTTGTTTGCTGTGGTGCAAAACTTTGTGGTAGGGGTGAGATGGCCCCCATGGGTGGGGGCACGCGCGCGCGAAAAATTGCCGCATATACGCGCCCAAGGTCATGGTCCCCACACGAAACTCCACCCCAACTCAGTTGTTCATAAAAGCCCCTGCGGCCCTCCAAGCGCCCGCACCGGCTTTGCTACTTTCGATTTCGTGGAAGCATCAGCCCCCATCATCCGCATCCAAGACGGCGTCTTGGGCCACAAAGACAATGTGGTGCTCAGCCAGGTGAACCTCACCATTCACCCGGGGGAGTTTATTTACCTCATTGGCAAAACTGGTACGGGCAAATCGAGCTTCCTCAAAACCCTCTATGCGGACATCCCTTTGATTGAGGGTTCCGCTGAAGTGTGCGGTACGGACCTCAACAAACTACGTCGCCGCAAAGTGCCGCTCTTGCGCCGCAAGTTGGGCATCGTGTTTCAGGACTTTGAACTCCTGAGCGACCGCAACGTCTTGTCCAACCTGGACTTTGTGCTGCGTGCCACCGGTTGGAAGAAAAAAGCTGAGCGTAAAGCCCGCGCCGAGGAAGTCCTCGAACTCGTTGGCTTGGGCACGAAGGGCTATAAAATGCCGCACGAACTTTCTGGCGGGGAGCAGCAACGGGTGGCCATCGCGCGCGCCCTGCTCAACCAGCCTGAACTCATCTTGGCCGACGAGCCTACCGGTAACCTCGATCCTGAAACCACCGAAGGCATTCTCCAGCTGCTTTATCAAATCAGCCAAGAAGGCACAGCGGTCATCATGGCCACACACGATTATGCTTATATGAAGCGCCTCAGCACCCACGTACTGGTGTGTCAAGACGGTCGCCTGCGACCCAGCGATGAACTGAATTTCCGCATCTCGGTACCCCAGTGAGTGCGCGTCCTTTCTTCTCGGTAATCATTCCCAGCTTCAACAGCTGTGCAGCGTTGGAGGCAGCCTTCCACATGTTGGCGGCCCAAACCGAAACCGGCTTCGAGGTCATTGTTTCTGATGCCGGGAGTACAGACGGCACTTTGGAGTTGCTGGAGGCAGAATCCCGCTTCAACTTGGTGTGGCGTTCCTCCCCCGATGGTGGCATCTATGACGGCATGAACATCGGCATCGACAAGGCCCGTGGGCACTGGTTCTTATTCTTGGGCGCCGATGATCAGTTGGCCGCTGCAGAAACCTTGGCGCACACCCGCGAATTGCTGGAACGCACCAACTTGGACATCTTTTCCTGCGCGGTACGCTACACCGGCAAACGCAACCCGCTTGTGCCGCACATCCACACCCCGGTCTACGGCAAACGCCTGCGTTGGAAAAACACCTTGCATCACCAGGGCACCTTTTACCGCGCCACACTGTTTGCTTCCCAGCGCTTTGACTTACGCTTTCCCATCTTGGCCGATTACCACTTCAACCTCACCTGTTGGAAGCGTGGAAAGCTCGGTGAGGTGCACCCCAACATTGTGGCCATGGCCGGGGCACAAGGCATCAGCAAAGGTTTCAAATCGGCGCAATACCGCGAAGAGTTAAGGGTGAAGCAAGATGTGTTTGGATGGGGAGAGCGGTTGCTACAAACCCCATGGGTGTGGTTCAAGTTTGTGGCCAAGCAATTGGGCCGACTTATTTGACGCGCACTTTGAACATCGGGGTGTCTTCCAAGAAACCTTCCAACACATCTTCAGGAGCCACAGGGCCCACGCCTTCTGGTGTTCCCGTGAAGAGCAAGTCTCCCATTTTCAAGGTCATGTATTTGCTGGTGTAGGCCACCAAATGGTCTACGCCAAACAGCATGTGTGACGTGTTGCCCGATTGCACCACCTCCCCGTTCTTCTCCAGGCGAAACTCCAAGTCTTGGATGCCCTTGCCCAGCTTGTCCAAGGGGAGGAAATGCGAAGACACCACCGCTGAACCGTCAAACGCTTTGGCTTTTTCCCATGGGTGGCCTTTTTCCTTGCAGCGGGCTTGCACATCACGAGCGGTGAAGTCAATCCCCAAGCCCACCTCGGTGTAATAACGCGGTGAGAACTCCTCTTGGATGTATTTGCCCAAACGTGATATGCGCACAATCACTTCCACTTCAAAGTGCACATCATCGGTCCATTCGGGAATGTAAAACGGGTGGCGGTGAGGGAGGATGGCCGAATCGGGTTTGAGAAAAAACAGCGGTTCTCCCGGCACGTCATTGCCGAGTTCATGGGCATGCTTGGCGTAGTTGCGCCCGATGCAAATCAGTTTCACGGTGCTTGGATGAAGGTGATGACCACTTTCCGATCTTCGGGGTTGGCGCCGGTGGATTTGGAGTCGCCAAATTGGTTGACCAATACGCGCTCGGGCGCAATGCCGCTTTGACGCAGGGCTTGACTCACCGCGGTGGCGCGTTGCTGGGCTACACGTTGGTTGGTGCTTGCGGCTCCCGTAGCGTCAGCGTAGCCGGTGACCATCACGTGCAATTGCGGGTTACGGGCCAACACGTCAATCACTTCGCTGATCACGAATTGTCCTGCAGGGGTGACTCGGGTTTGGCCAGGTGCATATTGCAAGGTGACTTCCCCGGGCAGATTCGGTACGATTTCAGGGGCCCCCGGGCGATCAATGCTCCGGCTTTCCACCAGTTGATTCACCACTGCGCGCAGTTGGTCGATTTGCGCTTGGAGGGCTTTGTCGGCTTCTGAGATGCGCTGGGCCTGTTTGAGGGCGTCGATGTCGGCTTGGAGGTCTTGGAGTTGTTCCGCGTTGTTTTCGAGCAGAGCGAATACCTGCTCGGCAAACGCTTCGTTGCTCTTTTCGGTAGGTGTACCTGCAGGAGCGCTGGGCAATACAAATTCGTCTTTGCTGGCCAGCAGTGAGACGCTGGTTTGGCTCAATTCCAACGCGAGGGGCACTAAGGGATCGTGCGTTTCAAAGGCCTCTACCTCGCGCAGCAAGGCTGCGCGTTCTTCTGAAGTTAGCGTGCCGGTGACTTGGTGTTCGGCCACCAGCAGATTGGACTCGGAAAACAAGCCTACTTCTTGGTTGATCGCCGCTTGCACCTCTGCCAGTTGTTGGTCAACCCATTGGCGGCGCATGTTTTCACGGGTGGCCAGTCCTTGATCCGCAGGCCCGTCAAAAGCGCTGAGGTCGAGTTCCTCCACGGCTACCAACAAGGTCTCTACCTCATCAGAAAATCCTTCAAAGGCATGCAGCTCTTTGTATTGGTAGTACTGCACCGCATCGGATACGATTTGGTTCAGGTCCTTGAGCACCTTGCTTCGGCGTTTGCGGAACCGCACCTGGCCGCGATCAATGACCGTCATTTCGTGCAGATAGAGCGCCGTGGCGCTGCTGACTAGTTGTTCCAGGCGTCGGGTCTCGGCGGAGGTAGCGGGTTCGAAGTAGTTGACAATGACCGTGTGCTCCTCAGAGCCTTTGAGGTAGAACAGCGCGTCGGGTCCTAGCCCTGTGGTGTCGCCGTAGTGGTTGATGATGGTCACGTTTTGTGCTTGTGCCCCTATGCACAACACACTCATTCCGATCACTAGCCATTGCCACATACTTCAAAAGTAACGGCCGTAAAGCCCCGGATGATTTGGTTTGTGCCGGGTTTTGAACCGAGTTGCAAACACTTTGGTTTCTTTGCCTCATGAAGCGAATGTGGTGGATGATTTGGATACTGGGATGGGTGGCGTGCGCCGCGCCAACCGAACACCTGCCGGTGGCTCAGGATGAAACCGAGTGGCAGACCCCGGCCTACGCCGAAGGCTTCCGTTGGCGCCAAACCCTGCGTGGGTTGGACATCCAAGTGCTGGACCTCGAGTCTGAGCAAGGCGGTGTACTCATGGACATCCACCTGGGCGAGGGCGAAGTGTTTGACCGTTTGGCTTGCCTGAGTACCACCCACCTCAATCTGTTGCAGTCGGCACTTGCGTTGGACCATGTGGTGGCCAGTGCTTACCTCAGTTACATCAGCGATTCGGCCATGCTTGCGCATGTGCAGAACTTGGGTATGCGTGATTTGGGCAATACGGGAGAAGCCAACATCGAGGTGCTTATTGATGCACAAACAGAAGTATTCTTCACCTATCCCTTTGGAGGTGCGACCCACCAAGCTGTGCTGGACGCCAACATCGCCGTGGTTCCCGTCAGTGAGTACCTGGAAACCCACCCCCTTGGACGCGCCGAATGGATGCGTTTCATGGGCCTGTTGACCGGGCATCACGCCGAGGCCGATGCGGCGTTTGCCGTCATTCGATCTGCCTATGAACAGGCAGCCAACAGCCGTGTCGAACCTGAAGAACCCCCTGTGGTTTTCACCGGAAGCCAAGATGGCGGGCAGTGGTTTGCCCCAGCAGGGCAGAGTTTGATTGCCAAATTCGTATCCGATGCGGGCGGGGAGTACCTGTTTGCGGACCGCGATACCCGTGGCAACATTTCTTTGGATGTGGAAGTGCTCATTCAACGCGTCACCACTGCTGATCATTGGGGTTTAGTGACCTATTCGGACGCTCCGCTTACCCGTGATTTCTTGGCCGATCAAGAGCCGTTGCTCAAGGACATGCCGTTCATGGCCACGCCCGATGGGGTATTTGCGTGCAACACTGCTGAAGTCGATTACTTCGGAACCGCCATTGTGGAACCGCATCTAATTCTACAAGATCTGCAAGGCATTTTGGGCACCGCTGCCGTGGACACCACACAGGTCACCTACCACTATTTCAACCCCATTGCTCCGTGAGCCGGTTGGTCCTTTTCATACTGTTGGCCCTTGCGGGATTGGCACTCTTTGCCCTGGAATTGCTCTGGGGACAAGCCGACTTGGGCGCCGATCAAATCCGCCAATGGCTCACCGGCGATCCGGACTTGAAAGCTGGCGCTGCGCTCATTCTGGGCGAGGTGCGCTTGCCTCGTGCGTTGACTGCAGTACTGGCCGGTTCTGGTTTGGCGGTGAGTGGTTTACTCATGCAAACCTACTTCCGCAACCCTCTGGCGGGTCCTTCTGTGCTGGGGATCACCAGTGGAGCGAGTGTAGGGGTGGCTTTGCTGATGCTGGTCATGGGCGGTCCCGCCCTTCTGTTCCAAACCTTGGGCGTTGCCGGTCCTTTGGCCGTGGCCCTTGCGGCCTTGGTAGGGGCCTTGGGCGTGCTGGTACTGTTGCTTGCCTTTTCGCGCCGTTTGGGCGACCAGGTGGCCTTGCTCATTGTAGGACTCATGTTGGGGTACCTGGCCGGGAGCGCGGTGAGTGTTTTGGAGTATGTGGCCGATGAAGGAGCGCTCCGACGCTACGTCCTTTGGGGCATGGGCTCGTTTGCGCAAGTGGGATGGAACGCATTGCGGTGGTTGGCTTTGGCTTGGGTCGTGGGCATGGTACTGGTGGCGGTGACCTACCGTAAGTTGGATGCCCTACTGTTGGGGGACGCGTACGCACAGTCCTTGGGCGTGCCCGTCAAGCAGACCCGCAGGCTGATGCTCGTGGCTACAGGGATCTTGGCCGGAGTGATCACTGCTTTTTGCGGTCCAGTGGCCTTTTTAGGGCTGGCCGTGCCCCACGTAGGCCGTTTCCTTTTGGGAACAGGCAAGCACAACACTCTGCTGCCCGCATCGCTGCTGCTCGGTGTGGTCCTTGCGCTGGGGTGTGACTTGATTGCCCGGGTGCCTTGGAGCGAAGGGAGTCTGCCTTTGAATGCCGTCACCAGTATGGTGGGTGCTCCGGTGGTGTTGGCTTTGGTGCTGCGCGGGCGCCGACTGGGTCGATTGTTTTGATTCTGCCCGCCTGAGACCTCGTCGAACTTCCCGACTTTTGCCCCATGCAGTTGCCTTCAAAATGGATGGAACAAGCCGTGGACCAATTGGCCACGTTGCCGGGAGTAGGTCGCAAGACCGCGTTGCGCTTGGCGTTGCATTTGCTCCAACGCGGCGATGACCAGGTGGAACGCTTCACCCGCGCCATTGATCAAATGAAGGCCAACACCTTCAGCTGCCAACGTTGCCACAACCTGTCGGACGATCCACTTTGCGGCATCTGCAGCAATCCCAACCGGACTTCTGGCGTTGTGTGCGTGGTGGAAGATATTCGCGACGTATTGGCCATCGAGTCCACCCGTGAATTTGCGGGTACCTACCACGTGCTCGGCGGCATTATTTCGCCCATGGACGGCATTGGCCCGAGTGACCTGAACCTGGCTACCCTCCTGGAACGTGTGGAAGGAGAGGAGATCAAAGAAATCATCTTGGCGCTCAGCACCACCATGGAGGGCGAAACCACCTCCTACTATCTTTACCGCAAACTGGCACCCTTGGACGTGTCCGTCACCACCATTGCGCGCGGGGTGTCGGTTGGGGGCGAATTGGAATACGCCGATGAGGTCACCCTCGGACGTTCCATCGCCCAACGCGTCCCATACGAAAAGGCGCTTCCCCGCGGATGAAACTTGCCGTTGTCATTGTCAACTACAACGTCCAGTACTTTCTGGAACAGTGCCTGGATTCGGTCCAGCGCGCAGTAGCCGGTATGGATGCAGAAGTATGGGTGGTGGACAACGAGTCGGTGGACGGATCGGTGTCCATGGTCCGCGAACGCTTTCCCTGGGTAAAAATCATTGCCAACCAAGACAACGTCGGCTTCTCGCGTGCCAACAACCAGGCCATACGTGCCACCGAAGCCGAACACGTGCTCTTGCTGAACCCTGACACTGTGGTGCAAGAGGACACCTTCCAGAAGGTGTGTGACTACATGGACGCGCACCCCAATACCGGCGGATTGGGCATCCAAATGGTAGACGGCAAAGGGCGATTCCTGCCCGAGTCCAAGCGCGGTTTGCCCAGGCCATGGGTGGCGTTTTGCAAGATTGCGGGCATCTACCGGCTGTTCCCGCGCAGCAAGCGCTTCAACTGGTACTACATGGGCCACGTCGGCCAGCATGAAACCGCCGAGGTGGAGATCCTTTCAGGGGCCTTCATGCTCATGCGCAAAGCAGCCTTGGACAAAGTGGGGCTCTTGGACGAGACCTTCTTCATGTATGGCGAGGACATCGACCTCTCTTGGCGTTTGGTCCAAGGTGGATACAACAACGTTTACTACGCCGATTCCAGCATCATCCATTACAAGGGTGAAAGCACCAAAAAAGGCAGCCTGAACTACGTGTTTGTGTTCTACAACGCCATGATCATTTTCGCCCGCAAGCACTTCAGCTCAGACCACGCCCAAGCATTTACCTGGATCATCAACTTGGCCATCTATGCGCGTGCCGCGCTGGCAGTAGGTCAACGCTTTGTGCGGGCCTTGTGGTTGCCGCTACTCGACGCTGCAATCTTGGTGGGCGGTATGTGGGGCATCAAAACCCTGTATGCTGACGCCGCCGAAAAGGTGTACGACACTCCGCTGGTGTTGGCCGCTTTTGGTGGTTACGCCGCGGTGTGGATGGCCCTGCATTGGTTGGCCGGAGGCTACGACCGCACCGCCAAACCGCTGCAATTGCTCGGCGGGTGGGCTACGGGTACCGCCGTATTGCTGGGTGCTTATTCGTTGCTGCCAGAAGAGTTGCGCTTTTCGCGCGCGCTGTTGCTTCTTGCCGCGGCGTGGACGTTGGTGTATTGGTTTACCGGTCGTTCGCTGTTGCACGTGGTGCTGCCCAAGCGCTTTCGCTGGCCGGGAGGCACCCGTCGAAAGTGCGCGCTGGTGGGCAGTCCGGCTGAAGTAGAACGCGTTCTTGCCCTGATGAATCAGACCCAATTGGGCGGTCAGATTCCCGTGCGGGTTTCGCCCGATGAGACCGTGCCCGAGGGTTACCTGAGCCGCCGTTCGCAATTGGAAGAGGTGGTACGTGTGCACCACGTGGATGAGGTGATTTTCTGTGCGAAGGACTTGTCTTCGACCGACATCATATCCACCATGAGCGGGCTCAACCATGCCAAGGTGGAGTTTCGCATTGCCCCGCCGGAGTCGCAGTATATCATTGGGTCCAACTCCATCAACACCTCCGGAGACCTGTTTATGTTAGATGTGAATTCGGTGTCCAAACCCCAGAACAAGCGGCGTAAACGAACGTTTGATGTGCTGTTGGCGTTGATCGCTCTGCCATTGGGGCCTGTGCTGATGTGGGTGGCGCGCAACAAAGCGGGCTATTGGGCCAACGTGGTGCGCGTATTGGTGGGCCGCCGCACATGGGTAGGCTATGCCCAAGGGGGAGAGGGCCAAGTGCAATTGCCACCCCTGAAACCAGGTGTGGTCAACCCCATCTCGCACCTGCGCCCTGTACCAACCCGTCCGGAGATCATGACACGCCTGAATACCGTGTACGCCCGGGATTACCGCATGGTGAATGACGTAAAAATCACCTTGCAATCGCTGCGCAGTTGGGGCGGGTGAATCTGCCGAAGCACCCAATTGTCATTCTTGTCCCCCGCGAAATTTGGCGTAAGTTTGTGCCGCTCTATTATCGGAAATGGCCCAACAAGAGATTTTGCTGCCCAAAATGGGCGAAAGCGTAGCAGAAGCCACCATCATCAAGTGGCTCGTGGAAGAAGGACAATCGGTGGAAGCCGATGATCCCATTGTTGAAATTGCCACCGACAAGGTGGACAGCGAAGTGCCTGTCCCAGAAGACGGTGTGATCGCTAAAATCCTGGTTCAGGAAGGCGACGTTGTTCAAGTCGGACAGCCCATTGCAGTGCTTGTGGCAGAAGGAGAAACCGCCGAGGTGGTTGCGGCACCGGCACCGGCCGCTGACGCTGCAGCTCCTGTCCCCGCTCACGGTGCGAACGGCACTGTTGCCGCTCCTGCCGCCGTAGCTGAGGCAGCCACTGCCACCCTCACAGACAGCATTTTGAAAAACGGCCCATCGGGACGCTTTTACTCTCCGCTTGTGCGCAACATCGCCAAGCAAGAGGGCATCGCCATGGCTGAACTCGAAGGCATTCCAGGTACCGGCAAAGAAGGCCGCGTCACCAAACGAGACATGCTGGCCTATGTAGAAAACCGCGGCACTGCACCTGCTCCGGCAGCAGCACCCGTGCCAGCGGCCAAAGCCGCGCCTGCTGCGAAGCCAGCGCCCAAGCCCGCTTCCATCCACGTAGGAACCAACGACGAGATTGTGGAAATGGACCGCATGCGCAAGCTCATCGCGGACCACATGGTGATGTCCAAGGCCACCTCGCCACACGTGACCTCGTTTGTGGAAGCCGACGTGACCAATTTGGTGATGTGGCGCAATAAGCACAAGCGTGCGTTCTACGACCGCGAAGGCGAAAAACTCACTTTTACCCCCATGTTCATTGAGGCCGTAGCCCGTGCCATCAAGGACTTCCCAGGGGTGAATGCCTCTGTGGACGGCGGCAATATCATCCTGCGCAAAGACATCAACGTGGGGATGGCCACCGCACTGCCGTCAGGCAACCTGATCGTGCCCGTGATTCGCAACGCGGATCAATACAACCTGACCGGTTTGGCCAAGAAGGTGAATGACTTGGCCACGCGCGCCCGTCACAATAAGCTGGCTCCGGACGACATCCAAGGCGGCACCTACACCGTGTCCAACGTGGGCACCTTTGGCAACGTGATGGGTACCCCCATCATCAACCAGCCGCAGGTGGGCATTTTGGCCCTGGGCGCCATCCGCAAAAAGCCGGCTGTGATTGAAACTCCACAGGGTGATACCTTGGGCATTCGTCACATGATGTTCCTCTCACACAGTTACGATCACCGCGTGGTGGACGGCATGCTCGGAGGCACCTTCGTGCGCCGCGTAGCCGATTACTTGGAGCAGTTTGATGTGAACCGAGAGTTGTAATTTTCACCGCCCATTGGCTCCGGTTTTTTCAGGCCACTAGATTTGGTATCTTAGCGATTAAGAGCAACCAATCAATGCGGCCATGAAATCTGCCCTTTTCTTTCTGACTACTCTCTTTCTCTCCGCAGCGGCTTCTGCCCAGATGGCCATGGGTTCGTTCGCCCAGGATTTTCTGGAAGCCAACCAGCTGATGGAGGAGAAAAACTGGCGCATGTCGTTGGACAAGTGGCTGGAACTTTACAATCAGCAGCCTGAGAACGCAAACCTGAACTACAAAATCGGGTACTGCTTCCTCCAACTCCCCAACCAAAAGCTGGAAGGGATGAGCTACTTACAAACGGCTGCTGAAAACACCACCAAGAAGTACGATCCGTACGACCCTACCGTAGACGAGGCGCCGTTAGAAGCGCACTACTACTTGGGCTTGGCGCACCACCTCAAGTATGAGATGGACATCGCCATTGTCAAGTTCGAGTTTTTGGTGGACGAATTGCCGCCGAAGCACCAGCTGCACCAGCGTTCGCTGCGCCAGATTGAAATGTGCAACGAGGCCAAGGACCAAATTGCCAACCCCAAGAATTATGTGATCACCAACGTGGGCAGCGTGGTCAACATCAACACCAACGAATACAGCCCTGTGCTGTCGTTGGATGAGAGTACCCTGTTCTTCACCTCACGCCGTTTACGCAGTGACAGTTCGAACGTGGACTTTGTTGAGATCGACACCGGTGAGCTTCGTGAGGATATCTACCAGAGCTTCCGCGGCCCGGATGGCAACTGGTCGGAGCCTGAACTGCTCAACATCAACCGCGACAGCCACACCGCGTCGGTTTCGGTATCTCCCGATGGTCAAACCCTGTTCATCTACATGGATGAGGATGGCAACGGCCAACTCTACCAGTCACGCCTCATTGGTGAGACTTGGAACGAGCCTGAGCTTCTCGGATCGGACATCAACACAGAGGCTTGGGAGACCCATGCTTCTATGACTGCTGATGGCAAGACCTTGTACTTCGTTTCGGACCGCGAAGGCGGTTACGGCGGCCGTGACATCTACCGCTGTGTGAAGCTTCCCAACGACGAATGGAGCAAGGCCCTGAACATAGGTCCCACCATCAACACTCAATATGAAGAGGACGCAGTATTCTTGGCCCCTGACGGGCAAACCATGTACTTCGCTTCTACCGGCCACGCGAGCATGGGTGGCTTCGACATCTTCTACAGCACCCTTGGCCCTGACGGCCAATGGAGTAAGCCGCAGAACATCGGATACCCGCTCAACACCGTAGACGATGACATCTTCTTCTACCCAACCGCAACCGCCAACCGTGCCTACTACGCTTCGCGTAAAGAAGAGGGCTATGGCTTGAAGGACATTTACGTGATCGACATGCCAGACGCACCTGTTGAGGCGGAAATGGCTGTGCTGAAGGGCTACATCATCGCCACAGAAGGCGAGGAGCTGCCAGGCGACACTGAAGTGATTGTCACCAACATCACCACCGGTGAAGTGATGAACTACCGCCCACGTTCACGCGACGGAGCGTACGTTGCGGTATTGGAGCCTTGCAACCAGTATAATGTGGTGTACTTCGCCAACGGCGAGGAGGTGCACGCAGAGGACATGAGCGTTCCCTGCGAGTCTTCGTTCTCGGAAATCGAAAAAGAAATCTTCTTGCTCCCTGTTGAACTGGCCGACGGCACTTCCGAAGCCCCGGGCGATGTTGATGCGCAAGGCGATGGTGATGCACAAGGCGACGGCGGTGATCCTGTGATCGTCGATATCGATGAGCCCGCATTTAACCCAGACGAGCCGATCAACGTGATCGTGGCTGACGGCCAAGCGTACTATGAGCGCTACTTCGTGTACGACAGCGGCGAATACGACAACGGTGAGCGCAACTTCTTGGCCTTCCTTGAGGCGGTGGTGAACATGCATGAAACCGGCAAGGGCAAGGTGATGATCGAAGTAGAATCTTCGGCGTCTACCGTGCCTTCATCGCGCTTCAATGACAACGAAGAGCTGACCGCACACCGGAACGCACAAGCCACCGGACGCATTGAAGTCGAGCTGAAAAAACGCGGACTGACCCGGGGAGAGGCCTACGACTTTACCGCGCCCAAAGAACTGGTGCAAGGTCCTGAGTACGGCTACGATGCCTGGAAGAAAGCCAAGTACGAGCCGTTCCAGTACATCAAGGCACGTGCAAGATTTGCCAACTAATCACGCCTTTTACCGATCCATATAAACACAGAAAACCCCCGACACTCCCGCCGGGGGTTCCTGTTCTGCTTTAACAGGCCGGGCGTCCAGTTGGGCGCCCGAGCCTACTACTCTACTTGTGCACTCAAAACGCAATCTTTTTGGCTGTATTGCACGCCACCCCAACACTGCCCTGAATAAATGCAACTGAACCTTCGCAAACCCTTGGTGATCTTTGACTTGGAGACCACCGGCGTCAACATCGCCAAAGACCGCATTGTGGAACTCGCCGTGGTCAAGATCATGCCCGACGGTACCATTTCTACCAAGCCAGAAAAGCCCGGTCCAGACAACCGTTACCTGATCAACCCCGAGATGCCTATCCCAGCTGAGAGCAGCGCGGTGCACGGCATCTACGACGACCACGTGAAGGACGCGCCCACCTTCCGTCAAATCTCCAAAGGCCTGTTCAAGTTTTTGCACGACTGCGATTTGGGCGGGTTCAACTCCAACAGGTTTGACATTCCGTTGCTGGCCGAGGAGTTCATGCGCGTGGGCATTGATTTCAGTACCGAGGGGCGCAACTTGATTGATGTGCAAACCATTTTCCACATCATGGAGCAGCGCACGCTCAAGGCGGCCTACAAGTTCTACTGCGACAAAACCTTGGACGACGCGCACGAGGCGTTACCCGACACCATGGCCACCTTTGAGGTATTTAAGTCTCAGGTGGAGCGTTACCAGGGCATGGATGTGATCGACGCCAAGGGCAATGTCTTGCCCACATTCACCAACGATATGGACGTGCTGCACACGTTTTGCCAACGCGGCCGCAACGTGGACTTCATGGGCCGTTTTGTCTACGACGACAACGATGTACCTGTGTTCAACTTTGGCAAGTACAAGGGCCAATCGGTGGCCGAGGTGCTCAAGGGCAATCCCGGTTACTACAACTGGATGATGGACGGCGATTTCCCCCGCTACACGAAAAAAGTACTGACCGAAATCTGGGAAGATGTCCGCGGAAATCGTGCACATCAGCGTTCTGGTCAGTAACGACCTGGTGTTCGACCAGCGCGTGCGCAAGGTATGCGGCACGCTGGTGGACATGGGCTTTGAACTGACCCTAATCGGCCGTAAACTGCCGGATTCCGCGCCGTTAGAGCGGCCGTATACCACGCGGCGTTTTCGGTTGCCATTTACAGGCGGTGCGCTGTTTTATGCCAGCCTCAACATCCGCTTGTTCTTCTATTTGCTGGGAGCACGCACAGATGTGATTCTGGCCAATGACCTGGACACGCTGCCGGCTGCTTGGTTGGTGGCCAAATTGCGGGGCAAACAGGTGGTCTACGACAGCCACGAATACTTTACCGAAGCTGCCGGACTTACCGGGCGCAACTTCCAGAAGAAGTGTTGGTTGGCCATCGAAAGGCGCATCTTCCCCAAGCTGACGCGGGTCTTTACCGTCAACGAGACCATTGCGGAGGCCTACCGGGACAACTACGGCGTAGATGTACGCGTGCTGCGCAACGTGCCGCCGCGTCGCACCGATTTGCCCACTGCCACCCGTGCGGAATTGGGCCTGCCTGAAACCGGTCACTTGGTCATCCTACAAGGTGCTTTTTTGGATCCTGATCGGGGTGCATGGGAGGCTGCGCAGGCCATCACCAAGGTTCCCGATTCGCATTTGTTGCTCATTGGCGCAGGGCAGGAGTGGGACCAAGTGCAGGAGTGGCTCAAGGGCGAAGGCAAGGGCGCCAACATCATTCAATTGCCCCGTCTGCCGTTTGAAGAGTTGCAGAAGTACACTGCCTTGGCAGATTTGGGTCTCTCACTCGACAAACCCGACCACCTCAATTACCGCTACTCGCTTCCCAACAAACTGTTCGACTACATCCAAATGCGCACCCCCGTGGTCACCACCGAACTGCCAGAGCTGCTCCGTGTGCACCGCCAATTTACCATTGGAAAAACTGTTCATTCCCACGATCCAGCGCACGTGGCAGCCGTGATTACTGAGGCCTTAAATACCCCTGAACGAGCGCAGTGGGATGCGGAATTGGCACGCGCGGCAGAGGTGTTTAACTGGGAAGCTGAGTCTGAAGTGATCCGTGAAGTGTACGGTGGGCTGCTACCAGGGAATGCCCTCTGAATCGGATTTTCCTTGCGCCTTGAACACGGACTTTTGCAGCGCAATGGATTGCTTGTGCATCAGGTCTAGGTAATCCAGGATAAACGCCGGGTCCACACCCAATTTTTCAGCCAGTTCAGTGCGGGTTTCCAGAATTTCGCGCCAGCGTGCGGGTTGGAGGATTTCCAGGTCGGCGCCTGCTTTGTACTCGCCGATTTCCTGTGCAGTGGCCAAGCGACGCGCGAGCAAGGTGATGATCTCTTCGTCCAACCCGTCAATCTTACTTCGGAGTCCGGACAGGCTCGGGTCACTGGCGGCGATGGGGTTGGGGGTGCGGTGCAGCACACGGTCCAACAGCAGTCCCAAGGCGTATGGGGTGATTTGCTGCGAAGCATCGCTCCAGGCTTCGTCTGGGTTGCAATGGCTTTCGATCATGAGGCCATCCAGCCCTAAGTCCAGCGCGTGGGAGGAGAGGTCTTCCAACAGATCGCGGCGACCGGCCATGTGACTGGGGTCACAGATCAGTGGTAAATCTGGGCGGGCGGCGCGGAATGCGATGGCCAATTCCCAGCGGGGTTGGTTGCGGTAAATGCTCTCGCCATAGTACGAGAACCCCCGGTGAATGGCACCCACTTTTTGGATGCCGGCGGCTTCAATGCGTTCTACCGCTCCCAACCACAATTTGATGTCGGGATTGATGGGGTTCTTGACCAGCACGGCAATGTCCACCCCTTGCAAGGCATCGGCAATGGTCTGTACGCTGAACGGATTCACCGTTGTGCGCGCACCGATCCACAGCACGTCGATGTCATGCTTCAAACATGCTTCTACGTGGTGGGCATTGGCCACCTCGGTGCACACGGGCAGTCCAGTGGCCTCACCCACTTCTTTGAGCCATGGAAGTCCTTGCTCACCCACACCTTCAAAGCTGTCGGGGCGGGTGCGGGGCTTCCAGATGCCAGCGCGGATCAGGTTGACCGAGGGGATGTCGGCCAAAGGCAAGCACGAGGCGCGCATTTGTTCTGGGGTTTCGGCGCTGCAAGGGCCGGCAATGACCAAGGGGGAGGTTCGGTGGTGCAGGGTAAAAGCCATGCTACAGAATGAAGTAGATCCAACAAGCCATCAGCAGCCCGCCGGCCATGGTCCATTTGGTGGCAGAGCTTGCCGCGTGGTAATCTTCCTTGGTGCTGCCACGCAAGGTTTTGAGGGTGCTGCGCACCAGTGGCAAAATCACCAGTACCAAGGAGGAAAGCACCACCCACCACCATTGGTTCTCGTGGAACTTCGAAAGCTCCCACGTACACGCTGCAGTGGCCAGCAAGGTGAGCACGCCTAAAACGCCTACGTAGCGTTTGGTCAGCGGCACGCCCCAAGCAATGGGCATGGTTCGAAACTGCTGGGCACTATCGCCTTCCACGTCTTCCAAATCTTTTTGGGCCTCGCGCATCAGGGTAAGCAAAAATGCAAAGGCCGCATACGCCAGCAAAGCAGCCCAAGCATACGCATCCAAGTGGAAATAGGAAACCGTCACGGTGCCAGCATGCTTCTGGGCCAAGAGCTCAAATACGCCGCTCCACAGGGGCACCACACCCACCATGACAGCGACCAACAGGTTGCCGATCAGGGGTTGTTTTTTGAATTGTACCGAGTAAAACCACAGGGAGGCGGCCATGAATACCGGTACCATGGCCAGCACCCACAAACGCGAAGTGTATGCGAGGTATCCGCCAATCAAACACGCTACCACATTGAACCCGTGGTGCGCAGCCATGGCCACCCGGCGCTTGACGCCTTTGCCAATGACTACCCTCTGGGGTTTGTTGATGCGGTCCACCCGCACATCAAAGTAGTCGTTGATGATGTTGCCCGCGGCGGCCAAGAGCACCACCACCAGTACAGAAAGCCCAAATTTCCACTCCTCAAGTTCGAGGTCGTCGATGAGGATCGGGGCCTGGACCAAGAAGCGCATGGCGTACATGGTGAGCACCATGATCAGCAGGTTGATCGGTCGGATCAACTGGGCAAATGCGCGCGCGGATTGCATGGTCCAAACTTACTGAACAAATGGGGCCATTCGTCCCGGTGGACTCACGCTTACAAAACGGGCCGGATCGTTGACAAAAAATGCCCGCACGTTGCAAATTGGGACTTGCAATTTGCCTTTCTTTACTCCCGTTTTCGACTGAAACGCTAACCATGGACATCTCTGTAGAAACCAAGCCCGCCATTATGGTGGTAAGCCGCCGCGAATACGTGCTGGAAAACGTGCGTAAACTGCTGGACCGCGAGGGGTACCGGACCTACGGCCTGTTGGAAGACCAAGAAGATTTGGTCAAGCGCCTCCTGCAGCCCGAATACCAGTTGGTGGTCATGGGTGGCGGCGTTGATCCCCACGTACAGCAAACCATTGATCAGGCTTTGAATGAAAGCCGTCCCGGCATGAAGATGATCCACCATTCAGGCGGCCCCGCCACCTTACTTCCAGAAGTACAAAAAGTCCTTACGGCTTCGGCGTGATGTGTGAGACGTCCACCATGCGGTTCTCGCCGCCTGCACGCAGGTGCGCGTAGTTGAATCCGTAGTGGATGGCGTGCGCGCCCACTTCCCCGTCTTTGCGTATGGCCAAGTAGCCGATCTGGAAGTCCTCGTATCCTTTTTGTTTGGCTACAATGCGGCGCACAGCTTCTTCACAGGCTGCTTGCGGGTGCATGCCTTGACGCATGAGTTCTACAATCAGGAAGGAACCGCAAGATTTCATTACGGCCTCACCCAACCCCGTGGCGGTGGCCGCTCCAATTTCATTGTCCACAAACAGGCCAGCGCCAATGATGGGGCTGTCGCCTACGCGTCCGCGCATTTTGAAGGCCAAGCCACTGGTAGTGCACGCGCCTGACAGGTTGCCCTGTTGATCTTGGGCCACAATGCCAATGGTGTCATGGTTTTCAATGTTGATGATGGGCTTGTACTGGGACTCCTTGAGCCAGTTTTGCAAGGCCTTTTGGCTGTCTTCGGTCAGCAGATCGGTGTGCTCCATACCGTGTTCACGCGCAAATTGGTAGGCGCCTTCTGCGGTGAGCATCACGTGTGGAGTTTCATCCATGACTTTGCGGGCCACAGTAATGGGGTGCATGATGTTCTCAATGGCGGTCACCGAGCCTGCGTTTCCGGTGTGGTCCATGATGCAGGCGTCGAGGGTGACGTGGCCTTCACGGTCAGGGCGGCCACCCAAACCTACAGAGCTGCCTTTGGGGTCCAGCTCTACAATGCGAGCGGCGGCTTCAACAGCGTCCACGGCCTGGCCTCCTTGCCCAATGACCTTCCATGCGGCGTCGTTGGCAATCAAACCGTGGTACCACGTACTGATGATTTGACCACCTGTGAAGGTGGCGCCCATGGGGCTGACGCCCGGTGAAGGGGCGGCGTCAGGAGTGGTGGTCGGGTCTTGGGCCGCCAAAGCGGTGTTGCGTCCCAACAGGTATCCTCCAACAACGCCTAGGGTGGCTCCAAGGCCTGTAGACAAGAATTTTCGACGGGTTGACATGGGTCAAGGTTTGCCGAGAAAAGTAGGCAAATTCGATCAGCCTTGGGCCTCAGCCACTTGGGCTTTGAGCGGAGGTGTGGGCGCTTTCTTGCTGTCGCGTTTGGCCAAACCAAACTTACTGGTGAGGATGATCAATACCGGAAGCAGGAACAGGTCGCTCAACACGGCGAAAGCCAACGTCAACGAAATCAGCAGCCCAATGTAGAAGGTGCCCAGGAAATCCGAGAAGACCAAGGTGATGAAGCCCGCGCACAGAATGAGTGTGGTGACCACGATGGCCTTACCGGTGGACAGGTAGGTGCGCTTGAGCGCATATTGCCAAGTGCGTCCTTTGGCCAGTTGGATGCGGAACTTGCTCAAGAAGTGTATCGTGTCGTCCACCGCGATTCCAAAGGCAATCGTAAAGATGATGGAGGTACTCACCTTCAAATAAATGCCACAGAAGCCCATGATGGCCGAAATCAAAATCAGCGGCAGCATGTTGGGCACCAGCGAGATCAACACCATGGTGACCGATCGGTACATGATGCCCACGATCAAGGCAATGATGATGAAGGCAATGCCCAGACCTTTGATCATGTTGATGCTGAGCATGTCGTTGTTCACATCGATCAAATGCGCGGTTCCTGTGACTTTTGTGCCAAAAGGAGCATCGACCAATTCCGAGGCCAACCAAGCGGTGAGCTCCTCGTTTTTGCGGTCGTAATGTTTGCGCCCGGTATCAGCCACTTGCCCGCGAATGCGCACATAACCTTTATCGCGATCGATGAAATAGCCCAGTGGGGTCACGCCTCCTTCGCCAGAGCGTTCCATGAGTTTGGTGAGTCGACGCAAGTCGCGCGGGTCGGTGGGCACGTTCAGATATGCCAAGTTGCCGCCGTTTCGTGCTTGGTTGGCAAATTGCACCATGCGCGCCGGAGACATCAGATTGCCCACACCGTATTCGGCTTGCAAGTAACTGTCGAGTTTCTCCATGGAGGTCAAGAACGGCACTCCAAGGGGATCAACGGTTGCCGTGTCATAGGTAAGTGCCAGCTCAAACGGCCGCACACCGGCAAATTTGTCGGACATGTACTTGAACTCTTGTTTGAGGAAGTGGTCTTCGCGCAAGTCTTCCAACATGTAATTGTCCACGTACACGCGACTGGTGCCCCACGCGCCCAAGGCCAACACCACCACAGATCCGATGAGCACGCCTTTGCGGTTACGCAACGTCCAACGACACCAGGCGTGCATGCGGCGGGTCCAGAAGTCGTTCTGTGGGCGGTCCGAAAGTAGGGGAGGGGTCTTGCTCAGTACCAAAACGGCTGGCAGCAGGGAGTACGCAAGCAGGTAAGCGACAAACACCCCGATGGCGGTATATACCCCAAAGTTGCGAATGGGCTCTATGGTAGAGGTCAACAGCGTTAAGAACCCGATGGCCGTGGTGAGCGAGGTTAGGAAAGTGGCGATGCCCACTTCTTTGAAGGCCACCTTGAGCGCGGGGAGCTTTTCTTGGCCACCCCGCAATTCTTCGAAGTACCGGTTCAGGATGTGCACCACATCGCTCATGCCCACCACAAAAAGGATGGTCGGCAAAATCGCCATCATCAGATCGATTTCCTGCCCCAGGAGCTTGGTGATGGCCATGGTCCAAGTAATGCTCAACATCACTACCGTCAAAGGCACCCATACGCCCCAGGCCGACCGAAACGCCACAATCAAAAAGGTCACAATAAGCGCCATGCTCAGACTGATGAATAGGACCATCTCCCACTTCATCATTTCCACATACACGCCTTGTCCGATGGCGCGTCCCATGGCATGTTCGCCGTCAAATTCGAATTGGTCCAGCACGTGGGTAACCGATTGGGCCAAGCTGTCACACCCGGCTTTATCCAGGAATTGTTGGTGCTCTATTTGAATACAAATGGCCTTGGCATCAGGCGATACAAAGCTCCCAGAAATGCCGGGTAAGCTATACACACGTGCGCTGTCGATGGCGTAATTCTGCGGTTCGTTTATGCGGATCAGGTCCTTTTTGACCAGTGAGCCAAAGACCATGCGGTGGTCCGGAAAGCGGGTGGGGGAGAGTACAGTTTCGATGTACTCGGTTTGCTCCAGGCTATCCACCAGGGCGTCTGCGCGAGTGAGGAAGTCCTGCTCAAAAATCCCTGCGTCGTTCTCCAGGGCAATGAGCATGAAGTCGTTGTCGGTGCCGAAGTGCTCTCGGAAATCGAAATAGAAATCACTTTCGGGATCGCCCTTGGGAAAGAACTTCTCAAAATCATAGTCAAACCCCAATTGGCTGACCAGCCAAAAGGCGACCAGGGTAAAGCCGCCGATGGCGACCAGGACTCGAAGGCTGATTTTCCGTACGTTCATCTGCACGTTCAACAACGGCTGTCAAAGTTAGTTCTCGACGAGGTCAAGCTATCCGGAATGTGTCACATTTCCAGCAAGTATCTGCGGCCAGAGGGCAAAAGAAAAGCCCGCCACTATTGGCGGACTTTTCAGCGGTTGCAGCAGGCGTAAATTCGCCTATTTCTTCAGCAGGTCACGGATTTCGCCGAGCAATACTTCTTGGTTTGAAGGCGCCGGAGGTGCGGCCGGTGCTTCTTCTTCTTTCTTCTTCATGTTGTTGTAAGCTTTCACAACCATGAACACACAGAATGCCACCAAGATGAAGGTGATGACGGTGTTGATGAACGCGCCATAGTTAACAGCGACCTCAGCGGTTTCAACTTCACCCTCAGCGTTCATGACAGCCTCGCTGATCACGTATTTGAGCTCGTTGAAATCCACACCACCGAGCATTTTGCCCACTGGAGGCATGATGATGTCGTTCACGAGCGATTTGATGATGGCACCGAAGTAAGTGGCCATGATCAAACCTACAGCCAGATCAAGGACGTTGCCCTTATTGATGAAGTCTTTGAATTCTTTAAGCATAGTTCTACGGGTTGATTATAAATGCATTTTCAAGGAGAAGGTAAAACAAACGTAAGCCAAAACGTTTCCTTCAAGTCTATCGGACTGTGAGCGCTTGTGTAATGGAAGCCAGGGATTGTGAACTGACCGACTTTATGAAGTGCAAGTGGAAGCGTAAGGTTTTAGTGCAAGGGGGGCGTTGTGGTGGGGGAGTTAAAAGTGAAGAGTGGCTATGTGCAGGTGGGCTCGCGGATGGCCGCAAGGGCGGAAGGGCAAACGTGCAGGATTTCCTCCAACTGGTCGCCTCGATCACGCTCGAGGTGGTTGCAGAACGTCGCTAATGGCCCGAGAGGAGTGTCAGTCGTGAGCGCAACGCAAACACACATAGAACCGATACAACAAAAAAGGCCATCGCTTTCACGATGGCCTTTCTCAATATAGGATCAATGCGTGTTACTTCTCGTCGTTGACTTCTTCGAAGTCGACATCAGTCACTTCTTCATCACCACCGCCTGCGTCGGCGCCAGCGTCAGGACCGGCACCTTCAGCACCGCCTTCAGCGTTTGCAGCGTTGTACATGTCTTGAGACGCAGCCTGGAAGGCTGTGTTCAAGTTGTCCATTGCAGGTTTGATCTGATCAACCTCACCTGTCTTGTGCGCTTCCTTGAGGGCCGCGAGTGCGTCCTCAATCGGCTGCTTTTTGTCAGCAGGGATCTTGTCTCCGTACTCGCTCAGTTGCTTCTCGGTTTGGAAGATCAGCGAGTCGGCTTGGTTGACCAAGTCGGCTTTTTCCTTGGCGGCGGCATCGGCGTCGGCGTTGGCCTCGGCTTCTGCTTTCATGCGTTGGATTTCGTCATCGCTCAAGCCGCTCGAGGCCTCGATGCGAATGCTTTGCTCCTTGCCGGTGGCTTTGTCCTTGGCGCCTACGTTGATGATGCCGTTGGCGTCGATGTCAAAGGTCACCTCGATTTGAGGCACCCCACGCGGTGCGGGTGGAATGTCGCCGAGGTGGAAGCGACCAATGGTGCGGTTGTCCTGTGCCATCGAGCGCTCGCCTTGGAGCACATGGATCTCTACCGAAGGTTGGTTGTCCGATGCGGTCGAGAAGGTCTCCGACTTTTTGGTTGGGATCGTGGTGTTTGCATCGATCAAACGGGTGAACACGCCGCCCATGGTTTCGATGCCCAATGAGAGCGGAGTCACATCCAACAGCAGTACGTCCTTCACCTCACCGGTGAGAACACCGCCTTGGATGGCTGCGCCTACTGCTACAACTTCGTCTGGGTTCACCCCTTTCGAAGGCTCTTTGCCGAAGTAGCTCTTCACTGCTTCTTGTACCGCAGGAATACGGGTAGAACCACCCACGAGGATGACCTCGTCGATGTCCGACTTGCTGAGGCCTGCTGCTTTCAGGGCTGCTTCACACGGCTCGATAGAGCGCTTGATGAGCGAATCGGTGATCTGCTCAAACTTCGCGCGGCTCAGTGAGCGCACCAAGTGCTTGGGAATGCCGTCTACCGGCATGATGTAGGGGAGATTGATCTCTGAAGAAGACGAGCTTGAGAGTTCGATTTTCGCTTTCTCCGCAGCTTCTTTCAGACGCTGGAGGGCCATGGGGTCCTTCGAGAGATCGAGGCCGCCGTTTTCGTCCTTGAATTCTTGCACCAGCCACTCGATGATGGCTTGGTCGAAGTCGTCACCGCCCAAGTGGGTATCACCGTCGGTAGCGAGCACTTCGAAGACGCCGTCGCCCAGCTCGAGGATACTCACATCGTGGGTACCACCACCGAGGTCAAATACGGCGATTTTTTGGTCTTGCATCTTTTTGTCCAGGCCGTAAGCCAAGGCAGCGGCAGTGGGCTCGTTGATGATGCGCTTTACGGTCAGACCTGCCACCTCACCAGCCTCTTTGGTAGCCTGGCGTTGGGCATCGTTGAAGTAAGCGGGAACGGTGATCACCGCCTCGGTCACTTCTTGGCCAAGGTAATCCTCAGCGGTCTTTTTCATTTTCTGGAGCACCATCGCAGAGATTTCCTGCGGGGTGTATAGGCGATCGTCAATCTTGACGCGCGGGGTATTGTTGTCACCGCGAACCACGTCGTAGGGTACGCGATCGGCCTCCTTCTGCGACTCGTCATAGGAATTGCCCATGAAGCGCTTGATGGAGTAAACCGTCTTGGTCGGATTGGTGATGGCCTGGCGCTTGGCGGGGTCGCCAATTTTGCGCTCGCCACCGTCTACAAAGGCTACGATGGACGGCGTCGTGCGACGTCCTTCGCTGTTTTGGATCACTACCGGCTCGTTGCCTTCCATAACGGCAACGCAGCTGTTGGTGGTTCCGAGGTCGATGCCAATGATCTTGCTCATATCGTGTTGAATTCGTGTCCTGATTAACGTGAATGTTCGATCGGCCTTAGGTCAATTCATGTGCCAACGGGCCAAACGCCGGATTCTGCGAAAAATTGACAGACTGAGCCGCCATGTGCACCTCCAGCCTGTCAGTCCGTCTGCCAATCTGACCTCCTTAGACCTGTCCTGCCAAATGTGTTTCTTTGCCTCGACCCAACCCGATTGCCGTGCTGAAGATTGACATGCATACCCACATCATGCCGGACCGTGTGCCCGACTGGACCACCAAGTTTGGCTACGGCCCGTTCATCCACCTCGACCACCACAGAGAGGGATTCGCGCGTATGATGCAAGGAGAGAAGTTCTTCCGCGAAATCGAAGCCAACTGTTGGGACCCCGAAACCCGCATCCGCGAATACGCCGAGTGGAATACCCAAGTGCAAGTGGTGTGCACCATCCCGGTGCTGTTCAGTTACTGGGCTCGACCGGCAGATGGGTTGGACATCTCTCGTTTCCTCAACGACCAGCTGGCCGAAAATTGCAACAAGCACCCCAAGCACATGATTGGTTTGGGCACCGTGCCCATGCAGGACACCGAGCTCGCCATCCAAGAGCTGGAGCGTTGCAAAACCGAACTCGGCTTCAAAGGCGTGCAAATCGGGTCCAACATCAACGACCTCAATCTGAGCGAACCGCGCTTCTTCGAATTTTTCAAAGCCTGCCAAGACTTGGACATGGCCGTACTGGTGCACCCGTGGAACATGATGGGAAAGCCTTCGATGGAGAAGTACTGGTTGCCTTGGTTGGTGGGCATGCCGGCAGAAACCTCACGTGCCATCTGTTCAATGATTTTCAGTGGGTATATGGAGGCGTTGCCAGACTTGCGCATGTGCTTTGCGCACGCCTCCGGTTCTTTCTTGGCCACCATCGGTCGCATTGAGCACGGCTTCAACTGCCGCCCCGACTTGGTGGCCATCGACAATCCCATCAACCCGCGCGAATACCTGGGCAAGTTTTGGATCGATTGCATCACGCATGATTTTCGCATGCTGAAGTATGTGGTGGAAATGATGGGGCCGCGCAAAGTGTGTCTGGGGACCGATTACCCTTTCCCGTTGGGAGACTTGGAATTCGGCAAGTTCATCGAGGACGAGCCCGAGGGCCAAGCACTGCTTGAGGACATCTTCTGCAACAGTACACTGGACTGGCTCAAGCTGGACAAAGCCGATTTCGCGCTGTAAGTCTTTTCTGACTTTGCGTATTTTACAGGGAGGCGTGCAACTCTTTTTGGTGGCACGCAGTCTATCATTCACTTCATGGAGAACTTGGAGGACATCATCGCAGGATGCCGCAAAGGCAAACGCCGTGCACAAGATGCCCTGTACCGACAGTACAGCGGCCTGTTGTATGGAGTCTGTTTGCGCTACACCCGCAGCGGCCAAGAGGCCGAAGACATCCTCCAGGAAACCTTCGTGAAGATTTACCGCCACATCGGCAAGTACAGCATGGACAAGTCCTTTGAGGGTTGGATTCGGCGCATTGCGATCAACACGGCCATCACCAGTTACCGCAAGAACCTGAAGCACGCCTACCAAGAGGACATCACCGACCCCACGTTTGCCAAGTACGATGTGGATGACACCGGGGACTGTGATTACACCCGTGAGGAGTTGCTCACGTGTATCCAGGCCCTGCCCGACGGCTACCGCACAGTGTTTAACATGTATGTGGTCGAAGGGTACAAACACAAAGAAATCGCCGAGATGCTGGACATCGACATCAACACGTCCAAAAGCCAGCTTTCGAGAGCTAAAAAATATTTACAGCGGGAATTGATCCAGCTGAGCCAAGTATACGCTACAACACGATGACGAACCGAAGTGAAGATCCATTGATGCACCAGGTGCGCGACCAGTTTTCAAGCTGGACGCCGCAAGCCCCAGTGGGCGTGCAACAAGCGGTGTATGCCGAATTGGGCAAAAGCGCCTTCTGGCGTTGGAGCGCAACGTCGCTGAACGTATGGTACCTCGCCCTGCTCGTGGGCGGCGCCGGCCTATTGCTGGGCGCAGGATGGAAGACCGAGCCAACCTCGGTGGCCCAACCGGTACAACCTCTCGAACAAACAGCACCGGTGACCTGGGAAGCGTTCTACCCTGAACAAACGGCCCCCACCCACGTTGCGCAAGAAGTGCCCGCTGTCACATCAGCACAGGCACCTGCCTATACCTACGTAAAGCCACAGCCGACACCTGCTCCGCTCATGGCCTCGTTGGACAATACCCCCATGCACACCCTCGGACCGGTGCTCGTACAAACCGCAGCCATCACCCCAGCATTGAACGCTGATCTCAACTATTGGGGAAAAGTGGATATTTGGGACCAGCTGCAGGATACCGATCGCGATGAAATTCGCTTGGTATTTAATGTCACCGTACCCGAAGAAGAATAAAACGGAACACCATCCATGCTCCGCAATCCGAACCCACTTGGATGGAAAAGCAGCGCTCTTGTAGCGTTGCTTTTTTGTTGCTCCCTGCCCAGTCAGGCTAACTCGACCTGCCCGGGCGATACCATCATTGTGGATGGCAAACAAGTGGTCGTCGAGCGCCGGGTGACGGCCAGTGACACCGATCAACCCCAAGACGAGGAAACCGGCCGACGACGGATCATACGCCGCTACATCGGTGGTGTAGGAGGGGGCATTGGTGCGACGCTTGCGAGCCAAAGCAGCCAAACCGCAGGGTTTGAAACCATCGATGAATTCATAGGCCGCCCCACTTCTGCGCGCGTGGCGTTTCAGGCCGGGTTGACCTTCGGGTATGAATCCGGGGAGAAGTGGCTGTTTGAAACAGGGCTTTTCTTGGGCTACACCTCGGTAGGCAATCGCTACTTCGTGGGATCTGCCCTGGGGGATTCTTTGGTGGCGTTTGAATCGCCGGAAGTAGGGGCACTCCAGCAGATTCGTCGCTTCCGATACGAAATCGGAGAGGAATGGTACACCGACCCTGTTTCCTTGCGCAAAGGAAGCTATTCCCAACTCACCGCCGATGTGCCGTTGCAGTTGATGACCCGTTTTCCTGCGCCGCGCGGTTCTAAAACCTTGTGGTTGGCCGGAGGCGGTGTTCGGGCGCGCTTCCTGATGAATGCGACCTCTACCAATTGGGTGTTGCTCAACGCGGATGGAGGCTACCAGTTTTTGGACTTGGATGACATTGCCCCGCGTTTCTTTCAGTTGGACGTGGTGCTTACCGGAGGCGTGCGTTTGGTCATGAATCAAAAGTCACACCTGGGCATTCGCGGATTTATTTCGCTGCCTGTTGTGGGCCCCGTGACCACCACTGAACCCTTTGATATGCGCTGGGTTCAAGCCGGACTGACCGTCACAGTTAACAAAATTTTCCGCCATGATCAGAAGCGGAACACAACAAATTGAGATTTCAAGCGTCATTCTATCAGAGCGTTTATTCATAGTTCATTGTAGCTCTAAGTCACATATTCCTGCAAGGATATCTGCTTAGAACCTCAAGTTGTTTTGGTTAAGGTTGAAAAGGGACTCAAAGGAGTCCCTTTTCACTTTTCTGGACGTTTGTAACGTCCTTGATATCACGGATTTTCGTACTTTGCTACATCATGAAATTGGCGCTCAAATACGCACTGCTGCTGGCCTCCGTTGGGAATGTCATTCCCGCCTTGGCACAAATCAAAAACGGCAGCTTTGAACAGTGCACCGCGTACCCTTCCCAGCCCGGGCAACTTGATCTGGTGGCCGGATGGAGTAATGCCGGCAGCGCCACGGCTTCCCCGGACTTTTTCCACTACGCCGGCAATATGGCCGGAGACATTCCTGTCACCCCGGTAGGTGTAGTTGATGCCTTCCAAGGCAGCGCCATAGCGGGTTTTGCTGCAGCAGGAATTCCCGGTAGCAATTTTCGCGAGTACCTCTGCAATCACCTGACCGATCCCGCCGTGGTAGGGGACGATTATCGCCTTTCACTGCAGGTGTCCAATGGCACGTGGACCGAAGGCTCGCTTTCCGGATTGAAGACTTCACACTTGGGCCTTTTTTTGAGTGTTGGCGCACCGACACAAGTGGACAATCAGCCACTGAACGTAACGCCTAACGCTGTGCTGGACACCGTGGTGTTCTCACGTGACTGGGTCAAGCTGACGTACCACTTTACCGCCACCCAGCCGTATCGTTACATGACCTTCGGAGTCTTTGGTGACGATACGGACAAGACCATTGACATCGAAGACGGGACCGCACCGCAACTCGCCTATTACTTTGTGGACGATGTGCACTTGGTCTCGCTCAGCGTCCCAGAGCAAAACGTCGAATACACCGACAACGCCCGCGGCCAAGAGAGCGAAGACCCCACCTCCGAAGGTGAGGCAGGAGAACTTACGTTCTACATCCCCAACGCGTTTACTCCTAACCAAGATGGGGACAACGACGTGTTTACTCCCGTCCTTCCTGAAGTGCGCGATTACCACCTCCAGATCTTTTCACGTTGGGGCGACGTAGTATACGACTCCGACAACCCCGCCTCCGGCTGGGACGGTCGCACCCCTAAAGGCGAATCGGCCCAACCCGGCATGTACATCTGGCAAATCGCCTATTTGGAAAAAACCGGCGACGATTGGAGCCCTGCCGAACGTCAAGGCACGGTTTACCTCATGCGTTGATGTCCCGCCTGCGCGCTTGTGCTAACTTGCGCCCATGTCCGTGACCCACCTCCCGGCCGCTGCCATCTGGCCCTCCCTCATTCAAAAACTGGTTTCTGATCCGGCATCGCTTGCTGATTTTCACGCCGGTTTGTGTACTGCAGATACGCTGGCAAAGCGCACCCAGCAACGCACGTTTTCTTCGGACTCGCGCAGCGTTTTGGTGGAGGCGTTGAAGGCGCAGCACCGCGGTTTCGAAACCACTCCCGAGGTCGATGCCTCGCTGGACAAACTGGCCTTGGAGAACGCCACGTGCATCACCACTGGACACCAACTCTGCCTGGCATCTGGCCCGGTGTATTTCTTGTCTAAGATTGCCTCTGTGGTGCGGCTGGCGCAGACCACCGAAGGCGCCACTGGCACACCAGTAGTGCCGGTGTTTTGGATGGCCAGCGAAGACCACGATCTTCAGGAAGTGGATCACTTTCACCTGGGTGGGCAAGTCCTGCGTTGGAACGCTCGCCAAACCGGTGCTGTAGGCAGAATGGACTTGCGCGGGTTGTCGAACCAATTTGAGGACTGGGCCGCGGACCCCACCTATGAGCGCTGGAGTGAGGGACTCAAAGCCATGGGGCGCTACTACCGCGAAGGCACCTTGGCCGACGCTACGCGCAGACTTGTGCTGGACGTCTTTGGCAAATACGGAGTTGTGGTGCTCGACGGCGATGATCCAGCGCTGAAGCGACTCTTACTGCCCGTGCTCCGCCGTGAGCTGCTTGATGCACCGAGTGAGGCCGCTGTTTTGCGCCAGACCGCTGCATTGAAAGGGCAAGGATATGATGGACAAGTCCACCCACGCCCTGTCAATTTGTTCTATTTGACCACGGGCGGACGCCACCGCGTTGTGAAAGAAGGCGATGCTTGGCAAGCCCTCGACACCCCACACACCTGGAACCGCGAACGTCTGCTTGCCGAACTCGAGGCTCACCCTGAACGCTTCAGCCCCAATGTGGTGCTGCGTCCAGTGTACCAAGAGGCGATTTTGCCCAACCTCGCATACGTGGGAGGACCAGGAGAAATCAGCTACTGGCTGCAATTGAAGGGGGTGTTTGCCGCCTTCGAATTGCCCTACCCCTTGTTGCGCGTGCGCCATTCAACGCTGGTTGTGCCGCCACATGTGCTGCGCAAGCACGGCAAGTTGGGCATGGACTGGTACGATTACTTCCAAGATCTGCACACACTCGAGGCCACCATTGCCCAGCGACTGGACGTGCCGGACACCGATCAAGCCAAGGTCCAAATCAAGGCCATCGTAGATCAACTAGCAAGGGACTTTGCTGCGTTCGATCCATCGCTGAAGGCGAGTGTGGAAGGGGAAAGTACCAAGATGGAAAAGGCCTTGGACAACTTGAACAAGAAGGCCCTTCGCGCTGCCAAGCAACGCTCGGAAGTGGCGCTACGGCAGTTGCATGACGTGCACCAGTTTTTGTTCCCGTCAGGGGTGTTTCAGGAGCGGTTGACCAACGTGTTGGAACTCCAGCCCTTCAGTGCTGAGTCCCTTGCTCAGGTGCTTGTAGAGGCGTTGGATCCGCATTCGACCGACCTGCACTTGATCTTTGCTCAGCCTTAGTGTTGAATCTACACTTTGGCGGCTATCTTTGTGGAAACGCACGACGATGGCAGACTTGCATGACCTCCACGACGAACACGGAAACCTGATCAGCCCGGTCCTCCCTGAAGAGGTGAAAAATTTCCTGATCGACATTGACGGCACGATCACCGAGGACGTGCCCAACGAGGAACCCTGGCGTATGGAAACCTGTGAACCCTTTCCCGATGCGTTGGAGATCTGCAACAAGTGGTTTGACGACGGCCACATCATCACCTTCTTCACCTCACGCACCGAGGATCACCGCGCGGTGACCGAGGCTTGGCTCAAGAAGCACAAGTTCAATTACCACCACTTGTTGATGGGCAAGCCTCGCGGCGGCAATTACCACTGGATTGATAACCACATGGTGCGTGCCACCAAGTTCAATGGCAAGTTCACCGACTTGGTGAAAGTCATGAAGGAAATCGAAGTGTTCAAGCGCTGATTCAGCGGTAGTTCAGGTAATCCTGGAGCATGAGGGTGGCCGCAATGCGATCGACATTTCCCTTTTTTCTGCGGTCTTTCTTTTTCATCCCGCCTTGCACCATGGTTTGCACGGCCAACTTGCTGGTGAACCGTTCGTCCATGCGTGCGATCACGATGGTCGGGTACTTGCGTGAGAAGGCCACCACAAATTCTTCCACCTTTTTGGAAGCGTCCGTAGGGTTGCCCATCAGGTCTTTGGGCTCGCCGATGACGGCAATGTCTACTTGGTATTTTTCGAAATAGGCGTTGAGGTACGGCCAGAGATCGGCAGTGAGCACTGTGTCCAGCGCAGAGGCGATGAGCTGCAAATCGTCGGTGACTGCGAGTCCCGTGCGTTTGTTGCCGTAGTCGATGGCTAGGATTTTTCCCACGGCGCAAAGGTAGGAGAGGGGGAGTGGAATCGGTCTATCTTTGGCCGTATGAATTTGGATGCATTGCGCGCGGATGTTGAACGCGCTTGGGACGACCGCTCCCAATTGGAAGCTGCTCGCAGCAGCGTGGAAGCCGTTTTGGAACTGATTGACTCCGGAAGCTTGCGTGTGGCTGAGCCCACTGCGGACGGATGGCAAGTGAACGAATGGGTCAAAAAAGCCGTGGTGCTCTACTTTCCTCTGCGTAGCATGGAAACCATCGAGGTGGGACCGTTTGAGTTCCACGACAAGATGGCCCTCAAGACGGGCTACGCCGAAAAAGGCGTGCGTGTAGTACCCCATGCCATTGCCCGATACGGCGCGTATGTCTCGAGCGGCGTGGTGATGATGCCGAGCTATGTGAACATCGGCGCGTATGTGGACGAAGGCACCATGGTTGACACCTGGGCCACCGTGGGCAGTTGCGCACAAATTGGCAAAGGCGTGCACCTGAGCGGGGGTGTTGGCATCGGAGGCGTACTCGAACCCCTGCAAGCCGCTCCAGTCATTGTGGAGGACGGTGCGTTTATTGGTTCGCGCTGCATCGTGGTGGAAGGTGTGCGCGTGGGCAAAGAGGCCGTACTTGCGGCCAACGTGACCCTCACCAAGTCTACCCACATCATCGACGTCACCGGGCCTGAACCTGTGACCTACAAAGGCGAAGTACCTGCACGATCGGTAGTCATTCCGGGTACCTACCCCAAGCAATTCCCCGCGGGTGAATTCCAAGTGAGCTGCGCGCTGATCATCGGCAAGCGCACCGAAAGTACCGATCGCAAAACCTCACTCAACCAAGTCCTGCGCGACTTCCAAATCGCAGTGTAAGCGTGGAGCGCATCTTGGTCATACAAACCGCTTTCATTGGCGATGTGATCTTGGCCACAGGTGTGGTAGAAAAGCTAGCGCGCCGGTTTCCGGATGCGCAGCTGGATATGGCGGTTCGCGGCGGAAATCAAAGCCTGTTAAACGGGAACCCCCACCTGAACGCGGTCTTGGTCTGGGACAAAAAGTCGGCCAAGTACCGAAACCTCTGGCGCTTGCTGCGCACCATCCGCAGCCGCAAGTACGACGCGGTCATCACCTTGCAGCGCTATGCTTCAAGTGGTGTGCTCTGCGGATTTTCAGGAGCCGAGTACCGTGCGGGCTTCAAACAGAATCCTCTTTCGTGGCGCTTTACTCACACTGCCGGCCACCAAATTGCATCCGAACCGGGAAGCCCACACGAGGTAGAACGCAACCACCAATTGGTGTACCCGCTGACCGATACCGCACCGGCCATGCCGCGGTTGTATCCGAGCGATGAGGACCGTAAAGCGGTAGCAGCATACCAACAAGGCCAATACGTGTGTTTAGCCCCTTCAAGCGTATGGTTTACCAAGCGCTGGCCCACGACGTATTGGGAAGAGGTGATGAATGCCCGGCCTGAGGTGACCTTCTATTTGTTGGGGGCTCCGGGCGAACGCGAAGAGCTGGAGGCCATGGTGGCTCACCGTCCGCATGTCCACAACCTCGCAGGCCAGCTCACCTTGCTCCAAAGCGCGGCCTTGATCCAGGGTGCGGCCATGAATGTGGTCAACGACAGTGGTCCGTTACACCTGTGCTCTGCCATGGAGGCCCCGGTGACCGCACTGTTTTGTAATACGGTGTCTGCCTTCGGGTTTGGTCCGTTGGGCAAGGATGCCGTGGTGCTCGAAACCCAAGAAGAACTCGCGTGCCGTCCGTGCGGCATTACCGGAAAAAAAGCGTGCCCAATCGGGCATTTCCGATGTGGGCACAGTATTGGAGTCAACCGGGTTCTCGCCCGAATTGATCAAAGTCTGAAGTAAACTTCCCCGTTATCCAGGGCAGTTGCCGACGCAGAATGGAACGGCTGCGTTTGGATCGGTGCTGTTGATCAAGCGCACCACTTGGCCCGCTTGCAGCTGGGTGGATTTGTACGAGCCTTTGCGCTCGCCCTCGAGTTCCACCAGGTGTACGGTGATGCTCACCAGTTTCAGGTCGTTGTCGAACTGGGGGGTATAGCGAAAGTCAAAGCCTTTATCCAGCAGTTCGGTGCGCATGTTCATCAGGTCCTCACGCGAAGTCTCGCCAGTGATTTCCAGGTTGAAGTTGGCGTCGATTTGGGCGAAGGCCCCGGCGCTGAGCAGCGCGAATGCAAAAGCAGCAACAAGTGTTTTCATTGTCTCGATGGATTCAGTCAAAAATAGGCATTTCGCCTCCGGGAGATAGACACGCCTGTCACAGGAAAGGTTGCTCGCTGTTCCGAAACGCAAGTCTTGCATTGGAAGGGTGAAACCGGCGCTCGGCGCCACAATCTGTAAAATCACATGGCAAGCAAGAAAGAATCCCCCCGTCAAAAGATGATTGGCATGATGTACCTGGTACTGACCGCCATGCTCGCACTCAACGTGCAACGTGAAGTACTCGATGCGTTTGTGACCTTAGACGAAGGAAGCGCGCGCTCGCTTCAAGCGTATTCGGCCAGCAACGATGCGCTGTTTGGCCAGCTCAAGTTTGCCAACAATGTGGATCCTGACAAAGCCGGCTCGTACTTCGAAAGCGCCGCTCAAATCCGCAGCGAGTCTGCAGCCCTGCTGGGGTGGATCGAAGCCTTGCGTAAACAACTGGTACAGGAAGAAGAAGGCATCTCACCCGAAGAAGCCGATACGCTGCAATTGCGCTTCACCGAGAAGTTGGACAAGTACGATGCGTCTACCCGCATCCTGATCGGTCCCAAAGACGATGCCTCCGAAGGCGCCGCCCGAGAACTGCGCGAACGTTTGGAGGCATTCATGGCTCAGACCAACGCTACGCTCGACGGATCTGCTGTGGCACCGGTAGAATCACCCTTCGATTTTTCGGACCGCGAGTTGGACGGGGAGTTTGAGGACTGGGAGACCTTCACCTTCTACGATACCCCGCTGGCTGCTTGTGTAGCCATGCTGCACAAGACTGCTGCGGATGTGCGTGCCGTGGAATACGCAGCCCTCAATGGACTCTTGGCGCAGATTTCTGTGGATGATATTCCGGTGGATACCGTGCTGGCGCGGGTGATTCCGACTTCCAACTACGTGACCTTGGGCGAGGCCTACCAAGCGGACATCTTCTTGGGGGCATACTCGACCACTTCTGAACCCCAAGTGCTGATTGGAGAAGTGGATGAACGCGGCTACTTGATCGGAGAGGGCACGCCACTGGAAGTGGCCGATGGCATTGGGCGATTTGAAGTCAAGCCCGGGCGCGAAGGTGTGCACAGCTACGCTGGAGAGGTGCGCATCACCGACAAGCAAGGCCAGGTGCGTCGTTACCCCTTCCGCCAAGAATACCTGGCGGCCAAGCCCATGGCAGTGGTGTCGCCCACGGCCATGAACGTGATGTACATCGGTCCCGACAACCCGTTGGATGTGTCCGTGCCGGGTATTCCAGATGAACGCCTTGTGGTCAGCATTACCGGAGGCAACAGCGTGTCCAAGGTGGGCGCGGGCAAGTACGTCGCCAAACTCAAGCCGAGCACAGACCGCAACATCCAAGTCAATGTGTCCGCCCGCCTCAGCGACGGCAGTGTGCGCAGCTTTGGGAGCTTGGATTTTCGGGCGCGTCCCCTGCCGGACCCCAAGGTGCGCATCTCGGACATCTACCAAGACGGACGCCTGACTTTGGCCGAACTCAAGGCCTTTGGAGGCATCAAGGCTGAGTACGACAAGAACTTTGAATTTGCCGGACTGCCGTTGCACGTGGTGCGTTTCAAAATCTCCTATGTCAAGGATGGTCAGCTGCGCGAACGAGCCGTGAACGGGCGACGTATGGGCTCGGACATCAAAGCATGGCTGGACGGCGCCCGCCGGAATACCGAGATCAAGTTTTTCGACATCATGGTCCAGGACGTTAACGGCAAAGTCACTAAAGCCAACAGCATCTACGTGAAGTTGAACTAGCAGGGAAGTAGATTCCAACAAGAGCGGCAGTCCAGGCTTGGGCTGTTGCTTTTTTTTGAGCACACAGTTTGCCTCCCACCACCCACAAGTTCTCCCATCCCCACAACCCCTCGCTGTGTATACCCGCCTATATCTGTTCTACCCAGGTAAGAAACGGGTAGGAAGCGATTTGAAACGAGTGTACACGGGTGTACTTGGGTGATGTGTGGTGGGTGGGGGAGATGTACGGGTGGGTGGTTGGGGGCGGAGGTGGAACACGCGCGCGGCAAGCCCCGTGCCAGCCTCCGATGGAGCGGTGCTGCCCACAACTTGTGAACAGCACGCAAACACTCCCTTGATTCCCAATTCATCCGTCTATATTTGCCCTTCCAAGACAAACTCTGAGACCATGAAATTTCTGGTGAACAGTGCCTCCCTGCTCAAGCAGCTTCAACTGATTGGCGGGGTGCTTAACTCCAGCAACACGCTGCCCATCCTCGACAACTTTTTGTTCGAGATCCAAGGAAAGGAATTGGCCATTTCGGCTTCCGACTTGGAAACCACCATGACCACCCGCATGGCCATCGAGGCCAAAGAAGACGGCATGATTGCCATCCCAGCGCGCATGCTGATGGATACGCTCAAAGCGTTCCCCGAGCAGCCGTTGACCTTCACCATTGATCCCAAGACCTATGGGGTTGAGATTTCGTCGGACTTCGGTAAGTACAAAATCACCGGCCAAAACGCAGACGAGTTCCCACGCTCACCTGAGATGGAAGCCGCCAGCCGCGTTGAAATGGACGGCGACGTACTCGCCATGGCCATTGGCAAAACCCTCTTTGCCGCAGGCAACGATGAGTTGCGTCCGGTGATGAGCGGCATCTTTTTCGAGCTGGGCACTGATTCGCTGCGTTTTGTGGCCACCGACGCCCACCGTCTGGTCCGCTACAGCCGCACCGATGCCAAGGCCGACAAGGCCGCCTCGTTCATTGTGCCCAAGAAGCCGTTGAACTTGCTCAAAGGCGTGGTCGCCACCTCGGAGGACCCCATTGTGATGGAATACACCGAAAGCAATGCGCGCTTCTCGTTTGAGGGCGTGACCCTGATGTGCCGCCTGATCGAAGGCCAATACCCGAACTATTCGGCGGTCATTCCTACCGACAATCCCAACCGCATGACCATCGGCCGTACCGATTTATTGCAGTCGATCAAGCGTGTTTCCATCTTCGCCAATAAAACCACGCACCAGGCCCGCCTGAAGCTCACCGGTTCTGAGCTTAGCATCTCTGCAGAGGACCTCGACTTTGCCAATGAGGCAAACGAGCGCCTGACGTGCAGCTACGCCGGTGAGGACATGGAGATTGGTTTCAACAGCCGTTTTCTGGTAGACATGCTCGGCAATATTTCCACCGAGAGTGTTCACCTGGATTTGAGTGCGCCCAACCGCGCAGGCATCCTGCTTCCAGCAGACCCGGAAAACACCGATGAGGACATCCTCATGCTGGTGATGCCGGTGATGCTCAACAATTAATTTCCGGCATTTTGCCGAATGGATTTGGAAGTTAGTCGGCGGAAGTTGTATCTTTACCCTGCTTGCTAAGCAACCTCAACCAAAACCACATCATATTAAAACCGCTCCGTCAGGCGCGGTTTTTTTTGTGCCCAACCTGCTGATTTTGAGCAAAAAAAAAGGCGACCGAAGCCGCCTTTACGAATGTCTATTTGGGAGGGACCGTTACGCAAACGTAGGCGCCACCACCAACTCTTTGGTGCCGTGGGTCCAATCGTAGAAGCCTTCGCCTGATTTGACGCCTTTTTTACCGGCCATCACCATGTTGACCAGCAGCGGGCACGGCGCGTATTTGGTGTTGCCAAGTC
>JBMYJR010000001.1:68994-124321 GCA_049594615.1 Flavobacteriales bacterium
GTACAATACGTTCAGAATCGACAGGCACACATCCAAGCCAATGAAGTCAGCGAGTTGCAGCGGTCCCATGGGGTGTGCCATGCCGAGCTTCATCACCGTGTCAATTTCTTGCACACCAGCCACGCCTTCGTGCAGTGTGATGATGGCTTCATTGATCATCGGCATCAGGATGCGGTTGGCCACAAAGCCCGGGTAGTCGTTCACTTCCACAGGCACTTTGCCGAGCTTTTTGCTCATCTCCATCACCGTGCTGGTGGTGGCGTCTGAAGTGGCGTAGCCGCGGATGACCTCCACCAGTTTCATCACCGGTACGGGGTTCATGAAGTGCATACCAATCACCTGTTCTGGACGGCCGGTTACCGCGGCAATTTTGGTGATGGAGATCGAGGAGGTGTTGGTGGACAGGATGCAGCCTTTGGGGGCGTTGGCATCCATGTCGCGGAAGATCTTGAGTTTGAGGTCCACGTTTTCGGTGGCGGCCTCTACAACCAGGTCAGCCGCAGATACGCCTGAGGCCAAGTCTGTATTGGTTTGGATGCGGCCAAGGGTGGCTGCTTTGTCGGCTTCGGTGATCTTTTCTTTCTTGATCATGCGGTCCAGATTCTTGCCGATGGTGGCCAGTGCCTTTTGGAGTGCCGCGTCCGAGATGTCTACCAGGGTGACGTCAAATCCACTTTGAGCGAATACGTGCGCAATACCATTGCCCATGGTACCTGCGCCTATGACGGTGATGTTTTTCATGTGAGGGTTGGGTTTTCGCGGTGCGCAAGGTACCCAATGGATTTGACCTGTATTCACAAGCCGGGTCGGATAATCTTCGTGGCATGGTGAACTCGGGCGGGTGCAAAACGTCCAATTTGCACTATGGCCAATCCCTTGCCACCGAGATCCGCTTGGAAAGACCGTTTGCACGAAATCATTTTCGAGGCAGACACCCGCGCAGGCAAACGCTTTGACATTGTACTGCTGTGGGTCATTTTGGCCTCGGTTGCAGTGGTCATGTTGGAGAGTGTGCAGCTCATTGCAGACGCCTACAGCACATGGTTGTTCGTCTTGGAATGGACCTTCACCATTTTCTTTACCATCGAGTATATCCTGCGGTTGATTTCGGTGCGCAAGCCGTGGAGGTATGCCATCAGCTTTTTTGGGATTGTGGACCTTCTGAGCATTTTACCCAGTTATCTGGCGCTGTTTCAGTTGGGACAAAGCTCGCTGCGCATCATTCGTATCATGCGCTTGCTGCGTGTGTTCCGAGTGCTGAAACTGTTTGGGTTTGTTCGACAGGCCAAGCAGTTGCGTTTTGCGCTGAGGGCCAGCTCACCTAAGATCGCGGTCTTCTTACTCGCAGTGTTGGTGGCCACCGTGCTCATGGGTACAGTCATGTACATCATCGAAGACCCCAAAGACGGTTTCACATCCATCCCAAGAAGCATCTATTGGGCCATCGTCACCTTGACTACTGTGGGCTACGGAGACATTGCCCCTCAGACTGCGCTTGGACAGGCTTTGGCTGGGGTGATCATGATCATCGGTTACGCGATCATAGCGGTGCCCACAGGTATTGTTAGCCTAGAGATGTCAAAAGCCGACAATTCCAACACCCTAAGCTGCTCTTCGTGCGGCAAGGAAGGGCACGATGACGACGCCACCTACTGCAAATTCTGCGCTGAGGAGCTATAGGGCAGTTATCCATCTCGCGCGCGTTAAATAGGTATTTTTGCAGTGCAACTACTGCGGTACCAACTGCGATTTGGAACCAATGGCGCTTGAAACTCGACTGAAACACTACGCACTGCTGTGCTCCTTTTTCGTGCTGCTTCCGGCATGGGCCCTATCCCAATGTGAAGTGGATGCGGGTGAAGACATCTGGATTTGCGCCGGTGAAAGCGTCACCATCGGTGGTTCCCCCACCTTGGTCGAAACCCCAGGCGGCGACAACTGGTCGTGGGGCTGGAACAACGGCATCGGCGAAGAAGAGAACCCCGAGGTTTCCCCTTCTTCCACCACCACCTACACTGTCAACATCAACACCCCGGGCCCCGGATTCTGCGATACCGACGAGGTGACCGTGTTCGTCTACGACAACCCCACCGCTGATTTCGACTTCACCCCGGACGACGTGTGTGCCACGGTGCCCATCCAGTTCACCAACAACTCCACCGGTGACGGCCTCACCTACGATTGGGACTTTGGGGACGGCGGAACCTCCACCCAATCCAACCCCAGCCACACCTTTGACGCCATTGGAGACGGCCAGTCCACCTTCACGGTGACCTTGACCGTGACCGATGAGAACGGCTGCACCGATACCCACACCGAAGAGGTCACCATCAACGAAGTCCCGGACCCCATCATTGTAGACCCCACCTTCAGCTTTGTGAGTTGCTCTGGGGAAAATGAGTTCACCGTCTCAGTATTGGACCAGTCCATCCCCGCCGACAACGCCAACTACACCATCGATTGGGGCGACGGCAGCCCCGTCTGGGATTCGAGCGATGCGCCCAACCCGTTTACCGCCAGCCATACCTACACCGGCCTCAACATATGGACCCTGACCTACACGGTGCTGGGTAACAACGGCTGTTCCAACAGTACCGAGCAGTTGGTAGCCAACATCACCAACCCGGCCATCGGTGCAAGTACCAACGGTAACACCACGGTGTGTGGTCCGGTAGAAATCTGCTTCAACCTCGCCAACTTCTTGGCCAACCACGAGTCCACCACCTACACGGTGAACTTTGGCGACGGATCGGCGCCCACAGTATACAACCACCCACCACCCGAAGAAGTCTGCCACGAATACAGTTCTTCCAGCTGTACTGCGGGGAATCCGTACACCTTTGAAGTTGAAGCCAACAATGTCTGCACCTTTTCTCAGGCGACCATTTCACCGATCACCATTTACACACCACCTTCCGCTAGTTTCCATGCGACCCCTGTACCACAATGTGTAAATGTGCCTGTGACCATGGTCAATACTTCCACCTTAGGTTACTACACGGATTGCAGTCAAACCGGATCATTCTTTTGGGACTTTGGAGACGGTACAACCACATTTTCTACCACCAATGACAACCAGTCTCACACCTACAACGCCCCGGGTACCTACACCGTGACGTTGTCCGCTTCCAATGCTTGCAATGTGGATACCCCTTCTATCTATACCCAAGAGGTGTGTATTGAGGAGCCTCCCACCCCGTCATTCACCACTTCGCCGGATGGTTGCGTTCCATTTACCATCAGCCCAGTCAACACTTCTAGCATTGGAGAAGTGTGTGCACTGGAATATACCTGGACGATGGGCGCTATTGATATCAATTGTCCGGCTAGCCCTTCGTATGAATTTGTCGGTGGCACGACTCTGAATGACGAAAACCCCGAAATCCAAATCAACGCTGCGGGTACGTATGAGTTGGTGATGTCTATGCAAAACGCATGTGGGGTGTATACCTACACAGATGTGGTGCAGGCTTTTGATGTACCGCAGTTGAGCATGACATCACTGCCTACAATTTGTGCTGGAGAATCCGCAAGCCCGAGTGTCTCTGTAGAGCCATGTAACAGCCCGGTGACGAGCTACGAATGGAATTTAGAGGGAGGATCACCAGCCACATCCATGTCCAGTACTCCCGGCTCGGTGACGTGGGGTGTGGGTGGAAACTATAATGTGACTGTGGACGTCACAAATGCGTGTGGCACAAGCATGGCCAGTACGCCCATTGTGGTGCAAGATGCGCCGGTAGTCAGCGTTTCGGCGTCGACGGGAACCGCCGTGTGCTCTGGGTCGTCAACGGTACTCACGGCCTCAGGGGCAAGCACGTACACGTGGTCGTTCGATCCAGATTTGAGCACTACATCAGGGCCCACCACCACGGCGTTGCCGAATGCTTCGAACACCTATACGGTGACCGGGTATACCTCCTCGGGTTGTCCGGGAACCCAAACCATTACGGTAGATGTGCTGCCGCTTCCTGAAGTGACCCCTTCTGGAGTCTTTGAAATCTGCGCTGGAGAGACTGTGGAGTTGGGCCTAAACCTAAGTGGCGGTACGCCACCGTTTGTGGACTACAACTGGTCTCCAGGAGGCACCTTGGATGACACCGACGTGGCCAATCCCGATGCGTCTCCGCTCACCACCACCAATTACGATGTGGCCGTGACCGATGACAACGGCTGCGTAGGGTGGGGGAGTGTACCCGTTACGGTAAATCCGTTGCCGTTTGTGGATGCCGGCGATCCTGTCCAGCTCTGCAACCAACCCGTGGCCGAGACCCTGACCGGGTACAGCCCAACAACTGGCGGCACTTGGTCGGGTCCGGGGGTGACCCCTGACGGCGATTTTACTCCTTCGGGACTCGGGCCGGTCACCCTGACTTACACCTTTACAGATGCCAACGGCTGCACCTCCAGCGATGACTTGGACGTGGACGTGATTGATCCGGTGGCGGCAGATGCAGGTGCCGATGTGACCCTCTGTGCAGACGGCACGCCAGTGGCGTTGACGCCCATTACCCCGGGTGGAACTTGGGCCGGAACGGGCGTTGCTTCCGACGGTACGTTTACACCGACTACCTCTGGCACCTTCGATGTGACTTACACCATTGGAGCGGGCTCGTGTTTGAGCACCGACAACATCGACATCGAAGTCTTTGCATTGCCCCAGGTGGATGCAGGTCCGGATGCTACTTTGTGCGCAGGGGACAGTGTGCTACTTGGCGGCGCTGCCGTAGGCGGACAACTGCCTTACACCACCATTGCTTGGACCCCTACCTCTGGGGTAACCAGCTCGGATGAACTCAGCACGTACCTCACCCCTCCGGCCACCAGCCCTTACACACTTTCGGTCACCGATAGCAATGGATGTACCGGCACCGACGTCACCGACATCACCGTACAGCCTACTCCGGTGGTGGATGCCGGTTTGGACTTGACCCTGTGCAACCAACCCATCCCCGAAGCGCTCACCGGATATGGCCCGCTGCCTGGAGCAGGAGAGACCGCCACTTGGACCGGAGATGGAGTTACGCCTGACGGCACCTTTACCCCCGCCGCCACTGGCGCGGTGTGGTTGACCTACAGCTTCACCAACACATTTGGGTGCACGGGCCAAGACAGCTTACAGATTGATGTAGTAGAACCGGTTGCCGCCGATGGCGGTCCCGACTTGGAACTTTGCTTGGGTACCCCATCGGTACAACTCATCCAGCCGGGAACGTGGACCGGAACAGGTGTTGCGCCAGACGGAACGTTTGACCCTGCAGCCACCGGATTTTATGATTTGACCCTGACTGTTGGGGTGGGGACCTGTGCCACCACAGATGCCATAACCGTGGAGGTGCTTGCTCTGCCCACAGTGGATGCGGGCCCAGACGGTGCCATGTGTGCGGACGGACAAGTGCAACTCGATGCAACCGTTTCAAGTCCTAACGGCACCATTGATGCCTACGTTTGGGTGGGCGATGCTTCCCTGTCGGACCCTGGAGTAGAAGACCCCAGCGTAGCTCCTGCAGTAACTTCGGAGTTCACCTTGACCGTGACCGATGCTGCGGGCTGCCAAGCCTCGGACAACACTACGGTGACCGTATCACCGCTGCCCGTGGTTGAGGCTGGACCGAATTTGACCGTTTGTGACCAACCGATTGCAGAGGTGCTAGAAGGTTTTAGTCCGGTTCCTGGTGCGACTGAGGACGGCACTTGGACAGGCACTGGTATTACAGATCCGCTTGGTGTTTTTGAATCGCCGGGCGAGGGCCAGTATTGGCTGTTCTACACCTTTACCGATGCTGGAGGTTGCATCGATACTGACTCGTTATTGGTGGACGTTGTGGCACCAGTTGTGGCCAATGCGGGGCCGGATGAAACCATTTGCTTGAACAATGGCCTGCTGGATTTGACGGGCTACACCCCGGCCACCGGTGCCACGTGGAGCGGACCGGGTGTGGTGGATGCGGCCACCGGCGTGTTTGACGCGACGGCCACCGGCGACGGAACATTCACCCTAACCTTGGAATACGGCAGTGGAACCTGCTACACCACCGATCAATTAGACGTAGTGGTGCAACCGCTGCCTGTTGTCCTTGCCGATCCGTTGGTGGACCTCTGCGCCAACGAACAGTCGGTGGACTTGACCGGCAACAGCCCGCTCGGAGGAACATGGGAGGGCACTGGCATCACCGACGGTGCTGCAGGCACGTTTGACCCTGCAATCGGAGCATCGACATACGACCTGATCTACATCTATGCCGACCCCACCACAGGTTGCGCCGACACGGCCCTTGTGGCCCAAACAGTGCATCCTGTGCCCGTGGCGGACTTTGATCTGGCACCGCTCGGGTGTACCGATGCGAATGTGGATCTGACCAACACTTCCACAGGCGCTACCGCCTATGAGTGGGACTTGGGCAATGCCATCGTGAGCTTTGAAACCAGCCCGCTGTACACCTATCAGGACGAGGGTTTCTTCGACATTCAATTGGTGGCCATCAACGCCTTTGGGTGCCAGGACACCACGCTTCAAACCAACGAGATCATCGACCCCCCATCGCCCGATTTGGCCCTGAGCCCGAGCGAGGGGTGTGCACCTTTGGAGGTCACCTTTATCAACAACTCTGTGGGTCAATACCTGACCTACAGCTGGGACTTGGCGGTGAACACCAGCGTGCTTGAAACGCCCGACCCCATCACTTACCAGCAAGGCGACGATGTGGTGATTTACCCCATTTCGCTAGCGGCCACCAACTTTTGCGGAACGGTAGTGGATGAGGACCAAGTCACCGTCTACCCCCAGCCTGTGGCCAACTTCGGGACTGATTTGGACGTGTTCTGCTCGCCCTTTACTGTGGAGATTAACGACCTGTCTACGGGCCTGCCAGACACCTGGTGGTGGGACTTTGACGACGGAACCTTTTCAGGATCGGAAGAACCGGGCAGCCACGTGTTCTTTGCCGATACCGTTGCGGTCGATTACACCATCAGTCTGGTGGTGACCAACGATTGCGGTACCGATTCTGCAGACTACACCATTACGGTCTTGCCCAACACGGTGACCGCGTTCTTCAATACCAACATCACCGAGGGCTGCGAGCCGTTGGAGGTGGAGTTCACCGATTTCAGCGAAGGCGGCACGGCCATCAGCTACGATTTTGGCGACACCTTCCTGTCCGGAGAAGCTTCGCCGACACACACCTTCACCGAGCCGGGAACGTTCTTGGTGCAACAGTTTGTGACCAACGGATGCAGCTTTGATACCACTGAGGTCATAGTTACCGTCTTTGAGTCCGCCGATCTGTCTTTTGAGACTGACGTGCCCAATGTTTGCGGCAATCAACCCGTGCAGTTCATCAACACTTCAGATGGGGTAAGCAGCGTCAGCTGGGACTTTGGCGACGGCGGATCCAGCGATCTCACTAACCCGTTCCACACATACCAAGAGGGCGGCACTTACACGGTGACCCTGTCCGGGGCCACGCTGTTTACCGAGTGCCCTGCCGAGGTGCAAGAAACCTTCACGGTATACGAAACACCCATTGCCGATTTTGATGTCGGGGAGACTGTGGGCTGTTCGCCCTTTACCGTGCAGTTTGACAACTTGACCGACGGCGGACTCTTCTACACCTGGGACTTTGGCGACACCAACGTCGATGACGCGACCTCGCCTGAGCACACCTACATCAATCCCACAGGATCGGCCATGTCGGTGACGGTACAACTGGTAGCCCAGAACTTTGATCTGTGTGCAGATACCGCCACGCTCAACCTCATTGTATCGCCCACACCTGTGGCCGACTTTGACCTGTCTGCCACCGAGAGCTGCACCTACCCGTTTGCGGTGCAGACCTTCAACAACTCTATTTACGGGAACTCCTACGATTGGGACTTTGGCCCCTACGGCACCTCGGACCTGACCAACCCCAACATCGTCTACACCGAAGAGGGCACTTTCCCGGTGACCTTGACGGTGAGTAACACGTTCGGTTGTACGGATCAAACCGGTAGCGAAGTATCGATTTACCCGACACCGGACGCTTGGTTTGGCGCACCAGTGAACGACGGCTGCGTGCCGCTGGAGGTGGCCTTCATCAACGAATCCGAAGGTGCCACCGAATACCAATGGACCTTTGGCAACGGCGGTACTTCAGGAGCGGCGGATCCCTTGCATCCTTTCGGAAGTCCGGGCACCTATGATGTGACTCTGATCGCCACCAACGCCTTTGGTTGTCAAGACACGGCCTCGTTTGAGGATTACGTAGAAGTGTACCCGTTGCCCCTGGCTTCCTTCAGCCTGACCCCAACCCAAACCGATGTGTACCAACCGGTAGTATCGTTCTACGACGAGAGCATTGGTGCAGTGAATTGGATTTGGGACTTCGACGACGGCTTCACCGAAAGCGGCGTACAATTCCCGCAGCACCTGTACCAACAGGCCGGATTCTTTACACCGGAATTGACTGTGGTGAGCATCCACGGATGCACCGCTTCCACCCAGCGTTCGCTCAATATTGACGACCGCTTTAACATGTACGTGCCCAACACCTTCACCCCAGACGACGATGGGGTGAACGACACGTTCTCGCCTATCCTCACCGGCATTGGCCTGATTGAGGAGTACAACTTTGCCATCTTCGACCGTTGGGGCCACAAGGTGTACGAGACCGATGATCCGGCCGGAGTGTGGATTGGAGACTTCAAGGGCAACGCCACCCACTACACGCAAGACGATGTGTATGTGTGGCAAGTCAAATTGCGCCTGCGCGGGGAAGACGAGTCGCGGTTTGAGACCGGGCACGTGACCCTGCTTCGTTAACCCACGTAATCGAGTTTGGAGAGGTCGACCTTGGTTTTCATAAAGCCAAAGGCCACCGTGGCTGTCTTGCCTTCAATTTCCAGCACAGTGCCCCGTTGTTTGCCAGTGCGCAGCTTGACGGTGCACCCCACTTCAATTTTAGACAGGTCGGCCTTGCGCTTGGCGGTGCGTTCCTTTTTGGCTTTGGTCTTTTCCTTGAGCTTTTTGGTTTTGCGCTCTTCGTCGAATTTGGCCTTTTCCATGGCCAGGTACTTGCGCACTTCTTCCAGCAGCTCTTTGTTCTTGGTGCGGGCGTTGTAGTTGGTGATGTACTGGTGCATCTTCTTGCCCTTGGTCAAGTACTTGTTGTTGCGCTCGATGAGGGTTTGCTGGGTCTCTAGGCGGTCCTCAAAGCGGCCCTTGCGCTTTTCGTAATCGGCCTCGGCCTCTTTGGCTTTGCGCTCGGCTTGGCGGGCGGCTTTGTTGAGCTTTTCCACCTTGGACTTTTCGGCTTGGAGCTCGGCAATGAGCTTGTCCATTTTCACCTTGCGTCCGTCCAGTTTGCCTTTGGCTTCTTCGAGGATTTCGGGGTCTATGCCGTTGATTTCGGCTACCTCAAAGGTGAAGGAGCTTCCCGGTTGGCCCACGCTCAGTTTGTACAGCGGCTCCAAGGATTCGGTGTCAAACAGCATGCAGCCGTTGAACGCATTCTTGAGGTTGGCTGCCTTCATTTTGATGTTGGCGTAGTGGGTGGTGATCACCGCAAATGCGCCTTTTTGGTAGAGGCGTTCGAAGAACACTTCGGCCAGTGCGCCGCCCAGTTCGGGGTCGGACCCGGTACCAAACTCGTCCAGCAGGAGCAGGGATTTGGGATTGGCCACGTCCAAAAAGTGCTTCATCCGCTTGAGGCGGTAGGAATAGGTGCTCAGCTGGTTCTCGATGCTTTGGTTGTCGCCGATGTCAGACAGCACTGCGTGGAAGAAGCTCATGGTCGAACTTGGGTCTGCCGGGATCAGCAGTCCACTCTGCAGCATGACCTGCAACAGGCCAATGGTCTTCAGTGTGATGCTTTTACCGCCTGCGTTGGGCCCGGAGATCACCAGCATGCGGCTGCCCTTTTCCAGTTTGACCGATTGGGGTTTGGTGGGCAAACCCGCTTTGCGGTTGGTGAGCAGCAGCAGCGGGTGGTAGGCGTTTTTCAGATCGACTACCGGCTCTTTACTGATGCCGGGCAGGCTGGCTTCCATGTCGATGGCCAGCTTGGTTTTGGCTTGCAGCACGTCCAACTCAATCAGCAGAGTGAGGTACCCTTTGATCAGTAGAGCGTGGCTGCGCAGTTCGGCAGTGAGGGCGCGCAGGATGCGGTTGATTTCAGACCGCTCATCGTCGCGAAGCATTTCCAACTCGTGGTTGAACGGGACGTTCTCTTGGGGTTCAATGTAGGTGAGTGTGCCTTGCTTGGAGGCGCCCAAAGCCATGCCCGGCACCTGGCGCTTGTGGGTGCTTTTGATGGCCAGCAAGCGGCGGTCGTGCAAGAAGGCTTCTTGGGTGTCGCCCAACCAACCTTGATCGCGGTAGTGCTTGAGGACCTTGTTGAAGTTACGCGTGATCACCCGGCGTACCCGTGTCATGCTCGAACGAATGGAGGCCAGCTCCGGGGATGCATCGTCACGCACTTTGCCATGGCGATCAAAAACCTTGTCGATGGCTTGGGTGATGTCGGTGGTATGGTAGACATGCTCCAACAACCCTTCCAGCCCTGGGAATTGGCCTTTGCAGCCCTTGAAGAACTTGAGCACATCGTTGACCGTATTGGACGCGTCGTAGATCCGTACGAATCCTTCTTGGCTCAGCATGCTGTCGGGAACATCGAGCAGTTCTAAGTCCTGGTGGAACTCTTCAAACTGCACACGCGGAAAGCTATACCCTTCGGTGCGAACGGTGTGAAATTCATGCACCCGTCCAAGTTCAGCGCTCAAATCCTTAAATGCCCGGATGGGCCCCAAATCCACCATGCGGTCGCGCGCAGCCTGGCTGCCGCACAGGTCGTGCAGCATGAGACGGATGAGGTCAAATTCAAGGTCGGTGGCCGATTGGGTGTCGAAGTGCTTCAAAGTCGGTACAGTCGCGGTTTACAAAGGAAAACAGAACAGACGTGCTACCATGACCGTTTCTTCCACGGATTGTTCACAGGTCCAGTTGCTCGGCGAGCCAGGGATAGATGGCCTCGGGCGTACTCATATCAAACCACTGGTTCTCGGGATCGCGGCGCAACCAGGTGAGTTGCTTTTTGGCAAAGCGGCGGGTATTCATCTTCAAGGCTTCCACAGCTTCTTCGAGCGAGCAGGTGCCTTCGAAGTAAGGGAAGAACTCCCGATAGCCCACGGTTTTGAGGGCATTCAGGTGCCAGTGCGGCTTGAGTCGCTCCACTTCTTCTAGCAGGCCAGCCTCCAGCATGAGGTCCACGCGGCGGTTGATGCGCTCGTAGATCCAATCGCGGTCTGCGTCCAGGGCGATTTTGATCATGCGAAATGGGCGAGGTGCAGCGGCTTCGTTACGATAGGAAGAGTAGGGCTCCCCGGTTGCTAAACACACTTCCAAAGCGCGCACGAGCCGTTGTGGGTTGTTCAGGTCCATGCGGGCGTGGTGCGCCGGGTCGAGCTCCTGCAAGCGGGCTTGGAGCACGGCCAAGCCTTTGGTTTCCAGCGCGTGCATGAGCTCGGTGCGGATATCCAGGTCCGCGGGCATGTCGTCCAAGCCTTGGGTAACGGCTTGTACATACAATCCCGAGCCTCCAGCAAGGATAACTGCAGGGTGATCTGGAAACAAGGATGCGAGTTTGGCGAGCACGTCGCGCTCGTATTGCCCGGCCGAGTATTCCTCGGTGACCGAAATGCAGTCCACAAAGTGATGCGGAGCTTGGGACAACTCTTCTGGGGTGGGCTTGGCAGTACCGATGGCCATTTCCCGAAAGAACTGGCGCGAATCAGCACTCAAGATGTGGGTGCCCAAGCGCTGGGCCCAATCGATGGCCAAGGCGGTTTTGCCTATGGCGGTGGGTCCTTGAAGAACGACCAGCGTGCGGGAGTCCGCCGCCATCAGATGAATTCGTCAAGGTCGTCCAGCGATTGGAAATTCTCGCCGCCGCCATCGTCCTCCAAATCGTCGAGGTACTGGTCGATTTCGGGATCACCGGTGCGGGTATTGCTGGCGGTGGCGGGCTTGGCGGGTTCTCCCAAATCGCCCAGGTCGTCGAGATCGGGCAAACCACCCAACAGGTCCACCTCTTTGCTAGCGTAGTCTGGACTTTCGCCAAATGCGAGGGCCACACGGGGGTAAAGTATGCCCGGCTTGGCCTTGGACACAGTTTGTAACTCGATGTAGAAGCACCACATGCGAAAGAAGTCGTACACGTAGATGAGCTTCTCGTCAGGACGCGAAATCAAATCACGCAGCGCAGTGGTGGACATGGAAATACTGGTGCCGCTTTCTTCGGGCATGCCCATGTCCATGAGGGGGATTTCTTGGCCTTTGTCCCAATCCTCGTTGCTGAGGTAGAAGGACGCCATTTCGCCTTCCTCCCATTCAAAGGCGCGCAGAATCGCCTCGTGCAATGCAAGAAAAGTGGCATCGGTAGCCATTTCAATGTCGCGGAACACGTCCGCTTCGGTGTCAACAATGACGCGAAACTTGAATACGTTCATGGGCTCGTGAGACAGCCGTCAAAAGTACAAAGGCCTGTGCCAATGACCTAACGTCCAAGGGAAACGTAGTCTTCTTCTTCAGAAGATTTGGCCGTCTTGAAAAAGCCCACCAGGCTGACGTCCAGTTGGAAGAACGGGGCTGGAGCACCCAGCGTCGTGTAAGGGACATACCCACCTCCTGCGGCCACCTCCACCAAAATGTCCGAGGGCCCGCAGCCTTTGCGGTACCCGATTTGAACCCCCGTGCGCAACAGGCGCCCTGCGTTGGATTCCACAGCCGGGTATTCCAGGGTCCCCGAGGTGTCATTTGCACGGCTGGTGCTGTGGTTGGCGTAAAACAAACGGCAGTTCACCCAGCTCGAGACGAAAAGTCCGCGTTGCTCGGTGCAGTTGTAGCCAAAGTAGCGTCGCACTTCCGGGCGAAAGCCTATGCCTGACTCCTCGTACTTGTCTACAGCGGTGGACACAATGCCCGTTTCGTGATAAACAAAACGACCGAACTCAAAAGAGCACCCCACCGCAGTGCGTGAAGAATCGGGAGAGAAGGCATAGCCGAACCCGAACACCGGTTTTTGAGTGATGAGGCAATTGGTGTTGAGGTGCAGGGAATGCGATTGCGCATGGGCAAGCACACTGCACACACACAGCATGATAAACAGAATCAGAGTTCGCACGGCGATCTAGATAATCACTTGAATGTAGGACTTATGCGCCCGATATACTCGGGTGAATAGCCGAAATAAATCCATGAGACTCGTGAAACTGTAGGCGAGCGTCTGAAATCACCAGCATTTGAGGAGATTCATGCTTCACCTCAAAACGCTCGGCAATGGCGTTGGACACGGAACGGTAGGTAATCAAATCCAGCAGGTAGGCCTCGGCCTGCAGGGTAGGGTCCCATTGGGCTTCGAAATTGCGCTTGGCCATGGCGCTGACCGAGCAACGGGTGGAGTGCTTGAACAGCACCACAGGGTGGTCGTGGCTGGCCGCAATGGCGGCATCCAAGTCTTCAAGGCTTTGCAGTGGCTTCCACATCATATCTGAAAGGTACGCAGCCGTGAAGAAGGAGCAGTCCGTGCGCCCTATATTTGCCTTCCAATCTGACCGCATGGATACCCGGATTATCAAAATTGCCCTTTCTGCTGCCGCTTTTGGCTACACCGTTTACCTGTTTGCCACCGGTTCTTGGGGCTACGGCATTTGGATGCTGCTGTTGACCGCCATCATGTTGGTGTTCACGTTGCGCTCGGTGCGTTTGCTGTGGGCATTGATTCAACTGCGACGCCAAAAATTGGAAAAGGCCGTGAAGATTGTGGACGGGATCAACCCCGAAAAGCTCTGGAAGAAGTCCCAAGGCTACTACCACTTCATCAACGGGACCTTGATGATGCAGCAAGGCAAAGTGATGCCCGCAGAGAAGCAGTTCCGCCGCGCCCTGAGCCTGGGGCTACGCGCCGACCACGACAAAGCCGCTGCCAAGCTTTCTCTCTCGATGGTGGCGATGGCCAAAAACCGCCAGAGTGAGGCCAAAAACCTGATCAAAGAAGCCAAGAAATTGGACAAACGCGGGGTGCTCAGCAAGGACATCCGCGAGATCGAACAAATGATGAAAAAGCCGCCGAAGGTTATGCGTCAAAAGCACCAGCGTCACCCGCGACGTTAGATGGACGCCGCTTAACGTCTTGAAGCCTGCCCATGAGCTGCAGGCTTTTTTTATGCAATTCCCTGCTGATTTGTTTGTAGTGCGCACGGGCGCCCTCTGAACCGCGCTCAAAGTTGTGGGCGTCTACCTTGACTGTCAGGTAGGCGCGTTCTTGGGTGGCTTCGCGAATGATCTCATTCAAGGCCATGGACTCCTGCGGGTGGTTCACCAGGTGGTGAAAACACTGTTCGGTAGCGTCGTTCAAAAGCGTTTCGATGGCGTTGAGAAGATCTTGGCGTTCCATAAGCGGGTGGGAGAAAAGTGGCAAGAGCCAGCTAATAAAATACGATTCTTTTCATACTTCACGCGGCCTGGGCCTGTGTCGCACAATGTTCTACCTTGTCCGCATGTCCAAATTTGCCACCTGGCTCGAGTCCCACATGCTTCCCTGCAGTTTCAAGCAAGCCACCGGATTGGATTGCCCTTCCTGCGGCATGCAGCGTAGTTTGGTTCACCTGTTGCGTGGCGAGGTGGTGGAAAGTGTGGCGCTGTTCCCAGCGTTGATTCCCATGTTGGTGATGGTATCCATGCTGGGGGTACACCTGGCCTTCAAACCGCGTTGGGGCGCTGCCTTTCTCAAATGGAATTTTATGGTGGTTGCCGCCTTGGAGGTGGGCCACTTTGTCTTTAAACTTTGCTGACCATGAGCGATCACAACTCCACCCTAGATATGTCTCCCGGACAACAACCCCTGCGCAACCATACCGCAGCCTTGGTGCTGGGTATTCTTTCCATTGTACCAGGCATTTGCTTGGTGTACGGCATTGGCGGGGTAATCATGGGCACCATTGCCTTGGTGATCTCACGGGATGATTATGCAGCCATCAAAGTCAACCCCAGTGGGTACAACCCTTCTCAAGTCAGCGCGCTCAAAGCCGGGCGTGTATGCGCCATTGTTGGCTTGAGCCTCTCGGGCTTGTTGATGTTGGTGGCCATCATGTGGCTGGTGCTGTTTGGCACCATGGTCGCAGGCATGGGATCCATGCTGCAAGACATCCAGGCTCAATAATTCAGCAGCCCTTCAACCTTCGCAGCCAAACGGTCGGTGGCCAGGAAGTCGTTCTCCAGTGGAACGGCAAACGGAACGGGCGTGTCCAAACTTGCGCAGCGCACCACCGGTGCGTCCAACGACTCAAAGCAGTGCTCGGTAATCAGCGCTGAAAGCTCGCCGCCAATGCCGCCGGTCAGGCAATCCTCGTGTAACACGAGCGCGCGTCCGGTTTTGCGCACTGAGGCGTAGACCGTATCGGTGTCAAGCGGCGCTAAGGTGCGCAGATCGATGATTTCCAAGTCGGTGTCGGGGTGTTGTTTGGCGTAATCGAGTGCCCAGTGCACGCCCATGCCGTAGGTGACTACGGTGGCTTGTGATCCTTCGCGTACAGTGGCAGCTTGTCCAAACTCCAATGAGTAGTAGCCTTCAGGAACATCAGCGTTGACGCTGCGGTACAGGGCTTTGTGCTCAAAGAACATCACCGGGTTGGGATCTTCAAATGCGCGGATGAGTAGGCCTTTGGCATCGGCCGGGAAGGCCGGGTAAGCGATCTTCAGTCCCGGGGTGTGGAAGAACCACGCCTCATTGCTTTGGCTGTGGAAGGGGCCTGCACCTACGCCGGCTCCGGTAGGCATGCGCACCACCACATCGGCATTCTCTTGCCAGCGGTAGTGCAGTTTGGCCAGGTTGTTCACGATCTGGTTGAAGCCGACTGTCACAAAATCAGCGAACTGCATTTCCATCATGGCCTTCATGCCTTTGATCGAGAGGCCAAGCGCGGCACCCACAATCGCGGATTCGCAGAGCGGGGTGTTGCGTACCCGGTCCTTGCCAAAGGCTTCAACAAATCCTTCGGTCACTTTGAACACCCCGCCGTATTCGGCGATGTCTTGGCCCATGAGCACCAGGTTGTCGTGCGTCTTCATGGCCTCGCGTAGTCCGTCTTGGATCGCGTCGATCATACGCATGTCTTGGGTCGCTGCGACCGGTGAGGTGGCCGGGGTATCAACATCCTTGAACACCACGCTCAATTCACGCGCGGTGTCGGCTTCCAACTCGGGTTGGGCCAGTGCTGCTTTGAGGGCGGTGTTGATGTCTTGCTTGATGCTGGCGCGGAGTTCGGCAGCGGTGGTGTCGTCCACCAGTTTTTTGTCCAGCAGCCAGTTTTCGTAGTTCTCGACCGGGTCCTTGGTGGCCCATTGATCGATGATGCCCTCGGGGTAGTATTTGGTGCCCGAGGCTTCCTCGTGACCGCGGATGCGGAAGGTGAGGAACTCCATGAGTATGGGACGCGGGTTCTGGCGAATGGACGCCGCTGCGGCCCTCACCTTGGTGTAGACCTCCAAAATGTTGTTGCCGTCCACCAAGATGGCGTCCTCTTCTGGAATGCCGTAGCCCTTGGCCTTGTCCACAAAGTGCTCGCAACGGAACTGTTCACGCGACGGGGTAGACAGGCCCCACGCATTGTTTTCAATCCCGATGATCACCGGCAATTGCCACACAGCGGCCACGTTGACGGCTTCGTGGAAGTCCCCCTCGGAGGCGCCACCGTCACCGGTAAATACAAAGGTTGCCTTGCCGTCGCCCTTGAGCTTGTTGGCCAGCGCGATGCCGTCGGCAATGCCCAATTGAGGCCCCAAATGCGAAATCATGCCCACGATGTGGTGCTCCTTGGTGCCAAAGTGGAAGGAGCGATCGTGCCCCATGGTGAATCCACCCGCCTTGCCTTGGAACTGCTCAAACAAACGTTGGAGCGGTACTTCTCGGGTGGTAAACACGCCCAAGTTGCGGTGCATGGGCAGGATGTATTCGTCGGATTCCAGCGCGCTGGCCACGCCCACTGAGATGGCTTCTTGGCCCATGCCAGAGAACCATTTGGAAATCTTGCCTTGCCGCAGTTGGCTCAACATTTTTTCTTCAATCAAGCGGGGCAGGAGCATGCTGCGGTAGAGTTGCAGCATTTCGTCGTCGTGGAGGTCGGCCGGATCGTATGCCAAGGCCGGAGGCGTTTGAGTCTTCATGACTTGGTGTCGGGGTCGAGCAAATGTACACGGTTCAACTCGCATACCCGTGGGGGAGAATTGGGCAAATGCACCTTTCTTTGCACCGTGCCTTGTGAAGTAGACATTCGCCTGCACCCGGAAGACGCTTTCGACGCCGGGCGCATTCTAAGCCAAGCCGCAGCCGCGGCTGGATGGCGTAAATCCCGGGTCGCCCACCACCGCGTAGTGCGCCGTTCCATCGACGCGCGCCAACGCAAAGTGGTGTACCAACTCCGTGTACAACTGTTTGAAGCCGGGGAGCGCGTCCATCCCTTGCAAACTCCTGCGGACTACCAAGATGTTTCCAACGCCCCGGAAATCCACATCATCGGTGCTGGACCGGCCGGTTTGTTTGCAGCCTTGCGCTGCCTAGAGGTGGGCCGCAAGCCTGTGATTTGGGAACGAGGCAAAGACGTGCGCGCCCGACGCCGAGACCTGGCTGCCATCCACAAGCAACACACCGTTGATCCCGATTCCAACTACTGTTTCGGAGAGGGAGGCGCAGGCACGTATTCCGACGGCAAGCTCTACACCCGCAGCAAAAAGCGTGGTGACGTCCGCCGGATTCTTGAAATTCTGGTGGAGCACGGCGCCGAAACCGACATCCTGATCGACGTCCACCCGCACATCGGCACCAACAAACTGCCAGGCATCATCGCCCACATGCGCGAAGTCATTTTGGCCCATGGTGGCCAGGTGCATTTTGAACAGCGCGTCACAGACCTGCTGCTGGAAAAGGGTCGGGTGGCCGGTTTGGAAGTGGGCGGACAGACCGTTCCAGCCGAACATGTTGTACTTGCTACTGGGCACAGCGCTCGCGACATCTTTGAGCTGTTGCACGGCAAAGGACTCACCATCGAATTCAAACCGTTTGCCTTGGGCGTGCGCGCAGAGCACCCGCAATCTTTGGTGGACGCAGCGCAATACAAACGCCCGGACCGTGGAGCCATCCTGCCAGCCGCAGCGTACCGATTGGTGCAACAAGTGGATGGGGCAGGCGTGTACTCTTTCTGCATGTGTCCTGGAGGAATTATCGCGCCATGTGCCACCGAGCAAGAAGAGGTGGTCACCAACGGCTGGTCGCCCTCCAAGCGCAACAACCCGTTCGCGAACTCGGGCATTGTGACCGAGGTCAAGTGGGAAGATATCCCCCAGCACCACCACAAGGGCCCACTTGCAGGTGTGGCTTTTCAGCGCGAAGTAGAGCAGGCCTGTTGGAAGGCCGCAGGTTCCACCCAAGCAGCGCCCGCACAGCGCTTGGTGGACTTTGTGGCCGGTCGCGCATCCAAGGATCTTCCGGTCAATTCGTACCAACCTGGCACCGAGCCGGTACGTCTGGATCAGCTCTTACCACCTTTCATTGCCAACCGCTTGCGTGAAGCCTTTAACGCTTTCGACCGCAAGATCAAAGGCTACCTTCATCCCGAGGCCATCGTCGTGGCGCCTGAATCCCGCACCAGCTCACCGGTGCGCATCCCTCGCGTAAAAGAAACCCTTCAACACCCCGAAGCCCGCGGCCTCTATCCGTGTGGAGAGGGCGCGGGCTTCGCGGGAGGAATCGTATCTGCTGCCCTCGATGGGCGCCGGGTCATTGACGCCTGCGTGCAGCAGCAAGTCTAATGTTGCAGTTTGGGGTGATCCGCCCCGAGCATGTTGCGTACTTCGTCCAGTGGCATGAGTGCATCGTTGAACAAGCCGGTGATGGAGGCCTGCTGGATGCCTGCGTCTTGCGCTGAGATGAGTGCATCCACGGCTTCGCTAATGCTGTCGAAGCGGCCGGTGACAAAGTGTGTGGTGCCGTCGCCAAGGGTGCGGATTTCTACATCGCCCAGGTTCAGGAAGCGATTCATGTCCTCGGTAGATACGGTGCCTTCGAACGCACCCAACTCCACGGTAAAGGTGATCTGGTCGGGATCGATGGACATGTTCTCGAAGTCGTCGGTGCGGTCCTCGAAACCTTCCGCCACGTGGAGTCCAGCTTCGGCCAGGGTGATGCGTGTGCCGTTTTTGTAGGCCGTCACGAATGCACCGTCGAAGCCTTTGTTCAGCAGGTCCATGCGGCGCGAGGCAGCATTGCTGAAGCTTTCGTAGCCCTGTGAGGTGTAGCGGGTCAATCCATCCTCACCTTGGATGGCCAGTACGTCGGGGATGTTGTGGAAGATGTTTTCGCTCAGTGCGTTTCTAAAGGCGCCCATCTGCACGCGGTAGAACACACCTTGCTCGTCCAGAGAGGCCGGGGTATTGGCGTCCATTTGGCTGCGCATTTGGGTTTCCATCACCGCGCTGAGTTCGCTCATGTCTTCCAGCTCGCCGCTGTTGGCGAGCGACACCGAACCTTCCACGCCTTGCTGCTCGAGTTCAAGCTTGCGCTTGACGGCATCGGGCAGTTTCGCGTAGGCGCCCACCAGATACACGTCTTTGCCGTCTTTCTTGGTGGAAACCACATCATTGAAGCTGAGCAGCAGGTTGATCTCCGCTTGGGTAAGCCCGCCTTCTTGCGGGGCCACCTCAACGCTGTAGGTATTGCTCCAGTGCGAAGGATCCGAGTCCATTCGCATGTGGATTTCATCGTAGTTGCGTTCGCCGTACCAAGGAATCGAGTCGGTCCAGAACAACCATTGCTGGCGGAAGAAGTCGTCGGTCAGCGCAATGCCGTCGGCATCAACGTCGGCGCCTGCAGGGGTATCGGGTTCGGCGTCCAAGTAGTCGGGCACGCCATCACCGTCGCCGTCAAGCGGGCAACCGCGTTCGTCTACCGGGGTGCCGGCTGGAGTCTTGGGACACTTGTCAAAGAAATCCGAGACACCATCACCGTCGCCGTCTTCGTCCTCAAAGGCGAAGAGCCCAGGTTCGGTTTCGCCCGGCAGTTCCAGCACGTTGCGGCCTTTCGGAGTTTTGTTGAGGTCGTAGCTCAGCCCCAGGTTGGTGTACAAGAAGCGGTCGTTTTGCGCATTGGCTGCAATCGGACCTTCGGGGTCTGAAATGTTGTCGATGCGGTCGGTGAAGGTGAAGTGCATTTCGGCACCCAAGCGCACGCGAAAGCGGTCGCCGCAGTTCCATTGTACGCCAGCACCCACCGGTATGGCAAGTACCCGGTCGGGGTAGTTGCCCGCACCCTCGCTGTCGAGGCCGCGCAGATCGGTTTCATACACGTAATCGCGCGAAAGCAGGATGGCGTCGTCCTTGTTCAACGCATCTTGGGCGATGTTGCGGATGGTGCCATCGTCCCAGTAGTGGTACCAGTACCCATTGGCGTCTATCAAGTCGGACTTGCTGAGGAATTCCAAGTTTTCGATCCCTACTGTCACCCACGGTAAAAAGCCACGCTTGCGAGCGTAGAAGTTGCCGAAGTTGTACTGGAGATTCACCCCAGTGGATCGGATTTCGCTTTGGAAATTCAAGGGAGAATTGCTGGCCCACTCGTTGACCGTCACCGTCCCAAACAGGGAAAAGGCCTGCACTTGCAGGTAGTCATTGACGTCAGCAGTGAGGCTGATGCGGTAACCGGGAGACGCCGAGCCGGGGTGGTACCCACCTTCGTTGCCACCGATTTCACCCATGAACATAAATGTGCCGTAGTTCAGCCCCAGGTGAGGCTTGATCCGCAGCTTTTGAGGTTGCACGGGGGCAGGTTCCGAAACCGCTGAAGAATCGGATTGCGCGGCAGTGCTAAGCACCACGGCCATGCAGAGGAAGAAAGACATAATTGCTCGCATACGTATGCGTTGGTCTTTCTCGCATACGGAAGGAATTCTACAAGGTTACATGGGAGAGGAGATGGGTAGAGTGCAAAGCCTTCACCCACCCCCACTCTTATCACGCTTAATTCCCGATCCACTTGCCCTGAACAGTCTACTGCTTCAACCAAGTGCTACGCTCGGAACTTCGTAGTAGCCCGAACCTTTTACGACGTCCACCTCAAACTCACGTCCGTGGCGTTTGATGTTGAGGGTCCAATGGGCGGGATGTTCATGGCTGGAGAGGACGTGGTCGCCATACCAGAGGCCGGCGGCGTCAGCGGGGCCATTGGGGGTGATGCCTTCGATCTTGTCTTGGTGAATGAGCAAGCCGCAGTGGTCAGAAATAGGGTTTTTGTTGGGGGAGAATGCGAGGGTCCAACCGCGTGCGGCAAACGCTTCATTCAGATGTGGGAGGTAGTCCTCGGTACCGTAGATGAGGCCGTCGAAGAGGTGGCCCACGTCGGTACCACTCACCTGTTCGATCAGGCGGCGGTAGTCGGCGGCGGTGTAGCCCTTGCCGGTTTTACCAAACTCCTCATACATCAGACGCATAACGTTGTCCATGCTGGCTTTCCCGTCGGTGGCTTGGCGGATGTGGGTGTCGAGGATGAAGGTGACAAGGGCACCCTCGTTGTAGATGCTCACCTTGCGCCAGGGAATGCCGCGCACGTAGCCGTCGAGCCAGGTGTCCCAGCTGCTTTCGGCCACAGAATGGTTGAAGCGACCGGCGTTCCAGAGGTGGCGCTGCACCAGTTGGCCTACACGTTTGGCAAATTCCGCATCGTCAAACACGCCTGAGCGGTGCAGAAATTCATCGCCGAACCAAGTGGTCACCCCTTCGCACACGTAGCCGAGCTCGCTGTAATTCTCGCGCGAAAAGTCGTACGGCTGCATGTCTGCAGGGCGGATGGCTTTGATGTTCCAGGTGTGGTAAAGCTCGTGGCAGGCGATGCCCATCAATTCACGGTAGGCCTCTTCTTTCTCCAAAGTCTCGTGAGGCCCTAGGGCAATCACAGTGCTGCGGCTGTGCTCTACCCCGTGACGAGCGGGGAAGCGGGGCACTTGGTACATGAAGTGGTAGTCCTCCACCGGGATGTCACCAAAGGCTTCCACCATGGGTGCGGTAAAGGCGGCATGTTCGCGTACAAAGCGGTCCAGGTCAAAGCGAACCTCGCCCATGATCCAAATGTGGTAGGTCTCGCTGCCCACATCGTACATGCGGTGCTGGAGTTTGTCGGAGGCGATGAATGGAGCGTCCATCAGTTCTTGTACGTTGTCGGCAAACAGGACGGCTTTCTCGTGGCGGAGCTGGCAGGCAATGGGGGTGGAAGCTGGCAAGTCCAAGGCCACTTCAAACGGTGCTTCTTGGTGGTTAACGTCGTAAAAGAAACAGTTGACAGGGTTGACATACACCTGCTCTTCGTCCAGCCAAGTGGACCCAGCGTTGAGCGTGTTGGCGTAAAACTGGTACTTGAGCTTTACGGTATCTGTGCCCCGCGTATTCACCACCCACAAATCTTTCGTAGCCTTCTGGTAGGCCAGGGGATGCCCCGTGCTGTCAGTCACTTCAAATCCACGGATACTTTTGGCGAAGTTCCCCAGCTCATAGCGACCTGGGCGCCAAGCGGGCAGTTGCAATTGAAGGGTGTCACTTGCGGCTTGGAATTCAGCCTCAAAGTGGATGAACTGTCGGTGGCGGTGTGGAAAGCTCAGGTGGTACCGGGTCATGGAACGGGCAGATTTGAAGTAGATTCGAAGTCCGCAAATTCGTGAAAAGCCCGAGATGAACGCCCCCGCCATTCCCCTTGCCGAACGCATGCGTCCCCTGACGCTCGACGACTACATGGGCCAGGACCATTTGGTGGGCGAGGGCAGCGTATTGCGCCGCGCGATTGAAGCCGGTAACATCCCCTCCATGATCTTTTGGGGACCGCCCGGGGTAGGCAAGACCACCTTGGCCACCATCATCTCGCACCAGCTCAACCGGCCCTTTTACACGCTTTCGGCCATCAACTCCGGGGTGAAGGACATCCGCGAGGTGATTTCCAAAGTGCAGAATCAAGGGCTGTTTGGCGGCAACAACGCCATCCTGTTCATCGACGAGATCCACCGCTTCAGCAAAAGCCAACAGGACTCACTGCTGGGAGCAGTAGAAAAGGGCACCATCACCTTGATCGGCGCTACTACTGAGAACCCGTCATTCGAAGTCATTTCAGCACTCCTCAGCCGGAGCCAGGTGTACGTGATGAAGAGCTTTGACCGCGATGCGATGCGCTCTTTGGTCAACCGCGCGCTGGAAAAAGACGAGCTGCTGCGTGCGCGCACCATCGACATCCAAGAGGAAGAGGCCTTGTTTCGACTCTCGGGAGGCGACGCGCGCAAACTGCTCAACTCGCTTGAGCTTGTGGTCAACATGAACCCGCAGGAACCGCTGGTGATCACCAATGAACTGGTGACAGACGCCATCCAAGAAAACCTGGCCCTCTACGACAAAGGCGGCGAGCAACATTACGATGTTATCTCGGCCTTCATCAAATCCATCCGCGGTTCGGACCCCAATGCGGCAGTCTACTACCTGGCCCGCATGGTGGAGGGCGGGGAAGACCCCAAGTTCATTGCACGACGGTTGGTCATTCTGGCTTCCGAGGACATTGGCCTGGCCAACCCCAACGCGCTGCTTTTGGCCACCGCAAGCTTTGAGGCCATCGAACGCATTGGCTGGCCGGAAGGGCGGATCGTGCTCAGCCAATGCGCCATCTATTTGGCCTCCTCTCCGAAGAGCAACGCAGCCTACAAGGCCATCGGCGAGGCCCAATCCAAAGTGCGCGAAACCGGCGCTTTGTCTGTGCCGCTCCACATCCGCAACGCCCCCACCAAGCTCATGAAGGACTTGGGCTACGGCAGCAACTACGAGTACTCCCACGATTACGACCGCGGCTTCTCCCCCCAAGAATACCTCCCCGAGGAGATCAAAGGCACGCGCTTTTACACTCCCGGCAGCAACCCGGCGGAGGGGAAGTTGCAGGCTTATTTGAAGTCGCTGTGGGGGGGTAAGTACAAGTATTGAGCGCGCAGGGATTTTCGAGTGCAAGAGCAAGTGCAAGCGGTGAGTGCAAGAGGTGGATGTTGCCAGGCCGGTTAGAGTGCTGGTTTTCTCCATCTGGTAGCGCCGAGTACACTCGGCACGAACCAACCAGTGGTGACGAAAAGGGAACAAAAAAGGCCCCGAAACTCGGAGCCTTTTTCAATGGGTTATACCGCTAGGACTATGCGTTGCGGTTCAGAGCGTTGAGGTCGTCGAAGGCCATTTTGAGGCGTTCGATGAACGTTTGCTCTGCCACACGCAGCCATTTGCGGGGGTCGTAGTATTTCTTGTTGGGGACATCATCGCCGTCGGGGTTGCCGATTTGGCTGTTGAGGTAATCGATGTTGCCGGTCACGTAGTCGCGCACGCCGCTGAGGAAGGCCCACTGCATGTCGGTGTCGATGTTCATCTTGATGGCGCCGTACTCGATGGCCTCGCGGATGTGTTCTTGACTTGAGCCGGAGCCGCCGTGGAACACGAAGTGCACAGGGTTGTGGCCGGTGCCGAACTTCTCTTGGATGTAGTCCTGCGAGTTCTTGAGGATCTTAGGAGTCAGGGTCACGTTGCCGGGCTTGTATACGCCATGCACGTTACCAAAGGCCGCAGCCACGGTGAAGCGGTGCGAGATGGCGTTCAGGTGCTCGTATGCGTAAGCCACTTCCTCAGGCTGGGTGTACAGCTTGGACGAATCGATGCCGGTGTTGTCCACACCGTCTTCCTCACCGCCGGTGACGCCGAGCTCGATTTCCAGGGTCATGCCCATAGCGCTCATGCGCTTGTGGTACTCCGCACACGTGGCGATGTTTTCTTCGAGAGGCTCCTCACTCAGGTCGATCATGTGAGAGCTGTAGAGCGGACGGCCGGTAGCTTCAAAGTGACGCTCGCTGGCGTCCAACAACCCGTCGATCCATGGCAAGAGTTTGCGGGCGCAGTGGTCGGTGTGCAGGATCACGGGCACTTCGTACGCCTCAGCGAGGGTATGTACGTGGTGTGCGGCCGAGATGCTGCCGAGCACGGTGGCACGCTGTTGCTCGTTGCTCAGGCCTTTGCCTGCGTAGAACTGGGCGCCGCCGTTGGAGAGTTGCACAATCACGGGTGAGTTGACCTCACGCGCGGTTTCCAATACGCCGTTCAGCGAGTTGGTGCCCACCACGTTGACCGCGGGCAGGGCGTAATTGTTGTCGTTGGCGTGTTGGAGCAATTCCTGCACTTGGTCGCCGTGCAGCACTCCTGATCGAAATCGGGCCATGGTTCTCAATAATTTGGTCGCGAATTTAAGGCACCCGTGCCCACCAGAGGTCCTGAATCCCCCACCGATTTCGTTTCGATGTAGTCTGTACACGGATTCCGATCTTGCACCCGTGAACGTTACCGATCAACTCGGCATCGCCCTCGAATTTGACCGCTCGCCGCAGCGGATTGTGTCGCTGGTTCCCTCCATCACCGAGTGGTTGTGGGACATGGGGCTCGAAGACCGCGTGGTGGGCATCACCAAATTCTGCGTCCGTCCCGAAGCTTGGTTCCGCAGCAAACCCCGCATCGGCGGCACCAAACAAGTCCACCTCGACCGCCTGGTGGCCCTGAGGCCCGACCTGGTCATTGCCAACAAGGAGGAAAACGACGCGTCCGACGTAGCGGCCATCCGTGCCGCCGGTATCCCGGTCTGGACCAGCGATGTGCGCACCTGGGACGACGCCCTTGACATGATGCACCTGCTCGGTGAACTTTTGGATGTATCGGGCAGGGCTGCCGCGCTCAACATGGAGTTGAAGCAATCTGATCCCAATGCAGGCATACCCCTCAAACGCGCCGCCTATGCCGTATGGAATGAACCCCTGATGCTGGCCGGTACCGACACCTTCATCCACGACATCCTGGCTCGCCTCGGCTTTGAAAACGTCGTCCAAACCATGCGCTACCCCGCCTTCACCGACCCAGAACTAGAAGCCACGCACCCGGAAGTACTTCTACTCCCTTCAGAGCCGTTTCCATTTGCTGAAAAGCACCTGCCCGCCTTGCAAGCACGCTTCCCCAATACTCAACTCGTCCTCGTGGATGGTGAGATGTTTAGTTGGTATGGAAGCCGCATGAAGTATGTTAGAGAGTACGGAGAGCGACTTAGGGAGGAGTTGGGCACAATAAGGAGTCTCAAAGACTGTTAACTGAATCCATTAGAAGTTGATTTCACGAGTAATAATTGAAGGGGTTTATGGAGCTGAATGCACTGATTTATTTTCTTTCTGCTGGATTCATTCTTTCAAATTCATTGGTTTTAGGCCTATTATTCCTTACAGTCAAGTCTGATAACAGAGGGGCAAACATCTTTCTTGGACTATTTTTTTGGAGTATTGCAGGTAACTTATGTAATGATTTTCTTACCTATTTCCAGATCAATGAAGAATTAGGTGTCTCGCTGTTCATAGTTGAACCTTTTCTGTTTAGCCTGCCGCTGTTGTTCCTCTATTTATTGGCAACAATGAATAAAGAGATCAGAACATGGCACTACCTACTCTTTCTCCCAGGTGTTCTCCATAATATATTGATACACTCTGATGGATTGTTCTTCAAAGAGAGTGTCACGACCATTTTTGAAGCAATCGTTTACTGCTTAGAGATCGCTTTGTTGGTATATGCCTACAGCCTATTACGTTACCACCATAAGAGGATAGTCGATTATTATTCGGATATAGAGAATAAAACGCTTGCCTGGTTAAAAAGCATTTTTGCTCTGAATGTCCTGGTCCATTTATTCAGTATATCCACGTTTATCATGGATCTGTCACATATGGAGGTTCTTGAATTCGCAATAGACACCTTTGCCATAGGCCTAACCTTATTCATGGTTTTCTGGACTGCTTATAATGGCTTTTCACAGCCAGGAATCTTCAAGCAACAGCTTTCATTGACCGTTCCTAATCTAGGAAGCATTGAAACAACTATTCTTAAGCAAACCCGAGATGTCAATTTGGAAAAGGACATGATCGGCACAGTTGAGAAGAGTAGCACCGCCCATTTAACAAAAGATAGAGCTCCCAGCTCAGGCCAGCACAGTCATAAGCCTAAAGAAAACGAACCGCAATTTGGCGGGGGGAAGTCGATGGTCTCTGATTTTGACATGCAACGATTTAATGCAATTAAGGAGCTCATTTGGGAACAAGAACTCTTCACCAAGCCAAAATTGACTTTACGTGATTTATCAGAATCAGCAGATTTGAAGGAGAAGGAATTATCACGTTTGATAAATGAGTGTGGGCAAATCAGTTTTTACCAGCTTATCAACGGTTATCGTATAGACAAATTCAAAGCTTTGTCGGAAACTTCAAAGGCTGACGAATTGTCAATTTGGGGATTGGCAATGGAAGTTGGGTTTTCTTCAAAGTCAGCATTTTATAGCTTGTTCAAAGAGCATGAGGCAATGACTCCGTTACAATACCAAACGGCTCAAAAAAAGTCCATCTAGAAGCAGAAGGACTGTTTTCATTGACTGTACCCCTTGTTGGAGTAATGGTTCAGTTATGCTTGCAGAAAAAATATCTGAATTATGAAACAAACAATTGGAAGCTGCCTCTTACTAATGACGGTTGCTGTAACTGCGAATGCGCAAAGCTATTTAGGACAATGGTATTCGGAGGAGAATGACACCTACTTGTTGTTTGATGTTGATAGTCTCGTTTATGCATACGGAGTGGAACCAGATAATTGCTACGAGTTCGAAACGTTCGCACACGCAGACGATGGCGAATTCATTACGTTATCTGACATTGAAGGATCTGTTTCGATCCCATACGTGTTAGAAGCAGACACTTTACTGATAACAGAGGAGCAAGAGGAAGTAAGCTACGTCGCAAGTAACCAAGACTTGAGTTCATTATTCAATTGTGCGGATATCTATTCGTGGTCCTGTGGAATCCAAGGCTGTTTTCAAACAACTGTTGGGGATGGGGAATACTTGTCGGAAGATGACTGCACAGAATTTTGTTCGTTCACTTCCATAACAGAACAAGAAGGAAAGCGAGTACTGGTTTACCCTAATCCTTTCAGAGACCATGCAGTACTCGAGTTCAAGGACAACCCGATTGAATACAATTTATACGATATCAACGGCAGAATCCATCGATCTGAAAGAGTGATAGGAAAACGTTTAGAGCTTAACAAGGGAGACCTGCCATCAGGCATTTACCATTTGGAGGTGGTTTGGAAATCCACAGTATCAACGGTAAGACTGATCATAGAGTAGGAAGTACGAACAATAATCGACCGAACGAATCAGAGGAATTTAAGATAATGAATACGACAGCAGTGATAATGGCCTCGGTGTTTGGGATTTTCCTGGTAAGCGCTTTAAATTCTTGCAAACACGACCCAATTGGCAAATCCGGTTGTACGGACATCAACGCGTGCAATTACGACCTAGATGCTACAGTGGACAATGGTTCATGCACTTTTGAACAGTTTGGGTATGATTGTGACGGAAACATTATTAGCATGAGGACTGCACTTGACCATGCGTATGAATGTGAATCTGTTTTGGGGCCACTACCGAGATTTAGTTGCGCTGACGCGATAGAAGTTCCAAGTACTCTAAATGGTATTCCCCAAACTTATCCAGTTACCGAGGAAGGAAATGGTAGCCCAGACCCGAATGACTGTGACCATCCATGGGCCTTTGGAATGGCTTGTCAAACAGGAAATAAGGTAGGTCGCTATCAAGGATTGAATTCAGATGGTTCTGAAAACCCCGATGTTGTGTTCATGACATTTTGCCGCGATGGAGGATTGGGTGTTATTGGGCATAAGCTGTCTACTGGTGAAACTTGCTTCTTCTCAATAGTTGAAGGAGGTGATGCGGATAATACTCCAATACCCGGCGAAGATGGATATAATGAAGCTTGGATGGATCCAAATATTGTGGCTGCAGACAATTGCCAAAATTGCCATATGGCAAGTCCGTTTTTGCATACACCTGCGGTTGACCAATTAATGAATCCTGACAATCCTACAGAACTACTTGTTCCATTAACAGGAAACAATCCTTATTCTATAATTGGAGCGGAATTCCATCAACCATATACAACAGCTATTCAAAACACTTGTACGTCTTGTCACCGACCTCAATGCACTCAACACTTTGAGAATTATCCTTTGGATGAATTAACAATGCCTCCACCGTTCCAAAATGCAACGGAATTTGACCATAGTTCAATTAGTGATGCAGATAGGCAAGCGATAAGGGATTGGTGTAATACTTTGGATCTTAATTAAGAATTCTGTGCCCAACAAAAGCTATGAGCAATGCTGGCTCACGAAGTAGATGTAACCTCAGTGCTCGTGAGCTGCCATAGCTCCGCTTGGAGGTTTTGTTTGTTTAATTTAAAACCCAAATCGCAGCTTAATCTAACGGCACAGTGCAGGCCGCAACGGGGGAAGTTTCAAAACCGCACAGCGCATAGCTATACCGTTAAAAGTGTGTTCTAGTGCATGGGTTTGGTGCAAGCGGTTAGTGCAAGGCCATCACCAACGCCCCACTTTTCACTCCCTGTTCGCTTGCACGAAACCCTTCCACTTGCACTTTTTTTATGGGAACTTCGGAAACTTGCTGAAGTCCCGCTTTCGCTTCTCCAAGAAGGCATTCCGGCCTTCGACCGCTTCATCGGTGCCGTAGGCCAGGCGGGTGGCTTCGCCGGCGTAGACCTGTTGTCCCACCAGTCCGTCATCGATGAGGTTGAAGCCGAACTTGAGCATCTTGATTGCCGTGGGGCTTTTGGTCATGATTTCTTGGGCCCAGTCGTAGGCGGTTTGCTCCAACTCATCGTGAGGCACCACACGGTTGACCATCCCCATGTCGTAGGCTTCTTGCGCCGTGTAGTCCGCACCCAGGAAGAAGATTTCACGGGCACGCTTTTGGCCCACTTGGCGCGCCAGGTAGGCCGACCCAAAGCCGCCGTCAAAGCTGGCCACGTCGGCATCGGTTTGCTTGAAGATGGCGTGCTCCTTGCTGGCCAAAGTGAGGTCGCACACCACGTGGAGGCTGTGTCCGCCGCCCACGGCCCATCCGGGCACCACAGCAATCACCACTTTGTTCATGAAGCGGATTTGACGCTGCACGTCTAAGATGTTGAAGCGGTTGATGCCGTTTTCACCCTTGTAGCCTGTCGTCGAGCGCACGTTTTGATCGCCACCCGAGCAGAATGCCCAACCGCCGTCCTTGGGCGAAGGGCCTTCGCCGGTGATGAGCACCACGCCTATGTCTTGACTCTCGTGGCAGAGGATGAGGGCTTCCCACAGCTCGTCCACGGTCTTGGGCGTGAACGCGTTGCGCACCTCTGGGCGGTTGAACGCAATGCGCGCCACGCCGTTGAGGCTTTTGAAGGTGATTTCCTCGTACTCTTTTTCGGTTTTCCAAGCGAGATCGGCCATGATGGTGGGTTTGACGTGTTCAAAGCTAAACACTTTGTGTGGGCTCCGGTTCCCACGGCGCACACCACCGATGAAAAACCCACCGTTCAAAAATCAACACCCGCGCATCCAGCCACACCCCCTTTTTCCAGAAGTTTGACGTCAATGCCCCGCCAACCCCACTTTTCCCTCTTCACGCTTCACTTTTCACTCCAAAGGTGGATGGTTGGAGTGTGCCTCGTGCTGGCCACCCAACTCGGGTTCGGCCAAAAAGTGGGCGTTGTGCTCAGCGGGGGTGGGGCCACGGCCATGGCCCACATCGGGTTTTTGAAGGCGTTGGAAGAAGAGGGCATCCCCATCGATTACATCACCGGGTCGTCCATGGGGGCGATTGTGGGGGCGCTTTACAGTGCTGGCTACTCGGTGGCCGAGATGGACTCCATGGCGCGCTCACCGGAATTCCAGCAGATGTCTGAGGGGGTGTTGGACGAGAAGCTGCAGTTCTACTTCAAGAAACGGGAATCGGATGCAGGGTTGATCACCATCAAGTACGGTCCGGGATCGTACATCTCGCAATCGCTGCCCACCAACCTGCTCAACTCGGTGTTGTTCGATTATAAGCTCATGGAGTTGTTGTCGCCGGCTTCGGCTGCTGCGGGCTACGAGTTTGATAGTTTGTTTGTGCCCTTCCGCTGTGTGGCGTCGGATGTGGAGCGCAAGGAACTCAAGGTGTTTGATCGCGGCAACTTGAATGTGGCGGTGCGTGCATCGGCCACGTTTCCTTTTGTACTTAAGCCCATCAAGGTGGACGGAAGCTTGCTGTTCGACGGGGGGTTGTACGACAACTTCCCAAGCCAGTTGATGTACGAGGAGTTCTTGCCCGATGTGATTTTGGGCTGCAACGTGTCGGATGCGATCGGATCGCCCACCGAAGACGATTTGTTCTCGCAGCTCGAGAGCATGATCCGCTCCAAAAGCAACTACGACCTGCTGTGTGAGACCATGATCGTCGTTGAGCCTGAGACCACAGTGGGCACGTTTGATTTTGACAAAACGGGGCAGGCCATTGCCGATGGTTACCTGGCCACCCAACTCCAGCTTGACAGCATCCGTGCAGCGGTCACACGGCGCCAGCGCCCCGAGGATGTGAGTGCCCTTCGTGCCTTGTTCCGCGGCAAGCAAAAGCCGTTGGTGATCAGCGAAATCCGCATCGACGGACTCGAGCGCGCTCAACGCAACTATGTGCGCAAGCTCATGAGTCCCAAGTCCGAACACCTGAGCCTTGAGGAGCTCAAACCGGCATATTTCCGTGCCTTTGCCGATGAGGGCATCGAATCCATCTTCCCGGTGGCCATGGCTGTTCCGGGGCGCGACGATTACGTACTGGACCTGGATGTGCGCCGCGAGAAGGACCTCTTCCTCACTTTTGGGGGCAACTTCTCCTCGCGCCCCATCAACACGGGGTACATCGGGCTGCGCTACAACCTGTTTGGACGTTCCAGCACCAAGCTGATGGCCAACAGTTATTTCGGTAAGTATTACGGATCGGTAAGTGGTCGGGTGTTGTTTGACATTTCGGGCCGGGTGCCGGTACAGTTGGAGACCGGTTTCACGTTCAACCGTTGGGACTACTTCAGCAGCTTTGCGACCTTTTTTGAGGAAGTGCGCCCCTCGTTCATTGTGCTCAACGAGCGCTTTGGTGACCTGCAAGTACGCCTGCCTGTGGGCAACCCGGGCCGCTTGGTATTTGCCGGCAAAGGCGGGCGCATCTTTGACGACTACTACCAGACCGAAATGTTCTCGGCCTCCGACACCGCCGATCGCACCTCTTTTGACGTGTGGATTGCCGAGGCGCGGTACGAACGTTCCACCCTCAACCGAAAGCAATGGGCCAGCAAAGGAACCCACCTGGAAGCTTCTTTCAAGTGGACCTCAGGCGAGGAGCAGTCCATCCCGGGCAGCACCTCGGCGCTGCGCGACACCACCTACCTGCAGCACGATTGGTTCACCGCCCGGTTGACCTACCAGAACTACTTCACCCGCATTGGACCGGTGCGCTTGGGCTTTAGAGCCGAGGCGCTGGCCAGCACCCAAGATCTGTTTCAGAACTACGTAGCCACCGTGGTCAACGCGCCGGTATTCAGGCCCATCCCCGAGGCGCGCACGTTTTACTTGCCGCAGTTCCACGCCCACAACTATGCGGCTGCGGGCTTGCAGGCGGTGTGGCTTATGGGAAATGTAGACCTGCGCACCGAAACGTATGTGTTCAACCCCTTCGGTATTCTGCGCAGTGACGCACAAAACCAACCGTTTTATGACTGGGCGGTGGATCCCAAATTTATTTCGAGCACCTCGGTCATATTGCACACTCCGATCGGCCCGGCAAGCTTCTCGGCCAACTACTACGATGCCAAGGCCGAGCAGTGGAGCTTCATTTTCAACTTCGGGTACCTGATCTTCAACGACTCGGTTCGCGATTGATCCCTGCTTAAAGCACTACTTTTGCCTCAAATTCACCGCATGGAGCCCATCAAATTTGCAGTTATCGGCGCTGGCCACATTGGCAAACGCCACGCGGAAATGATCTTGCGCAACCCGGACGCCGACCTGGTGGCCATGTGCGACATCCGCAGCAAAGAGGACTGCGGGGTCACCTTCGATGTGCCCTTCTACCACGAAGGCCAGCAACTGATCGATGCCCACCCTGAGGTGGAAGTGGTGTGCGTGTGTACGCCCAACGGCCTGCATGCCCCGCATTCACTTTTGGCACTGAACGCCGGCAAGCACGTGGTGGTGGAAAAGCCCATGGCCCTCACCAAGGTGGAATGCGAGCAAATTGTCTTCACCGCGCTCAACAAGAACAAACAAGTGTTTGGCGTAATGCAAAACCGCTACAGCCCACCCAGCGTGTGGATCAAGGACGTGGTGGAGCGCGGACTTCTCGGCGAGATTTACATGGTCCAGATCAACTGCTTCTGGAACCGCGACGATCGCTACTACAAGAAAATGCATTGGAAGGGTTCTTTAGGCTTGGACGGCGGCACGCTCTTTACCCAGTTCTCCCACTTTGTGGACATCATGTACTGGCTGTTTGGCGACATCACCAATATCCAAGCCCGCTTTCGCGACTACAACCACGCGCATAGCACCGACTTTGAAGATTCGGGCAATGTGGCGTTTGACTTCCTGAACGGCGGTAGCGGCACCCTCAACTTCTCGACTTCGTTGGCCCATACCAACTTCGAGAGCAGCATGACCATCATCGCTCAAAACGGCACGGTCAAAATCGGCGGCCAATACATGAACGAGGTGGAGTACTGCAACATCGCTGACTACGAAATGCCCGAATTGCCTGAGGCCAATCCTGCCAACGACTACGGACACTATAAAGGATCAGCGGCCAATCACGTGTACGTGATCGAAAACGCGGTGCATGCTTTGCGCGGCAAATCCACCATAACCACCAATGCCATGGAAGGATTGAAGGTGGTGGAGATCATCGAGCGTATGTACCAAGCGGCCGACCGTCCGGTAACCGTGCGTCCCCTAGAAGCGCAACACAAGATTTCTTAAGGCTTTATTCTGAAAGCACGCGCTGGTAGAAGGCCAGGAGGCTGGCTTCTTCACGCTCCCAATGGAAGTGTTGTTTGGTGGCCTGAAGCGCCTCTGCGTAGCTGTCTTTTCCGGCGGCAGCAAGGGCTTGGATGGCCTTACGCCAGGCCTGGGTAGATTCATTTTCCACCGCTTTTCCGATGCCGTGTTTTTCTAGGAAATTGCGGCAGTCTACCAAGTCGTTAGCCAAAATGGGAATCTCGGACTGGATGTACTCAAACAGCTTGTTAGGCATGCAGTGGTAGTGGTTCAGGCAGATGTTCTCCGTGCTGATGAGTCCAAAGTCGGCCGATGAGGTGTAGCGCACCACCTCGTGGTAGGGCACCGCAGGTTGGAAGTGGATGTTGGATGCTTTCGCGGCTTCCTCGACCAAGGGCTGAAGGTTACCATACCCCATAAACACCAGGTGTGCTTCAGGCAATCCCGTAAAAGCCTCGATCAGCATCTCCACGCCACGGCCGGCAATGAATCCCCCTTGGTAAACGAAGATGGACGCGCCCGCAGCAATGCCAAACTGTTTGCGAAACAAGTCTTCGCGCTCCACCGGTGGGCTGAGGTGCGGAGCGTTGTAAATGATGGTGCTTTGGTCGCGTTTGAGTTTGGGGTAAGCCTGCTCGTAGTATTCCTGAATGCCTTCGGCCACGTGGATGACCCAGTGCTTGTGGATGAAGCGTTTTTCCACCCACTTGACAATCTTCTTTTCGATGCCTGTTAGTCCATTGCGCTCGCTTTGGAGCTCGTGGCAGTCGTACACCAACACCAACTTACGATTGAACACGCGTGCCCACATCCGCCCCGCGGTAACGCCAAGCGACTTTGCGCATGAAATCGGCCGTGCGAAGCAGGTGGCCAAACACGCCCTTGAGGTTCCGGCCCATCACGCGAATGCGGCGCACGCGTACTTTGCCCTCTTGCTCCTCTAGGGCCGTGCGCTCGGACTTCATGGCCACGATGGTCACATTCAATCCGGACTCTGCCAGGGAGGTGGCCATCTTGAACACGCGGTTGTCGTTGACATAGTCGCTGTTAAGTACAGATACAATACGCTTGCTCATGAACTAGTTTCACGTTTAGAAAGGTGGACAAAATAGACCATAACCAGAATGGACAGGGCAAGGTAGGCCACCTTGGCCCAAACAAACAGGATAAGTGCTTCCCATTCGGTCATGCCTACTTGAACGCTGTAGAGTATGCTGCCCACCACCAGCAGCACATGCAAAGCGTTGAGCAGCAAGATGTACTGTTCCTTGTCCAAGCGGATGTTGATGAAGCTCAGTCCGCTTGTGATGATGTTCAACCCAAACCACGGGAGCACCAAACGCACAAACCCGCCGAGTTCGGTCCACTCCGCACCCAGCAACCAGGTGTACCAATGATCCGGGATGAGCATGCCTACGACCACCACGGCCGCGCCCAAACCGGCAAACATGGCCAGCGAGCGGTAGAACAAGCGTCGAAGTTGTGCGCCCGTAGGCAGTTCACTGATGCGCTGGTAAAACACCTGCGCAAAGGATTGTGAGAGGATGGTCAAGGGGGCCAAAATCAGTCGGCGCGAAAGGGCAAACAAGCCAATGCTCCACAGTCCGAAAAAATGCGAAAACAGCAGGATGTGCGCCCATGTGGCCACTTGGGCCAGCAAAGCGCTCCAGGAAAGGTATCTCCTGAATCCACGGTGGATTTCGAGCGCTTCTTTTTGATCATTGGGTAGGACGTTAATGGCTTGACGCTCTGCTCTTCCCGAGCGCCCCAACACCAACACCGAGCAGGTGCGGGCCAGCACGTTGGCCACCGGAAGACCTCCGGGAGCAAAGCCCAGCCAGCCAAAGCCGAGCCTGGCGCCTTCATTACTGGCGACAAAGGCCAATTGCGAAACACTGGATATGCGAAACTGCTTGCGGCGGTTGTGCCAATAGGTGTAGGTCTGGTGCCAACCGATCAGTACCAAATTCAGTGGGATCAACCACAGCCAAGGCGAGAGCTCGGGGTTTTGGAACAAGGCTGTAATGCCGCCGTGGGAGGGGATGAGCAGTAAGAACACCACCAATGACACCACCACCGAGGTGCGCAAACACCAGCGCAGCAGTGCTTTGGCATGAACTTCGCTTTGGGTTTTGACAATGCCCATTTCCATGCGGAACGTGGTAAAAATCCCCAGCACTGCCAACGACATGGCGTAGTGCTCCAGGGTCGAGAAATCTTCGGGGGAGAACAGGCGGGTGACCAGCGGCGCAGTGAACAAAATCAACACCTGAGCAATGCCGCGCCCGGCCATTAGAGTCATTACATTGCGAGCGAAAACGAAGCGTTTGGGTAGATCCAAGTTGACCGTGTTCTGAACACAACAAAAATAGACAATCCCCAGAGGCTGGCCCTGATTTGTAGCTTTAGTCCATGAACCCATCACTGCAGCACGCGTGGTACACCCATCCCTTGCCCGAACCGGTTTCGGCTTGGCTGGATGCACATGCCCCTACGCTGGTAGGATCGCACCGTTTGGGCGTCTACGGCGACGGGCTGCAAGTGCTCGCGGTCTATGACAAGTCAGACGCACTGGCTGCAGTGCAAGTGCTTTACCAAGCCCGCATCCGCGGCGTTATGAGTTTGAGCACACCGCCGTTTTGCCCGTGGACTGGCCCGTTCATCGCGCCCAAGTCCCAAAAGGCCGTGGCCGAATTGGGCGCGCGCAAACGCATACTGGAAGCCATCGCTTCAGCCCTCTTGGATCAAGGTAAACCGCTGATCAATGTGGTCATTGGCCCCGGATGGGAGGACCTCCAACCCCTGGTTTGGGCCGGATTCCAAGCCTCGCCCAAGTACACTTACCACATCGACCTCACCCGGAGCGAGGACGACCTCTTGGCCGCCATGGACAGCAAACGCCGCAACCAGGTCAAAAAAGGTGCAGAAGCTGGTTACAAACTCCAACCCGTTCCCCTCTCGGAATTGGCCCCCTTGGCCCGCACCCACCTGAAAAGCAAAAATGCCTTCCATGAACCCGAGGCATTTGCGGGCTTATTTGCCCTGGAAAAAAGCGGATTGGTAGGTCTGGGAGTGTTCAAGGGAGAAGAACTCCATTCGTGGTTCATCTTTCAACGAGATACCCACGCGGTCTACTACCTCTTCGGTGGCGCCGGAACGGCCGGCCGTGGCGACACCGGCAGCTGGGGCATGTGGGCGTGCATCTGCCATTTCAAACAAGCAGGCATCCCCCTCTTCGACTTCGAAGGCAGCATGATCCCCGAAATCGAACGCTACTTCCGCAGTTTTGGAGGAACGTTGGTCACCCATTTTGCCATCGAGAAGAAAAGCACGTTGCAGAAGGCCGTGAGTCGGATTTTGAAACGATGAATGGGAGAGGGGGAGTTAAAAGTGTAAAGTGAAGAGTGAGGAGTCGGAAGTTGCAGGTGAGGGCCTTGCAGATGGTTGATGGATCGGAGTGCACGAGCAATGTGTTGCTCTTTGCAGGGGATGCTTGCCGCTGCACGGCGTCGCTGACGTTTATCTGAGTCCAAACCTTCGCTGTTCACTTTACACTTCAAACTCCCATGTTCCTCAGACCTCCAGTCCAATCACAAGGATGTCGTCCACCTGCTCGGTGCGGCCTTTCCAGTCTTGGAACCTGGTTTTGAGTTCCATTTCCTGATCAATGAGGGACATGTCTTGGAACTCGGTGAGCATTTGGGTGAAGCGCTTCTTGGTGAACTTCTTGTCGCGTTCGCCGCCGAATTGGTCGTAATAGCCGTCGGTGGTCATGTAGATGCGGTCGCCCTTTTGCAAGGGGATGATGTGCTCGGTGAAGCGCTTGTCGTCCACCTTGAAGGTTCCGCCGATGGCCTGGCGTTCGCCTTTGAAGATGGTCAGCTCGCCGTCGCGGATGAAGTAGAGGTTATGGAACGCGCCTGAGAAGCGCATTTCCATTGCGTCAAAATCAAAGTGGCACATGCTCATGTCCATGCCGGTGGACACGTTGGTATCGGTCTCGTGTTGCTTCATCTCGCGGATCACCAGATCGTCGATGCCGTTCATGATGTCCGCGGTAGAGGAGGTTTGCTTGTCGATCACAACCTGGCTCAAGAAGTTTGAACCGTTCATGCTCATGAAGGCCCCCGGCACGCCGTGTCCAGTGCAATCCACCGCTGCAATCCAGCAGGCATTGCCCTTTTGATAGTGCCAGTAGAAGTCGCCTGAGACGATGTCCTTGGGGCGCCAGCACACGAAGGATTGTGCGAAGCTCTCTTGGATCACCGAGCGCGAAGGCAGCATCAATTGTTGGATGTGCTTGGCGGCGATGATGGACTCGGTCATGTGCAAGAAGTTGGTGCGCATCACCTCGGTCATGTGTTCGCGTTCCTCGGCTTGTTGACGCATCACTTGGTTGGCCTTGGTGAGGTCTTGGGTGCGCTCGCGAATGATGTTTTCCATTTGAGTGAGCACCTTGTTCAGGCGCTGCTCTGAACGCTTGAGGTCGGTGATATCTGTCACGTTCACAACATAGTGGCCGGGCTTGTCTGGGGAGGAGGTGAAGCGGATTTGGGCAAACAAACGTGCTCCTCCAAAATCACGCATCTCTAGTTTTTCTTGGAATTGACGGTGATCGTTGACCAGTGCATTCAGCATGTGACGCATGGCCATAGTTTCTTCTTGGATGAAGAAGGTGGACCAATGGGCTTGCAATTCCTGGACATTGCGGACACCAAAGAGGGCCAGGAAGGCTTGGTTACAATGTTCAAAATCGAGGTAAGACCAGAGTTCTTTGAGAGTGTCCAAGGACAACCCGCGCAAACGCGGGTAACGTTCTTTGATGTCATCGGGTTTGCGGAAGGTGACCTCACACAACGGAACGCCGGCGTGGTGGAAGATTTGGGTGAAGCGGTTCTCGGTTTCCACCAAGTTGAGCTTCAGGTTGCGGCTGGTGTTGAGCCCGTGGCGCTTGACCAAGGCGTTGTTGACCGCCACGCCCAATCGCATGAGCGAGGACTTGACCACGTAGTCGTCCACGCCTTCTTTGATGGTGTTGAGCAGGGTTTCTTCCGGGAGCTGGCCGGTGACCAGTATGAAGGGAATCTCCAGCCCTTTTTGTTGGACCAGCTGCAGGGCCTCCAGGCCTGTGAACATCGGCAGGGCGTAATCGGCAATGATTACGTCCGGCGCGCGTTCAGCTAGAGCCTGGATGAAGCCTGCGCGGTCTTTGACGTGGCGCACGGACCAGGAAGGGAATTCCGAGTGGATCTCGTGGCACATCAGGTCTGCGTCGAGTTGGTAGTCCTCGAGCAGCAGGATGGAGATGCTTTGCTCGGCGAAGGTTACGCCGGCGGGGTGTGCTGTGGTGCTCATGTAAGCCGCTATTGTCTTTTCAGTCAATGCAGTTGATAACGTGCAGGTTGAGCCGTTCAGAGTAGTACTCCAAAGATGGGAACTTAACCTTGGGTTACAGTTGAGCGGTTGGCGACAAATTGTGTAGGAGAATGTACTTGATCATGTCCGAGTTGTTCTCCATGTTCATCTTTTGCAGGATGCGCGAACGGTAGGTGGAGATGGTCTTGGCGCTCAGTTTCAGCTGGTCGGCAATCACATTGTTGGCCTTGCCTTCGCCAATGGCCAAGAACACTTCGTACTCGCGGTCACTGAGGAGTTTGTGCGGCAGATCTTGGTTCTTGTTGTTCATCTCGCGGTACAACAACTTGGTGATTTCTGGGCTGAGGTATTCGCCGCCGTCGTGGATGGAGCGGACGGCATCCACCAACACTTCGGGCTCAGAATCTTTGTGCAGGTAGCCGCTCGCACCGGCCTTCAGCATGCGGATGGCAAACTGGTCCTCGGGGTACATGCTGAGCACCAGTACTTTCATGTCTGGGTAGAAAACCTTGATTTGCTTCAGCACTTCCAACCCACTTCGGCCAGGCAAAGACACGTCAAGGATAATCAAATCGGGTTGCACCTTGCGCAGGCGCTGAAGCAGTTCCTCACCCGAAGAAATGTCATCGGCCAAAATGTTGATGTCGGGGTAGCTCGAGAGGAGTTGACGCAGTCCTTGGCGGACAATCTTGTGGTCATCGCAGATAACAATATCAATCATAGCTCGTGGTTTTCGAATTGTTTCCGACAAAGGTATGATGAGGGTCCTGTCAGCGCGTTAGGATTGCATCCCTTGATCATGTAGGTGAATTCCTACACGCGTGTAGGGCTCGAACAGGGGCGGGGTGCCTAGTTGTTGTACGCCAACTCGTGGATCATGATGTACTTCACCAGATCCGAGTTGTTGTCCAGCGCCATCTTTTCCAGGATGCGCGAGCGGTAGGTAGAAATGGTCTTGACCGAGAGCGACAGCTGCCGGGCGATGTCGCTGATGGATTTGCCTTCGCCGATGTAGAGCATCACTTCAAACTCGCGGTCGGAAAGTGTGGTGTGGGGCAGTTCCGATGCATTGCTGTGCATCTGTCGGTAGAGCAGCTGTGAGATTGTGGGACTCAGGTATTCGCCGCCTTGGGCGATGGTGGTGAGTGCCTCGTGCAGCACATCGGGGGCAGAGTCTTTGTGGAGGTACCCGCTGGCACCTGCTTTGAGCATGCGGATGGCAAACTGGTCTTCAGGGAACATGCTGAGCACCAACACGCGGATCTCCGGATAGCTGGCACGGATTTGCTTGATGACTTCGAGTCCACTGCGACCGGGCAGGGACACGTCCAAGATGAGCAGTTCGGTTTCGTTTTTACGCAAGACTTGCAACAGGGCTTCGGCGCTTTCCGCCTCGCCAACCACATCAAACTCCGGGAAGACGCCCACAATTTGCTTGAGGCCTTCGCGGACGATTTTGTGGTCGTCGCAAATGATGATTCGGGTCATGTTGTTTCAGTTGTCAGTTCGGGCGACGGGATGCGAATGCTGATCCGCGTTCCTTCGCCCGGAGTGCCCTGAATATCCAAGGAGCCTTCCCAGGCCCGCAGGCGTTCCCCGATGCCGAACAAGCCCAGTGATTTGGACTGCTTGGCTTTTTCAAGGTCGATGCCTACGCCGTTGTCGCGGATCTCCAACGTCAAGTCGCCATCGGCGTAGTCCAACTTCACCCAGGCTTGACTGGCTTGGGCGTGTCGGTTGATGTTGGTCAGGGCTTCCTGTACAATCCGATACAAGGTAGTTGAAAGTTCTTTACCCGCTGTTTCTAACGCGGGGTTAACTTCCAACTCGCATACGGTCTGGTGATTTTTGTTGTGCATGTCCACATGCCACTCCAAGGCGGGCACAAGGCCAATGTTGTCCAGCACCACCGGACGCAGTTCATGTGCGATGCGGCGCACGGTTTGAATGGTCTGGGTGTTGAGGTCAATCAGGTCGGCGAGTTTTTCCAGCACCCCTTCACGGTCCCAGCCTTCTTCCATGTCTTTGATGCTCTTCTGCACCCAGTAGAGTCCCAATTTCGCCGCGGTCAATTCCTGGCCCAGTTGGTCGTGGATCTCCATGGAAATGCGCTTCTTCTCTTCATCGCGAATGGTCTCCAAGTGCTGGGAGAGCTGGTGCAAACGGTTGTTGACCTCGTAGAGCGCTTGCTCGTTTTGCTTTTGATGGGTGATGTCGGTGGCCACCAGGATGACTCCTTCGGTTTGGCCGTTCTGACCCAAGGGTCCCATGCCAACGTGCCACCATTGGTTGATCTGGTCGCCGTCTTGATCTCCGATCTCCAAGGTACGCGAGGCTTTTTGTGCCCAGCAGATGCCCAACTCCAACATGAGCTGGTCTTCGTGACCGGGAAAGAGCTCGATGATTTTCATGCCCACCAAATCGTGGGGCAGCTGTCCCGAAAATTGGCGGTTGGCATAGTCGATGATGCCGTTGCGGTCCACGCGGAAAATCAGGTTGGGAGCGTTTTCGGCCAGCACCCGAAAGTTTTCTTCGCTTTGGCGCAGATTGGTGGTGGCCCGCTCTTTTTCCACCAGGTTGATCTTGTTCTCCAGCGCGTTGCTGATGGCGCTGGCCACACGGGTCAAGTCGTCCTTGAGCAAATAGTCGTCGGCGCCGGCTTTGAGGCAGGCCACCGCAGTTTCTTCGTTCACCCGACCGGTGCAAATCACAAAGGGGATGAACGCGTCGTGTTCACGCACAAAGGAGAGCGCTTCAATTCCCGTGTAGTCCGGCAAGTTGTAATCGCTGACTACCAGGTGAGGTTGGAGGGTGATGAACATCTCCTCAAACGCATCGCGCGAGGCGGCGTGGTGCACCTCGGTGGGGCGTTCCAATCGGCGCAGGTGGAGCATGAGCAGCTCGGCATCGCTGGGGCGATCTTCCAGCAAGAGAATCACCAAAGTGGCGTTTGCCGCGGGCACGCGGTCTTGGAAAGTAGGTAGCGGTTCAAGCATGCTCAGATCAGGGTTTGATTGTGCGTTTTCCAGTAATACACCGATTCGCTGAGGGCCACCGAGTGTTCGTGGAAATTAATGGGTTTCACGATGTAGCTGTTGGCGCCTAGGTCGTAGGCGCGCTGGATGTCGGCCTCCACCGCAGAACTGCTGTGGATGACCACCGGCATGGTACTGAATTCGGCGTGCTTTCGGATTTCTTCGAGGACCTCAAAACCGTTCAGTTTGGGCAGCTTCAAATCCAGCAGCACCAGCTTGAGCGGGGTCATCGAACGCACCCCGGCATACGCACCTTTACCCATCAAAAAGTCAAGGGCCTCGGCGCCGTCGCGCACGAGAAACACATTTTCATCAATGCCCTTCTTTTTGAGGGCAATCAGGGTCAGTTCAGCGTCGTGAGGGTTGTCTTCAACCAGCAGTACTTCGGTATTCTGCGCAGCAGACATGGGCATTCAATCGTTCTTGTACTCGCAAAAAAAAGGGGCGAGCGCCCCTTTCTCTGTAGGCATGTGTCTTACATTTTATCCTGCGATCATCTCGTAAGTGACCATAAATTCTTCGTTCTCTGAGAACAAGCCGTGTCCCAGTTCCAGCCACTTTCGTGCATCGCTGGTGCTGCCTTCACTGTCCAGCATGGTGGCGCAGTAAATCAGCGCGTCGCGCAGCAGGTCAGTTTGCGTCTCGGTCAGGGCGTTGCTAGCGCCTTCGTCCATCAGGGTTTCGGCGGTTTCAAAGCTCAGTTGTGCTTCGCGTGTACTCTTGGCCAAGTGTTCCATGCACCCTTTCATGATCCACGCGCCCACATCGCTGTTGTCGAGCTTTGTGAGGTTCTTGTAATTGCCCTTGGCTTTGGTGTATTTCTCGCTGCCAATGTGGCCAAACGATTGGCTCATCACCTCGGTGCGCAAGTCGTCAAAGAACTCGATGTACTCGTCGTAGTACATGTTGCTCTTGTCCTTTTTGCGGTGCTTCACCGCAAATTTGACCGACTCTTTGAAGGCCTTGGGGTATTTTTCTTGGAGATCTGGATCGTCGTCTTTCAACGAAATGGCCCGGTAGCCCATCGACATGTAGAGGTAGGGCATGGGATCCTTGCGGGTGTCATCATCGAGCGTGTAGCGTTCGGCTTTGAGCAGCAGTTTCTCATACTTCTCGTCCACCAAAAGTTCCAGGAGATCGGGATAATCTTGGGCGAATGAGGGCAGCATAAGGCCTGCAAACAGAAAGAGGAGTAGCGATTTTTTCATCATAATCTGAGTTGGCGTGATCCGAGATATACAAAACTGGTGCCTAAATCAAAGTTAACACTTGAATTCCAAGAATCATTCTTCAATCTGACTTGTTATAATCGCCGCTGATGGCAACCACTCCTGACACCCCACTTACCGGATACGATTGGTTTGAAGCCCGCGGCTGGAGGGCCCACCCGTTCCAACAGGAGGCGTGGCGTCACTACGCCAATGGGGCTGACGGATTGGTCAACGCCCCAACAGGAAGCGGAAAAACGTACAGCTTGATGGTGCCTGCATTGCTGGATTTGGTCAATGACGGGAGGTCACCCAAGGGCTTGCAGGTGATTTGGATCACACCCATTCGGGCGTTGACCAAAGAAATTTTCATCGCCGCCGATCGGATGATCACCGAGCTCGACTTGGACCTGACCGTGGGCATCCGCACGGGCGATACGCCTTCATCGGAAAAAACCAAGCAGACCAAAAAGTGGCCGCACCTGCTGATCACCACTCCTGAGAGTTTGCACATCATCTTGGCCCGCAGGAGTGCCATCAAGGATTTACAAACCGTGCGTGCAGTAGTGGTGGACGAATGGCACGAGCTGATTGGCTCCAAACGTGGAGTACTGATGGAGCTGGCCCTGAGCCGCATGAAAACCTGGTGTAAGCACTTGCGCATTTGGGGCATCTCGGCCACCATCGGGAACTTGGACGAAGCACGAGAGGTACTCTTGGGCAAAGACCGGCAAGGCAAAGGCGTGGTCATACGCAGCGGCATTCAAAAACAATTGACAGTCCGCTCCATCCTCCCGGAGAAAATCGAAACCATGCCCTGGCACGGGCACATCGGCATCGTGCTGATGGACCAGGTGGTGGAGCTCATTGCCAAGCACCAGTCCACACTCATCTTCACCAACACCCGGGGTCAATGCGAAATCTGGTACCACCGCATCATCCACGAACACCCTGAGTTGTCGGGACTCATTGCACTGCATCACGGTTCCATGGCCAAGGAGCAACGCTACTTTGTGGAGGACGCCTTGTACGACGGCCGGCTCAAGGCCGTGATCTGCACTTCGAGCCTGGACTTGGGCGTAGACTTCCGACCTGTGGATGCCATCGTGCAAGTAGGCGGACCCAAAGGCATTGCCCGATTTGTGCAACGCGCAGGACGCAGCGGCCACCGTCCGGGCGCAGAAAGCAAGATTTACTTTTTGCCCACCAACTCCCTCGAGCTCATCGAGGCGGCCGCAATGCGTACCGCCATCAAGGAGCAATACATGGAGTCCCGCGATCCGTACTTCCGCACTTTTGACGTGTTGGTGCAATACCTCACTACCTTGGCCGTGGGCGCCGGATTCCGCCCCGAAGAAATCCTGCCCGAAATCCGAAACACCTTCTGCTTGGCCGAAATGAGCGACGAAGAATGGCACTGGTGCCTTTCGTTTGTGTCCAGCGGAGGACAGTCCTTGGCCAGCTACCCGGAATTCCACAAAACCGAAATCGAGGAGGGCCTGTTCCGGGTGACCAACCGGCGCATTGCCCGTCGTCACCGCATGAGCATCGGTACCATTGTGGGCGACATCAATCTGACGGTCAAGTATAAAAACGGCAAGCGGATTGGGTCCATCGAGGAGAGCTTCCTTTCGCGCATGCGCCCGGGTGATTCTTTTTGGTTTGCCGGACGCAGTCTGGAACTCATCCGCATCCGCGAAACCGTGGCCGAGGTCAAGGATACCAAGCGCAAAACCGCCAAAATACCAGCCTGGACCGGGGGGCGCTTGTCGTTCACGAGTAACATGTCAGCCATGCTTCGCAAGAAGTTGGAGGAGGCTGTAGAGGGCCGCACCCAAGACGTGGAGATGATCAAACTCAAGCCGCTCTTGGACTTGCAAATGGAGCGCTCTCACTTGCCGGCTTCAGGTGAGTTGTTGGTGGAACAGTTCCACACCGAGGAAGGGCACCACACCGTCTTTTTCCCCTTTGAAGGGCGATTGGTGCACGAAGGCATGGCCAGTGTGGCGGCCTACCGCATTGCTCAGGAAGTGCCCATCACCTTTTCCCTGGCTTACAACGACTACGGGTTTGAGCTGCTGAGTCCCACGCCCTTGGAGCTGGACCAGGACCGCATCCGCCGTGCCCTCAGCATTGAGCACCTCACCCGCGACTTACAAGCCGGCATCAACGCCACCGAAATGGCCAACCGCAAATTCCGGGACATCGCCGTCATTTCGGGGTTGGTGTTTCAAGGCTTTCCTGGAGAGCCCGTGCGGGAGCGACACCTGCAAGGCCACAGTCAGCTGTTCTTCAAAGTGTTTGAGGATCACGAACCGACCAATTTGCTGCTGCGTCAGGCCTACGATGAGGTGATCGAACACCAATTGGAGATGTCGCGATTTCGCGGATGCTTGGAGCGCATTGCGGCCCAACGGTTGGTGCTTACCCGCCCGCCCAAACCCACCCCGTTTGCCTTTCCCATCATGGCCGACCGCCTGCGCGAAAAGATCACCTCGGAATCGGTGGAGGACCGATTGAAGCGCCTGGCTCTTGAATACCAGTAATCGTGACCGGCATTTTTTGCGGTTTTTTGGTGCTTTGTCGCCCGGCGAGCTTGGGGAGAATCCTACATTTGCCATCGGCCGGTTTAGGCCCAACCGAAACCTTGCATGGGAAAGACTTTTGACCTCCTCAAATCGGCACTCACCTTGGTGCTGATGCTCGTGGCTTTTATGACCACTGCGCAAACCGCTGGCAAAGAAGGCACGTTGCGCGGCTTCATCACTGACGCCAATTCCAAAGAACCGGTCCTGTTTGCTGCTGTGTACCTCGAGGGGACCAACTTCAGCACCCAGACCGACGTCAATGGGTACTACTCCATCACCAAGATTCCCCACGGCACCTACACCGTAGTGATTTCAAGTGTAGAAACCGAGGAGCTGCGCAGGGAAGTCGTCATTGAGCGTTCCTTGACTTCACGCAATTTCGAGGTTGCCAGTAAAACCTACCAAGTGGGTACCGCTGAGGTGAGCACCTCCGGGGGTGAGCAAAAGAACCAGGTCCGCATCTCAGTCGAAAGCATCCAGCCGCAGGACATCAAAAAGATCCCATCGTTCGGAGGTACGCCTGACTTGGTGCAGGTACTGCAAGTGCTTCCGGGTTTCGTATCCACCGGAGACCAAGGTGGCCAGCTTTACATTCGCGGCGGTTCTCCGGTGCAAAACAAGGTGTTGTTGGACGGCATGATCGTGTACAACCCGTTCCACTCGATTGGTTTGTTCTCGGTGTTTGACACCGACATCATCCGCAACGCAGACATCTACACCGGCGGTTTCAACGCCGAGTATGGCGGGCGCATCAGCTCGGTGATGGACATCACCACCCGCAACGGAAGCAAAACCAAGTTTGGAGGTGCCGCGGGCATCAGTCCGTTTGGTGCTCGACTGCTTTTGGAGGGCCCACTGCGCAAAGCCAAGGAGGGCAAAGGCTCCATCTCGTACCTGTTCTCAGGCAAGCAGTCTTACTTGGATCAGACCTCTAAACTCCTCTACAACTATGTGGACGACGAGGGCTTGCCTTTCCAATACCAAGACATCTACGGCAAGGTTTCGTTTGCCGGTCCTTCGGGCTCGAGCTTCAACGTGTTCGGATTCAATTTCTCGGACCAGGTGAACTACCAAGCCGTTTCTGACCTCAACTGGAACAACGCAGGGGGGGGATTCAACTTTGTGGTGGTGCCTTCGGGATCGCCGGTGTTGATCGACGGTAACTTCTCGGTATCGGATTACCGCGTACAGTTGATAGAAGAAGGTCTGCCCGAACGCTTTAGCCAAATTAATGGCTTCAACTTCGGCTTGAACTTCAAGTACCTGTTGGGTGAGAGCGAATTCAAGTACGGCATCCAAGCTGTAGGTCGCCGCACCGATTTCCAAACCTTCAACGCCCTCGGTGTGAAGGTGGAGCAAATCGAGAACACCACCGAGATGGGCATCTACATGCGCTACAAGTACCAGAAGGGCAACTTGATCATCGAGCCTTCGTTCCGCGCGCATTACTACGCTTCGTTGGCCAAGCTATCTCCCGAGCCTCGCTTGGGGATCAAGTACAAGGTCAACGAGATTTTCCGTCTTAAGGCAGCCGCCGGTATCTACACCCAAAACCTGATCGCTGCCAACTCTGACCGCGACGTGGTCAACCTGTTTTACGGCTTCCTCGCCGGCCCCGAAAACCTCCAAGACGAATTCCTCGAATCCGACGGCTCCATCCGTGAAATTGAGGACCCGCTCCAACGCGCACAGCACGTGATCGCCGGTTTTGAGTACGACCTCACCGAGCGCCTCAACCTGAACGTAGAAGGGTACTACAAACGCTTCTCGCAGTTGACCAACACCAATCGCAATAAGCTCTTCGCCGACAACATTGACAACCAAGATATTCCCGAGACGCTCCGCAAGGATTTCATCGTGGAGAGCGGCTTCGCCCAAGGGGTGGACGTGGTGCTCAAGTACGAGACCAAAAAGACCTACTTGTGGTTTGTGTACTCCTTGGGTAACGTAGACCGTTGGGACAGCTTTCAGTGGTACGACCCAGTGTTTGACCGCCGCCACAACGTGAACTTTGTCGCCTCACAGGCTTTTGGTCAGGACGGCGAATGGGAACTCAACGCCCGCTGGAACCTCGGTTCGGGCCTGCCGTTTACCCAGACCCAAGGCTTTTACCAACCGGTGGAAGTTGACGGTGGTGTGGGCTCCAACCCACTGACAGACAACCCCGGCGACTTGGCCATCAATTATGCCGGACTCAACGAAGGCCGCTTGCCGGTGTATCACCGTATGGATTTGAGCGTGCGCCGCACCTTCACCTTCAGCGAGGACAGCGCACTTGAAATCACCGCCGGTGTGACCAACATTTACAGCCGCGAAAACGTGTTCTACGTGAACCGTGTGACCAATGAGGTGGTGAACCAGCTGCCCATCCTGCCGAGCATCGGCCTGGACTTCAACTTCTAAAAAAACCGGGAGTCTGATTTAGGATTCCAGCAACTCACGGGCCGAGGCGCGCGCCGCTTCGGTCACGTTGGAGCCTGCGATCATCTCTGCAATTTCCTGCACACGAGACTCGGCGTCCAGCACCTGCAATCCGGTGCGCGTGGACTGCCCATCGGTGGTTTTAAACACCTTGTATTGGCTCGCAGCCAATCCGGCAATTGAGGGCTGGTGTGTGATGACCACCAGCTGCGAGTGTGCGCTCAATGCGCGCAAGACCAAACCCATTTTTCGGGCCATCTCTCCACTGATGCCCGTGTCGATTTCGTCAAAAATCAAACAGGGCAAGTTGCGGCGTTTGGCCAAGGCGGCCTTGAGTGCCAGCATCACCCGAGACATTTCTCCGCCGGAGGCCACCTTGGTCAGGGGCAGGGCAGGGGAACCTGGGTTGGCAGTAAAGGTGAACGTGGCGCGGTCGCGGCCAGAAGGACCACAGTCGTCCATACGTTGAAGGTCTACGTCCAACACGGCGCGTTCCAAGCCCAGTGCGTCAAGCATACTGCGCAGATCGGCCACCACGGTGGGTACGGCGCCGGTACGGCTGGTGCTCAGTGCTTCTGCGCGTGACAACAGGGATTCCAGCGCTTCTGATTCGGCAGCGGCAAGCGCTTCGAGTTGGCTGTCACTTTGGGCGGTTTGTCCCAAGGCGTTGCGCAGCTCATCACGTTTGTCCACCAATGCTTGCACCGAATCTGCCAAGTGCTTTTGCTGCAGAGAGATCAAGGCGTTCAGGTGTTCGCGAGCGGTGAGCAGTGATTCGGGGTCGCTGTCGGTGTGCTGAGCGAGTCCCTCGGCGGTAGCGGCCAGGTCGTTGACCTCGATCACCACCGATTTGAGCCGGTCGGCAAGTTCCGAGAGCTCTGGGCTCACGTCGGCAATGCGGTCTGCCGCTTGCTGGGCCCCGGCCAACTGCGCTTCGGCAGCGGAATCACCGCCTTGCAAATGACCACATACGGCCGAGAGCGCGTGACGAATTTCATCGGCACGTTCCATGCGGGCCACGTCGGTTTCGAGGGCATCCAGATCCAAATCGTCCAGGGGCAGCGCCTCCAGTTCACGGAGTTGGAAGGCCATGTAATCGGCATCACGTTTCCATTGCTCCATCTGTTCGCGCAGGGCGAGGTGTGCGTCGCGGGCGGTTTGCCAGGTGTCGAACGCACTGGCATAGGCAGCCTTTTGTTCGGTATTGCCAGCCACAGCATCGAGCACGCCGAGTTGAAAGGTGGCGTCGGCCAAAATGCTGTTGGCGTGTTGCGAGTGGATGTCCACCACGCGCGCGGCCAGCTCGCGAGTTACGTTGAGTGCAACAGGCGTGTCGTTGATGAACGAACGGGACTTGCCCGACGGCGTGATTTCACGGCGTACGATGCATTCTTCCCAATAATCCAGATCGTAAGCATCAAAGAACGTGCGGTGTTCAGGGCCCATGCGTACCAAAAGTTCCACCACGCATTTACTCTCGTGGTGATGCAGGGCTTTGAGGTCGGCGCGTTGGCCGAGTGCCAGGCCAAGGGCGCCCAGCAAAATGGATTTTCCCGAGCCGGTTTCGCCAGTGATGGCGGTCATGCCCGGGTGCATGTCTACGTGAAGTTGGTCAATCAGGGCATAATTGCGGATCGACAGTGATTGGATCATTACCCGACGAGTTTGTCGTATTTCGAAATATTACCCGGGTCGATCAGCTTGAGGATGTTGAACACACGCAACTTCTCTTCCTGCTCGGCTGGTCCGAAAAGGTTCACCAATTCATCGGCTTTTGCAAGGAAAAACAGCTGCATGTTGTAACTGGACGGTTTGATCTGGTGGATGGTACGCAGCGCCACGATCGCGTCCGAAATGTTTTGACGCGCGAGGGTGGGATCCTCGTAGGCCAAGTCCATGCCCTGTCGGTGGTATTCGTAGGCCGCCTTGCGCAGCGGCTTGAACGTTTGGCTCAGGATGTTCTCCACCAAGGCAAAGCGATTGCGCTGGTCGCCAGAAGCGGTCCAGCCGCCTTCGCCCGCGTTCTGGGCGTTGGCCACCACGGTTTGGGCCTTTAAAAAGAAGGGCGTGCCGCCTTCCAACTCAAAGGTGTCGTAGTCAAAAGCCAGCATCATGTAGGCGTAGTAACCCAGCAGGGAAGACAGGTTGTCGCGGTGCTGGTCCAGACCAAAGGTGATGAAGTTGTTGGGTGTAAAGAAGAACGCTACGTCCTGATCGTTGACAGTAAACACCGGGGTTTTGTAATCCGAGTGGTAAACCGGGCGGCTACTCTGGATTTGCAGGCTGCCACGGAAGCTGGTTTGTGTGGGCGCTTCAGAAATGGTGAGCTGGATGGAGCATTCGATGCGCTCGTCCACGTCAAAGGCGTCGTCGGTCCATTTGCGGGTGTTCATGAAGTCGGCCATCACTTCTTCGAGGGCCTGGAACACGTCGGCTTCTACGTTGGACACCTGCGGTGCAATCACCGAGACGTTGCAGTTGAATTCTTGGGCAAAAACGGCCGAGCCAAACAGGCCCAGCAAGCAGGCAACGAGCGTGCTTTTGAAAAGCGTCATGCTGAAATGATTTCGGTAATGGCGGCGGCAATGTCGCGTGCGACGTCCGCCTTCGATTTCAACTCAAAGCTACGCAATTTATTGCCCTTGAACAGCAGGGTAACCTTGTTGGTATCGGTGGCAAAACCAGCACCTGGATCGTTGAGTGAGTTCAGGACAATCAGGTCTAGATTTTTCCCCTCCAGCTTGCCCCGCGCGTGTTCCAGCTCGTTTTGGGTTTCGAGTGCAAAGCCTACCAGCACTTGGTTGTCGCGGCGTGTGCTTCCAAGGGTGGCCAGCACATCGGCGGTTTTTTCCAAGCGCACTTCCAATGCTTCGCCTGCTTTCTTGATTTTTTGGTCCGCTCGGTGGGCAGGTCGGTAGTCAGCCACGGCGGCTGCCATCACTGCAATGTCCACCTTTGAAAACAGAGCGGTGCAGGCCTCGAGCAATTCTTGGGCGCTCTCAATGCGGGTGAAGCTGGCCAAACCCTCGGGCTGGGGCAGGGAAGAGGGGCCGGAGACCAGGTGGACCTCGGCGCCCAGTGCAGCCAACGCAGTGGCCACAGCGTAGCCCATTTTTCCACTGGAAAAGTTGCCGATGAAGCGCACAGGATCCAGCCGCTCGTAGGTGGGGCCAGCGCTCACGAGTGCTTGCTTTCCGAGTAGAGGTTGGTGGCCAGCAAAGAAGACATCCAAGGCATCCAAAATTTCTTCGGGTTCAGCCATGCGGCCTTTGCCGTGCAGGCCGGAGGCCAATTCGCCGGTGCCGGGTTCGATGATGTGGTTTCCAAATCCGGTAAGTTTCTCCAAGTTCTCGGTGGTGCTGCCGTGCAGGAACATGTCGCGGTCCATGGCTGGAGCCACAAAAACGGGGCACTTGGCACTGAGGTAGCAGGCCATCAAAAAGTTGTCACACACCCCATTGACCATCTTGCCCAAGGTGTTGGCCGAGCAGGGGGCTACCACCATGGCGTCACCCCAGAGGCCCACTTCAACATGGTTGGTCCAAGTGCCGGCTTCTTTGCTTTGAGTAAAGTCGCTCTTGACCGGATTTTCACTCAAGGTGGCCAGGGTGAGCGGGGTGATGAAGTCTTGCGAGGAGGGTGTCATGATCACCTGTACCTCGGCCCCTGCCTTTTTGAGCAGTCGCACCAGCAGCGCGCTTTTGTAAGCGGCAATTGAGCCGGTGATGGCCACAACGATGTGTTTTCCTTTGAGGTGCATGGGGCAAAAAAAAGATGGCCGCGGCCATCTTTTGTTGGTGTGCGGCTTACTCTTCCGCTTTGGTATTTTCGATATCGGAGTCGGGATAACGGTAGTAGATGTTGTCCTCGTTCAACTCCTCGAGTGCAATCGAGTGGGGCTTGGGCAACCGCTCGTAGAACTTCGAAATTTCGATTTGCTCACGGTTTTCGAAGATCTCCTCCAGGTTGTCCTGGTGGGTGGCGAACTCCTTGAGTTTCGCGTGAAGCTCCTCCTTCATGCCGCTGTTGATCTGGTTTGCACGGCGCGAGAGCAGTACTACGGCTTCGTAGATGTTGCCTTGCACGCGTCCGCGAATGTCCTTCACTGAACGGGTTACGGTGGTCTTCTGGGCGTTGGTGTTCTTGTAATCCATAGCGGCTATTTCATCGCGTCTAAGGCGCTTTGGGCGCGGTTATACCAGGCTTCTGCTTCCTTCAGACGCGCACTGTCCGGGAAATAAGCCACAAAATTAAAATAACTTTCGACAGCTTCGCCGTAGCGCGCGGCTTTCTTGTCTTCGATGCTGCGTTCTGCGTAAAGCGTGTTGGCCTCGATCAACAGCAGCATCACGTCCTCGCGGTATGGCGTTCCGGGGCTGCGGTCCAGCACCTCTTGCAGCGCCACACGCGCCGATTTGTACTTCTCGGTTTTTACGTACAGCGCAGCCACCTCGTATTGCTTGGTGTCCAGCTTGGCGTTGAGGGTTTCCACCATGGTGTTGCACGAGTCCTTCAGTACCGCGTCTGGAAAGCGGTCCACAAATACTTGGAATTCACTGATGGCCAGGCGGGTGAGGTCCTGATCCAGCGAGTGCGGGGGGCTCAATTTGTACGAGCACATCGCAGCCAAAAACAGGCTTTCTTCAGCGTAGGCGCTGGTGGGGTAGCTCTTGGTGAAGTTCTTGAAGTAGTAATTGGCCAAGTAAAAGTCACCAATGCAGTAGTGTACTTGGGCGTAGGTGAAGTAGATCTGCTCGGCTTCTTCCTTGCCACGGTACAGGCCAATGAGCTCTTCCAAAAGCGGCAGTGCCTTGTAGCATTCACCTTCGTTGTAGTAACGCAGGGCGGCTTCCAGCTTTTCAGACTGGGTCCCGTCTTTGAGGATTTTGTTGTACTCGCTGCAGCTTGAAAGGGCTACGGCCAGTACCAGAAACATCAGGAGTGTTCGCATGTGCACAAGTGGGACGGCAAATATAGCGCCGTAGTTACAATCCGAACGCACATAGCCCTCGGGTGTTGTCCACCGACTTGTCCCAAACCGTCGCTGCCTACTCTTCCATCCAGAAACGGTGTCCTCTGTACACGCAAGAGCCCGTCATTGCTGAGAAACTTTCAATCCAGTGTGAATAAACACTCGCGCGCGCCTACAGGAGAGCATCTCTGAATGCGGACCTTTGGTTTTTGGGCACTGTGTTTGTGCAGACCGTGCGAAGCCGTACCTTTGCGGCCCTTTTTCAAAGACACGGTCCGCGCAGTGGATCTCCCGCTCCGTCCGGGTTTGACGGATTAAAAGTTGGAATAGATGGACATTTTTGATCGCATCAAAGCCTACAAAGGCCCCCTCGGCCAGCACGCAGAAGCGTCGCACGGTTACTTCACCTTCCCCAAGCTGGAAGGCCCCATTGCCAACCGCATGCAGTTCCGCGGTAAGGACGTTTTGGTCTGGAGCATCAACAACTACCTCGGGCTGTGCAACCACCCGGAAGTACGCGAGGTGGACGCCAAAGCCTCCGCAGAGTGGGGCATGGGTTACCCCATGGGCGCCCGCATGATGAGTGGCCACACCGAAATCCACGAAGAGCTCGAGCGCAACCTCGCAGACTTTATGCAAAAGGAAGATGCGTACCTGCTCAACTTCGGTTACCAAGGATGCCAGAGCACCATTGAAGCCCTGGTGAGCCGCAATGATGTGATCGTTTATGACAGCGAGTCTCACGCCTGCATGGTGGACGGTGTGCGATTGCACCAAGGCAAGCGCTTTGTATTCCAACACAACGACATGGACAGCTTCCGTCGCCAGATGGAGCGCGCGACTAACCTCTGCGCCAAAACGGGCGGCGGCATTTTGGTGGTGACCGAAGGCGTCTTCGGCATGGCAGGAGATCAAGGCAAACTCGCCGAGATCTGCGCCATGAAGGACGAATTCGAATTCCGCCTTTTCGTGGATGATGCACACGGCTTCGGTACTGTAGGCGAGAACGGCCGCGGCGCCGGCGATTACCAAGGCGTGCAAGAACACATCGACGTGTACTTCGGCACCTTTGCCAAGGCCATGGCCACCATCGGCGCGTTTGTGGCCGGTGACCAAGATGTGATCAACTACCTGCGCTACAACTTGCGCTCGCAAGTATTCGCCAAGTCGCTCCCGATGCCCATTACTGTAGGCGCGCTCAAGCGTTTGGAAATGATGCGCACCCGTCCTGAATTCAAGGACAACTTGTGGAAGGTGGCTTCTGCGCTGCAGTCCGGTCTGCGCGAAGCAGGATTCGACCTTGGCGCGACCAACTCAGCGGTAACTCCGGTATTCCTCAAAGGAAACCTCGGTGAGGCCACCAAGATCACCATGGACCTGCGCGAGAACTACGGCATCTTCTGTTCGATCGTGGTGTACCCTGTTGTGCCTAAGGATGTCATTATGCTGCGTTTGATCCCAACGGCAGTGCACACCCTTGAAGACGTTCAGTACACCATTGACACCTTCAAAGAGGTACAGGACAAACTGAATAAAGGTGTTTACGCAGGCGAAGACGTGATCGCCGACTGGAGCTGATCTCACTGTGGCCCAGCGCTACTTTTTGCATTTGGCTTACGATGGCGCTGCCTACCACGGTTGGCAGCGCCAATCCAACGCCCCATCGGTCCAACAAACCTTGGAGCGAGCCCTCT
>JBMYJR010000001.1:124331-152273 GCA_049594615.1 Flavobacteriales bacterium
TACGGGTTGTGGCCGTACAGATACCGGCGTGCATGCCAGCAGCTATTTCGCGCACTTTGACCTTAGTGGAATTTTGCAGGACTTGGATCAAGCACGTTTCAAGCTCAACAACATTTTGCCGTCGGACATCTCGGTATTTGCCCTCATTCCAGTGACTGTTGAGGCGCATGCACGTTTTGACGCTACACGCCGTGGATACGTATACCACCTGCACACAGCCAAAGATCCCTTTGCGCTCCGTTCTGCCTACGTGCATTACACGTTGGATTTGAATGCGATGAATGCCGCTGCCGCGCATTTGCTGGAGGTGCGAGATTTTGGTGCGTTTTGCAAAGCGGGGTCCGAAGTGAACAACACCCTTTGCGACGTTGTGGAGAGCCGCTGGACGCGCGAAGGTGATCGCTGGACGTATCACATTGCCGCCAATCGCTTCCTGCGAAACATGGTGCGTGCGGCTGTGGGTACCCTCATTGATGTGGGCCGTGGATACACTTCCCAGGCTGAATTTGAAGAGATCCTGCGCACCGGCAAACGGAGCAATGCTGGCATGTCGGCACCTGCGCACGGCTTGTTTTTGGACGACATCTCCTATCCTTTTTTCTGAGTAGCACCCCTATTGGGTGGTTATATTTGTAGCAAACATACATGTGATGAAGTGGACGGTTTGTGCTGCTGCCTTGGCAGTGGTGGTAATGACTCAAAGTTGTGGCGATGATGCCGTGGACCAGGCGCGTAAGGTGGTCAACCAAACCAACCGAGAACAACTCGAGTTTGGCGGCGATCCCATGCCTTCACCCGAAACGATTGAAGCCATGAAGGCCGTTTGTCAAGCGTCCATTGCTGCGTCCAATGTGCGCGATTGGGATTCCCATCTGGATACCTATCTGCCAGACGTGTTCAACGGTCCTGACGTGCGTAAAGGCTGGCTCTCAATGGCCCACCATTACGACAGCATCGGCTGGTACACCGAGTTTTCAAAGTTGGACATCCGATCAGTATCGCCCTTGGTGCCCTACGACGGTGGCCAGTGCAGCGTGATGAATGCAGACTTTGTGCAACGCGTGCACTTTGGTGAGCAGTTTACTGGCATCAAGGAGCAGTACAGCGGTATGATGGAGGAGCGATACGGTACCCAAGCGGTGGTCAAGTGGGAACCAGAAATTGAAGAGTACACCATTACAGGACGTGATCATTTTTACGCCTTCCTCCCGGACACGAGCGACGCCATCTACTTGTTGCAAGGCAAGTCCTTGAATGAGCCCCACATCGCCAGCAAATTCGAATTGTTGGACTTACGTCGCTTGATGAGTTACCGCGACTAGTCCTTGGTGTCTTGGAGGACCTCGAGCAGTTCTCCGATGACATCGCGTATTCCTGGATAATCCACATCTTCAAAAGCCTCAGGCAAAACAAAGCGTGAGGCATCTACCGGGCCCAGTTTGACCTCCTTGGCCCGCACACGCATGCGCATGCCAAAATGTTCGATGTCGTACCCCAGCAGGAATTCATCCAAAGCGTGGTACTGGTTGCACCAGTTGGGGTCGTGGATGGGGATGTCGGCCGTGTGCCACAGCTCAATCGGAGGTACTGAATCGATGATGAACTCGGCCATGGTCAGCTTGCATGGGTAGCCTGCAATGGTGGTGGTAGAGTCGGTGGGTAAGAGCTTGATTCTCGGGGTTTCGTCCAGCATTTGCCAAATGCCTAGCGAATCCAAAGTCACGTGGTACTTCCCTTTGTTGGTCTTGAGGTATTGGTCAAAGACCTTCTGACGGTTGTTGACGATGAACTGGTTGCTGACAATTCCGCCCATGGCTTCCAGCAGGCCTGTGACTTGGTCCCCGCGGAAAGCCACTTCCATTTCTTCGGGGTAGATGTACTGCAGCAGGTCGTTTTGGTTGAAGGGAAAGGATACGTCGTAGGTGATCAGGCCTTGGGGCACCGCTTCTTTCGGAGCATTGCTGCATCCCAATCCAAACAACAGAGCGGCTCCTACAAGTGGGGCCAGACGGGCTTTCAACTTCATAGTATTCAAGTGTGGCAACAAGTTGGGTGATTGTGAGCTGGGATTGCCCTTGAAAGGTGGGAGTTTATGAGCGCGTGAACGTGGATATCGCATGAAATTCTCGTAGGGTTAAGCGCTGACATGCTCGGTGAAACTCCTCGACCCGTTCTGTGGGTGGAGACGCCCAAAATGTGGAAATTCGCGGCATGAATGCACCAGCTGCGATGTTCGCAACCTTGAGCAATGCTGTGGTGGCTGCCGTCCAAGACCTGTACGGCGCCGAAGTGACCACAGACACGGTTCAAATCCAAAAGACCCGCAAAGAATTCGAAGGCCACTTTACCGTGGTGGTGTTCCCTTACGTGAAAATGGCCCGCACCGCGCCGCACTTGGCCGCCGAAGCCATTGGCGCGCACTTGCAGGAGCATTGCCCACTCGTGGAGCGCTACGGGGTGGTCAAAGGCTTTTTGAACCTGGTGCTCACCGGTGATTACTGGAACGGCTTTCTCACTCAGGCTGTGGCCGATGCCCGTTTTGGTTTTGCCGAACTGGGTTCCAAACCGCTGGTGATGGTGGAGTACTCTTCGCCCAACACCAACAAGCCGTTGCATTTGGGCCACTTGCGAAACAACTTCTTGGGGTACGCCGTAGCGCGCATTTTGGAAGCGGTGGGGCACGAGGTGCAAAAGGTGCAAATCATCAACGACCGCGGCATTCACATTTGCAAGTCCATGGTGGCTTGGCAGCGCTTTGGAGACGGGGAAACGCCCGAATCCAGCGGTATCAAAGGCGACCACCTGGTGGGTAAGTACTATGTGCGCTTTGACAAAGAGTACAAAGCCCAAGTCAACGCCCTGATCGAAAGCGGCATCGACGCCGACAAGGCCGAGCAACAAGCCGAGCTGCTCCAAGCGGCACGAGAAATGCTGGTCAAGTGGGAAAACAAAGACCCCGAAATCGTAGCCCTTTGGGAGACCATGAACAGCTGGGTGTACGCCGGGTTTGACGCCACCTACACCGAAATGGGAGTGGACTTCGACAAGCTCTACTACGAAAGTAACACCTACCTCACAGGCAAGGACGAAGTGCTCAAAGGCTTGGACGCCGGCGCCTTCTACGAACGCGAAGACGGCTCCATTTGGGTGGACCTGACCGAAGACGGGTTGGATGAAAAACTCCTGCTCCGCAAAGACGGTACGGCCGTGTACATGACCCAGGACATCGGTACTGCCATTTTGCGCTACCGCGATTTCCCCGGGCTGTCGTACCAGATCTACACCGTGGGCAACGAGCAGGAGTACCACTTCAAAGTGCTGTTCCTCATCCTGGATAAACTCGGCTTTGAGAATGCCAAGAGCAACTACCACCTCAGCTACGGCATGGTGGAACTGCCCGAAGGCAAAATGAAATCCCGCGAAGGCACCGTGGTGGACGCCGACGACCTCTTGCGTGAAATGCGCGATACGGCCAAGTCCATCACCGAGGAGCTCGGCAAATTGGATGGGGTGTCTGAGCAGGAGAAAGACGCGCTCTACAAAACCATCGGATACGGCTCACTGAAGTACTTCTTGCTGCGCGTGGACCCACGCCGCGGCATGCAATTCGACCCCAAAGAGTCGGTGGACTTCAGCGGCAACACCGGTTCGTACCTGCAGTACAACTACGTGCGTACACGTGCGCTGCTGCGCAAGTATGGCCAAAACCCGCAAGGCCCCTTCCACATCGTCGACCTCACCGAAGGCGAGATGGACCTGCTGCGCAAATTCCACGATTTCCCAGAAGTCTTGGCGGAAGCTGCTGCGAGCTACAACCCCAGCATCCTGTGCACCTACGGGTACGAGCTGGTGAAAACCTACTCCAGCTTTTACCAGGCCAACCCCATCTTGGACGACGCCAATCCGGAGCGCACGGCTTTCCGCGTGGCCTTGTCCATGAAGATGGGAGACATCCTCAAAACGGCCATGGAGCTGCTCGGCATGGGCATGCCCGAGCGCATGTAATTCCCGCTTAGTGTTGGATCACCAGTTGCAAGGCTGAGCGGCGCTGGCCTTGCACCACCTCTACGGTGTATGTGCCTTCTGCCAAGTCGGTGGTGGTAAACAGCCCCGATCCTTGCAGCTGGAAGGCCATGGCTACACGACCTTGTGCGTCGCGTATGGTCACCTCTGCAGTGCCAGGCTGGGCCAGTTCAATCCAGCATTTGTGGTTGGCCGGGTTGGGGAACAGGGACTCCACCGATGCCGTCAGTTCATCGATGCTGACTACAATAGAAATCTCGATACAAACCTCACCTGAGCAGCCTTCGTCCCAGGTATCTGTGACGCACAGGGTGCCGGTCCCTTCTTCAAACCAGCTCACTTGGGTTTCGCCGTCTGTTGGATCCGGGTCGGTGGTGGAGATCGAGCCTCCGGTGACTGTCCATTCCAATGTGCCACTTGAGGCAGGTGTATAAGAGTAAGGGATGTTGTCGCCAACGAATCCGGAAAGCACAGGATCGTCGAATGCACCAGCTTCCCAGAAGTAGCACGAACCGTCATCATCCGTCGCGGTTTCGTCATAGTTGCAGGCTTCGACGTCGTTGCAGCCGGCCACTTCCAATTCGTCGCACACACCATCGCCGTCGGTGTCGTTCAGGCAGTTGCCCTCGCAGTCGTAAAATTCCTCGGGGTAGATGCAAGAGGCGTCGTCCTCGGTGGCCTCTGCGTTGTAGTTGCAGGCCACCTCATCGGTGCAGCCAACGATTTCGAGCTCGTCGCACACGCCGTCATCGTCGGTGTCGTTGAGGCAGGCGCCCTCGCAGTCGTAGAACTCTTCGGGGTAAATGCAAGAGGCGTCGTCCTCGGTGGCCTCCGCGTTGTAGTTGCAGGCCACCTCATCGGTACATCCCGGCAAAGAGGTGACATTCAACTTGAGCACAAACATGCCATTTTCGATGTCACTCACCACAATGTTTCCGCTGGGGAAGTAGGGGTAGTTGCTCCAAGTTCCGGTAAAGCCCGGGGCATCGGTGTCGGGGATGATGTCGAAGTAGGCCAGTTGGCTGAGGTTGCCGGCAGCCACATCCGAAATGTCTAGGATGCGCAGGCCGCTGCGGTAGTTGCTTTGGTACAACAGGTTGCCCAACACGTAGTGGTTGTGGTCAATGGAGGTGTTGTCCGAAACGTAGGTGTCCAGGAGGAAGGGGTTGTCCAAATCCTCCATGTTGAAGATGAAGGTGGAGGTATTGACCCCGTTGTAGAGCTCGTCGGTTTCGTCGTTGCTCATGAAGAAGCGGTGATCTTCGGTGAGCCAGCCCTGGTGCACGTAGCCCACGTTTTCGTAGGTCACCTGGCTGATCTCCTGCATGTCGGTGGGGTCAGACATGTCCACAATCGCGATGTAATTGGCGTTGCAACAAAACGCGATCTCTTTGCCTTGGTAATCGGCGTCCGGGCCGTTGTAGACCACCACCTGCGCATCGTGGGTGTAGCCCGACTCTTCCCAGGTGCCCAAAATGGTGGGGTTGAGCGGGTTGTTGATGTTGACCACGTGTAAACCGCCGTCTGCGGTGTTGGTGCCCACGCCAATGGCGTGACCGGTTTCTTCGTTGATCACGATGTTGTGCGCACGTCCGAATCCGTCGTAGTGGGCGTCGGCCTCAAACTCGGTAGGGATGACAAGCAGTGGATCCACCAGCTTGGTGAGGTCCATGATCTGCATGCCGTGCCCCGTGAATTCGCTGACCACAAAGACGTAGTTGTTGAACACCTTGGCGTCGCGCCAGGTGTTGTTGCCTTCGATGAACGAGGGCAGGGTACCCAGGTACACGGGGTTCACCGGATCGGTCACTTCCACAAAGGCCGTGCCCGAACGCAAGCACAGGATGGCAAATTCGCGACCGCTGTCTGGATCCACCCATCCCCAGATGTCGTTGGTACCGGTGGGGCTGCCCACGTCTTCCAAGGGAATGTAGGACATCAAGTCGATGTTCTCACAAGGGTAGATGTCCGCAAAGCCCGATTCACAAGGGGTTTGGGCAAAGAGGGTAGAAGCGCTTGCCAGCGCCAGCAGGGTCAAAAATCGTCGCATGCGTCATGTTTGCATGCAAGGTACCACAATCAGGGCTGTTTGATCAGTCTCTGGGTGCCGTAGGTTTCGACCTGAATGTTATATACACCAGCGGCCCAATCGGCCAATGGGATGGCGTTCACAGGCTGAAGCGCAGGTGCAATCTCGGTTTCCCAAACCACTTGTCCGGCGAGGTTGATCGCGCGCACTTGGAGCGGCGTAGCGGTGTGGAAACCGTTGAAGCGGATTTCCGCATTGCCCGCGGCGGGGTTGGGAGACAAGTTGAACGTGGGGTTGACCACAGTGTTTTCTTCCACGTTGAGCGCTGCGATGGCGTCGTAGTCTGGAGCCAGCAAGAACAGACCATTGAACATGTCGCACGCCACCAACACGCCACTCTCGAAGTAGGGGTAGCAGTTCCACACGCCTGTAAAACCGGGGCCGCTTTCAAACGGAGCGGTGTCGAAGTAACCCACTTCGCTCAGGCTGGCAGAGGCCGCTTCGTCGATGTGCAGGATGCGCACGCCGCTGCGGTAATTACCGGCAATAACCAAGTCGCCCAACGTGTAGAGGTTGTGGTCTGATGAGGTGGTTTCTGCTTCGTAGAAGCCGACGTAGGTGGGATTTTCTAAATCCTGCACGTCAAACACGTGGGTGCGGGTAAAGGGTGCAACGCCAGCGTTCTCATCGATTTCGTCGTCAAGAATGAAGTAGCGTTGGTCCTCAGTCAACCAGCCTTGGTGGGCGTATACGTTGCCCGGGTAGGTGGTTTTGCCAAGCAGTTGGCAGTCGCTCTTGTCTGTACAGTTGACCAAGGTGAGCTCATCCTCGTTGCAAGCAAAAGCCACTTCGTCGCCCACATGCTCCTGGTCGGGGCCGGTGTAGATCACCACCTGTACATCGTGTGTGTAGCCGTCTTCGCTAAAGGTGCCCGCAATCACAGGGTTGAGCGGATCGTTGACGTCCACAATGTGCAGTCCGCCTTCTGCGGTGGTGGTACCCACGCCGTAGGCAAAGCCGCTTTCTTCGCAGATAGCGATGTTGTGCGCGCTGCCAAAACCGGCGTAGTGGGCGGTTTCTTCAAATTCCACTGGAGGATTGGACACGTCCAACAACTGCTCCAAGTCGAACACTTGCATGCCGTGGTCACCGGCTTCGGAAACGATGAATGCATAGTGGTCAAACACCTTCATGTCGCGCCACAGGATGGCAGTGGTGTGGGTGGGTAGGTTGCCCAGGTACACCGCATTGTTGGCGTCGGTGATTTCCATGAAGGAGGTGCCGTCTGAACGGCCAATGATGGCGAATTCACGTCCCGATTCGGGATCGGTCCAGCCCCAGTTGTCGCTGAGGTTCACGCCACCACCAATCTCTGAGATGGGGTAGTGGGCAATCAGGTCCACGTTTTCGCAAGGGTAGTCTCCGGCTGCGCCGTCGACACATGGGATTTGAGCGTTAGCGCCCAAGGCCGCGAAGGCGACCGCAAGGGTAAAAAGATGTTTCATTTCTAGGGATGCAGGTTGTTACCAGTTTTCGCTCTGGCGCTCCAATTCGCGAAGCGTGAGGTACTCACCGCCACGAATGTCCAATTCTGCTTGGACAATTCCGCGCACAAATCGGCTCTTGATTATATCCCCACCGGCTGCGTTGAAGCCAATGACGCGGGTGTCACTGTCTTTGGCATAGGCAAGCTCTGTCATGCGGTGGTGCATGTCTTCGAGCAAGTGGGGATCTTCCAATTCGGCGATCCAGCGGATCAGTTCAAGCTTGAGTTTTTCCACGTCAGAACACTGGGTATACAAAGGCGGGCACAGGATCCCCATGCCCGACTTCGAAGTTCGGTTTTTATTTCGACAAGAAGCCGAAGGCCTCGCTGTAGTAGAGCATTTGCTCGGCGAAATTGTTGGGGTAGGTCACCTTCACATCGATCACGTTGCCGTCGGCGTCCATCACGGGCTCCATGATGGGGTTGACGAATCCGCCGTATGGCGCAATGTTCAACGCCTCGCAGCGGTCCAGCACTTGTTGGTGTACGGCTTGGTCCACCTTCACGCCGTAGCCTTCTACCAACGCCATGGCAGCCTCGAAGTCGCCTTGGCTCTTGATGCGCTGTACCTCTTTCAGCAATTCGCCAAAGAGCACGCGCAGGGCCTCGTAGTCTTGGATGTCGTAGTACACCTTGCCATCGCGCTCCACGCGGTCAATCACGTTGTCAGCGGCGCCTTTTTCCAGCACCCAACCAGATACCCACGCGCGGTTGCGCATGTGTGCTTCTTCGATGTCGGCGCCCAGTTCCAGGCGGCGCAGTTGCGCCAGCATGCCGTTGCGGATGTAGCTGTCGTATTCGGCTTTGCCCACGTCCAAGGTCTCCATCAGGCCCAGTTCTACCATCTTAGGGTCGAGCATGTAGTAGAGCGCCACCAGGTCGGCACGGCCTTCTTCGATGGTAGACGAGTAGTTCTTCAAGGTCTCCTTGGTTTCACCCACGCCTGCTTCGATTTGACCCGAAGCGTGGCCGATCACCTCGTGCATGGCCGTGTGCAGCTTGCCGGCCAAGGTGCTGTGGGCTTTGGTGCGCTCGATTTCCTCACGGTCGTGTGCGAACTCTTCGAGCATGCCGCTGGAACCGGCTTGGTCGTAAGCGGCCACGATGTTGCCCAAGCTCACCGACTTGGAGCCGTGCTTCACGCGGATCCAGTTGGCGTTGGGCAGGTTCACACCTATGGGGGTCGACGGAGATGCATCGCCCGCCTCACCGGCCACGTTTACCACGTTGTAAGTGATGCCCACCACGGAGTCCTTCTTATGCTCGTCCATGAATGGCGAGTTGTCTTCAAACCACTGGGCCGAGTTCATCAGGGTTGACATGCGCTCAGAGGCTTCGAAGTCTTTGATCTCGACGATGGTCTCGTAGCTGCCGGTGTAGCCAAGTGGATCGTTGTAGACCTCCACAAAACCGTTGATGTAGTCGATGTCGCCTTCGGTGTCGTTCACCCAGTTGATGTTGTAGCTCACCCATGCTGCCAGGTCGCCGGTTTCGTAGTACTTGACCAGGTTGCGGATGGCGGCAGCTTGTTTGTCGTTCTCGGCAACGGCTTCGGCTTTGTTGAGCCAGTACACCACTTGTTCAAGGGCAGGGCCGTAGCGTCCGCCTACTTTGTAGACATCTTCATAGACCTCGCCGTTTTCGTCGAGCATCAAGCGCGAGTTGAGCGAGTGTTCGAGGGGGAATTCGCTTTGGCGCTCCTTGAGCGTGGCGTAAAAGGCCTCGGCTTGCTCGGTGGTCATGTCGGTGTCGTAGAAGTTCACCGCTGAACCTTCCACCAAGCCTTTGGTGGCGTCTTTCTCCACTTTCTTGGCGTAGAGGGTAGGGTCGAACATGGCTTCCATGGCCTCGGCGCTTAGGCTTGCACCTACGTCTTCGAGTTGACCTTCGAACCACGCGCGGTCAAATCCGGGGTTGAATTTGGTGTTGGCGTAGTGGTGGTGGATGCCATTGGCAAACCACACGCGCTTGAGGTAGAGTTCAAATTCGGTAAAGTTGGCGTTTGCCTTGTCCCCTTGGTATGCGGTGTACACGGTTTCAAGGGCCTTGCGGATCTCGAGGTTGTGCTTGAAGTTTTGGTCATACATCATGTCACGACCGCTCAGACCAGCTTGGTTCAAGTAATACACCAAGGTGCGCTGCTTGGGTGAGAGGTTGTAGAAACCCGGTACCTGGTAGCGGATGATTTTGGTGTCTGCAAAACGCTCAGCCTTCCAAACAAAGGATGCTTCTTCGGCGTCGGAAATGCCGTCGTGATCGGCATCCGGAGCGGTTTCAGTGTTGGAGGTGTTGGCCTCGGTATCGGCAGTGGCAGGAGTGCCGCAAGCTGCCATCAGCAGTGCGCAAGGCACGGCCAAAAAAAGTCCTGGTTTAAACATGGTGTGACGCTTTGTAGTGGTGCGAAAATACAAAGCGTGAAACGGGCGTTTTTTTTGCGAGAGTTTCCCACCGCCAAATCGTGTATAAAAGCTCCAAGATCAGCCCGTGTTTTCCTTTCCCTTGGGGAATGAAGGTTGTACTTTTGCCGGGTTGATTTCCAAAGAGTCTATGAGCCACCAAACGAAGAACGAAAGTGCCAAGAAGCCGGCCAAACAACTCTACGATTACCAAAAAGCTGCGATCGCGAACATCTTTGAGCGCATTGAGCAGTTCCCAAACCGCTACAATCTGTTGTTCCAGCTGCCCACTGGTGGCGGAAAGACTGTGATCTTTTCGGAGATCGCCAAGCGGTACATCCAAAAGACCAAGAAGAAGGCCCTCATCCTTACCCACCGCATTGAGCTGTGTGCCCAAACCAGCAACATGTTGAGTGAGATCGATGTGCGCAATAAGATCATCAACTCCAAGGTCAAAGAACTCGACGATCAAGACGATTTCGACTGCTTCGTGGCCATGGTCGAAACCCTCAATAACCGCCTGAACGACGACGTGTTTGAGGTGGAAGAGGTCGGACTGGTGATCATTGATGAGGCGCACTACAACTCCTTCCGTAAACTCTTCAAGTTCTTCTCGGACTGTGTCATCCTCGGGGTGACTGCAACACCGCTCAGCTCCAATATCAAGCTGCCACTGAAGGACAACTACAACGAGGTCATCGTTGGCGAGTCCATCGGCATGCTGATCGAAAAGGGCTTCCTGGCCAAGGCGGCAACATACAGCTACGACGTGAACCTGCGATCGCTCAAGGTGGGCATCAACGGCGATTACACCGTGTCTTCTTCCGAGCGCCTCTACGGCAACTACTTCATGCAGGAAAAGCTCCTGTACGCCTACGAAGAAAAGGCCAAGGGTACCAAAACCTTGATCTTCAACAACGGGATCAACACCTCCAAGCAGGTGTATGAAATGTTCAAAGATGCCGGCTACGAAATCCGCCACCTGGACAACACCCATTCTGAAACCGAGCGAAGGGAAATATTGGAGTGGTTCCGCTCCAAGCCTGATGCGATCCTTTCATCGGTTTCCATCCTGACCACCGGTTTTGACGAGCCGTCGGTGTCCACGGTGATCCTGAATCGCGCCACCAAGAGTTTGACCCTGTACCACCAGATGATCGGCCGTGGAAGCCGTATCCTAAAGGACAAAAAGAACTTCACGGTGATTGACTTGGGCAACAACGCACGCCGCTTTGGCCTGTGGGAGAGCTACATCAATTGGCAAGAGATTTTCCGCGCGCCCAACAGCTACTTGGAAGCCCTGGCGTCTGACGATGAAATCGAGAAGAACTTCCACTACCAAATGCCCGAGGACTTGCGCAAGCGTTTTGCCAAAACCGAAGACGTGTCCTTTGACGTGAAGAAGACCTACGTTGCGGTGACCCGCGAAGGCGAGCGCCCCAAGGTGGCCTTGGAACGCAGTGTAGACCAGCACACCTCGATGATCTGCGAGAACACCGATGATTTCTTTGATGCACTGGAGCTGATCGACCTCTTGGACCAAGACGTGGAATACCGCGTGAAGCAGTACAGCTACTGCATTTCCAAGAACACCGACAACTACCTCAAGTGGCTCCAAGACGACTACAAGCGCAAGCTCACCCTTGCGGTTCGTCGCCACTACGGGTATTCATAACTTTTGCTCATTGCCGATTGGTCCGTGGCTCTAGGCACAGCCGTCCATGGCCAAACCGGATCTGTCGAATTTAACGCTGCCGGATTTGGTTTGGCGAGGCGATCTCCTACCTTGGAGTATCCCAACGCAGCCTGAAAATCCTGAAAAACCCAGTGTTTATGCGCTATCGGACCGAGAACATCTACCAGGTGATTGACACTTCGGCCACGCCATCTCAAGTGTACTCTGCTTTCACCAAACAGGAAATTCATTCTGCCTTCACCCGTATGGGGGCGCAAATCAACGCCGAGGAAGGCGGCAAGTTCATCAGTTGTGGCGGCCAGAGTTTTGGACGTTACATCCGACTTGTCAAGAACAAACGACTGGTGCTCAGCTGGTCACACAAAGAGTTGCCCAAGGATTACTACACCACCGTCCACATCGAAATTGAAAAGACTCCCGAAGGTAGCCGCGTGCATTTCAACCACGTAGGCGTGCCCGATTCGTGCGACGGTTGGCTCACCGACTGCTGGACCAACACCTACTGGCGTCCCATGGTGGCTTACTTCGAGAACACCGCGTTAGCCACGGCCTGATTCCAACGTCCAACGTGCTTTGGGCGCAGCGTTGAGCGGCGCCACCTGTCCCGCATCCAAGCGGAACTGTCCCGCCATGCCAATCATGGCCGCGTTGTCGGTGCAGTACTGAAACGCGGGAATGAACGTGCGCCAGCCTTTGGCCTTGCCCACGTCCCTGAGGGTTTGCCGCAACCCGCTGTTGGCGCTCACCCCTCCGGCCAACGCCACATCGGTAATGCCGAGTTCTTCGGCGGCCAAAACCAATTTGTCCATCAGGGTTTCTACGATCGTGTGTTGCACCGAGGCGCACAAATCCTCCATGTTTTCGGCGATGAAGTTGGGGTTGGCCTTGACGTGTTTTTGCAAGAAGTAGAGCACCGCAGTTTTCAACCCACTGAAGCTGTAGCCGTAGCCGTCAACCCGTGATTTTGGGAAGGCAAAGGCCTTGGGGTTGCCGTTCATGGCGTTGCGGTCTACCAAGGGGCCGCCGGGGTAGGGCAGGCCCATGATCTTGGCGATTTTGTCAAAGGCTTCGCCGGCGGCATCGTCGGTGGTTTCGCCCAGCACATCAAAGCGGGTGGGACTGTTGACGCGTACAATCTGCGTGTGTCCGCCCGATACGGTCAAGCACAAAAACGGGAAGTCCGGCATGGCTTGGTTCGGGGTGTCGGCGATGAAATGTGCCAGGATGTGCGCCTCCATGTGGTTGATGCCCACAACAGGAAGACTGCGCGCTTGTGCGAGCGACTTGGCAAACGAAGTGCCCACCAGCAATGAGCCCATAAGCCCAGGACCCTGGGTAAAGGCCACACCTTCGAGGTCGTCCAAGGTGACTCCGGCTTGTTCCAGAGCGGTATGAACAGTGGGGACGATGTTGGATTGGTGGGCGCGGCTGGCCAATTCAGGTACCACGCCTCCGTAGGCTTCGTGGAGCTTTTGGGTGGCAACCACATTGGACAACACGCGGTTGCCGCGCAGGACCGCAGCGCTGGTGTCGTCACAGGAGGATTCGATGGCAAGCAGGAGTCGTTCCACGGCGTGCAATTGGTACGTGCAAAAATTGACAATTTCGCCCTTCCCGGCGCGAATCGTCCTAGATTTGTGCTAGCGTGAGCTCCTCTTCCAAACGGACATTCAATTGGGGCGTGCTGTGGCGCGTCATTGACCAAGTCAAGCCCTATCGTGGGCGCTTCATCCTCACCGGCGTATTTGTGCTGGTGCTGGCTGGATTGGCCCCCGTGCGCCCGTACCTGATCGGACGCGCCATGGACGTGGAAATGGCCAGCGGCGACTTGCCTGGTCTGCTCAACATATTTGCTTTGGTGGTGGGACTCTTGGTGATCGAGTCCATTTTCCAGTTTTACCAAACTTACTTGGCCAATTACGTGGCCCAAAGCGTAACCCTGGACCTGCGCTCGCGCTTGTACGACCACGTGTTGGGCTTCCGCTTGCGCTTCTTTGACCAGACCCCTGTGGGTACCTTTGTGACCCGATTGGTATCGGACATCGACGGCATTGCTCGGGTGTTCTCCCAAGGCCTGCTCAACATTGTGGGCGATGTGCTGCGGTTGATTGTGGTGATCATCGTTATGCTCGCCACCAACTGGAAGCTGAGTCTCATAGTCCTGTTGCCCATTCCTATTCTACTCTTTGCCACGCGCGTGTTTCAGCGCGTGGTCAAGCAGGCATTTGTGGATGTGCGTAACATGGTATCCAAGCTCAATGTGTTTGTGCAAGAGCACGTGACCGGCATGGCCGTAGTGCAGATCTTCAACCGCGAAAAACACGAGCGCGCTCAGTTTGAGCAGCTCAACCGCCAACACCGCAAGGCCAACATCCGCACGATTTGGGCCTTTTCCATCTTCTTCCCAGTGGTGGAATTGCTGAGTGCTGCCTCGGTGGCGTTGCTGCTCTGGTGGGGTATGGGGGACGTGGCCCGTGGAGTCACCACCGGAGTGGGCCAGTTGATGCAGTTCACCTTGTATGTGTTCATGCTGTATCGTCCCATTCGCCAATTGGCCGATCGCTTTACGGTGCTTCAGGAAGGCGTGGTCAACGCAGAGCGCGTATTCAAGCTCTTTGACCGCGGCGAACGCATTGACCAACACGGCGAACGTTATCCCGAAAAGATCCAAGGCAACATCGCTTTTGAGAACGTCTGGTTTGCCTACAACGACGAAGCCGCCGAAGGTGAACATGATTGGGTGATCCGCGACCTTACGCTCCAAGTCAAAGCCGGACAAACCGTGGCTTTTGTCGGGGCCACAGGTGCGGGTAAGTCTTCAGTGATCAACATCCTGAGCCGTTTTTACGAGTACCAAAAAGGCACCGTGAAGGTGGACGATCACTCGCTCCGGGACTTGAGCCTGGCAGCCATCCGCCACCACATTGCCGTGGTACTTCAGGACGTGTTCTTGTTCTCGGACTCCATCCATAACAACGTCACCCTGGGTGACCCCAGCATCACCCGTGAACAGGTGATTGCCGCCTCCAAAGCTGTGGGCGCACACGACTTCATCAGCAAACTGCCCGGTGGGTATGATTACGACGTAAAGGAACGCGGCGCGCAACTCTCGGTGGGCCAGCGCCAACTGGTGGCCTTCATCCGTGCGTACGTGTACAACCCGAGCATTTTGGTGCTGGACGAGGCCACCTCGTCGGTAGACACCGAAAGCGAACTCCTCATCCAAGGGGCCATCGAAAAGTTGACCCAAGGCCGCACCAGCATCATCATTGCCCACCGCCTGAGCACCATCCAGGAAGCCGACAACATCATTGTGTTGGACGAGGGCCGCATCCGCGAGCAGGGGTCGCACGCCGAATTGCTGCAGCAAGACGGCCACTACCGAAAGCTGTTTGAACTCCAATTCCAAGACTGATGGCATTGACCGCTTCAGAGATCATCGACCGCATGTATGACAACGATCCTTTCAGCCAATGGTTGGGAGTGGAGCGCGTGGAAGAAGGACCGGGGTTTTGCCTGTTACGCCTGACCATCCGCGGTGAAATGCTCAACGGATTTTCCATTGCCCACGGCGGGATTTCCTATGCCCTCGCGGATTCCGCGTTGGCGTTCTCGGCCAATGCGCACGGGCGACACGCGGTGTCGGTGGAAACCTCCATTTCGCACACCCAGCCCGTGTTTGAGGGCGATGTGCTGACCACACATGTGGAGGAAGTCAGCCTGAATCACCGCATTGGCATCTACCACATTGCCGTGCGTAATCAGCACAAAGTGGACGTGGCCCTGTTCAAGGGCACGGTGTATCGCAAAGACAAAGATTGGGCCTGATCACAGGCATTTGAAGTAGTCGAAGGGTTCTTGGCAGGTATTGCATTGGTACAATGCTTTGCATGCCGTAGATCCAAATTGACTCACCTTGCGCGTGTCTTCGGATTTGCACAAGGGGCAGCGGACGGTGACTTCTGCGCCGAGCAAGGTGCGCTTATCCAGTGAGGAGCCTACCGGCGGCGCAATGCCCACAGATTCGAGCTTTTGCTTGGCTTCGTCGGTGATCCAATCGGTGGTCCAGGCCGGGGCCAGTACAGTCTTGACCTCAACGGGAATCTTGGCCGTGCGGAAGGCCTGTTTGATGTCGGCCTCGATGGTATCCATAGCTGGGCAGCCGCTGTAGGTAGGGGTGATGTCGACTTCCCAGCCTTCGTTCAGTGGTCGTACGTCGCGCACGACGCCCATTTCAACCACGTTGAGCACGGGAATTTCCGGGTCGTTCACCTTGCGGAGCAGGGTCCAGATCTCGCCGGGTGTTTTTACCATGTCGCGTCAGGATAGGCGCGGGGGAGGAATTGCATTTCGGCGATGAGGTAGCCAAGGTGTTCTGTGTGGTTGCCCGTCTTGCCGCCTTTGAAGTGACGGGCCGAGTCAGGCTTGGTCAGGGTGGCTTCGGCCAGCACGGAGTCCATGATGTTCATCCACTCGGCTTCGAGCGATGTGTTCAGCGGTGCTACCCCCGAAGCGCTCAGGGTTTCTTCCACCTGATCGTCATCGCCGAAGAACTCTCCGGTGAAGGGCCACATCTGGTCGATGCCGGCTTGCATGCGGGTGTGGGATTCCTCGGTGCCGTCGCCCAAGCGAACGACCCAATCGCGGGCGTGCTTGACGTGGTACTGGACCTCTTTGAGCGATTTGGCGGCAAAGGCCTGGAGGAATGCATCCTCAGATTGCAACAGGGCTTTGTACTGCACAAATTGGAAAGCACTCAGGAAGAAGATTTTGGCGATGGTGCACCCAAAATCGCCGTTGGGTTGTTCGGTGATCTGCAGGTTGTAGAAGTCGAACACGTCGCGGTGAAATGCCAGGGTGTCCTCGGTGCGTCCTTGGCCTTCGCGTTTGCCTGCTTCGTCCAGCAGCATGCGTGCTTGGCCGATCAGGTCCAAGGAGATGTTGGTCAGCGCAATGTCTTCCTCCAGGATGGGGCCGTGGCCACACCATTCGGCAAGTCGTTGCCCGGCAACCAGTGCGGTGTCACCGAGGCGGATGAGGTATACAACGTCGGGAGTCATGGGCGCTTACATGTGGCCTACTTCGGGCGGGATGTTGTAGAACGTCGGGTGACGGTAGGTTTTGTCGTTGGCGGGATCGTAGAAGCAGTCCTTGTCCTGCGGTGAGCTGGCGTGCACTTGTGCGGATTCAACCACCCAAATGCTCACGCCTTCCATGCGGCGGGTGTATACGTCACGGGCGTTGGCAATGGCCATTTCGGCGTCGGCGGCGTGCAGGCTGCCCATGTGTTTGTGGTGCAAGCCGTGCTTGCTGCGTACAAAGATTTCCCAGAGGGGCCAGTTCTTACTCATATCAGGCGGCTTCTTCGGCGTTGGTATTGGCGCATTTGGTGGCATAGGCGTTGGCCGCTTCGCGCACCCATGCACCGCTGTCGTATGCGTTTTTGCGTGCGGCTACGCGTTCCTTGTTGCAAGGCCCGTTGCCGCCCACCACTTCCCAAAACTCGGTCCAGTCGATGGTGCCCCAGTCGTAGTGGCCGGTGGCTTCATTCCACTTGAGTTCAGGGTCGGGAATGGTGAGTCCCAAGAACTCGGCTTGGGGCACGGTCATGTCGATGAATTTTTGACGCAGGTCGTCGTTCGAGTGACGTTTGATGCGCCAGTCCATGTTCTGCTGGCTGTGTACCGAGTCTTTGTCGGACGGGCCAAACATCATCAGGGAAGGCCACCAGAAACGGTTGAGGGCGTCTTGGGCGAGCTTCTTCTGCTGCGCGGTGCCCTTGGCCATGTGCATCATGATCTCATAGCCTTGACGCTGGTGGAAGCTCTCTTCCTTACAGATGCGCACCATGGCGCGGGCGTAGGGACCGTATGAGGTGCGTTGCAGTGAAACTTGGTTCACAATGGCAGCACCGTCCACCAACCAACCGATGGCGCCGATGTCGGCCCAAGTAGGGGTGGGGTAGTTGAAAATCGAGCTGTACTTGGCCTTGCCGGTATGGAGTTCCTCCATCAAATCGGCGCGGTCAACGCCCAAGGTTTCACATGCTGAGTAGAGGTAGAGGCCGTGGCCGGCTTCGTCCTGCACTTTGGCCAACAAGATGGCCTTGCGTTTGAGGGAAGGGGCTCGGGTGATCCAGTTGCCTTCCGGCAGCATTCCCACAATTTCGGAGTGGGCGTGCTGGGCAATCTGACGGACGAGGGTGCGGCGGTATTTCTCCGGCATCCAATCCTTCGCTTCTACTTTCTTTTCGGCCTGGACGTACTCCAGGAATTCCGGGTGGTTGTCTTCGCGTTCCATCATCTGGGGCTATGGGGCAAACTTACTTAAACTACTCCCTGCGAACAATGTACTTAGTACGCATGTTCGAGCTCGCACTGGGTTTTCATCCTCCGAGAGTCCAACTTATGTAGGGAATTCACAAGGTGTACCTGTACAAGATGTGAGGAGAGCGTGATAATTGTCATAGAAATCTCCCGAACTTACTCCCCACAACGAATCGTCCCATGAAGAAACGCTACATTTCTATTCTTGCCTTTGCGGCCTTGGTACCCGCACTGATGTCGCACCACAACGGTGTGGCCGAAGAACAAAACAAGGACCGCACCGGTGCCCCCGGCAGCGACAACCCTTGCTCGCAATGCCATAGCGCTGGCGAATTCTCGCCCATCTCGGCGGTGGCCGTGCTCGAGTTTGGCACTACCACCCCCATTACCGAATACGTTCCTGGCGAAACCTACACCCTGCAGTTTGGTGTGGGCTCTACCTCGGTTCCCCAGCCCAGCGTCTACGGATTCCAAGCCACTGCGGTACTCGGTGACGGTTCCAACGCGGGAACCTTCCAAAACCCAGGTGCCGGCGTGCAACTGGAAGACGTGGGAGGTCGTCACATCATTGAACACAGCGTAGACGCCAACCTCGGCCTGTGGTCTGGCGAGTGGGTAGCCCCTGCATCCGGCTCAGGTGAAGTTACCTTTTACATGAGCGGTGTGGCGTGCAACGACAACGGCACCTCTGGCGGTGACGGCTACGACGGTGCAACGTTTACCGTACCCGAATTGACCATATCGGTTGATGATCTGGAAGCACAGCCTTCACTGATCGTCAACAACACCGGTCAGGCGGTTCAAGCGCGCACCAACCGCGCAGGCCAACTGATGGTCTTTAACCTCGGCGGTCAACTGGTGCACGAGCAACCTGTTCAAGTGGGCACCATTGACTTGGGCCGCAGCTTTGACGCAGGCGTATACGTCTTCAAGCTCGTTGGCGATGGCTTTGCCACCGAGCGTAAGGTTGCGCTCTAACCGCACAGAAAATGACATTTCGCAGAAAAGGGTCCGCACGGACCCTTTTTTGTTTGGATTACTTTTGCCGCCATGCCCACCTTTCACGCCTTGACCATTGCAGACGTCCGCCGCGAAACCGAAGACACGGTATCCTTGGCCTTTGACGTTCCTGCAGACCTGCGCGAGGACTACCGTTTTGAACACGGCCAGTACTTGACCTTGCGCGCCATCCTCTCCGGCGAGGACACCCGCCGCAGTTATTCCATATGTTCCGGAGTGAACGACGACGAGCTGCGCGTGGCCATCAAACAAGTGCCGGGAGGCTTGTTCAGCACCTACGCCAACCAGAAACTCAAGGCGGGCGATACCTTGGAAGTAATGACCCCCATGGGCCGCTTTACCGCACCGCTGGACCCTGCAAAGGCCAAACACTATGTGCTGTTTGCTGCGGGCAGTGGCATCACCCCCATGATGAGCATCCTCAAGACCGTCCTCACCGAAGAACCCGAGAGCGAGGTGACCTTGGTGTATGGCAATCGCAAGTTCCAAACGGTCATCTTCCGAGATGAGCTCGAAGACCTCAAGGACGCCTACTTGGGCCGCTTGCGCATCTTCCACGTACTCAGCCGCGAGGCCAATGAAGTGGCCCTGTTTTCGGGCCGCATAGACCAGGAGAAATGCGACGCGTTCATGCGTCTGTTGATCCAGCCAGAGTCGGTGGATCACGCGTTCATTTGCGGACCTGAAGAAATGATTGAGGCCGTGCGCACCTCGCTGGGCAATGCCGGGGTACCCGAGGACCGCGTGCACTTTGAACTGTTTACTTCGCCCAAAGGAAAACTGGGCGGCCGCACCGAGGACCAACCCGAACCCGAAGACACCGGAGAACGCACCCAAACCCGCGTGACCCTTTACGGCCAGCAATGGGACTTTGATATGGGCCAGCACGAGTTTGTGCTTGACGCCGCCTCCAACCAAGGACTGGACCTGCCATACAGCTGCAAGGGAGGCATGTGCAACACCTGCCGCGCCAAGCTGGTGAAAGGTGAGGTGGAAATGAAAGTCAACTATGCGCTGTATCCTGACGAGGTAGAAGCGGGTTATATCCTCACCTGCCAGTCCCGTCCTAAAACCGACCACATCGAAGTGGACTTTGATCAACAGTAATCCCTGCCGGATTTCATGGCTTTGAAAAACGACCTCTTGCTGCGCACCATCCGCGGCGAACAGACCGAACGCACTCCCGTATGGCTCATGCGCCAAGCGGGCCGCATCCTTCCCGAATACCGCGCTGTGCGTGCCTCGCTCAGCGGCTTTCGCGAACTCGTAGAAACCCCCGAGCGTGCTGCCGAGGTGACCATCCAACCGGTGGATTTGTTGGGGGTGGACGCCGCCATCATCTTCTCGGACATCCTGGTGATTCCAGACGCCATGGGCTTACCCTACCGCATGGAGAAAGGGATAGGACCAGTCTTTGACAACACCGTCCGCAGCGAAGCACAACGTGCCGCGCTCGACAATGCGCCCGATGTGGCCGACCGATTGAGCTACGTGTTTGAAGCGCTTCGCCTGACCAAAAAGGAGCTCGACGGCCGCGTGCCGCTCATTGGATTTGCCGGAGCGCCATGGACAATTTTCTGTTACATGACCGAGGGTGGAGGCAGCAAAACCTTCAGTCATCCAAGACGCCTTTTGTACACCGAGCCAGAAATGGCACACCGCTTGCTCAGTGACATCACGGAGGTGACCATTGCCTACCTCAAACTGCAAATCCAGGCCGGCGCCGATGTGGTGCAAGTCTTTGACAGTTGGGCAGGGGTGCTCTCCGCGGACGTGTATCGGGCATTTGCATTGCCCTACCTGCAGCGCATCTGCGATGCCATCCAGGAGGTTCCAGTGACGCTCTTTTCAAAAGGTGCCTACGGCAGCCTTGCGGATTTGGGCCAGCTTGACTGCCAAACCGTAGGTCTGGACTGGAACATGGACATCGCTGAAGCACGCCAACAGGTGGGCGCAGGTAAGACTTTGCAAGGCAATTTGGACCCTACGGTCCTCTACGCCGACTACGAAACGATTCGGAAACACACCCGTGCAATGCTTGCCGGATTTGGGCCGAATCGCCATATTGCCAACTTGGGTCACGGTGTCTATCCAGACACCAACCCCGATCACGTGCGTTGCTTTATCGATGCAGTGAAGACGTTTGAAAACCAATGAATATGAAAATTCAAGTACTCCTTTGCAGCCTGCTTATCGCCGGTGTGGTTGCAGCTCAGGAAAACCTGGTGCCCAATCCCGACTTCGAGGACGCCAACATTCGCGCACTTAAAAAGCGCGGCATGCTGGACGACACCTGTGAAGAATGGACCTCAGCCACCGAAGCTGCCGTTGACTTTTACTCGGCAGGTGTAAAAGGCGACAAAGTGGGGGTTCCCCTGAACGAGCTCGGTACGCAAACCGCCAACTCTGGCAACCGCTACGCCGGCTTCACCGCGTACTCGAAAGATCCTCGCAAATTCAACCGCCAGTACCTCACCATTAAGCTCGACGACGAACTCGAAGAGAACGTGACTTACTGCATTTCCATCAACGTTTCGCTTGCAGACCTCTCGAAGTATGCAGTGAACGGCATTGGCGTGTATGTGTCGGACCGCAAGGTGAGCCAAGGCAACACCGGTAACATGGTAAAAACCGACAATGTGGTGCGCCACCGCTCCAATAAGGTCATGCAGAGCATGGATCAGTGGGAGACCATCTGTGGCACCTTTGTGGGTACCGGCGAAGAGCAGTACATCGTCATCGGCAACTTTGCCAGCGACAACAAGCTCAAGATTGAAAAGGTGAAGCGTCCCAAGAACGTGACCGGTGTGCAATTCCAAGCCGCCTACTACTATGTGGACGATGTTGAAGTGAAAGCCATCACTGCTCCTTCGGAGTGCGCCTGCACCCCTGCCGATGAGCGCGAGCCCGACCTGATCTTCACCAAAAAGAATGTGGCTTCGGAAGAGGAGATGAGCACCAGTGATAAGGTGAAAACCAGCACCGTTTACTTCGCCTCACTTAAAAGCGAGCTCACCGGCTTGGCCAAACGCGATTTGGATGCGCTGGCCGACCTGCTCAAAGCCAACCCCAGTATGCGCCTCGAAGTCGTGGGCCATTCGGACGACGACGAAATGAAGGAAGGAGAACTCAACCCCCGCTACGCTGCCATGGGCAAGCGCCGTGCCGATCAGGTGGTGCGCTACCTGATCAGCAAAGGGGTGAGCGAAATGCGCATTGTACCACGCAGCAAAGAAAACACCCAACCCTCCAACACGCGCCCCACGCCACTGGCCAAAGCGCAAAATCGACGGGTAGAGTTTGTGATCAAGTAATCACAGCTTACAACGCATAGAAGAACGCCGCCCCGCCGAGGGCGGCGTTTTTTGTTGCTCGCCTTTTTGTTGGTATCGATACCGGTCAGCGCTGCCCGGCATGAACGGTCAGGTGGTGATACCTTTTACCATTCAGCCCTTCCGCTCGTTTCTTGCCACCTATCTTGCGGGTTGGGCGCATGTCATTTGGCCCGCGCTTTGCGTTCTATGGATGTGAAACCTGCATTTCTGCTCCCTTTTTTTCTGTGGTGCCTGATGGGATCGGCTCAGAATTTGGTGCCCAACGGCAGCTTTGAGAACAAGTCTTATTGCCCGCCCAACTTCAACTCTACGGCGTTGACCTGGGTGATCGACTGGACCCAACCCACTTCTGCCACCCCGGACTACTTCAACAGTTGCAGCCGCAAGGCTGGCGTGCCCAAAAACATGTTTGGCAATCAAGAGGCCCAAGACGGTGAAGCGTATCTGGGGATTGTCACCTTTACCCCCAGCCAGCCCAACTACCGCGAATACGTGCAATGCAAGCTCGACCGTCCCTTGAACCGGGGCGAGATGGTGTGTTTGGAATACTTTGTATCCCCGGGCGACGGTGCGCGCTACGTGACCGACGGTTTTGGGGGCTACTTCAGCAAAGGTCCCATCAAGGCGGGCAACAAAAAACGCCTGCCTGTGACTGCGCACGTTGGCAATCCTGACTTGCACTTTGTAGACGGCTACCAGCGTTGGACCAAGATCTCGGACGTATACATCGCCGAAGGTGGAGAATCCCACCTCACTTTTGGCAACTTCCGTGCAGACCGAGACACCCGCGTACTGCGCCGCGAAGACCCGGAAGTGGATGTCAACTCCGAATGGGCTTACCTCTACCTGGACAACGTCATTGTAGCACCCATTGAAGTGCGCGAGGAGTGCAGTTGTGCCAATGACATCTTGCGGGCAGGCGTGCATGATCCACCCTTGCAATTGGAGGAGGTACGTGCCTTGGAATTTGGTGCCATTCACTTTGGGTTTGACCAGCGTGTGCTCAACGACTCAGCCGTGACCGCCCTCAACGGCATCGCCCGTACGTTGGCCCGTGGTGAGTTTATGCAATTGCGCATCACCGGTCACACCGATGTGATTGGTCCAGATGGGTACAACATGGGACTCAGCCAAGCCCGTGCCGATGCAGTGATGGATTACCTCGTAGACAAGGGCATCCCCCGCGACCGGTTGAAACTCGAATGGAAGGGGTCAGCCGAACCCGTGGCCGAAAATGCCACCGCCGAAGGTCGCGCCCGCAACCGCAGGGTGTCGTTTGAAGTGGAGATCAAGCGTTACTCCGCCGCCACGCCGCGCTGACGCTTTTTCTGGCGCTGACGGCGGCGTTTGACCTCTTCGCGCGGGGCCAAAAAGCGCTCCTCTTTGGGCACCACTTTCAACAGAATCAGCGCAATCACAAAGAAGACAATCAAGGCAAGTACCGAATTGCGAATGGTACCGGTCCAGCCTTCAATGAAACCGAAGGAAAACGTGCCGATGATGATGCCGTACTTCTCCAGTACATCGAAGAAGCTGAAGTAAGAGGTGGTGTCTTCGGTCTCGGGCAAGAATTTGGAGTAGGTGGAACGGCTGAGGCTTTGCGTGCCGCCCATGATGAAGCCAATGCACGAGGCCGCGGCCCAGAATTCAGAGGGGGTGTGGACCGCAAAAAAGGCCCAACAACACACCGCAATCCAGCAGCACATGGCCACCATCAAGCTTTGCACGTTGCCCAATTTCTTGGCCATCCAGCTGAACAGGAAGGCTCCGGGAATGGCAATGAGTTGCACCAGGATGATGGCCACAATAAGCTCACCGGTTTCCATGCCCACCACTTCGTTGCCGTGTTCGTCGATGCGTACAATGGCCTTGATGCCAAAGAATTGCGCCATGAGCATGACGGTTTGCACGCCCATACTCAGTACAAAAAAGGCCACCAGGTACCACCACAGTCTGCGGGCATTCCAAGCATCCCAGAACACCATACGCAGCTCTTCAAAGCCCTTGGTGATGAGTTTGCCTTGGCCTTTGTGATTGTAAGGATTGTCGGGGATGCGCCGCAGGGTGATTTGGGCGAACCCAAGCCACCAAACCCCCACCATCAAAAAACACCAGCGGGCGTCGATGTCAAACACTTGAACCATGATCAAATTGATCACCAGCAGGATGACCGAACCCACATACCCCATGGCAAAGCCACGGGCCGATAGCTGGTCGTGTTCCGCTTTTGGAGCGATGTCGGGCAGGTACGAATTGTAAAAGACCAAACTGCTCCAATACCCCATACTGGCGAGTACGAGCACCAACATGCTGAGCTCCAGGTGTTGGGGGTCGAACCACCACAGCGCCATGCAGGCCACGGACCCGAGGTAACAGAAGACTTTGAGGAAGAATTTCTTTTTGCCCGCATAGTCCGCGATGCCGCTCAGAAGCGGGGAAAGCAAGGCGACCAGCAACAACGAGAAGCTGATCGCGTAGCTGTAGAGCTCGGTGTTGACGAACTCCATTCCAAAGGCCTCTACGACGGCTACTTCCACATCTTCACCGAGCACCTTGTCGCGCACGACTTGGACGTTGGTTTTGGTGACTTCGTTGTAAAAAATGGGGAAGATGGCGGTGGAAATCACCAGGGCATACACCGAGTTGGCCCAGTCGTAAAACGACCATGCGCGTTGAACCCGTTTGGAGTAGGGAGCATTCACAGAGCGGGAAGTTAGGCAAACCAACCTGAGCGAACCTGTGGCGCAGCTCCAAGGTTATGCTAGCATGGAACTTTCCGATCAGGATGTGGACCGTGTGATTGAAATGGCGTGGGAAGACCGCACCCCGTTTGAGGCCATTGCCTTCCAGTTTGGGTTGGGTGAACAGGACGTGATCACCCTGATGCGCCGCGAGCTGAGTCCCAAGGGATTTCGCCGCTGGCGCAAGCGGGTGCAGGGACGTTCTACAAAGCACCAACAGTTGCGCGCAGACGAGGTGCAGCGGTTTCGTTGTTCGCGACAGCGCCACATCTCTTCTAACCGCATCTCCAAGCGCTGAGATTGCGCTACCTTTGCCCGAGCATTTTTTGCCCATGGAATCCACCTACGACATTGCCATTGTTGGCGGCGGCATTGTGGGGGCCGCAACCTTCTACCGGTTGCAAGAGGCCTACCCGCACCTGCGCATCGTCGTCCTTGAAAAAGAAGGCCTGTTGGCCGATCACCAAACCGGACACAACTCCGGGGTCATCCACAGCGGATTGTACTACAAACCCGGCAGCCTCAAGGCGGTCAATTGCGTACAAGGACGCCGCGACTTGGTGAAATTTGCTGCCAAGTACGGCGTGGACCACGACGTGTGTGGCAAAGTGGTAGTGGCCGCCGATGAGTCGGAGCTGCCCATGCTGGAGAAGATCTGGAGCACCGGACTCCAGAACGAGGTGGAAGGCATTCGCCGCATCAACGGCGATGAGGTCCGTGAGATTGAACCGTTTGTCAAAGGTGTGGCCGGCATTCACGTGCCGTGCACCGGCATCATTGACTTCCGCGGGGCCACCGATAAAATGGCTGAGATCGCCCTGGGCATCCAACCCGAAAGCAAGGTCTCGCTCAACACCGAAGTGCAAGGCATCACCCGCGGAGTGGTGAGTACCGTGCACACCAACCGCGGCGACATCCAAGCCAAGCACCTGATCTTTTGTGCGGGCCTCCAAGCCGACCGCTTGGCCAAAAAAGACGGGGTAGACCTCAAGGAAAAGATCGTGGGCTTCCGCGGCGATTACTACGAGCTCACCGACCAAGGCAAGCACAAGGTCAAACACCTGATTTACCCGGTGCCGAATCCGGATTTCCCTTTTTTGGGCGTGCACTTCACCCGCATGACCAACGGCGAAATCGAGTGTGGCCCCAACGCGGTGTTCACCTTCAAGCGTGAAGGCTACGGCAAAACCGACTTCTCCTTGCGCGACACGGCCGATGCACTTAGCTACGGTGGCACTTGGAAGCTCTTCTTCAACAACATGAAATTCGGAATCGACGAGTACCGGCGCGCGTTTAGCAAGCGCCGATTCCTGCACACCCTTCAGCGCTTGATTCCAGATTTGGAGATGGACGATCTGCGTCCTGGACGTGCAGGCGTACGCGCATTGCTGCTCAGCACCGATGGCGACACTCGCGATGATTTTCGCATTGAATACACGCCAGGTTCCATCCACGTATTGAACGCACCATCTCCTGCAGCCACAGCATCGTTGGCCATTGGCGCCAACGTGCGCGACATGGCGGCCAAGCACTTCAACTTGGACCAATAAAAAAGCCCCGGGGATCCCGAGGCTTTCTGGTCACACGTGGCGCGTGATTATTTCTTATTTGCGGTCTTTTTAACCGGGGTCACTGCACTGGTGCTCGCCTTGGGCTCAGTAGCAGCTGGCTTGGCAGTGGCGGTAGCAGTGGTGGTGCCAGCAGTACCTTTGGCGCGACGGGCTTTGCGACCCTTGCGGCCTTTTTCCGCAGTAGCGGTGGCGGCAGGAGTGCAGCAACCTGCTTTGCCTTCCTGTGCGGTGGCAGTCGTTTTGCCACTGCAGCAAGACTTCGAGCAAGACTTCTTCACCTCGGTTTTCGTGGTTTCAGCAGGTTTCTTCTCGGCAGTGGTCTGAGCGCTCAAGGCGCCTGCGAAGGCGACCATGGCCAACAGCATCATCAGCTTTTTCATATCTCTTGGTGCTATGTTTCTAAAATTGAGTCTCCTAAAGTACTGAAAAAGTCATGCCAACGTGACCATCATCAGCCGCTTGCTGCGGGCTTCGGTTATCTTTGGACCCAACGTGAAGACCATGCAGAAGTTGTTTTTCCTCTTGGTAGCCTTGGTGGTGATCACCGGCTGCGACTCCGGAATTGAAGGCGTTGGAGCCCCCATTGAAGAAGCGCGCATTGTCGCTCCTTTTGAAGTGTTGGTGGTGGAGAGCTCGGTAAACGTCAATCTGTTCAATACCAAGCGCGGGGAAGAGCCTCGGGTGGTAGTACACGCCGAGGCCAATCTGCAGCCTTACGTGGTCACCGAGGTCAAGGACCCCAAATTGACCGTTTCCTTTGAGGAAAACTTGCGCAGCGTAAGCGGCATTACTGTAGATGTATACTGCAACAACTTGCTCAAGCTTATTCACCGTGGAAGCGGACAAATCGCCGGTGCGCAAACCTTGAAGTTTGTGCACTTGTTTGTGCAAAACGAGGGCAGCGGCGACGTTATTTTGGACTTGCGGGGCGATGAACTTCAAGTCAAGAACGACGGCAGTGGGGACGTGGATCTCACCGGAAAAGCCCGCGAGGCGCGTCTTGAACTCGGAGGCTCAGGCGATGTGAATGCACTGGGCTTCAACGTGCGTATTGCCGAGGCCCGCAACGAGGGCAGCGGCAACCTGAGTTTGAATGCCCGACGAGAAATAGAAGCGGTACTTGAAGGCAGCGGGGACATCAAATACCTGTTCGAAGGGCAGGACGATGACCTTGATTTGGAACGGGATGGCTCCGGCCAGCTTGTGCGCCTCAAAAATTGATGTTTTGCAACGAATTCCCATTTTGGCACGTTTTCGGT
>JBMYJR010000002.1:0-133961 GCA_049594615.1 Flavobacteriales bacterium
GTGGACTTTGTGTCCAACGTGGACGGTGCACACTTGCACGATACACTGCAGGTGTGCGATCCGGAAACCACGTTGTTTGTGATCGTCTCCAAAACCTTCACCACCCAGGAGACCATGACCAACGCCCTCGCTGCTCGCCAGTGGTTGGTTGATGCCTTGGGCGACGAGGCTGCCGTAGAAAAGCACTTTGTTGCCGTGAGTACCAACCTGCAAGGGGTGGCCGACTTTGGCATTGCTGGAGCCAACTGCTTTGGCTTTTGGAACTGGGTGGGCGGACGATACTCACTCTGGAGTGCCGTGGGACTAAGCATTGCGTTGGCTGTGGGCTTTGAACGCTTTGAGATGCTGCTCGAAGGTGCGCACGCCATGGACCGCCACTTCCGAAACGCTGAGCACCGCGAAAATTTGCCGGTGATTCTAGCCCTTTTGGGCATTTGGTACAACAACTTCTGGGGAGCCGAGAGCCACGCCATTTTGCCCTATGTGCAGCACCTGCACCGCTTCCCAGCCTATCTGCAACAAGGGGATATGGAGAGCAACGGTAAAAGCGTGGACCGCTTTGCACGACCGGTGACCTACCAAACCGGTCCCATCATTTGGGGAGAACCGGGCACCAACGGCCAGCACGCTTTTTACCAACTGGTGCACCAAGGCACCAAGTTGATTCCTGCCGACTTCATCGCTGTCAGACAGCCCGAGCATCCGTTTGCGGATCATCACCAAAAGCTTCTTGCCAACTTTGTGGCTCAAACCCAGGCCTTGATGGAAGGCAAGAGCGAAGCCGCTGTGGTGGCCGAAATGGAAGCTGCTGGAAACGATGCAGGAACCATCGAGCGCCTCAAGGCTTTCCGCGTATTTGAGGGCAACCGCCCAACCAACGCGCTGGTCTTGGACCGTTTGGATCCTACCACGCTGGGAGCACTCATTGCGTTGTACGAGCACAAGATTTTTGTGCAAGGGGTCGTTTGGAATGTCTTCAGCTTCGATCAGTGGGGCGTGGAGCTCGGGAAAAAACTGGCTGGAAACGTCTTAAAGGCCGTGGCAGATGGGGGTGTTCCTCCCGGCGCAGATAGCTCAACGGCGCAGCTTATGGGCTGGGTATTCGGATCCGATTAATCGTGAAATATCTCCTACGAAAGCCGTTTTCTGGGGATGAATCGTTATCTTCACGGCTCTGTCGAGATCAAGACTTTAACCAAAAATCGATTTGATGAAGCACTTATTCCTGACTGCGGCGCTGGCATGCTGTGCGCTGATCAGCAGTGCAAGCTTTACCGGGTTCTCCACTGAACTCGTAGCAGCCGACGCTATTCCGGGTTACCTCACCTACCGTGTATACGCCAACTTCGATGATCCAGCCGATCAGTTGATCGCGCTCTATGGATTCGATAGCGCTCCTATGGTAGTGAGTAACTCTGGCACCTTCTTCCAAGTAGTTGGTGGAGGCCCAACTTCGTTGGATATCAACCCCAGTTTTTTCCCTTTTGTCCCAGAATTGGAATACGATTCTTGGTTCACAGTGGGTTACGAGGACAGTGCAGGCAGTGGACTGAGTGTGGTCGGTTTTGACTTCACCGCCTTTGAGGCTGGAAATGGATTCACCGTGAATGACGGCATTGGAGGTACCCTCTTTTTGCTTCCCGGCGATGCCGCTTCCTTCCCTGATGGACTTGGACGTGTGCTCGTAGGTCAGTTCACCACCGACGGTGATGTAGATTTCACCCTAAACATCCAATGGCGCGACGCCACCAATACTCCCATTGAGTCTACTGGAGAAAACGTGACCATCATCACTGCCATTCCAGGTTGTACTGATCCGGACGCCCTCAATTACAATGCCGCAGCTACTGACGATGACGGTTCTTGTGCATATCCACCGCCCTCTTACTCGGGGCTATCTTGGGAGCAAGTTGCCACCGACGGTGTGGACGGTTTCAACACCTACCGCGTGTACGCCAACTTCACCAACCCCTTCGATCAACTGGTGGCGGTGTATGGCCAAGATCCCAACCCGCTTTCGGTAACGACCACCGGGAGCTTCTACCAAAACGCAGGTGGCGGACCGCTGTCTTCAGACATCAATCCCGCTTTTTACGGCGCATTCCCGGAACTGATCTATGACTCGTGGTTTACCATCGGATCAGAGGAGTCGCCCAACGGCCTGCAACAAGCCAACTTGGACGCCACAGCTTTCGAAGCCGGCGGTGATCTTGTGATTGACGATGGCGTAGGAGCTACCTGGTTCATCTTCCCAGACATCACTCCAGAGGCTTTCCCAGACGCCACGGGTCGTGTGCTCATTGCCCAGCTCACCACCGACGGCTTTGTGGACATGACGGTCAACATGCAGTACCGCGCCCAAGACGGTCAGAACCCGCAGTTGGTGGGCGAGACCATCAGCTTCCCGCCCATCATCAGTGGCTGTACTGATCCTGCCGCAGACAACTACGATCCCACGGCTACAGTGGATGACGGTTCGTGTGTGATCTCGGGCTGTACTTACCCTGACGCCACCAACTACGATGCCGCCGCAACCGTGGACGACGGTACATGCACCTTCGGGTTCTCGTGCCCAGGTTGTACTGATCCTACCGCGGTGAACTACGACGCTGACGCAACTGAAGACGACGGTTCATGTATTGCTGCGGTTCCAGGATGTACTGATCCTACTGCTGTCAACTACGACGCTGCAGCAAACACCGACGACGGCTCATGTGTGGCCAGCGTGTTTGGCTGTACTGACCCAGCTGCTGTGAACTACGACCCCGCGGCCAACGTGGACAACGGTGGTTGTGTCGCTGCCCAGCCTGGATGTACCGATGCCGCAGCCAACAACTACAATCTGTACGCCAATGTGGATGACGGCTCGTGTGACTTTACCCCAGAATGTGTGGCCGACCTCAGCGGTGACGGCGTGATCAGCACCAACGATATTCTGGTGATTCTCGGTGTCTTTGGTACCGACTGCCCAGAGTAACCCATTCGGGAACTTACACAAGCCCTCCGCCCAGCGGGGGGCTTTTTTTGTGTCCCGTATTAACGGAGTGTCTGGCATACACAAAACAGTATCTTGGCCAGAAATCACCTTACCGATGAGCAGCAACAAACCTACCCTTTCGTTCTGGCAGATTTGGAACATGAGCTTTGGTTTTTTGGGCATCCAGTTTGGATGGAATCTGCAGATGGCTAACATGTCTGCCATCTATGACTACTTGGGCGCTTCTCCTGAACAAGTGCCCTTGTTGTTCCTAGCGGCACCCCTGACCGGTTTGATCATTCAACCCATCATTGGATATCTGAGCGATCGTACATGGACTCCTTTGGGGCGCCGGAAGCCTTTCTTTTTGGTGGGTGCCATTTTGAGTTCCTTGGCTTTGTTGATGATGCCCAACAGTTCAGCGCTGTGGATGGCCGCAGGTACCCTTTGGATACTCGATGCTTCGATCAACATAAGCATGGAGCCTTTTCGTGCTTTTGTCGGCGACCTTCTCCCGAAGGAGCAACAAACCAAAGGGTTTACCATGCAAAGCTTTTTCATTGGTCTGGGATCGGTAGTCGCCGCATGCATGCCATGGTTCTTTGCCAAAATGGGAGTGCCTGATACAGCAGAGGAAGGGGCTATTCCTGCAACGGTCAAGTACAGTTTCTACGCAGGTGCTTTGGTATTTATAGGTGCGGTGCTGTGGACCATTCGAACCACGAAGGAGTATCCACCAGAGGATATGGAGGCCTTTAGAACAGAAAAGGAGAAGGGGGGAGGATTTGCAGGTGGTGTGCGCGAAATTTTCGATTCGATTTCATCCATGCCGAAACGAATGCGACAGCTGGCATTGGTGCAGTTTTTTACTTGGCCCGGGCTGTTTTTCATGTGGTTCTATTTTACCACTGCGGTGAGTTATGATGTGCTCGGCGCTACCGACAATACCTCAGAATTGTATGCCGAAGGTGTAGCATGGGGAAACTTGTGCTTTGGGTTTTACTCACTGATCACTTTCGCAGTGGCATTTGCCATTCCGTTTGTTGTGAAGCGCATAGGAGTGAAGCAGACACACGCCATAGCTCTTGTTCTGGGTGGGCTCGGTCTGGTTTCCGTGATGTTCATTCACACCAAAGAGCTGTTGTTGGTGAGTATGGCTGGTGTCGGAGTTGCATGGGCATGCATCCTCTCGTTGCCCTACACCATGTTGGTGCCTTCATTGAATCCTAAGAAGCTTGGAATCTACATGGGGATCTTCAACTTTTTCATCGTACTCCCTGAAATCATTGCCTCTCTCTTCTTTGGTTCATTCATGGAAAATGTACTTCACAATGATCGCACCCTAGCGCTTGCTCTGGGGGGAGGCTTGTTCTTCCTGGCTGCACTATTGGCTCTGCGTGTTGACATGACCCCAGAAACCGAATTTGAGGCGGTCGGTGACGAACGATGATGTGCCACACAATCTTGCACCTTATATAAGGGTGTGTCAATCCAACATGAAGCCCGCGTTACGGGAAAAGTGTACGAGTGACACCAAAAAGTATCAACACTAAGTGTACCCAATACACATTTTGTGTACCTTGTGACGGTTTGAGGTAAGCTATGTCTCGACAAAACGCTTAAAACGCCCTAACAGTGTGCGTTTTGGGCAGATTAAAGAACCAAATCGCATTCAACGTTCTACGTTAACCAAAATCAACATCATGAAAAAACTTCAACTGATGCTGCTTGCCTTCTGTTGTTCGCTCTTGAGCGTAGCACAGAGCAGCGGTGACATCACTTTCTCGGTAGACATGAGTACCTATGGCGCAGCCTTTGGCACTGTTTACGTGAGTGGCAATTTCAATGGTTGGAATGGCGTCTCTAACCCCATGACCGACATGGGAGGTGGAATCTGGGAAGCTACCATTCCTGCCCTCGGTGGCGGTGTCATCGAGTACAAATTCACCATTGACGACTGGGCAGCCCAAGAGGCGCTCTCGCCAAACAGTATCTGCACCATTACTACCGGAGGTTTCACCAACCGCTTGCACTATGTAGACGGCACTGCTTCCATCCCAACTGTGTGTTGGAACGATTGCTTTGCATGTGGAACGGCGGCACCGGCCGGTGGAGACATCACCTTGACCGTAGATATGAGTTCTTCAGGAGCTACGTTCACACAGATGTATATCTCCGGTTCGTTCAACGGCTGGAGTGGCGTGGATAACGCTATGACCGACAACGGCGACGGAACTTGGACAGTAACCGTAACCATGCCTGCTGGCGCGAACGAATACAAGTTCACGTATGACGACTGGGTGGGCCAAGAAAGCCTCGCTTGGTACGATTCATGCTTCTCAAACAACGAAGGCAACACCAACCGAATTACATATGTGAACGGCAACGCTGACCTCGGCTCAGTGTGCTGGAATTCATGCGGTGCGTGTACTGGCGGCGTTAACGGTTGTACCGACGCGACCGCTTCTAACTACAACGCTTCAGCTACTGCTGACGACGGTTCATGCCTCTATGCCATGACCTTTGAAGTAGATATGAGCGCTGAGACTGGTTTTACCACTCCTGCAGTAGAAAGCCCATTGTTCGGCTGGTGTGGCGGTTGTGCCCCGATGGCTGACCAAGGCGGCGGCATCTGGTCGGTAACGCTGGATTTGCCTGCGGGTGACTTTGAGTACAAGTACGCGGTAGACAACTTCGCTGGTCAAGAAGATCTGGTGGACGACGTTGCAGCTGGCAACGGCTGGTGTGCCCCGGTAACCGACGGTGTGTCTTACGCAAATCGTTTGGTAACTGTTGCTGCTGGCGCAACCCAGAGCGATACTTACGGTGAGTGCGGTCCATTGGCGGGCGGCGGTTGTACCGATAGCAATGCAACCAACTACGACCCGGCTGCAACCGTAGACGACGGTTCATGTGTGTACCCAGACGTGGTGCTGACTGTTGAAGATTGCTCTGGAACTGCTGTTGAGGTGCGTATGACTGGTCCCTTCTGGGGCTGGGATCCAGCTGGTGGTCCTGTGGCTTCCGACAACGGCGACGGCACTTGGTCTGTGACCCTCGCACCTGAAGTGGACATGGAATACTTGTGGGTGATCGACGGCGTTCAAGAGAACCTGCTCGACAACTCACCACAAGACTTGTCTTGTACTCCTGTGACCGACGGCGCTGCTTACGCAAACCGCCTTTGGACCGTGGGTTCAGGCGATGTGACTGGTGACGTATACGACAGCTGTACTTCATGCGGTACTGGCGTGACCAGCGGTTGTACCGATTCAGAAGCAGCGAATTACAACGCGTCGGCGACATCAGACGATGGGTCTTGCGTGTATGATTTCACCTTCACCGTAGACATGTCCGCAGAAACCGGCTTCACTACTCCTGCAGTAGAAAGCCCAGACTTCGGCTGGTGTGGTGGCTGTGCACCGATGGTTGATAACGGCGACGGCACGTGGTCGGTGACCTTGCAGTTGCCAGCTGGTCCATTTGAGTACAAGTACGCAGTGGACGACTTTGCCGGTCAAGAGGACCTCGTTGACGACGTCATTGCTGGCAACGGTTCTTGTGCACCCATCACCGATGGCGCTACCTATGCGAACCGTGAAGCCACCATTGTAGCCAACGGCTCTGTGAGCGACATCTATGGCACCTGTGGCGTCCCGACTTCGGAGGTGACCTTCAACGTAGACATGAGCGAATACTCAGGTACTGAAGTATTCGGCTTCGTGAACGTTTCTGGTGAGTGGAACGGCTGGTGCGGCGATTGCAACCAGATGACCGACAACGGCGACGGCACCTGGAGTGTGACCCTGCCCATTCCTGCTGGTGACTACCTATACAAGTACAGCATCAATAACTGGGCGGACCAAGAAGATTTGGTTGGCGCAGGTTCTTGTGTAATTAGCCAAGGTGGTAACACGAACCGCACACTGACGGTGGAGACTGGTGTTAGTCAGACGTTGGATTTGGTGTGTTTCGCAAGCTGTTATGCTTGTCAAACTGGCGAAACCCCAGGGTGTAACAACGCCAACGCCTCGAACTACGATGCGACTGCCACGGTGAACGACGGCTCTTGCTTGTTTGATGTCACCTTCAACTTGAACACAGCGACCGCAGGTTTGGACTTCTCTACTGAAGTAGTCCACCTGTTCGGTAGCTTCAACGGCTGGTGTGGCGGCTGTGCCCCCATGAACGATGACGGCGATGGCACTTGGTCCCTCACTGTTGAGCTGCAAGAGGGCTACTACGAGTTCAAATACGCGGCAGATGCAACGAATACGATCAACGAGACCCTCGATCTGATCTTGGGCTCATGTGTGACCGAAAACTTCGGCTTCACCAACCGTATTCTGCAAGTGACCGATGATATGGACCTGGACCTCGTGTGCTGGGAGTCATGCGGTGATTGTGTGGCTGGATCTGGTTGTACTGATGCTACTGCAAACAACTATGACGCTTCTGCAACCATCGACAATGGCTCTTGTCTCTACGATGTGATCTTCACGGTAGACATGGCCAACTACATCGCTGAAGGCGGCACCTTCACCACTCCTGAGGTGAACGGTACATTCAACGGCTGGTGTGGCGGTTGTGCTCAAATGACCAACACCGTTGATGACGTTTGGACCTTGACCATCGAGTTGGGTGCCGGCGACTACGAGTACCAATTCGCAGTGGACAACTGGACCGACCAAGAGTTTGGATTGGATCCTGCGGCTGCTTGTACCATCGGCGCTAACCGTGCGCTCACCGTGTCCGGTCAAACCGACATCGGTCTGGTGTGCTGGGAGTCTTGCTCGGCTTGTGCTACTCCAACCGTTGTTGATGTGACCTTCCGTGTAGACATGAGCAACGAGACTGTTTCTCCTGACGGGGTGCACATTGCGGGCTCCTTCCAAGCATGGGATGCTGCAGCGAGCCCCATGACTTACCTGGGCTACGGCATTTACGAAATCACTTTCGTAGGTCTGTCAGGCAACCAGTCATACCAGTACAAGTACATCAACGGCAACACCTTCGCTTCGGAAGAAGTGATTCCCGCGGAGTGTAACGTGAGCAATAACCGTGAGGTAGCCATAGGTGACATGAACACTGTTGTTGATGTTGTTTGCTTCGGTGAGTGTCAAGCCTGCGCTGGCTGTACCGATCCATTCAGCATCGAGTACAACCCGTTTGCCGGTTCGGATGACGGTTCGTGTGCCACTGCAGTTGTATCCGGCTGTACCTACGCTGATGCTGAGAACTACGACATGGCCGCCAACAGCGATGATGGCAGCTGTACCTTCGCTCCCGCAGTGAGCGATTGTCCTGAAGATTTGGACGGGGACCTCTCAATCGGTACCACCGACCTGCTGCAAGTACTGGCCGCCTTCGGCAGCGCTTGCCCCTGATTTTAAGAAAGATTGATGCATTTGAGAACGGCTCCCTCCCTGGTAAGGGAGCCGTTCTTTTTTCAATTTATACGCATGAAAAAGACGTTATACCTGCTGGCCGCCGTGTTGATGGCCTCACTTGCAACCCAAGCCCAAAACTGGACCTTGGAGTGGAGCGATGAATTCAACGGCACATCCTTAAACCTGTCCGATTGGAACTACGATTTGGGCACGGGAAGCCAGTACGGTCTGAACGGTTGGGGCAACAACGAGTTGCAGTATTACCGTGAGGAAAACGTCTCAGTGGGTGGAGGTGTGTTGACCATTACAGCCTTGGAGCAACCCTTTGGCGGCATGAATTACACTTCAGGAAAAATCCACACCAAGACCAAGCAAACCTTTTCTTCGGGCAAGATTGAAGCCCGCATCAAAGTGCCGGTTGACCAAGGCATGTGGCCCGCATTTTGGCTGCTGACTGACCCCGGTAACCTGACTTCTAACTCGGCCGGATGGCCACCAGAGATCGACGTGTTCGAAAGCGTCGGATCCAACCCCTCAACAGCTTACGGAACCCTCCATGCTGGCACATGGCCTGATGTACAGAGCAATGGCGGTTCCACCACTCTTAGCGGCGAAACCCTCGCCGATGATTTTCACATCTACACCGTCGAATGGTACAACGACCACATCGTGTGGTTCATGGACGGCGTACAATTCCACGAAGTCAATGCGCAAGACATGCATCCCTTGGGTTGGCAGTTTGACGATGTGGACTGGTTCCTGATCCTCAATCTTGCCGTAGGTGGCAACTGGCCCGGATCTCCCGATGGTAGTACCAACTTCCCCGCAACCATGGAAGTGGATTACGTACGCGTTTTCAGCTACGATGCCGCCGACTTGACCGACGTCACTTTCCGCGTAGACATGTCGCAAGAAACCCTGGCACCCACTGACGTGGTCTACGTCAATGGCAATTTCAACGACTGGTGCGGCACCTGTAATCCCATGACCGACATGGGCGACGGAACATGGGAAACCACCTTGCCACTTCCTGTGGGCGTCTACGAGTACAAATACACCACCAACGGTTGGGCCGGAGTGCAGGAAAGCTTCCCTGCAGAAACACCCTGTGCGGTGACCACTTACGATGGCCCCAACGTATATGTCAACCGAGGTTTGAGCGTGCAGTGGGACGACCAAGTGTTGCCCATGGTTTGTTTTAACAGTTGCGACTGGTGCCCTGGATTCAGCGAAGTCAACTGCACCGATCCTTTGGCGATCAACTACAACGCAGACGCCCCCTTTGACGACGGCAGCTGCGAATATGCAGTGACCTTCAACGTAGACATGTCATGCGAAGGCCCTGCTTCGTTTACTACTCCGTCCATTGAAGGGCCAAGCACCGGTTGGTGCGGCAGCTGCGTAACCATGGCCGATCCTGACGGAGACAACATTTGGTCGGTGACCTTGACCTTGCCTGTGGGCGACTACGAGTACAAGTACGCCCACGACAACTGGGCGGGACAAGAGGACCTGCTCGACGACTTGTGGGCTGGTAATGGCGGATGCGTAGTGGTGACCGACTGGGCCAACTATGCCAACCGCAGTGTGAGCATTCCCGGCGATGGCTTGGAGTTCGACGATACGTACAACACCTGCACAGCTTGCGTCTCCTCAAACGACGGTTGCATGGACGTCAACGCGTGCAACTACGACGCATCGGCCTTGAGTGACGACGGCTCCTGTGTTTACGCCACGGGGTGCGATACGTGTTCAGGCGCCACAGATGGCACCGGCACCGTGGTGGACAACCCCGAAGTAGGGGAGGCCTGCGACGATGGAAACGGGGCCACCTTAAATGACACCATCCAAGCCGACTGCACATGTGCAGGACAGCTCACAGGGTGTACCGACGTCCTGGCCAGCAATTACGACGCAGCAGCTGTGATCGACGACGGTTCGTGTGAATACGAAGTGACCTTCCATGTGGATATGAATTGCGAAGGTCCCGCCGGATTCACCGCGCCTGCCATTGAAGGACCGCTCTTTGGTTGGTGCGGCAGCTGTGTAGACATGACTGACCCTGATAACGACGGTATCTTTACCCGCACCATCACACTGTCTGCGGGTGCGTTTGAGTATAAGTATGCCGTAGACAACTGGACCGAACAGGAAAACTTGCTCGACGATTACCTCGCGGGCACCGGAGGCTGCGTAGACGTCACGGACGGCGCCAACTACGCCAACCGCGTGGTCAACATCCCTGCAGAAGGCCTTGAGTTCAACGATATCTACGGACGCTGTGGACTGTGTGCGGCTCACAACGTCACCTTCCAGGTGGACATGAGCGGAGAGACCGTTTCTCCGAACGGCGTTCACATCGCTGGATCCTTCAACGGCAACGACCCTGCTGCCACACCCATGACCTCTATAGGGCTGGGCGTGTACCAAGCTACTGTTGCAGTTGCGCAGGGCAGCACCGTGAGCTACCGCTTTGTCAACGGCAACACCGCTCCGGGCGAAGAAGTCCTCCCACCCACCTGTGAAACCGCGGGTTACCGTATCCATGTGGTGGGTACTTCAGATGAAGTGCTCCCTGTGGTGTGTTTTGAGGCGTGCGAAGCGTGCGCGGGATGCACCGATCCCTTCTTTTTGGAATTCAACCCGTTGGCCACCACGGATGACGGCTCGTGCATGACTCCAGTAGTGTGGGGGTGCATCTATGAAACCGCAGATAACTACGATCCAGCTGCCAATACCGATGACGGATCCTGCATTGCTCCTTCAGGCAATGTGGATTGCCCCGAAGACCTCGACGGGGATGGCAGTGTAGGAACCACAGATTTGCTCACAGTCCTTGCCGGATTTGGTGCGGATTGCCCTTAACTTGAATACATACATTGAATCATACCCTTTATCCATGAAACGCATTTTCACCCTCCTCGCCCTTGTGATCGCGGCTGTTGCTACCCAAGCCCAGATCATGTACGACAATTCGGAAACCACCCGTCTGCACAGCTACGGGTTTGACATTCCCTTCCCGGATCAACTCGGCAATGGACTCGACGGAACTGTGTGGCCAGGATGGCACGGCGTACTTGTGCAATACACCGCCAACCCTTGGCCAGATGCCACCAATGATTCACCCACCGTCTTGGCCTACTCACGTAACCCTGCCGAGTTGTACGACGTGATTGTAATCAACACCGGCGATATGGCCGACGTGACGGACTACGTGGCCGGAACCAAGCAATTCACCATGGACGTATGGTCGCCCATTCCAGGCACGGTATTCCAGGTCACCTTGGAGAACGAAACCCTCGCTGCGGGCGGGTACCCAGAAGGACGCCACTCGGAATACCAAGCGACTTCAACCCTTGGTGCCCAGTGGGAGTCCCTCACCTTTTCACTGACCGGTGAGCCTTGGAGCCAAAGTCAAAACGCAAGCTGGTGGCCAGATGCGGCTACCGCGCACAACGATGTGGACCGCTACGTGATCCTGATCAACCCAGGCGACCAAGAAGGCAACCAGTACTACCTGGACAACATCACTGGCCCTGAATTGGCCGTTGAGCCGTGTACCGAGGAGTCTGACATGATGATCATCAATGACGGTGACTGCAACCAGAACCACTGGTACCCTGAATACGCCGATGGCCGCATGTCTTTGGTGGCTGATCCCGATGCCAGCCAAACCGACAACTGTTTGGAGTATGCCCGTAACGGTGGCGCCGAGAACGACGTAGTGGTGGGCAACTTTGGTCAAGCCCTTCCTTTGGGCGATAACCCACAAATCCACATGGACCTGTACGCGTTGTCTGCCGTAACCAGCGTTACCTTGGTGATCCAAGACAACCTGTTGAGCGACCTCGCCAACATCACTGTACCCACTTCTGGAACCCTGAACGCTTGGGAAACGCTGACGTTTGACCTGTCTTCGATTTCAAACTTCCCGAACGCGACCAACTTTGTATTCTTGGTGGATCCAGGTGTGTTGGAGCCCAAGACCGTCTACTTGGACAACATCCGTCTGGAGAACGAAGTATCGGTGAACGAAACCGCTGCCCGTGAGCTGCGCGTATACCCGAACCCTTTCACCAATATCCTGAACATCGACACCACTCCAGGTCAAGGCACTTGGACTGTGCTGGATGCTGCTGGTCGCGTGGTGATGGAGAACACCGGCGCATGGGGCAACCGCCTCGAGCTGGACCTCGCTGATTTGCCAGTAGGCACCTACCAGTTCCAACTGATCCAAGACGGCCAGCTGGCTACCCAGACTCTGATCAAGCGCTAATGCCACGTCTGCTGTTGCTGTTCCTACTGGCGCTTGGAGGCACACTGCAAGCCCAGGTATACACGCCCGCCGATTCGGTGCCTTCGTGGCCCGATGGCGGGCTGGAAAGGCCTACTTATGAGCTTGGCAAGATCGTGGACCGCATCACCGTGGGTGGGTACTACCGATTCTTCGGTTGGAACCGTGCATTGGAGAACGGCTTTCGCGTGCTGCCTGACAATCCCTATGCGAACACGCCTCCCTATGTCATTGGAGTAGGGGATCTGTATCGAGATCCTCCGATGATCCTCATGAACTTTGGTGTGCGCCCTTCAAGCGGAACTTACTTAGGTATGGACTGGGCGTTCTACTCGAACTTCACGGGCAATCCCGGTGCCGCTGCGATCAACCTCAATCTTGGGGTAAACATCAATGGCGGTTTCAGCACCGACATTGGTCGCTTTGGGTTCCAGATGGGCGGGATCAATTGGGTGAACGTATCGGATTTTGTGTTTGGTGCGTTCCAGCCATACGAGCGTTTCAGTGTGTTTGACCGTATACCCTGGGAAGGGGTAAGTGGCTCTGCCGCGCGTGCTGATAACTTCTTCACCAACGGCTCGGTGAGTCGGGATGCCCGTTTTGGAATGCAGGCCTTCAAAGGGGTGCTCATGGACGGCTATGAACTGCCGGGCAATATGTCCTTCCGCGTGCTGTACGGAAAGACGCCTGCTACCGCTTCGTTGGAGGATTCGGTGCCGCGCTTCACCTTGGGGGGACGTGTGGCCAAGTCGTGGGGCAAAAGCACCGTGGCTTACAACACCATGAACTACGTCATCTACACCGATGCCCAAGCCACCGAGCGCGCGGGAATCGAGTTGCACACCCTCAGCGGCAACTGGGACCACGAAAAGTTCCAGTTGTGGGCAGAGGGAGGCGTAGGCCGCCTGTACCAAACCGTAGATGATCAAGAATACGACGAAGGGCTGCGCCTGCGGTTCCGCACCCGTAAAGCGTGGACCAGATTTCCTTTGGAGGTTGAGGTCTTCCGCTTGGCACCAGAGTTTGTCAATTACTACGGCTCTTTCCTGAGTTTCAACACCAATATTGTCACCGGCGACGCCGTCGCCCAGACCGTGAGTGGCAACAACGGTGCGGGATCATTTGTAGGATCCATCACGGATGTGGGTCAACTGAGCAACAACCGCCAAGGGTTTAGCCTAAACGCTTGGTTTGATATTGGCGAGAACACGCAACTCAATCTGGGGAACATGGTTTCTCAGGAAATGGAGCGCATCACCAACCAGCTGTCATTTGGGCACCGCATCAATGGTGTTGCCTTTTCGCGATTCATTACCTTTACCAATAACACCGGTCCGTACCGCCGCTGGACCTCATTTTTCCGCGGCGTTTCCGAATCGGTCTTCATCACAGACGTGGATGAAGAGGGGCTACCCCCTGAATTGTTGACATTTAATTCGCTGCAAGTGCAGCTGAAACAGCGTGTGCGCTGGTCCAAATTGCCGACCTATATTTTTTATGTTGGGTCTTTGGGTTCGGCAACGGACGACCTTCAAATGGTACCGGCTTTCAATGACAAAGCCTACCTGCGCACCCAATACCACGAGCTGGACGTGTTCATGTCCCCCAAATCCTGGCTGGATCTCGTGTTTACTTTCGGTCTTGAGCGCATTCAAGCTGGTGACCGCACCAACAACATCTATTACATTGATCAAGACGGCAACTTGGCTGGCGCCAACGTGGAGTACGTGGAAGGTCAAGTGTTTGGCGACTACGGCATTCCTGGCACTCAAATTCCAGGTTCTAACTATTCTGGCGCAGCCACACCTGCTCAAGGTTTTGTAAACCAAACCAGTACGCTGTTTGGCGCTGGTTTTGACATCAATATCAGCGAACAGGCCGGTCTGTACGTGCGTCACCGACGCTTCCATCAACTCGATGAAAATTACGGGGAGGACGACATCCAAGGTTCCGAAACCACTGTTGAACTCCGCATCCAATTCTGATGAACATGCTTCGCATCCGATATATCCTTGCCTGCCTTGCCGTTCTGCTGACGGCAGGAGCATACGGGCAAAACAAGAAGGTCACCTTTACCGGTGCAGGTCGACTGTTGCTCAACAGCGACCGCGTCCACGGGGACCTCTTTGACAGCGCTGCGGTGGCCACCCCTGATACGGTGACCGCGCAACGCGAACTGGGCGGTTACGCCTTGTTTGACCTGGGCTTCGACATCCGTCCGAACGCCCAAACTGAAATCCGAGCCATCACCCGTATCAACAGCGACCTCGACGGTTTCTGGGGCGCGGGCATTGCCTTTACTGTTCGTGAGCTCTATGCCCGCGGTCTAATCAAAGGCGCCGTGCGATACAAGATTGGTGACATCGACACCAAGGCCACCCCTTACACCCTCTGGAACAACCAGCGCGATTTGGGCGTGAATACCGCTTCGGCGCTGAACGTGTTTGGCGATGTGATTGACTACGAAATGTTCTACCGCGACAACATGTGGCGCCAGCAAGGTGCTGACCTGGACTTTGCGCTTATGATGCCCAAGCTGGTGGATGAGCTGCAATTCCGCGGGATGATCAGCAAGAACCGCAACACCGATTATTTCTCGCTGCCAGACCGCATGTTTGCCTTGGGTCAATTGACAGCGGTAAACGGCGATTGGGGCGAGGTGGGTTACACCTATGCCAGCATGTTTGACATTGCGGCTTCGGCCCAATTCAGCGAGTCGGCCTCGACCACCGATGTGCATACCGTGCGTTTTGACGTAGGGCTTCCCGGTGACCGTGGCTTGCGTCTGGGAGGTGAGCTCGGCCGCAGCGGTACCCGATACGAAGAAACCTTCGGTGCGCCGGCTGACACTTCGGGCTCCTTCTTCGATGTGAATCTGAAAGCACAATTGCCGAATTCACCTTGGCAAGTGCGCTTGGGCTACCGCATGGTGGAGTCGGGATTCCGCAGCCCGGGTGCCCAAAGCCGTCAGCTCAACGTGGGCCGCACGCCGGATGCGTTCTCGTTCCTGACCAACCAAGAGATTGCGCGCCCCATGGGCATTGGCGATATCTTGAAGGACCCCACCTTGTATAACCTGACCTTTGGCCCTGAGCTCCAGAACTACGATCCTTCCCTTGAGAACGCAGAGCCTTACGGAGTGGCTACTCCCAACCGACAAGGCGTAACCGTAGGTTTGGCGATGGAACAAGACAGCTCAGTGTTGCGCACCGTGAACATTGAAGGTGGCTTGCTCACCGAAGTTCAAGGTCGTGGCATTGACGCCTACCGCAACTTTGCATTTGCCCGTGTACGCGCCGGCATCGTGCAAGGACCGGTCAGCGCTTCGGCGGCCTTCCAGTTCCAGCAAACCAACCGCGACGGATTGACCGGCCAAGGCGAAGGGTTGGACGGCATTGGCCAAGTGGCCCTCAACAGCATCTTTGCCGAGTTGGGTGTGGCCTACGAGATTGCCCCGAAGATGGACATCGTAGGTGCGTTCTTGTTCTTTGCTGCCGACGGCAACGAGTACACCGCCATCCGCAACAGCTTCAACCAGATTACCGACTACCGCGAAATGACTGTAGACCGCGCCGAGACCCTCTCAGCACTCGGTCTGCGTTACCGTTTCTCAGACACAGTTCAACTCACTGTACAACAACACTGGCGTGGGTATGAGGATGCGATTGACGCGCAACTCAACTACAACATGAATCAGTTTGTCGTACTCTACAACATGTTCTTCTGATGAAAAAGATTGCCCTCTATTCCCTTTGTGCACTGGCCTTGTTGGGTTGCCGCAAAGACAATGTCGAAGGACCAGAATTGGCCGACATTTTTGGCGAGTTTGAAGTGTTCGAATCCCTCACTGCCGACAAAAGCGAGGTAAACTTCTCTGCTGGAGAAACCGTGGCCTTCTCGGCCAAGCTCTCGATCCGCACCGATTGGGAACTGCATATCGTAGGTCAAACCACCGGCGCCCGCAAGGTCATTTCAGGCCGCGCCAAGGACATCACCGGCGAGGTGGCTACTTGGAACGGCACCATCACCTTTGCGCCGATTTTTGCCGAGGAGGTGTGCACCACCTACATGACTTTTTTGGAGTACCCTGACGAAATCCTCGAGGGGCCAGAGATCACCATCTCAACGGTAAAACCAGCAGCAGGTGTGGACCTGTTGATTTCAGACTTCGAGGCCGATGGTCAAGGCTTTCTGCCCTTTACCGAGCCCGCTTCGGACAACTACCGATTGAGTGGAACCTACTTCCAGCCAGACTACGGCACTCCTCCGGGATTTGTGGAGGTGAACCCAGCCGAGCAAAACGGCTACTGGCGCATGACGGCCAACAACGCGGGTAGCATTTTCATTTGTGGCTTTGCTTTGGGCGGCGCAAACGTTCAAGACAACACCGATGGACAGGCCTACTACGCTATGGGCACGAACAACCCCGACAACGTGTACTTCAATGCATTCGTACACGGCTTCGGCAATGCCAACACGCGCATGGTGATCAATTTCCAGGAAGACGACAACCTGGACGGCACTTACGACCGATTCACCGAAGGATCCTGGGGCAAAGAGATCCTGGTGGACTGGACCGGTTGGAAGCTGGTGAGCTTCCCGCTGAGCGAGACGGTGCTCTCGACTTCGGGCGGTTTTGGTAACATCGACGGTACCGGCCAGAAAGACTTGGACCGCATCCTGAATATGGAATGCCTGCTCTTGGCTGCCGAGGGTACCGCAGGCCTGACCGGCTTTTGCATGGATTACGCCAATATTACCCTCTTTACCCCCTTTGAACCGTGAGAAAGCTGCTGATAGCCACTGGCATCCTTGCGTTGTTCACCGGGTGTGAGGTCAGCTTCAAAACCTTGACCTTGGAGGACAACCTTCCTGTACCCAAGCCCATTGTTGGCCTGGGCGATTTTACCGCGACCACCATCTTCAAGAACAGCATGAACGATGTGTGGGAGAGCGAATTTGAATGTGAATCGGTAGCCGCCACCGCAGTGGCTTCTGAAGGCGAACAAGCCCTCAAAGTGGAGTGGGACCGTGGCGGCTGTGAATGGGCCGGCTTCGGCATCGGTTGGGACGCTTGGCAGCCCAAAGACCTCTCGGAGATCATGGACAAAGCAGCTGTGGAGTTCAAGATCCGTTCGGTGGAGGGTGAAGCCAACATTCCGCTGATCATCTTTCTGTTGGAGGACTACGGAGGCACCATGTGCGCAGCCGTGTTCGGTTCGGCATGTTTGGAGAGCTACCCGCTGAATGAAACGTGGCAAACTGCACGCCTGCCGTTGAGCTGGTTTAGCTACAAAGAGGACGGCTGCGATGTGACCAACATCAAGCAAATGGTGTTTGAGTTGCAGAACAGCGGTGCATGTTTGATCGACGATATGCGCATTGTGGAGTACGAGCCGTTTGAGCGTCCGGCCTCCAGCCGAATTACCACTCCAAGCGTGGTGAAACTCGCGCCAGAAAATGTGCTCTTTGCAGAGTCGTTCAAGAACGCTTGGGGCATCGGCGAGTTCGGGTGCCGCAAGTACGAGATTACCCAAGAGGAAGCCTTTTCGGGCACCTCTTCACTCTCGCTGTATCACCCCACCGACGAGCCGTGCGATTACAACCGCATGGGCGCCAGCTGGACCTCTTGGATAGCCGTGGATTTTACCGGAAAGGAAGCCTTCTTTGAGGCGTGGGTCAAAGCCGATGGCAGCCTGAACGACCAGCACGTATGGGTGGGCCTCGAGGCCTATGATTACCAAAACGGTGCGGTTCGCATCGATGAAACGCACGTGGTGCGTGAGGAACGCGGTTGGAAGCAAGTTCTTGTTCCGCTTGCGGGCACGGGTGTGGGTTCTGAGACCTTCCCAGCTGGCCGCGTCAAACAACTCTTTTTGGAAACCCGCGGAACCACTTCCGTGTGGATGGATGACCTTCGAATCGTAGCACCATGACCCGACTACACTTACTGCTTTTGGGCGTGGTCGCAACCTTTGTGGCTTGCGAACCCACCTCCGGCGACAACGCCACTTCAACTTCAAACACCAACGCCCCGCTTGATGCACAGGTCGAAGAGATTCTGGCCACCCTCTCGCTCGAAGACAAGTGCGGGGAGATGACCCAGTTGACCCTTGACATGTTGCTGGTTGGTGAACCTTATGCTGCGGTAGAACCCCATCACCTGGACACGGCTGCCATGCGTCATGCCTTGGTGGACCTGCGTGTAGGTTCTATTCTCAACTGCGGCGGCCATACCTATCCGCGCGAAACCTGGCACGGTTTCATCCGTGAGATCCAACGCATGGCCACAGAGGAAAAAACCTCAGGCATTCCTGTGCTGTATGGCATCGATGCCATACACGGCGTAAACTACACCGATTCGGCAACCCTGTTTCCGCAGCAAATTGCGCTGGCGGCCACTTGGGAGCCTGACTTTGCCGTGGAAATGGGCCAAATCACCGCTTACGAAACCCGTGCTTCGGGCATTCCGTGGAATTTCTCTCCCGTTCTCGACATCGGACGTGACGCCCGTTGGCCACGCCTGTGGGAAACCTTTGGTGAAGACGTGTACCTGGCTACCGAAATGGGGTCGGCTCTAGTACAAGGTTACCAAGGCGAAGAACCCTCAAGCCCTGAACAAGTCGCTGCATGCATGAAGCACTTTCTGGGCTACAGCACCCCGATTACCGGTAAAGACCGCACCTCGGCATGGATTCCAGAGCGCCAACTGCGCGAGTACTTCCTGCCTACCTTCAAGCGCGCGATCGACGACGGTGCCCTCACTTTGATGGTGAACTCGGGCGATGTGAACGGCATTCCGGTGCACATCAACAAATGGATCCTGACCGACCTGTTGCGCGAGGAACTGGGCTTCGAGGGCCTGGTGGTGACCGACTGGGAGGACATCAAATACCTGTTCTCACGTCACCGCGTGGCGGCCAACTACAAAGATGCCATCGTGATGGCCATCGATGCCGGCATTGATATGAGCATGGTACCGGTGGATACTGAGTTTCCTGTATTGCTCAAAGAGCTTGTGGAAGAAGGACGCATCACCGAAGCCCGTTTGGACGAGTCAGTGCGCCGCATCCTGAAGGTGAAACTGCAGCTCGGGTTGTGGGATTGGGACGTGCCAACATTGGCCGATTACCCAAACTTCGCTTCAGAAGCCAGCGCTGAAGCCAGCTACCAAGCGGCGAGCGAGTGCATTACCCTACTCAAAAACGAAGGTGACGTATTGCCCTTCTCAGCGGGTACACGCCTGTTTGTGACCGGTCCAACGGCCAACAGTCTCAACGACCTCAATGGCGGTTGGAGTCACACCTGGCAAGGTGTTGATCCTCAATGGAACACTCCCGGTAAGCCCACCATCGTTGAGGGACTGGAAGAAGCCGGGTTTGACGTGACCCACGCCCCTGTATCGCACGACGCCTCACCCGAGGATTTGTTGTACGCCATGGCCCGCTCGGTGCGCAGCGATGCGATTGTACTTTGCCTTGGCGAGTCGCCTTACACCGAAACCGTAGGGGACATTGAAGACACCCAACTGCCAGCCATGCAAACCGAATTGGTACGTATGGCCGCGCGCACCGGCAAGCCCATTGTGGTGGTGTTGGTGGAGGGGCGTCCACGCATCGCCACTGAAGCCGTGGAGTCTTCAGACGCTACAGTGATGGCGTACCTGCCGGGCGATGAAGGCGCACGTGCCATTGCCGATGTTCTTGCCGGCACTGTAAACCCGAGCGGCAAGCTGCCGTTCACCTACCCGCGATACCCTTCGGCGCACAACACTTACGATCACCGCACCACCGATCTGATTGATCCGCAGTTTGGCCAGAACGCGTTCAACCCGTTGTTCGAGTTTGGCCACGGCCTTTCGTACACCGACTTCGCGTACAGCAACCTGCGGCTGGCTTCAGATACCGTTTCGATGGACGGCGAACTGGAGATCAGCATAGATGTCCGCAACAGCGGTGCCCGCGCAGGCAAAGAGGTCATCCAGGTCTACGTGACCGACTCGGTGGCCTCGATTGCACCGTCGGTGAAGCGCTTGCGAGCCTTTGATAAAGTGAATATTCCAACCGGAGAAACCCACACCGCCACTTTCCGCGTTCCCGTGCGCGATCTGGCATTTGTAGGGGAGTCCAACACCTGGATTACCGAACCCGGTGTCTTTGGCGTGTCTGTAGGTGCGCTCAAGGCCCGTGTAGTGGTGACTGGTGAAACCCAAACCTGGGAGCGATGAAAATCTGGATGACAGCATTGGCGGTTTTGGCCGCCTGCACCGGGCTGCTGGCCGCTGATGGCCCGGTCAAGGTGGAAGTAAAATGGGACCAAGACCACTGGCAGTTTTACCGTGGTGGCGAGCCGTATTATGTACGTGGCGTAGGCGGACACGTGTACCTGGATGAAGCTGTAGCACTCGGTGCCAACTCCATCCGTACATGGGGCATCGACAACGCCAAGAACGTGCTGGACGAAGCGCACTCCAAAGGCCTGACTGTAATGCTTGGGTTCTGGATGGGCCATGAACGCCACGGCTACGATTACTCGGATGCGTGGGCTGTGGAAGACCAATTCAAGGCTTTCCAAAAGATCGTTCGTGAGCTCAAGGACCACCCCGCACTCTTGTGCTGGGGCGTGGGCAACGAGATGGATTTGTTCTACACCGATTTCAACGTATGGGACGCCGTGGAGCGCATTGCTGCCATGATCAAAGAAGAAGACCCCAACCACCCTTCGTGCGTGGTAACCGCAGGGTTGGATGTGGCCGAAGTACAAATGATCCAAGAGCGCGCTCCAAGCATTGACATTTTGGGTGTGAACACCTATGGCGACGTCGAAAACGTCATCACACGCATGGACATGTACGGCTGGGACAAACCCTACATGGTCACCGAGTGGGGGCCCAATGGCCACTGGGAAGTATTCAAGACCACCTGGGGCGCTCCTGTGGAGCAAACCAGCAGCGAAAAAGCAGCATCGTACAAGCACCGCTACTTGGACTGCATTGCAGCCGATAAAGAAAGCTGTGTAGGGTCCTACGTGTTTCTCTGGGGGCAGAAGCAAGAGACCACCCCCACTTGGTACGGCGTGTTCCTCGAAGATGGCTCACAGACCGAAGCCCTTGACAACTTGCACCGCGCATGGAAAGGAGAGGAGCCCTCGAACCGTGCGCCGGTCATCGAGTCCTTCACATTGAACGACCAAACCGCGTACGATAGCGTGACCTTGTCACCCGGTCAGAAAGTACCGGTTGCCGCGCTGATCGTCGATCCTGACGGAGACGAACTTACCTTCACCTGGGAATTGCTCCCCGAGAGCCAGTTCACCAAAGCAGGCGGTGACGTCGAGCGTCGGCCAGACGCTGTGCAAGCAGCAGTCAGCGGCGGGTCAGACGGGAAAGGCATGATGCGCATGCCTCGCATCCGCGGTGCATACCGCTTGTTTGTGTACGCTCACGACGGCAAGGGCAGTGCCGCTACGGCCAACTTGCCCTTCTACATCGAGTAGGGGGAGTACAAGTCTTCAAATCGCATGTACAACGGCGCCGGAAACCCTGGCGCCGTTTTATTGTTGCTCTCATCCAGAGGGTGTCCTCGGTAGGGATTGGCCTTTTTTTGGTTGAACCACCGCAGAGTCCCCGTACTTTTGCCCCCGCATGAGCACCCAACGCATCGCATCCAGCCGCCTGCCGACCCAACACGGGGAGTACCGTATGTTGGCCTATACTAGCCCGTTTCCGGAGTTTCCGCACGTGGTCCTCGAGCGCATCACCGATGCCAAGGCACCCGTTCCCGTGCGCATCCACAGCGAGTGCATGACCGGCGATGTGTTTGGCAGCGTACGTTGCGATTGTGGAGAGCAGCTCAAAGCATCCATGGCGCATTTTGAAGAGCACGGCGGTCTGATGATCTACCTGCGCCACGAAGGACGCGGCATCGGTTTGGTGTCCAAGATGAAGGCCTACAACCTGCAAGACCAAGGTGTAGATACCGTCGAAGCCAATCATGCCCTCGGCTTCCACACCGATGAACGCGACTTCTCTCCGGCATTGGAGATTTTGAAGGACTTGGACGTTTCGCGCATTCAACTGCTGACCAACAATCCAGAGAAAGTGCATGCGTTTGACGGCACAGGCATTGAGGTGGTGGAGCGCTTGCCGCTGGAAATCAAGGTGCGTCCAGAAAACCAGGCCTACCTGAGCACCAAGGCGAATACCTTGGGCCACTTCCTGCACCAGTTCTGATCAGCCCCAGTAATGCTGCACCAGTCTGAAGGTGTTGCAATGGGCTTCCACAATGTGTTTGATTTCTGGGGAGTACCCGCCTCCCATGCTGCAGACTACCGGAATGTCATTGCGGTGGCAGCGTTCAAGTACGCGTTTGTCGCGTTCACGGCACGCACCGGCGCTTACGCCTAACCGCCCAAGTTTGTCGGTTTCCAGAATGTCTACACCGCATTGGTAGAAGACCAGATCGGGTTGGACTTGGTCAAAGAGGGCGGGCAAGTGCTGGTCCAACAAGGCCAAGTAGGGTGCGTCGGTGATGCCGTCGGGCAAGGGCACATCCAGATCGCTTTTTTCCTTGTGCATGGGGTAGTTGCCGGCGCCGTGCATGGAGAAGGTGAACACGTCCGGATTGTCATTGAAAATCTGTGCGGTGCCGTTGCCCTGGTGTACATCTAGGTCTACAATCAACACGCTGCGCACAACTCCTTCGTTCAGCAGGATTTGGGCGGCCAAGGCTTGGTCGTTAAGCAAGCAAAATCCTTCGCCGCGGTTGGTGAATGCATGGTGGGTGCCTCCGGCCACGTTCAAGGCTGCACCGTGCTCCATTGCGTAGCGAGCGCATTGGAGCGTGCCGCCCATGATCATCACCTCTCGGGCGACCAATTGTTCGGATTGGGGAAAGCCCGTGCGGCGCTCCTCTTGGCGGTCCAAGGTTTGGGTGCAGAGTTTGTGCCAGTAGTCCTTGTCGTGTACAGACAGGACTTGCTCGGTGGCGAGTGGAGTGGGTGAAAAGAAGTGGTCTTGGGATACAGTGCCTTCGTGCAGGAGTTGCTCCGGAATCAGGGTATACTTCTCCATGGGAAAGCGATGGCCTTCCGGCAGAGGGTGGGCGTACAGGTCGTTCCAGGCGACGCGGACCATAGAGGCAGAACTTGCGGTGGGCGCAAGGTACCAAGCAAAAAGGGGCAGGAGATGTTCGCCGGTGTAGAATCAGAGGCGCTGGATGGGCAGCCTGCCCAAACGCTCTCCGTAATCACCAATGGCAATGAGTTGGTAATACCCCGGCAGCATGCCCGAGGTGTCTAGCGTGATGGCCGTAGTGCCTTCTGTACAACGGCCGCGTTGGGAGCGGACCAAACGGCCTCTGCTGTCGTAAATCTGGATGTCAATGGTGCGTTCCACATCGGATTTTACCAGCAAACGGGCGGCCTCCCGACTGGGGTTGGGGTATACCTTGTCCAAGCTGAACGGGGCCAAGTGGCGCAGCGCGATGGTCTCGGAATACTCAAAGTCGCCGTTGAAGTCTACTTGTCGCAAGCGGTAATAGGTCGTGCCATAGGGGCGCTCCACATCGTCGAAGCGGTAGTCGTGGGGCACCGTGGAATTGCCGTGTCCCTCCAAGTGGGCCAAGGTTTGCCACAGGTTGCCGTTGCGCGAACGCTCCACTTCAAAGTAGGCGTTGTTAAGCTCGCTTTGGGTTTGCCACTCCAAAATGTGCGCATCCTTGCCTTCGGTACCGTGGAATTCCACGAGTTCTACTGGCAAGATGGCGCAGTCGAGGACTACGCCGCCCAGTCCCCATTCGAAATCAAACGCCGTGTTATCCGCGGTGTAGTTGTCGATGAGCATGATGTAAAACATGTTGAGCTCGCTGCTGGTCACCGTGATGGCTTCCACCCACGCGTCTCCCGCGGGCGATTCGGAGTAGTCCTCCTCTGGGGTATTTACTTCCAATCCCGTAGGCTCGTACAAGGCGCTGTAGCTGCAGCGCAAGGGGTCTTCCATCGGCGGACAGTTCACCTCTTCATAGGGTCCCCAAATGGCAAAGTCGTAGTCGATGCCGTTGGAGGGGGTGAGGGTGAAGCTGATGGTGCCTTCGGTGGTGGGAGAGAAGATATACCAACTGCTTTGGTTCTCCACCAAAAGGCAGCCGCTGTTGAAGGTGTCGAGTTCCTGGCTATTTCCGCAGCCATCGGCGTTTCCGCCAAAGGTCTGGTCTGAACAAAGGGCAATGGCGCCCAGGCAGTCTTGCTGGGAGTAGTTGCCCGGTTCTTCGGGAGGGCATTCGGGGTCGCCAATGGCCACGTTGTCCGTATTAAAACACCCTTCTTCCAATCCGCCCGTGGCGTACACCTCGCCGTTGGGACCGGTGATGATGTAGACCGCTCCGTTCCAACCGTCGCCAAAGGAATCTTCCATCACCAGGGTGTAGCAGCCTGATGGAAGACAGGCATTGGTTGTACCGCCGCCTGAGCCGCTGACCACGGTGTTGCCGTCTTCGTCTTGGATGAACCAGGAGATTTCATAGTCCCATGACCCGCCGCCAGTATAGATGGAAACGGACTCACAGGGCACGGGTTCTCCGGGGACACATACTTCGTCGTAGCCGATTGCTTGGCCGTCACCGGAGTCTGCGGTGTCCAGATCTCCGAACGCAATCAGTGCGCCGGAAGCGTCGTAAATGCTGTAGGTAGCGCCGTTCCACCCGTCTCCCCAGCTGTCGTACATGACCAGCGTGTAGCAACCTGCTACGAGCTCCAGGTCGGTGCCCGGGGTAGCGTAGAGGGTGGTCAAGGTATTGTTGTCGGAGTCGACCACATCCATGGAGATCTCGCCATCCCAGCTGCCGCCGCCCAAAACAAACGTATAGGTCTCTTGCGCGAAGGAGCTCATCGCGGCAAGGAGTGCAAGCACGAGCAGGCTACTTCTTTTCATGGCGTTCGAGAACTTGGCGGTAGAATACGCTGGTGTCGGCTGCTGCGCGGAGTTGCTCTTCGCGCGTTTTGAGCTGGCTGGAATAGGCCTCGGGATGCGCAATGGCGTAGGCCCGCTTGGCACCGTCCATACCTACGTTACGTGCGTTGGAGGTACCGGCCTTGGAGGTGCGGAAATTCGTTTTGATTAAACCTGCAAATAGGCCGAGGTCGCGGAGTGCTTGGACCACGTCTTCGGGCACAAAGGGTTGAGGGTGGGTCAGGGTGAGGTGCTGGAGTCCGGGCATGAAGGTCACCTCGTACGGGGTCTCCAGCAGCAAGGAGTCAGCGCGCATCACGTCGGATTCCGACAGTGTTCCTGCAAAGCCGATATCGGCAATAAACACGTGCTGTTGGGCGTGTGAGGCCGTTCCCCAGGTCACCAAGGCCAGTAGAATATAGAGCGCTCGTGTTTTCACGGGAATAGGCTTTGAGGTCCGTGTTTTCATGTCCTTGTGCGAAAGCCTGCAAAAGGTACACATTTTCCACCTGCCACAGAAAAAGCGGATCTATCCGACCGGTGCGGTCATGAGTCCGTGCATGAGCTCCATGCAGACGATGGCACCCAGGGTTCCCACAGCGTAACCAAGCACTGCCAGCAGCACCCCTACCGGAGCAAGTGCGGGGCTGAATGCGCTCGCCACGACAGGTGCTGACGCAGCACCACCCACGTTGGCTTGGCTGCCCACTGCAACAAAGAAGAAAGGGGCTTTGATAAGCTTGGCCACCACGAGAAGGATGATCACGTGCACCAACATCCACAGGATACCGATGAGGAACACCCACTTAATGTTGCCCCATTCGTTGACCATTTGGCCAAAGTCGATGTGCATGCCGATGGTAGCTACCAGCACGTAAAGGAACACGCTGCCCAGCTTAGAGGCACCGGCACCTTCAAACGAACGCAACTTGGTGAACGACAGAATCACACCCAAAATAGTGGCGGACAGCACCAACCAGAAAAAGCCTTTTCCAAAGCTTTTGAAGTAGATCCAGGAAGAGTCTGGGTTGGCGGCCAGGGTGTTGTCGATGAAGCTGGAAATGCTGGGGGCCAAGGCATCGGCCACCACGTGTCCCACGGCCACGCAAACAAAGGCGATGGCGAGCATCACCATCAAGTCGTTGAAGGAGGGAACACGGGCCACACTTGCTTGGTAGTGTTCTACCTTGTCGCGCAACGCGTCGATGGCCGAGGTGTCCGCCTTGAGGGTCTTGTCGATCTTCTTTCGCATGCCGGCGCCAATGAGCAGCACGGCCATCCAAATGTTGGCCACAGTCACATCGATCAACAGCATGATGGAGAACTGGGTGTCCGGCGTATCGCTGATTTCCTTCATGGCGGCTTGGTTGGCACCCCCTCCGATCCAAGATCCCGAGATGGTAGAGAGTCCTCGCCAAATGCCTTCAGGCCCGTCTTGCAGGAGTGCTGGGTGCATTTGCCCCACAATCCACAGGGCAATAGGCGCACCTAGAATGATGCCGATGGTGGCCGTGAAAAACATGGTCACCGCTTTGGGCCCCAGGTTGATGATGCCTTTGAGGTCTACACTTAAACACAGGAGCACCAAACTCGCCGGTAGTAAATAGCGGCTGGCTACAAAGTAGAGTTGACTGCCTTCGCCGTCGATGATTCCGAAGGAATTGAGCAATCCCGGAATGAAGTAGCACAACAGCAGGGCAGGAACAAACCGGTAGAATCCGGCAAACGACTTCATTTTGGAGGTGACAAAAATCGCTGCCAAAATCAGCAGTAGAAGGCCGAGGGTAACGGCGTCGTTTTGGATCAAGGCATGTTCGGCGGACTCGTGCATATCGCGGGGTTCAGCGGTTTGACGGGTCAAAATAGTACCTTCCCCCCAATTCAAACCCGCACTTACGATGAAGTTTTTACGCGTACTTCTCATCATTGCCGTGTTGCTTGTGGCCGGCGTGGTGATCTTGGGACTCACCGGACCCGAAAAGTTGGATGTCGCCCGCACTACGTTTATCCAAGCTTCGCCCCAAGCGGTGTACGAAGAAGTGGTGGACTTCAAGCAGTGGTCGGCTTGGAGCTACTGGGAGAAGATGGACTCGACCGCAGTCAACACGTTCTCTGGCGCAGACTCCGGTCCCGGCGCCATCATGTCTTGGACGGCCAAAGACGGCCCCGGCGAGATGGAAATCCTCGAAGCCATCGAGCACGAATACCTCAAAATGGAAATGCGCGTCCCCGATTGGGAGCCCAGCAAAGTGGAATGGTTCTTTACCGAGAAGGACGGTGGCACCGAAGTGAAGTGGACCTTGGTGTCCAAGCCGATGCCGTTCATGGGCCGCGTGTTCATGGCCCTGATGAGTGGCGAGGACATGATCGCCGAAGCGTATGACGGCGGTTTGGCTGCCATTGCAGAAATCGCAGAAGCAAAACCCGAATGGCAAGTGCCCGACATTGCCGTCCGTGACGAGATGGCCCCCGCCATGACCATCCTGGGTCTGCGCATGGACAGCATACCGATGGAAACCATCCAAAGCGGCATCATCCAAGGCCCTGCTATGGGTCGCTTGGTAGCTGCTGTTGGTGGCCCCTACGGCATGGCCGGCCCTCCGTTGTGCATCGCCCACCGCTACGACGAGGAGAATATGGAAATGGACCTTGAATACGCCATTCCCATCCACACCGCCATGGATGCCCCCGCGGGTATGATCGTTACCGAATTGCCCGAGCGCCGTGTGATGGTCACCGACCACGTTGGTCCGTACGAAGGCCTGGAAGATACTTGGAACAAGATGTCCGCGTGGATGCACGCCAATGCAATGGAATACGCCGGTGCACCTTACGAGGTGTACGTCACCGACCCTGGTGAAGAACCAGATCCCAGCAAATGGGTGACTCACATTGTGTGTCCGGTTCCGCAATAGGACCGCCACCACAGCACAAAAAAGCGGGAGTGATGCTCCCGTTTTTTTGTGCCTTGGAAGTGCCATTCATGCGTGAGACAAGCAGACTACAAAGTGGAATGGGGGAGTGCTAGGATGTGATTGGCGGGAAAGGTACTTTGTCAGTGGGGCCTGCGGGTGCAGGCCCCAACGGGTACCCGTCCACTCGTCCAAACGAAAGAGACCGCCCTTTCGGAACGGTCCCTCTCTTGACCAAAAAAATTGGTCTCCACCCTATAGCTATTGTACCATCAATCTTGTTTCCCGTGGGAGGGAGGTTTCGGTGGTGTATCGGAGAATGTATACTCCGGTACTCAATCTTTGGTGGAATCGGTGTTGCGCCGCTGCGCCTGAGCCTACTGACAATTGGAAGGTTTCAACCATTCCGCCCGCCGCGTTGTAGAGCTCACATTGGATTACGTGTAATCCTCCTGGAAGGTTCTCAATTGCGATGGAAATTGCATCCCCATTTCCGGGATTCGGATAAATCTGAAGCGCCGGTTCGCCTGAGTCTGACAGGTCGATGCCTACGCTGCCATCGGTGGCCATGGCGCAGGCCGATCCCCAGGGGCCGTATTCCGGACCTACTTGGGCGCGCACGTCTACCGTGTAGGTGTCTTCGGCGTTCAGGTCCATGGCGTGTACAATCTCCAGACTCGGTACGTACGACACGGCCACCATGATGTGGTCGGCGTGGGTGAAGCGCCACTCGTAGTTGGCCGCGCCCAGCACTTGTTCGCAGGTCAGGATATGGCCGATGGCCAGCACTCCTTCAGTACAGTCTTGCTCGTCCACTTGGGTCACGGGCACTTCGGGTTGCATGGTGATGGTGCAGGCCTCACTGTAGGCCCCCCAGACATCGTTGTTCATCACACGGACCGAAACGTTGACCGAGATATTGTAGAACAGTCCGGGCACATCCGCCAACCAGAAGGTGGGGTTGTTTTCGGCGCTGAACACTTCGCTGAGCAGGCCCACCGACAGGTTCTCGAATTTCCATTGGTACATCTGGGCACCGTCAACGGGCACGCAGTACACAAAATCGTCCAGCATGAGGTTTTGTGCGCCACACGAGGTCTCGTCGAGTTGGGTCGTCTGGCCCGTCTCTTCGCAGTCAAAGGGAATCACTACCTGCGCGGTTGCCGAACAACCGTTGGAGTCGGTAGCGGTCACCGAATAGGTGCCGGCGGTCAGGGTTTCTTGCACTTGGGCACCCGAGGTGTTGCTCCATACGAAGTCCAGGTTGCCGGTGCCGCCCATGGCGTTCACCACTGCTGAACCGTTGCTGCCCTCGCAGGTCTCGCCCGCGAGCACTTCCACGCTCAAGGTGATGGCGCTCGGTTCCACAATCACAAAACCTTCGGTGGCCAAGCAGTCGTTTTGATCCTTGGCCGTTGCGGTATGCTCACCGGGACCGAGTTGGGCCACCGATTGGGTTTCTTCGCCGTTGCTCCAAGCAAAGCTGAACACGCCCACACCGCCCGTGGCACTGGCCGAGGCCGTGCCGTCGTTTTCACCAAAGCAAGTCACGTCGGTTTTGAAAATGACCAATTCAATGGGCTCGGGTTGGAGGACGGAGAGCACTGCCATGCCTGTGCATCCGTTGGCGTCCTCCACGTTGACGGTGTATTCACCAGCGGGCAGGTCCGAGATGGAGGCGGTGGTTTCGCCGTTATTCCAGTTGAAGGTGTAGTTGCCGTCACCGCCGTTTACAGTGAGATCCACTTGACCATCGTCCATGCCGTGACAACTCGCAGGGGCCACGTCGGCTTCGAGTACCAGGGATTCGGTTTCGGCAATGCTGAAGGTGGCGGTGGTGAAACAGCCGTTGGCGTCGGCAATCTCTACCGAGTAGGTGCCGGCGTCCAAGTCGTTGATTTCAAGTCCGGTGGCATCGTTGCTCCAGGTGACCGAGTAAAAGCCCACACCGCCTTCGGGGTCCACATAAGCCGAACCGAAGGTCTCGCCGCACGCAATGTCGAGCGAGGTCAAGTGGGGTTGGATGGCCTCAGGCTCTTCCACCGAGGCGGTTTCTTGGCTGATGCAGCCGTTGGCGTCCGATGCGGTAATGGTATAGTCGCCTGCACCAATGTTTTCCAAGAGGAATCCGTCTTGGCCGTCGTCCCACATGAAGGCCGTTTCACCGGTGCCTCCGGTGGCCGAGGCCTGCACGCTGCCGTCGGCCAGGCCGTAGCAGGTCACATCTTGTTTGAAGATACTCACATTCAGTGCGGTGGGTTCTTCTACAGTGGCGGTCACTTGGGCCTCGCAGCCGTTGCCATCGGTGACGGTGGCGGTGTAGGTGCCTGCGGTCAGCTCGGTGGCCAAGGTGCCGCTATCACCGCTGGACCAGCTCAGAGCGTAGTTGCCATCGCCGCCTGCAGGGGTGGCTTGGATGCTGCCTGATGCTTCACCGTGGCATTCCACTGCAGAAGGACTGGCCACCAAGGTCAATTCCTCCGGGGTGCCAATGGTGAATTCCACAGTTGACGAACAACCGGTGTCGTCCAGAACGGTAACGCTGTAGTCGCCCGCGGGCAAGCCTGCCAAAGAGGCGGCAGTATCGCCCGTGCTCCAGTTGTAGTCGAAGCTGCCCGAGCCGCCTTCGATGCTGAGCGAAGCCTGGCCATTGGTGTCGCCAAAGCACGTGACATCGGTGGTGTTGACTTCGAGCGCCATGGGGGCGGCCTGAGCAATCGAGAAAGTTTCGGTGGTGGTGCATCCGGCTGCGTCGGTCACGGTAACTTCGTAGCTGCCTGCCACCAAATCGCCGGCGTTGCCAGAAGTGGGGCCGTGGCTCCAGAACACGCTGTAGCTCCCAGTGCCGCCTGCGGGTTCCACACTTGCGGTACCGGGTGCGCCGCTGCAGTCCCCGTCAATGGTGACCAGGTTGAGCTCGATGGCTGCGGGTTCGTCCACTTGGATACCGGCGTTGGCCACGCATCCGCCGTCCATGGCTTGCACGGTGTAGTAGCCGCCGGGGAGTCCGCTCACGCTGGTGCCATTGTCGCCGGTGTCCCAAGTGAAGGTATAGTTGCCGTCGCCGGTGACCGCAGCTGTAATGCTGCCATCTTCAGCGCCAGGACAGGAAACATCCGAAGCTTCGAGCGCGATTTGCGGCTGGTCGCCAATGGTGATTTCAGTGGTCGTGGTAGAAGTACCTCCAGCATTGGTCACCTCCAGGGTCACCATGTAGGTGCCCGCGGTGTACCAAACAATGTCATTGGGGTTGACTTGGGTGGAGGCATCAGGGATGCCGCCTTCAAAGGTCCAGCTGTAGATGCTGATGCTTTCGCCGGTGGAGGTATTGGTGAAGTCTACTTCGTTGCCGGTGCAGAAGGTACCGCTCTCGGCTTCAATTCCCGCTACAGGCGGATCCACATCCGACCCGCCGGTTTCGTCTTCTTCCACGCAGAAGTCGTGGACTGCGGTTTCGCCCCAATTGCCCGCACCGGAGGCCAACAGGTTGCCGCCGCCGTCATGCAGGGTGTAGGAGCCGCTGGTAAAACTTTGTCCGTCGCCAAAATCATCGAGCATGATGAGTTGGTAGCAGCCCGCAGAGTAGCACATGTTTTCTACGAATTCGGTGCCTTGGCTGTTGTTGATGTAAGGGCCACCCGAATTGAGCAGTTCGCCTGCGTCGTCGCGGATTTCCCATGAGGTTTCCATGCCAAAGAAGTCCACTTCAACGGTGAGTTCCAATTGGGCGCCTGCGCCCACTGAGAAGGCCTGTGAGTCAGCATCGTTGGCTGAAATTTCGTCCGTTCCGCCGTTGGGGTTGATCGTGCGTACCACAAAGGTTTGGTCGCCGTTGCCGGCGGTGAAGGTGGGCAGGGTGATGGCCTCGGAGTTGCCCGAGGTCAAACTACCGCTCCAGGTATAATCGTGGGTGTAACTGCCCGAGCCGTACTCGATGGTCACCGAAGTCAGGGTGGTGGTGCCGTAGTTGGCAATGCTGATTTCTGGGGTGATGTCGCCGGCGCATTGGCCGCCAATGGGAGCCTCGATGGTGTTGATGCCCGCATCCAGGTCACTCACCGGATCACAACCGAGCGAGTTGATCAGCGTAGCACGCTCGCTCAGCAGGGTAGACCACATGCGGTCCTTTTGGCCTTGGCTGAACATGTTGCGGCAGGTTTCGCTGGTATAGTCGAGGTAGTTCTCTACTTGTTGGGTGCCGTCACATGCCGGGCTGGTGCACGAGACACTCAACGGAGTGGGCGGCGTGTCGCATACGCGGTCGCCTTGGGTTTCGCAGTTGGTTTCCTCGTCGCAGGCGTCGGTGTTGTGGAAGGTGTGGTAGAGTCCGAAGCTGTGGCCCATCTCGTGGGTGAGCGTACGGTTCATGTCGGTGTTGGGCTTGAGGTTGCCTACGGTGCCAAAGGCGTTGTGCAGGATAACAATGCCGTCGTTGGGGTTGTCGGTAGGGAAGTAGGCGTACCCTTGGATGCCGCCTGAAGCGTCGTTGTCTTCAATTTCGTTGACCACCCAAATGTTGAGGTAGTCTTCGCGGGGCCAAGTGGACAGTGCTTTGACTGCGGTTTCGTCTGCACCCACGCCACCGGTGGCTTCGATGCCCATTTCGGCGTAATTGGCAATGACCGAGGCGTCCACCCGGTTGATGCCTGTGGTGGAGTTGCCTTCCGGATCGCGTGCGGCGAGGCAAAACTCCAATTCCACGTCCACGCCGTCGCCGTCACCATTGGTACCGGGTAGCTTACGGAAGTCTTCGTTAAGCGCGGTGATGGCGCTGAAAATCTGTTCGTCGGTGATGTTGGAACCGGTACCCAGGCTTTCACCTTCGTGCATGATGTGCACCACTACCGGCAGGCTGTGCACCACAGAAACCCGTTGGTCGAGGTCTTGGTGCATCTGCTGGATGCGGTGTTCAAAGTGCAAGAAGTTGCGGTGGTACACCGTGTCGTTGTCCAGCAGCTGGTTATGGAGCGTGCCGGTAGCACAGGTGTGCTCGGTGTGCTGGCCCACGGCTACTGCAGCGCAGAGCAGGCTCAGCAAGAGTGCGATCGAAGTTTTCATGCGAGGACGCCTTGTTTTCACGTCCTCTTACTTACTCCAATTGTTCGAGAAGGTTACAAGGCCCCGGCCACTTCAGCCGGGACCTACATGCGTGTCAGTGAGAATTACGGGTTCACCTTCAACAGTTCCAGCTCGAAAATGAGCGCGCTGTTGGGGGGAATGCCACTGCCTTGTGGCGGGCGTGCACCGTACGCCAAGCCTTCTGGAATCCAGAACTTGTACTTGGCGCCTTCTTTCATGAGTTGCAGACCTTCGATCCAACCGGGGATGAAGCGATTCACCGCTAATACAATGGGACGTCCCTTGTCTACAGAAGAGTCAAACACCTCGCCGTTGAGCAGCATACCGTGGTAGTGGGCTTCCACCTCGTCGGTGGCCAGTGGAGAGGCACCTGAGCCCTCTTGCAACACTTGGTAAATCAAGCCCGAATCGGTGGTGACCATACCCGGAAGGGCGGCCACGCTGTCGAGGAAAGCAGTTTCAGTTTCAATGCGTCCGGCCATGGCGCGCTCTTGACGCTCACGCAGCATGGTTTCGATGGTGGCTTGTACGGCCATTTCGTCCCAGCCTTCGCCGGCCAAGTTGGTGCGGATGCCGTGGGCAATCAGGTCGGGATCGAGGTCGGTCATGTCTTGGCGACCCAAGTTGGAACCGATACTCTGGCCAATGGCAAAGGAGAGCGAGTCTACGTCGTTGTTCAGGGCAAAAGAAGCCGAGGTGTCTTGGCTGGTTTTACAGCCCACAGCAGCCATCAGCAGGCAAGCAGAAATCAAAAAGTATTTCATCGTTTGGGTTAAAGTTCAACGACGTCCCGCGTGAAGACCCAATCGTTCTGGTCCGACAGGCGGGGGTTGAAGGTGTATTGTTTCAGATTGAACGCTTTCAGGTCCTCAGGATCGGTGATCCGGTGTTGCACCATGAAGCGCGCCATGAGCCCACGCGCGTGTTTGGCGTAAGTCATCAGCGGTTTGTATTCGCCGTTTTTGAGTTGGCGAAAATGGCAGGTAATCACCCGGTTGTTCAGCTGTTTGGGCTGCAGGGCTTTGTAGTATTCGTTGGAAGCCAGGTTGACCAGCGGTGCACCGTCGGCATCGGCCTCAAGCAATTCGCGCAAGGTGGCGTCCCAGTACTTGTAGAGGTTGGTCTTTTTTGGGGTGACCTTCAGGCGGGTGCCCATCTCCAAGCGGTAGGGAAGCATGGCGTCCATGGGGCGCAGCAAACCGTACAGGCCGCTCAAAATACGCACGTGGTCTTGGGCAAAGGCCAAGTCATGGCTGCTCAAAGTGTCTGCGTCCAGTCCGCGGTAGACTTCTCCTCTAAAGGCCAGCATGGCCGCTTTGGAAGCGCCCGCAGGGTAGGGGTGTTGCCAGCGTGCGAAGCGGTCGTGGTTCAGGGCAGCCAGCTCAGGATTGATGCTCATGAGTTTGCCCAATTGGCCGGCGTTGAGCTTCTGCAACTTGCCAATCAAGTACGCCGATTGCTCCAACAACCGAGGTTCGGTTTGGGCGGGCGTGGCAGGTGCATCAAAGTCCAGAGTTTTCGCTGGCGATAGAAGGGCAATCATGGGAATATGCGGTTAGGCACGAGCGAAAATACCGCCTTTTGACCGCAATCAGGCCTCTGGAGCGGGGCTTTGCGGCTTGGCGAGCTTCACACCGCGTTTGGTGATCACCACCTTGCCGTCGCGCATCAAGTGGCCGCAGGCACGCTTGAAGGTTTTCTTGCTCATGCGCAGGCGCAACTTGATCTCTTCGGGATCGGTGTTGTCGTTCATGCGCATATACCCTTTGTGGTTCTCCAAAAAGGCCATGATTTTGCGGCAGGCGTCTTCCAGCCCTTCCATGCCGTCGCGTTGGAGGCTGACCACCAGGTTGCCGTCTTCGGTGTCTCGGACCCAAGCCTTGAACACCTTGCCGCGCTTGACTTCGTGGAAGATTTCTTTCTCAAACATGATGGCACAGTGACGGCCATTGACCACCACACGCCAGCCAAAATCAGCGCGGTCAAACACCAATGCTTCAACCTCTTGCCCCTTTTCGTAGGGCAGGTTTTTTGTTTTGAGATGATGGAGCAGGCGGGTGGTGCCAAACAAGGTGCCGGTTTCGCTGTCGTAGCCGATGTACACCACCGAGCGGTCTTTAGGCTCCAAGGCGTACACCTGTTCGCGCTCAGGGATGATCACATCACGGGGCAAACCGATGTTCACGTATGCCGCGCCGTTGTGCACGTTACGCACGGTCAAAAAGGCCACCGAGCCCAGCGGTGTGTGCGGCAAACGGCGGGTGACTTCCAGGTCGCCTTCTTCGTTGTGGAAGAGGCACACCTCGAGCTCGGTACCTTCCTCGGTTTCGTGCGGCACGAAACGCGCGGGAAGCAACACTTCTCTGTGGCCGGCTTTGAGCCAAGCACCAAGTTCGTCCAATGCCACAACGGGCAGGTTTACGATTTGTCCGGGGAGCACCTGTTCCATGGCCTGCGAAAGTAGGGAAAGCCCCCCACGGTTCCACCCCTTCCAACTCGCCCCACTGCAGTATATTTACAGTCACCTTACACCAAAGCCATGATCAAACGACTGTTCGCGGTGTGCGCCGTATTGGCCACCCTTTCTGCAACCGCTCAATGCGACGCGGGTCAAACCGAAGTCACCTTCCAAATTTTCACCGACGCCTGGGGCTATGAAATGTACTGGGAAGTCGTTCCCACAGGCCAACCCTGCGGTGAAGGCGCCCTGCTCAGTGGCGGCAACGGAGTAGATGTGGGGTGTGACGGAGAAGGACTCGAAGGTTCTACCGACACGGCCATGGACTCGAACATCTCGTTTTTTACCGATCCAATCTGCTTGACCACCGGCGAATCCTACGATTTCATCTTCGTAGACGACTACGGCGACGGAGGGATCACCGTTGAGGTCTATTTCGACGGCGCATTGGCCACCATGTATATCGGCGAGGGCTTTGGCAATGTGTGGACGTTTGAAGCAGGCACCATAAACCTGCCAGAGTACGACAGCCCTTGCGGCGCCGAACTCGTTGAAGTGGATGGCCCTGGCGTGATCATGAACAATGAAGAAGCCATCGCAGCCATCGGCGAAGTCACCCCCGGGGGTGGCAACTGCCAAGCGGTGGGCATCTGGTGTGAAGGCGGTGTAGCGCACAGCGTCTGGGCCATGTTTGAAGCCCCGGAATCGGGCAACGTGTGGGTTTCCAGCTGCAACTCGGGCACCAACTTTGACACCCAAATCGCCGTTTGGGGCTTTGAGGACTGTTTGGACCAGAGCACTTTCGACCTCAAAGGCTCCAATGACGACGTCCCCGGCGGCTGCGGCAATGGCGCATATTACTCATCCAGCTGCGCGGCCACGTGTTTGCAGCCCGGCAGCATGTACTTGGTGCAAATTGACGGCTGGTACGGTTCTGTTGGTGACGTAGAACTCACCGTTACCGAAACACTCCCAGAACCCGCATTGGTAGCTTTTGGCAACAACGTCAATTGCGCCCCCGATAAAGGCGAAGAGGCCTTCGGAAGCATCTTCTCTTGGGTAACAGGTTGGGGTACCGAAACCGTGGTGAGCTGGACCGGCCCCGACGGCTTTACCTCCGACCAAGCCATTGTTGGTGAACTCGCTCCAGGTGTATACACCGGTGTGTGGAGCTCACCCTGCTCGGAGACCACGTTTGAGCAAACCATTGAAATCACGGTAGCAGATCCTTACTCCATCGGCACTTCCATCACCCAGCCCAGCTGTCCGCTGAGCACCGACGGTTCCATTGAAGTGGTTGTGGCCGGCGCTACCCCGCCTTATGGCATCACCCTTACCGGCGAGGACGAATTCACCAGCAACGAGTTCGAAACCTTGGACTTGGGCGTAGGTGCGTACACCCTGCTGGTGACCGACGCCAATGGCTGCGAATTCACCCAAGACATCACCCTGGAGGACCTCAATGATTTTGAATTCTCGCTCGGCGACGACTTTGAAATCTGTTTGGATCAGGACTCGTTGATTTTCGGCCCTGGCGGCTACTTCTACGAGTGGAACACCGGCGCCATTGACCAGTTCCTGTACCTGGACGCAGAAGAGCTCGGCGTAGGCACCTACCCGTTCATCCTGACGGCCTACAACAACGAAGGCTGCGAGTACTCTGACGCCATTATTGTTACGGTGTGGTCGTGTGCCAACGGGGTAGAGGAGTGGTTTGGTCCAGAGGTCCAACTCTTCCCCAACCCGAGCACCGGCGTGTTCACCTTGGAAGGCCTACCACGCATCCACGAGGGGCGGTTGCAGCTGCTCGACCAGACCGGCCGTGCAGTGCACAGTGAGGGTGTTCCAGTATCTCCGGGAGCTGCACTAGAGGTCAGCACCAATCTGCCCGCGGGCGTATACCTCTTCCGTTACGAGGAAGACGGTAAGCGCATGGAAACGCGTGTGGTGATTCGCTAAGGATCAGTCCTGACGTTCTTCCAATTTCTTGGCAAACTTCTCCCCGAGGGACATGCCCCAGGTTTGTCCCACCTGCATGGATTCGGCCATGATTTGAGGTGAAACTGCGGCGTATTTCTGTCCTGCCGGGGTTTGGTAGAAGGCGATGAGGTCTTTTAAGTCCTGCTCGGTCAAGTGCTTTTGATAGACTGGGGTCAACATCTCCACCAATTCTTGGCTGGAGGTGTTGAGAAATTCGTCTTTGAGCGCATCCCAATCCGCGTTGTCGATGCCGGGATGCATGCTGCGCATCATGTCCATCATCTGTTCAATCCCCACAGTGTATTGCGCGTAGGCCCCTGACACTTCAAACATGGTATTCAAGGTCTGGGTGTAGGAGTCTTGTTGGGCAAACGAGGCAGTGCTCAGGGCAAGGAGTGCGGCGGCAAAGAGGGCTTTCATGGGGGTGATTTTGGGGGTAAGATGGGGAGAAGTGGGCAAGTGGAGCTTGGGAGCGCGTGCCGAATCGCTGCGGACCGGGCTTGCAGTCACAGTTGACCGTTACCAGCCATGGCTGCATCGCGGACATCCACACGTGCTCCTGGTCGATCCACAAAACGACAGTATTGGAGGTAGGATAGCGCCGAGTTGGAGAGGAACTTGGGTGGGCGGGGGCTTGTGGAGGAAGGAGGGGTACGCACAACCAAAAACCCCGCTCTGCTCGCGCAAAACGGGGTCTTCAGTCGGCACTATCTGGGCCAGCGATACAGTCTGTTCATCAGTCCTTCTTCCAATCCGGACGGCTCGGCGTGTAGGGAATATTCTTCCCGTCCAATGCAGCTTCCAACGTTTCTACCCGCGCTTTAAGTGCATCAAGTTGGGTGCGGATGGACGCGTATTCTTCCTGGGCCAACGCGTATTGGTCCTTGTTGGTGGTGGTAGGATCAGAGGTAGAGTACCAGGTGTTCCATACGATGTTCTCCACGCGCATACCTGTGCCGGGCACGGTCTCCACATCGCGGCGCGACTTGTGGCTGTCCCCCCACATGGCCATGCCGATGTCGTGGGACAGGGCTTCGAGGGCCTTTACCTCTTCCATCCACGCCAGGTCTGCACCTGGGTAGGTTTGGATCGCGGTTTTGATGTGGCGCAGGCGGCCGTCGAGCTCGCCTTGCTGGTTACCGCTGCCCAAAAGCTTGCGGCGGAGCTCTTGCACCTCGCGCTTGAAGGCAATGTTGGCCTCGGTTTGGCGGTCAAGCGATGAGTTCTCCAAAGCTTGCACTTCAAAGGGAGTGGCGTCTACCAGCTGCGTGAATACCCCGTTGTCGGCTTGCCAGAGTTCAACCGTGTATTGGCCAGGTAGCGCGAGCGGTCCTTCATTCGGGTTGCTGTAGCGGCCCACCTCGCCTTGCGACAATTCGATGGGACTGGTGGCTGGGTAACGCAGGTTCCAGGTGGCGCGTTGGACACCGGTAGAAGCTGGACGTTTCATCTTGCGCACCTCGCTGCCGTTGGCGTCTTTCACCACAAACAGCAAGTAGGCTGACTCGTAAGTGTCCTCCAACACAAACTCCTCGTAGGTGGGGTAGTCGATGGCACGGCCAGCGTCCTTGGCTTCTTGCTCTTTCTCCTGGCGCAAAGCCTTGGGCGATTTGGGCGATTCCTTGACGTAGTAGGTAAAGGTGGCGCCAAATTCAGGGTTAGGCGCTGCGTACATCGAAGCCCCTTGGCTGCCCACTCCGCGCAGTCCAAGCGGGTTGGATTCCACGTAGGCGAGGGCCGTTTTGATCGGGAAGATGGCCGCGTCTTGGTCCATCAGGTCTTTGCTCAGTTTGCGCAACGGGGTGTAGTCGTCCAGCACGTAAAAGCCGCGTCCGAAGGTGCCGAGCACCAAATCGTTCTCACGTTTTTGGATGGCCATGTCGCGCACGCAAATGGTAGGTAGACCTGCGGTGAGTTGCACCCAATTTGCACCGCCGTCCACGCTGGTAAAGCAGCCAAACTCGGTGCCGGCAAACAGCAGGTTGGGCTCCACGTGGTCTTCAGCCACAGCGTAAACCGTACCGCGTTCAGGCAAGTTGTTTTGCAACGAAGACCAAGTTTTACCCTTGTCCGAACTCTTGAGTAGGTACGGTTTGAAGTCACCCCGCTTGTGGTTGTTGAACGTGGCGTAAACCACGTTTTCGTCGTGTTGGGATGCCCACACCATGTTCACGTAGGTCAGCGAAGGCACGCCCGGGAAGGACCCGATTTTGCGCCAGTTGTCGCCACCGTCTTCCGAAACCTGGATCAGCCCATCATCGGTACCCGCGTAAAGCAAGTTGGGGTTGACCGGAGATTGGTCAAAGGCCACGATGTTGCCGTATATGGTGGTGGATTTGTTCTTCATCACCACGTCCGGCGATTGCACTTCACCCATCACTTCCAGCTGGTTGCGATCGATTTGACGGGTGAGGTCTGGTGAGATGGCCTTCCAGCTGTTTCCGCGGTCGGTGGTCTTGAAGACTTTGTTGGCGCAGAAAAACAGGGTCTTGTGGTTGTGGGGCGAGATCAGCAGGGGAGAGTCCCAGTTCCAACGGAAGGCCGCTTCGCCTTTGCCAGGTTGGGGTTTGATGCCGATGCGCTCGCCCGATTGCTTGTCAAAGCGGATCAGACCGCCGTATTGCCATTGGGCGTAAATGATGTTGGGGTCGGTGGGGTCGACTTGGGTTTCGTAGCCGTCGCCGCCCACGGTGATGTACCAGTCCGAGTTCAGGATGCCCGCGTTGTTGAGGGTGCGGGCAGGACCTGCTTGCGAGTTGTTGTCCTGGGTACCGCCAAACACGTTGTAGAACGGCTCGTCGTAGTCGATGGACACCTTGTAGAATTGGGTGATGGGCAGGTTGGCCTTGAACTCCCAGGTGTGCGCATGGTCGTAGGTTTCGTACAAGCCGCCGTCGCAGCCCACAATCCAGTGGTCGGTGTCGTTGGGGTCAATCCAAATGCAGTGGTTGTCTACGTGTTTGTTGGTCTCACCAGTGGGTACGAACGATTGTCCGCCGTCCTCGGTGTGGTGCAGCCAAGTGGCCATGCTGAAGACTTTGTTTACGTCGTACGGGTCGCAAATGATCTCTTGGTAGTAATTGCCGGAGGTTTTGTAACCGCTTTGCTTCGACCACGTGCCCGCTTTGTTGGTAGAGCGGAAGAACCCGCCGGCGTCGCCTTCTGCTTCGATGATGGCGTACACCACGTTGGCATCTGCCGGAGATACTGCCAATCCAACGCGGCCCATTTTGCCTTGGGGCAGACCGCTCATGGCTTCCTGCCAGGTTTCGCCGCCGTCGGTGCTTTTGTAGACCGCGCTTTCGGGTCCACCGCCGATGTAGGTGAATACGTGACGACGACGTTGGTGGTAAGCGGCATACAGGATGTCGGGGTTGGTGGGGTCCATGATGAGGTCTGCCGCACCGGTTTTGTCGGAAACGTTGTGGAGGTTCTCCCAGGTTTCGCCGCCGTCCGTCGAACGGTAAATGCCGCGGTCACCGCCGTCAGACCAAAGCGGGCCGTAGGCAGCCACGTAAATGACATCCGAGTTGTCGGGGTGGACGATGATTTTGGAGATGTGTTCGGAGTCTTTCAACCCCATGTTCTTCCACGAACGGCCAGCATCTACCGATTTGTAGACCCCGTCGCCATAGGCCACCGAGCGTTGGTTGTTGTTCTCTCCCGATCCTACCCAAAGGGTTGAAGATTGGTTCGGGTCCATGGTGATGCAGCCTACCGAGTAGGAGGCTTCGTTGTCGAAAATGGGTTGGAAACTGACCCCGTGGTTGGTGGTCTTCCATACGCCGCCGGAGGCCACGGCCACGTAATATTCGTTGTGGTTGTCGGGGTTAACTGCGAGGTCTACCACACGGCCCGAAGTCAAGGCAGGGCCAATGCAGCGGAAGTCCAATCCGCTGATTTGTCCGGAGGTCAGCCAGTATTCATCGGAATCACCGCCCTTGTCTTTTTTGCGCTGCGCGTCGAGTTGGGCGGTGGTTAACACAGCAATAAGGAGAAGGAAAAAATGCTTCAAATTCATGGTTGAGGCGTTGGTGTCGTTGGTGTTTTGAGGTCAGGGACCGACAAGTTAATTGCTGAGCGCTTGCCACGGTGACTATTGATAGAAAACAACATTTTCCATCCGGTAAGAAATCGGGTAAATCAGGTCGGCGAGCCGTAAGCGAGGTTAGCCCAACAGCGCACGCTCCACTGCAGTCACGTCGGCGTCATTGATGTCCAAATGGGTCACAAAGCGCACCTTGTCCGGACCAAACGGCACCGCCAAGATGCCTTTGGTCTTGGCCGCTTCCACCCAAGCGGCTGAGCCTTGTTTGTCGGCCAACTCAAAGATGACAATGTTTGTTTCCACGGGCATAACACCGCTGACCTCTGGCAATTGCTGGACAATGGCGGCCAGTATGTGTGCACGGGCGTGGTCTTCGGCCATACGGTCCACGTGGTGGTCGAGGGCATGGAGTACCGCACCTGCGAGGTAGCCCGCTTGGCGCATGCCGCCTCCAAAGGTCTTGCGCACGCGGTGGGCTTCGTGGATGAAGTCCTTGCTGCCAATCACCGCGCTCCCCACCGGACAGCCCAGGCCTTTGCTGAAGCACACCGAAATGGAATCATACGCACGGCCGTACTCCACAGGGTTGTGACCCTTGTGCACCAGCGCATTGAACAGTCGGGCACCATCCAAGTGCACGCCCAGGTTTTTGCTCCGCGCAGCGCTTGAAACCGCAATGATGTCGTCCAATTCATAGCAACAACCGCCGCCTTTGTTCACGGTGTCTTCCAAGCTCACCAGGCGGGTGCGCGCCAAGTGGGCATCGTCGCTGTTGATGTTGGCCAGCACGTCTGCAGCACTGAGTCGTCCGCGGTCGCCCTTCACCAAACGTACGCTGGCACCGGAGTTGCGGGCAATGCCGCCGCCTTCATACAGGTACACGTGCGATACGCCTGCACAAATCACCTCGTCGCCCGGACGGGTGTGCACTCGGATGGCAATCTGGTTGGTCATGGTGCCGCTGGGACAGAACAATGCGGCTTCGTGCCCAAAGTAGGCGGCAATGCGCTCTTGCAAGGCGTTGACGGTGGGATCTTCACCAAATACGTCGTCGCCCACGGAGGCGTCAAACATGGCGTGGTGCATGGCCGCAGTAGGGCGGGTTACGGTGTCGCTGCGCAAGTCGATCATGGCTTGAAAAGGGGTATTTTTCGAAGTCAAAGATGACCATTCTTCGCGCAGCATACATCTGGATAGCGGCCTTGATCCTCGGCCCGGTGTGTTGCAGCGCGCAACAAGACCTCCACAAGTGCTGGGTCCATTTCACTGACAAGCACGGTGCTAACTTTGATCCCAACACGTATTTCCATCCCAAGGCGTTGGCCCGCCGTGCCCAGTTGGGGCTGGATCCTGCCGATTCGCTCAATTGGCCGGTCTCTCCCGACTATCTGCGTGAGACCCAGGCGCTGCTCGTCACCCACACGGCCACTTCACGCTGGTTGAATTTGGTGGTGGGATATGCCTCGCAGGATGACATCGAAGCATTGCGAGCGTTGCCCTTCGTGCGGGAAGTACGCCTCGAAGACAAGCCACTCGAAATGCTCCAAGCGTTGGAAACCCTGCCCACCGGATATGACCGCAACGTGCTTGAGGCCCAAACCGCCGTGTTGGGCCGATGCCATTTTGAAGCCGAGGGACTCAACGGCCAAGGGCTGCGCATTGCAGTGTTGGATGCGGGATTTTCTGGGGTAGACGAGCGCCCGGCATTTGCCCACCTGTGGGACCAAGGGCGCATTGTGGCCAGCTATGACTTTCTACGCAAACGCGAGAACGTATTTGTGCACAGCTCACACGGCGCCCATGTGCTCTCCTGCATTGCGGGCAAGGTGGACACGGTGCCCATGGGACTGGCCACCGGCGCGGAATTCATCCTGTGCCGCACCGAAAAGGCCCGGTTTGAATACCGCGGCGAAGAAGAGCATTGGCTTGAAGCCGTAGAGTACGCCGATCGCTTGGGCGCTGACATCATCAACTCCTCGTTAGGCTACACCAACACCCGCTACTACCAGTACGAAATGGACGGCCGTACGGCAGGGGTCACCCAGTCCGCACGGATTGCTGCCCGCCTGGGCATGCTTGTGGTCAATGCCGCTGGCAATGAGGGCGACACCTGGTGGCAAGTCATCGCAGCTCCAGCCGACGCCGACAGCGTGTTGGCCGTCGGTGCAGTTGACCCAGAAACCCGGATGCGCAGTGGTTTTTCTTCATTTGGTCCCAGCAGTGATGGGCGGATCAAGCCGGATGTAGCGGCCTTTGGTTGGGCCTATGCCAGCGGCCCCCGCCGCAACGAAGTGGTGCCAGGAACCAGTTTTGCCAGCCCCTTGATTGCCGGGTTTGCCGCCTGCGTATGGCAAGCCCACCCGGACTGGAACAACATGCAAGTCTTGGAAGCCGTGCGCAAGGCGGGCCACCTGTATCCCTACTATGATTACTCTTACGGCTACGGGCTGCCCCAAGCCGATCGGGCCCTTGGACTTTCTGCCGAGGCGGACACCACCTTTGACGTCTCTGTGCACAAAGGCCGGTTGGTGTTGACGGTTCGCGAAGGTTCTGCACCGGAAGCTAACTGCGAGGGCGGTATTTTTGCCACGTTGCCACATACGGTGCACTGCCACTTTCAGACGCCGGGCAAAGGGCTGAGCTACTACGCCACTTACGCAGTGGTCCCCGAGGAGCGCATCACCCTGAATTTGAAACCCTACCGCGGAATGATTCTGCGGATCTACTGCAATGGATACCTCTATGAACGCAAACTGGAATAGCCGTCTGCTGGCCCTGCTGCTCGCCTTTACCACCTTGAGCGCATCGGCCCAACTCCCCGATGAATCCCGCGATGTAGACGCGGCCAGCACCTTGGCTGGTCCCCGTGGTCCGCGCGCTGTGTACGTGGATTACGGCCTCGGACTCATTTTGCCTGGCGGCGAAACCGACACCCTGCAAAACGAGGGGTGGAGCAACAACTTTTGGTACGGCGTGCAATTGCACCGTAACCTCAACAACACCTTTGGCGCAGGCATTGAGCTGGCCTACGTGCGCAACAGCTACAATCTTGCCCAAGACACCATCAACCCGCTCGGCGACACCCAGGTGCACGACCAGCAGCGCTACATCCAAAACGGCTTGGGCCTGATGGTCTATGGCCGCGTCCAATTGGCCAACAACGGCAACAACCAAGGCCGCTACTTGGATGTGGGGGTGTTCAGCAATTTTTGGCTGGGCGAACGCCTCCACACCGAAAACGAAGTCGACCCTTCCACCAGTGGCGGCGCCAACGTGGCCGAGTCGGACTTGAAAAAACTTGATTACACCAATGCACTGACCTACGGAGGTTTTGCCCGTGTGGGATTCGGATCGTTCTACCTGTTTGGTCGCTACCGCGCAAGTGACTTGTTCACCGCCAACGACAACGTCAACAACGGCGTCAAGTTGTCGGAGTTTGAGCGTATTAGTGTAGGCATCGGATTCAGTGTATTCACCCAATAATATTGGCCTTATGAAACTGTTCAACGCCCTTGTGCTGTGCACCGCTGTCTGGTGCGCGGCCCCCAATCTCCAAGCCCAAAGTGATGTTCCACCACCTCCTTTCGACGGGTTTGCGGAGGTCAACCGCACCGGTTTGGTGACCGGCTCTGGCTGGTCTTACTACGGCGTAGGCTTCTACGCCCTCGACCAAGAAGCCTCCAACCCTGAAACCCAAGGCTCTTCGTTCTCGATCTGGGGATCAGAGCACGTGATGGACTACCGCGCAGGACGCGTGTCCCTCGCGCTGGAAACCTTGGGAAGTCGCCACCAATTCAACCTGTCTCAGGACAGCATTTCACCGTTGAGCTTTGGCGGCACCTACGACCGTCAGCGCTTAATTACGTATGGTTTGGGCGTACAACTCACACTGCGTCTTTCTTTGGAGCCTTCTTCACGTTTGGCTTACGAACGCACCTTGGAAGGCGGCGGTTACTTCGCATGGAATTACTCGCGTCGCCTCAAGTCCTTCATCGACATCGACCCGGCGCAAAACCAAGGCGCTCCTGAAAACAAAATTGTCCAGAAGAAGCTGGCCTACGTAAATCCCATTGAGTTTGGGGTCTTTGGCCGCGTCCACATCAACCGCATGTACCTCTGGGGCCGCATGCGCCTGAGCGATTTTTTCGTGCAACAAGACGGGGTCAACCCGGTGACCGATACCAACGGCGGATCCACCTTTGTCAAGCTTAACGAACTCGAGCGCTTGGCCATTGGTGTAGGCTTCTGCATCAACAGTAGCAATTAATCTGATGGGGTGAAGAATTACTACCGCATCCTGGATCTGGAGCCATCGGCGTCGGAGGCTGACATCAAACAAGCCTACCGCCGATTGGCCAAACAATGGCACCCGGATGTCAATGGGGCCGCCCAAGCCCGGATGCGGTTCATTGAGGTCAACGAGGCGTATGAGTTCCTGATGGATCCGCGCCGCCGTGACCTCTATTCACGCCGATCTACCATCGACGAGCGTGAACGCTTGCGCCGCGAAATGCTGTACAAGCAATGGGTAGCTCAGCAACAGCAACAGGCCCGCAACAAGGCCAAGCGCTACGCAGAGCGGCCTATGGATGAGTTCGTGAATTCGCCCATTTTCAAGGCGGCCATGCGGGTCAGCCATGTATACAATTACATCTTCATTGCCGTAGGGATCATCATCACCTTCGGCCCTGGAATCAAATACTTGATGATGACTGCCGAGGAGTTGGAAGAGCGACAGGTCACCACAGCCTCTGTGGTGACACCCATGATTATGGGCGCGCTATTTACCTACGGCATTTATACCTTCCTGTTCAAATACAACCCTGACCGCGATGCGTAACCTGCTGCTGCACTCTTGGGCCACCTTGCTTTTGGCCCTCACCGTTTCTTTCTCCGCCCACGCCACCGAGGGCATGTGGATTCCCACCTTGCTCAAAGCTGTGGAGGGCGACATGCAAACCTTCGGGCTCGAGCTCACCGCCGCGGACCTGTACAGCGTCAACCAAAGCAGCCTCAAGGACGCCATAGTGCTCTTTGGTGGCGGTTGCACTGCCTCGGTGATTTCCAAAGACGGCTTACTGTTGACCAACCATCACTGTGGCTACAGCCAAATCCAACAGCACAGCTCGGTGGAGCACGATTACTTGAAGGACGGATTTTGGGCCGCCTCGCACAAAGACGAATTGCCCAACCCGGGGCTGACCGCCACCTTCATTGTGCGCATTGACGATGTCACGGGAGAAATGAACAAAGGCATCACCGCGGGCATGAGTCCCGAGGCCGAACAAGAACTGTTTGAAGCCAACCGCAAGCGCATCGAAGCTGACGCCACCGAAGGCACAGCCTATGCTGCTCGCGTCAAGGCTTTCAACTATGGCAACAGCTATTTTGTAATCGTGACCCGCACTTTTGACGATGTGCGTCTTGTGGGGGCTCCGCCGTCTTCCATCGGCAAGTTTGGGGGAGATACCGACAACTGGGTGTGGCCGCGCCATACCGGTGACTTTTCGCTCTTCCGCATTTACGCCGGCGCCGACAACGGCCCTGCAGCGTATAACGAGGCCAACCGCCCGTGGCAACCCGAAGAGCACCTCAAGGTCAATATGGATGGCGTGCAGGAAGGCGACTTCACCATGGTCTACGGCTTCCCCGGACGCACTTCGGTGTACTTGACCAGTTATGCGGTGGACTACGTGATGAACCGCTCCAACCCCATGCGTATCGACATGCGTCGCAACAGCTTGGCGCTGATCGACGCAGCCATGCTGGCAAGCGATACGGTGCGCATCCAGTATGCCGCCAAACAGTCACGCATCTCCAACGCCTACAAAAAATGGCAAGGGCAGAACTTTGGCCTGGAGCGCAACCGTGCCCTGCAAAAAAAGGCCGACATCGAGGCTCGCATGCGTAAAGCAGGACCCCAATACGTAGACCTGTTAGACAAGTTTGAGCTGGTGTACGCCCAACTCAACGATGCCCAATTTGCCCGCGAATTGTTCATTGAATATTACTACTACGGCCCCGAAGTCTTGCGTTTTGCCGAGCGTTTCCGGCTGTTCGAACAATGGGAAGAACTGGCCGCCAAGGGCAAACTCGATCGCGCCACCGCTGATTTGGAAGCGAGCTTCGACGGCTACTTTGGCGACTACAACTACGCGTTGGACCAAGCGCTTTTTGCCAAACTCACCGAGCTCTACCTCGGCTACGCCGACCCCAGCACTGTACCGGCTGTCCTCCATACCTGGAAGGCCAAGAACGGTTCCTGGGAAGCTGCAGCCAAGGCCATCTATGCCAAGAGTATGCTTACCACCGAGGAGGATGTACAGGCCCTGATGGACATGTCGCCCAAAAAGGCCTTGAAGAAACTCATCAAGGATCCCCTCTACCTACTGATGAAGGCGGTGCGTAGCAGCTACTTTGAACACACCGCGACCAACTACAACGCCTTAAAGGCTGAAGAAGAAAAACTGATGCAAACATGGGTGGTAGGCCTGGTTGATTATTTCCCAGACCGCACCTTCTGGGCAGACGCGAATAGCACCTTGCGCGTGACCTTTGGTAAGGCCGAGGGCAGCGCCCCCAAGGACGGTATGGAGTACCACTACCGCACCACGGCTGATGGCATCTTGCAGAAGTACATTCCTGGCCACGCCGATTTTGACCTGCCTACTGCCATGGTAGACCAACTCCGTGCCCGCGACTACGGGCAATGGGCCGGCGCCGACGGAGAGCTGCAAGTGTGTTTCACCGGTTCCAACCATACCACTGGCGGAAACTCGGGCAGCCCCACGCTGAACGGACGTGGTGAGCTCATTGGACTCAACTTCGATCGGAGCTGGGAAAGCACCATGAGCGACATCTTGTTTGATCCCGAGATCTGCCGCAACATCATGGTGGACATCCGCTATGTGATGTGGGTCGTGGACCGCTACGCTGGGGCCACACATTTGATTGAGGAGCTAACCCTGGTGCGCAACCCCAAGGAACGGCCCGAGATGGATGCTTTACCCGAGCTTAACACGCAGCTCGAACAAGACTAACTTCGGGTTCGCCCGCAGACGGTGTCCAAGGCAGAAGGGAAACCACGGGCCCTTGGGAATCAAGCCAAAAGGAAATCTGCTCGGAGACGTAAAAAAAGGACCTTCCCAACGTCAAGATGAGCATGGTCGTTGGAGGCAGTTTGAGGCAATGTGCAGTGCGCTCGGCTGTGTATTTATAGCACAGGAAGCAAGTGGTTCTAACGCGATGCGCTGGAACCACGTCGCACGTGGAGTCGTTATCTGGTGGGCAACTCCATGCTCAAGGCGTTGACTGTTCAAAAGCTGTTCAGCCCTGAGCCGCCACTGGCTTGAAGCCAGATCAGACCATCAGGTAGATCGAGAGGATAACAATGGCAAACAGGATCAGTGCAAATACAACTGGTCCGCCAATCTCGTTCTGTTCTGCTTCTTTGTGATCGCCCATGGCTTTCTGATTTGTTTCCGGCAAAATTAGGAAAGGCCCGCGCGAGGGCAAACCGCTCCGCGGATTATTTCCCCTCTCGCCCCACAAACCATTCGTACGCATATTCGTGCAGCTCATACCTGCATTGCGACCATTCATACCCCGAAAAAGGTGCGCACGAAAGTGGAGGTGTACATTTGACACACGCAGCACCCGTGTGCTGCTGGTTAGCAAATGGTTTTCGCTCGGAAAGTCATTCGTTTTAGTTTTAAGTGTTTTGAGTCCCTTATAACGATAAGGGACTTTTTTTTTGCCCTCCAACATTGGTGCAGGGTAGGGTTGGATGGTAGCCTGTGATGGTCGTACCTTATGGGGCTTAAACCAACCTGCAATGAATAGAGTACTAATGCTTTGCGCTTTGATGTGCGCGATGGTCACCACGGGCATAGCCCAGTGTGACGACGGCGAAATGCAAATCGAAATCATCATCAACCCCGACCAATACGACTGGGAAACCAGCTGGGATCTGGTCGGTGTTTCCACCACTTATGCCAGCGGATTAGCAGAAGGCGCCACCGTGTGCGTGCCTGAAGGAGACTGCATTTCTTTCCTGCTTCACGACTCTTACGGCGACGGTATTTTCAACGCGGACGCGTACACCATCAACATCGACGGCGAGCTTTTTGAAACCGGCACGTTCGACGGGCATGAGCACCAAGTGATCATCGATTGCTGGGAGGGAGGTGTGTGCGATACAGCAACTGCGATTGAACCGGGAGATTGGGTCGCCTCAAATGGCAACGCTTGGTATACGTTTACCCCCGAGGTGAACGGCATGTATTTGGTGACAACCTGCGCCGAGGCCAACACGTGCGACACACGCATATGGATCTACGACTACTGCAACATGTCCAACTTTGACAACAGCAATGAGGGATCCATCTATTTCGATGACAATGAAGGTGGGTGTGGAGAACAAGCCCAGTTCAATGCGTTGTTGGAAGGAGGGGTAACCTATTGGATTCGGATTGGGAGCACCGCGGGAGATTGCGGAGGTACCGATGTGTTCTGGAGCTTGAGCTACAATGGCTTGCCTGAAGGTTGCACGGATCCTGAAGCTTGCAATTACTCACCGATTGCTGATCTCGATGATGGCACTTGCGTGTATGAAGGTGATCCCTTGTGTGCAGCGCCAGACTTGATTATCGTCGAAGAAGCCATCGCCAACAGCATTTATGCCGAAGTGATGTTTGTAGACGAGAGCGATTGTTACATCGAAGAGGGCTGCCTAAACGGGTACGGTGAGCGCGAGCTTATTCGATTTACGACACACATCAAGAACATTGGTGATGTAGATTACTACATCGGTTCTGCAGGGGATCCAGATGCTCCCGAGCAATTCGAATGGGGTGACTGCCACAACCACTGGCACTACGAAGGATACGCAGCTTACATGCTCACCGATGCAGAAGACAATCTTCTTCCCATTGGACAAAAGAATGGCTTTTGCGTGATGGACCTGGAGTGTTCAGACGGAGGGACTTTTCAATACGGTTGTAGCGTGATGGGTATTTCGGCGCACTGTGGCGACATATACGGATCTGGTCTGAGCTGCCAATGGATCGACGTGACAGGCATTGCCGATGGGATCTACAAATTGGGTGTTATTGTGAACTGGGATCACACACCAGATGCCCTCGGACGTGAAGAAGCATCTTACGACAACAATTGGGGCCAAGTCTGCCTCGAATTGGACCGCACAAGCGGCGAATTAGAAGTGGTTGTCGTCGAAGAAAATTGTGAACCCTATGTGGATTGCAATGGGAATGTATGGGGCAATGCGACCGTGGACTGCAACGGTGAATGCGGAGGCTCAGCCCTTGCTGGAGATCTGGATGCCAATGGCGAACAGGAGTTGATCGATGCTGAAATGTACGTAGATCATATCCTGGGTGATGACATCGAAAGCACGCTATGTAACGACCTGAACGCGAGTGGCAGCATTACTGTCGCAGATGCCGCACTCTTGAGCCTGTGCAATGTGTACAATCTCGCTCACGAACACCCAGACAGTTCTGGGGTCCACAACAAATGCAATCTGCCTACCGATAACATTGTAAATGTCTTCGATACCACCACCTTCTCGATTGGCAATGTCAACTTCAATGAGAATTATTTGGATGTTCATGTGAAGAACCCCTACAACCGCATTGTAGGCTACCAGTTTTCGCTGACAGGGTTGGAGATCACCTCAGTGGTGTCCATTGCGGATCCGATAGGTTACCCGATTACTCCTTCATTTTTGTTGGGTGGTCAAGAGGTTATCGGATTGAGTTACCAAGATTCTAGTTTGGCCAAGAGTCCAGAATTCCAGGCGTTGTGCCGTGTGTACTTTATCAATCCTGAAGATGAGATTTGTATTGACCCCGTAGTGGATGTGGTGAATGAGGATTATCACACCACCTTGCATAATGTGGTTGATGGTTGTGTGATCAGCAGTTCTGTTGACGAGGTGGCACTCCAACGTGAAGTCATGTTCTCACCCAATCCCATGACCCAAGAGGCCACATTAAGCTTTTACAACCCCACACGCGAACAATTCACCCTGGTCATCACCGATTTGGCCGGACGTGAGGTGATGCGTCAGACCGGTATCACCGGAACTTCTGTGCGCATTGATCGCGGCGATTTGGCGGTAGGAACGTACCAATACGTCTTGCAAGGACGTATACGTTACACCGGCAAATTCGGTGTGCGGTAATTCCACTAAACACAATACCCCGATCGACGTGAAACCACGATCGGGGTTTTGTGTTTCACTTGTGTGAATCTTTCGTTAACAAGACCGTGCAACCTTCTGTATCTTTACCGTGTCTGTTTTGAGACGCGAAACCGCCTGCAATGCGAATATTTTTGAACCATGCGATCATCCTGCTTGCGCTCTTGCCCTTCTCGGGCGCTGCCCAAGTGGTGATCAACGAATTTACAGCTGCCAACTACAACGACTGGGACGTGGGCGACGAACACGACTGGATTGAGTTGTACAATACCGGCACGGCTGCCTTTGATCTGTCCGGACACTTCCTGTCGGACAACATGGACAACCCCGATAAATGGGAATTCCCTGCCGGTACCGTTTTGAACGCCGGTGAGCACGCAGTGGTGCTCTGCTCGGGCTTGGGCGACACCAACCCCTACGCTTTTGGATACATGAATTCCAACTTCCGCCTCCGCCAAACCGGCAACGAGGAAGTGGTGTTTACAGATCCTTCGGGGACCATTCTGGAGGTCTACGAGTTCAACGTGATCGGTGCGGTACAGACAGACATGTCTTGGGGCCGCAACGGCGATGGTGGTGCCGACTGGGTCATCTATCCAGACCCCACCCCGAATAACAGCAATACTGGTCCTACTGGCACGGCGTTCGCCGCGAAGCCACAATTCAATTTGGAAGCTGGCTACTACCCAGCATCCATCGAAGTGGAAATCACAACCCCCGAAGCAGGGGCAGAGATCCGTTACACCTTGAACGGTGATGCACCCACCGCCGCGTCCACCCTGTATACCGGCCCCATCACGGTGGCCAATACAACGGTGATTCGCTCTGTAGCCATCCATCCGGATGACAATATCTTGGACAGTTTCAATGAAACCAACACCTACTTCATTGGTGCTGATAGTCACGTGATCCCAGTGGTCAGTGTTTCAGGGGATGATATCGGCGACGGTTCTTGGCCTTGGGGCGATGGTGAGGTGTGTGCCATCGAGTTCTTTGACGAAAACGGCGTGTTCATTGACGACGCAGAAGGCGACTCCAACGAGCATGGCAACGATTCAAACGCCTACGACCAGCGCGGGTTTGATTACATCACCCGCGACCAGATGGGGTACGACCATGCCATCCACCACAACCCGTTCCCGGGCTACACCGATCGCGACGAGTACCAGCGTTTCATCTTCAAGGCTGCGGCCAACGACAATTACAGTTTTGCCAACGGCGCGCACTGCCGTGACCTGTTCTGCCACATGATCTCCGAAGCCGGTGACATGAAGTTGGACGAACGCCGCGGCTCCTACTGCATTGTATACCTCAATGGAGAATACTGGGGCGTGTACGACATCCGCGAAAAGGCTGATGACTTGGACTACACCCGCTACTACTACGACCAACCCCGCGGTTTTGTGGATTGGCTCAAGACTTGGGGCGGTACCTGGGAAGAGTACGGTACGGGCGATGACTGGTACGACTTGGTAGACTTCATTACCGGCAACGACATGACCGATGCGGCCAACTACGAGTACGTGGAGTCGCAGCTCAACACCAAGAGTTTGATCGATTACTTCATCTTGAACACTTACGTGGTAAGTGCCGACTGGCTCAACTGGAACACCACTTGGTGGCGAGGACGTCATCCAGACGGCGACGCCAAGCGCTGGCGCTATGTCCTGTGGGACTTGGATGCCTCCTTTGGCCACTACGTGAACTACACCGGTATCCCTGACACTGGCCCCACCGCAGATCCATGTGACCCTGAAGGCATGGGCGACGTGGGCGGTCAAGGACACATCCCCGTACTCAACGCACTGCTGGACAACGAGGAATTCTACAGCACCTACCTCGCACGCTACGCATCGTACAGCAACACCATCTTCAGCTGTGAGTACATGAATGCGTTCTTGGACTCCATCACCGGCGTGATCGCCCCCGAGATGCAACGCCAAGTGGACGTCTGGGGAGGCACCTACGCCGGCTGGGAGGATGCCATCCAAACCATGCGTGACTTCATCAACGACCGCTGTGCAGATGAGCTCATCGGCGGCATCGAAGATTGCTACGATGTTGAAGCAGTAACTGTGACTGTGATCATTGACGGCATCGGCCAAGTAGAAGTCGAAAACGCATTGATCAACTGGGACGAGTCTCCATGGGTGGGTACTTACTACACCGACATCGGCATTGACTTTGATGCCTTTGAGACTGCCGGTGTCTTTCTGGGTTGGGAAGTCTTGGAGGGGGACGTCACCATTGACGACCTGCTAGATCCAAGTTTCGAAACCACACTTACGGGGAACATCACGATTGTTGCTCACTTCGACACCAACATCGATCCGCAATTGGTCATGTACGACGTACAACCGGCAGGAGCAGGGGACATCCTTTTGGACGGGGCCTCAACAGCGCCACACGCCAACACCATCCTGACCGATGGTGGTACCCGTGTGATCACTGCTGTACCCAACGAGTGGTACGTGTTTGACGATTGGGACATCCTGAACGCCACCTTCATCCCTGGTGCTTCGGATACCACCGGAGCGGTCTTTATCAACCAGACCGATACCATCATCGCCAACTTTATAGAGATCCCTCACTTTGATGTGATGGTGGACGTTCAACCTGCAGGTGCAGGGTCCATTTCCATCGATGCGCTGGACTACCCAGACCTTCCTTGGGAAGGTACTTTGGCAGGTGAGGTAGACCTCCAGTTCGTCACCTCTCCTGTGGACGAGTGGAGTGAGTTCCAATACTGGATGGTGAACAACCACGTGGTGAGCCCAGACGAGTTCTCGGCCAACATGGTATTGAACCTGAACCAGACCGATACCATTGTGGCGGTCTACGAAGTGACTCCACACAACGAAATCACGGTCATGATCGATCCCCCGCTTGCCGGCGCCGTGAAGCCCGGTGACGGCCCCATCGTTCAGGACAGCTGGACCGATGAGGTCGAAGCAGGCGTTAATCACTTGTATGTGGCTACGCCCATCGACTTCTGGCGATTTACCGGCTGGTCGGCCAGCAACCACAGCCCTACGCCAGACAACCGAGAGCCTGTAGTAAACTTCAATTTCTCCCAGAACGACACCATCGTGGCGCACTTTGAAAAAGAAGAGTTCTCGTTCTACGTGCCCAACTCTTTCTCACCTGACAACGACGGTATCAATGAAGTGTGGCAACCGGTCAGCGGTGCCATCGATGCCGACAACTACGAGGTGTGGGTGTTTGGGCGCAACGGCGAAATCGTCTTCCACTCGACCAACCCCAACCAGGTTTGGGATGGCGGCCACACCGGCGGCGACCACTACGTACAGAACGAAACTTACGCGTTCCGCATCGTGGTCAAACCGATACATGAATTGGAGCCGCGCACCATTACTGGTCACGTGACCTTGTTGCGTTAAGACATGCACGTTTCCCTGGACGGACAGGCCATCTTGGTCACCGGTTCCAGCCGGGGCATCGGCCGTGAGCTTGCCATTTCATTGGCGAATTCGGGCGCCCAGGTGTGCATCCATTACAACACGTCAAAAAATGAAGCAGAGGCCTTGGCCTATGAATTAGGTCCGGGCTGCTTTGCTTTACAGGCCAATTTGGAAGACCCCGATGCGGTCGAGCGCCTCTTCTCCCAATGTGTAGATAGAGTGGGCAAATTAACGGGTCTGATCAACAATGCGGCTGTGGCCCTGAGCGCCGCACCAAACAGTCCGCAGTGGCTCGAGTTCTGGCAACGCACCATGGACATCAATGCGCAAGCTGCTGCCCAACTTTCCATGCTTGCTGTGGCGCATTTCACTGCGAATGGAGGGGGACGTCTGGTGCACATGGCCTCCCGCGCAGCACACCGTGGCGATACGGTGGATTATTTGGCATATGCCGCCAGTAAGGCCGCTGTGGTGGCACTCAGCAAATCGCTAGCACGTGCATACGGCAAGGACAACATCCAGTCCTTTGCCCTGGCCCCCGGCTTTGTCAATACCGACATGGCCCAAGACTTTGTGGAGCAATACGGAGAAGAGTATCTACTGCAAGGCATGGCTCTTGATCAAATGACACGCCCCGAACATTTGGCGCCACTCACAACCCTCATCCTCAGTGGCATGATGGACCATGCTACGGGGCAAACGTTTGACCTGAACGCAGGCAGCTACCTACGTTAGGGCATAAAAAAAGGGCACCCGCTCGGACGCCCTTCATCTCTTCGATTGAGACGTTCGCCTACTTTGCAGTCTCCATTTCGGTAGACGCTTCGAGGTTGAAGCCAATTTCCATGTTGTCGCCCAAGGTAGCGTCGCCCAGCGATGAGCCGTACTCAACGCCCCACTGGGTGCGGTCGATCACTACAGAGCCTTTGGCAGCCATCTTTCCGTCCAACTCGCTCATACGGATGGGGAAGCTGATTTCGCGGCTAACGCCCTTGAGTTCAAGGTTGCCGCCCAAGATGCCATCTGCGTGCTTGGTTACTGTGAAGGTGGCATAGGGGTGGGTTGCAACGTCAAAGAAATCGGGGCTGCTGAGGTGACCCACCAAATTTGCGCGTTGTTCTTTATCCTCGAGATCGGTATTGGCCATGGTGTTCATATCGATGATAACCATGCCTGAGGTAATCACACCGCCTTCAATGGTGACCTTGCCTTTCTTGATGCCAATGGTGCCGTTGTGGCCGCCGCCAATGATTTTGGTGCCTTCCCAGGTGACCGAGCTGGCGTCGGTGCTGACAAAGTAATCGGTGCTAGTGGCTTCAGCTACAGCAGGTTCTGCAGGTGCTTGTGATTCAACAGCGGTGGTGCTTTCGCCGCATGAGGCAAACAGGGCAACACCGGCTGCAAGTGCGAAGGTGTAAATCGCTTTCATAATTGTTTCGGATTCAGATTATGGACGCAAATATATGTTTAGAACAACAGTTGTGCATAACGTAAGTTCGCAAAATAATTGTAATCGTCCGCTACGCCTCGGCCAGCTTGAATTCTGATGTGAAATGGAATTCGAGGTCGGGGTAGTTTTGGCGCTCCATATCGAGCATAAACTGGCTCGGAGCGAGGAAAACATCCAACCCATCTTTGTCCTTGACCACCTCTTGGCCTTTGATGCGTTTGAATTCCATGAGCTTCTCTTCGTTGTCTGAGGTCAACCAGCAGGCCTTGAAGTAGTTCTTGGGCTGGAATTCACATTTGGCACCGTACTCGTTCTCCAGACGGTACTTGATCACTTCAAACTGCAGCTCGCCGACGGTACCCACAATTTTTCGGTTGCCCACTGGGGTGTAGAACACCTGTGCAACACCTTCCTCAGTGAGTTGTCGAATACCTTTGTCCAACTGCTTGCTCTTCATGGGGTCTTTGTTGACCAGTTCCTTGAAGATCTCTGGCGAGAAGCTTGGGATGCCTCGGAACATGAGCGGTTCGCCTTCGGTCAGGGTATCGCCGATTTTGAAGTTTCCGGTGTCATAAAGGCCCACCACATCCCCAGGAAAGGCTTCGTCCACCACGTTTTTGGAGCTGGCCATAAAGGTGGCCGGATTGGCAAATTTGAGTTGCTTCTCCAGGCGCACGTGGGTGTAGAACTTGTTGCGCTCGAACTTGCCCGAGCACACGCGCACAAATGCAATGCGATCGCGGTGGCGCGGATCGATGTTGGCGTGGATCTTGAACACAAAGCCCGAGAACTTGGCCTCGGTAGGTTGCACCTCACGGGTTTGCGCTTCACGCGATTTGGGAGTGGGGGCGATCTCGATGAACTTGTCGAGCATCTCCTGTACGCCAAAGTTATTCACCGCGGATCCAAAGAACACCGGGGCGAGTTTGCCTTCGCGGTAAGCTTCTATGTCAAAGTCGTCGTACACGCCGTCAACCAACTCGGCTTCTTCGCGCAGTTCGTCGGCCAGGTCTTCACCCACGAGCTGTTCCAAGCGTTCGTCGTCGAGGTCGTTGATCTCCACCACGTCCTGGGCAATCTTGGTCTTGGAGGCGTCAAACAGGTTGAGTTTCTTCTCGTAGAGCTTGTACACGCCTTTGAAGGTATGGCCTATTCCAATGGGCCAAGAGAGTGGACGCACGCGGATGTCGAGTTTTTCTTCCAACTCATCCAACAGGTCAAAAGCATCGCGGCCTTCGAGGTCCATTTTGTTGATGAAGACGATCACCGGGGTGTCGCGCATGCGGCAGACTTCCATCAGGCGCTCGGTCTGGGCCTCCACGCCTTTTACGCAGTCGATCACCAAAATGACGCTGTCCACCGCAGTCAGGGTGCGGTAGGTGTCTTCTGCAAAGTCCTTGTGACCTGGTGTGTCGAGCAGGTTCACCAGCATGTCCTTGTAGTGGAAGGCCATCACCGAGGTGGCCACCGAAATCCCACGCTGCTTCTCGATCTCCATGAAATCCGAGGCGGCGGTTTTGGTGATCTTGTTGCTCTTGACGGCACCCGCGGTTTGGATGGCGCCTCCAAACAGGAGGAGCTTCTCGGTCAGGGTGGTCTTACCCGCATCCGGGTGGGAAATGATGGCGAAGGTTTTGCGCTTCGCGATTTCGACGTTCAAACTCATGGACTCAGCGACTGGAACGGCAAAGGTAGCAAGTCTTTCGCGTGGTGCCTTTCGGCAATTCGTACCTTTCAAGTACCAAATGAATTGCCGTGAAGTACCCTGTTTTTCTGGCCGCTTTACTTGTGGCCTGCACCGCATGGTCGCAAGCTGACTTGCAATCGCCTCCGGAGGTGGTGTTTTCTTCTTTCATTACCGGACTGAACGACCCGGTGCGACTGGTTCCTGCTCCCGATGGGCGCCTCTTCATCCTGGAGCAATCCCAAGGTGACGTTGAAATCTACCAGCCCGACGGCACCTACATCGGCACCTTCCTGGACGTTTCTGGACTGATTTCAACCGGTAGCGAACGCGGCCTGTTGGGTATGGCTTTTCACCCGGATTATACTGCCAACGGCAAGTTTTACTTGAACTACACCGATGTGGGCGGAGATACCGTTGTTTCCGAATGGAGCGTTTCATCCAACCAGAATGTCGCAGATCCTGCAAGCGAGGTGGTGCTGCTGAACATTGTCCAGGATTTCTCCAACCACAACGGCGGGCACATTGCATTTGGTCCTGACGGCCACCTGTACATCGGCACGGGGGACGGCGGCTCTGGCGGTGACCCGTTGGCCCGAGCTCAAGACGGCCAAAGCCTGCTCGGCAAGATGTTGCGTATCGCGGTGGCCGGCGACGGTACGTATACCATCCCTGCGGACAACCCTTTCCTTGGTGCACCCGGCGTACTGGATGAAATCTGGGCCATTGGCCTGCGCAACCCTTGGAACTTCAGTTTTGACCCGTTGACTGGAGACCTCTGGAACGGTGATGTGGGCCAAGACCAATTTGAAGAAATCAGCGTGCAGTCTGGCGCCAGCACCGGTGGAGAAAACTACGGATGGCGGTGTTGGGAAGGGCTGGTGACGTTCAACACTTCAGAGTGTAGCACCTTGCCGCATCACCCTCCGGTCATCACCCACGCCCACACCGGATTTACCGGTTGGTGCAGTATCACCGGTGGATTCGTGTACCGCGGGACTGAATACCCGGGCATGGAAGGCTACTACCTCTACACCGATTACTGTCTGGGCGAAATACACGCCCTCAAAGACGACGGCGCAGGAGGCTACAACGCCTACACGGTCAACAGCGATGGCAACTTCGGCTACGTGCATTTGGCCACGGGCACCGACGGTACAGCCTACATCGTGGATATCGGCGGCCAAGTACTCAAGGTGGAAGACGCCTGCAACACCTTGCCTGAGATTTCTTTGGACGTTGCGGGCACCTTGGAAGTCAACCTTGCTGGCGCGACTACTTACACGTGGTACCAAGACGGCTCTGCGCTTACAGGCTCGGATGCCGAAACGTGGACTCCTGCCACGAGCGGCACATACAGCTGTTTGGTAGATGTAGATGGATGCGTACGCTTGAGCAACGCCCAAGAGGTGGCTGTGCAAGTGGGGGTGCCCGGATGCACCTACGCCAACGCGACCAACTACGAAGCCAATGCTTCGGTGGATGATGGTTCGTGCCTGTTCACGGACTCCTGTGACGCAGACCTCAACGCTGATGGCACCATCGGCACCGCCGACATCCTAGACATTCTGGGCGCATTTGGAACAGACTGTCCTTAGGACAAGAGTTTCTGCAGTTGGTCCAGCACCGCTTGCTTGGTGTAGTGCTTCAAGGCCCGCTGGTAGCCGGCCTCTGCTAAGGCATCCACCTTCTCGGGTTGGGTGCAGAGCGCTTGCAATGCACGGGTGAGTCCATGTTTCTCTTGAGGATCGAAGAGCATGCCGGCCTTACCGTGATCCAAAATCTCTGGAGTGCCGGAAGTATTGGTGCCCAGCACTGCCACTCGGCTCAACATGGCCTCCACGGTCACGTTGCCAAAGGTCTCTCCGGCCGAAGCCATCACAAACACATCCAACGCTCGGTATGCCAATGCGACCTGCGACGAATAGGGGCGTAGGTGCACCACTTTTTGGAGCCCGTGCTGTGCAATGGCTGCTTGCACCGATTTCATGTAAGCCAGGCCTTCCCCGTGGGTGGGTTCTCCCATGAGCAGCAACTGCACGTGATGTCCTTGGGCGTGTAACGCAGCCACGGCTCTCACGGCTTCAAGCTGACCCTTCAAAGGATCGATGCGACCGATGATTCCAGCGATCCACGCGTCTTCGGGCAAGTCCAATGCGGCTCGTGCTTCAGAACGGGTATGACGCTCAGGAGAGAACCGTTCGGCCTCTTGCCCCAGCGGCACCGTTGCTATGCGCGTTCTGGGAAACCGCGTTTGTGTTTCCACCTGCTGCGCCAGAAAGGGGAGTAAGGCAATCCACGTATCGATTTTGCGGAACCGCCAGGTGTGCAGCGGGTCTTTCTTGGCCACGCCCAATTGCATGGCTTGGTGGTAGACCAGTTGGAAGGGATGACGGGCAAACACCTTGGTCCACGCCAATACATCCATGTCTCGGTTGTCTCGGAACCACAGGACGTCTGGTGCAAAGGCGTTCACTTCTCGGGCCAGAGCACGGGCATGTTTCCAGTCGAAGTATTTGCGGTTGCGCGGTGTGGTCTGCACGGCCAAACCTAACTCCAAGGCACGTTGGTATACAGGTGTATCGGCCACACAAATCAGCTTGACTTCGGCACCGGCTTCGGCAAACCAATGCACGTACCGCACGGCGTTCATTTCCAGTCCGCCCCAACTGGTGGAGCTGATGTAGGAGAGCAGGCGCACCTATCCTCGGGCACGGTTGGGGCGCACGATGATCTCGCTCACCAGCGCGTCGTCTGGAGTTTCGATGGCCATGCGGATGGCTTCTGCAATGCGCTCCACGGGCAGCCCTTTGCTGAAGTAGGTTTTGTATTCCTTGAGCAGCTCTTGGTTCGTGGTTTGATCCACAAAGGCGGTGTTGACTGCTCCTGGAGAAATGGTGGTGACCTTTACTTCACTGGCCAGTTCGGTGCGGATACTTTCAGAAAGCGCGAGTACGGCCCACTTGGTGGCGCAGTACACCCCCGAGTTTGGGAAGACGTGGTGCGAAGCGACCGACCCCACATTGACCACGTGGCCAAACCCTTGGCGCAGGTGTGGCAGGCTGGCGTGCAAGAAGTTGAGCACCCCTTTGATGTTGGTGTCCACCATGGTATGCCATTGCTCCAAGTTGCCGTCTGCAAGCGGGTCAAAGTACCCCAGTCCGGCATTGTTGAGCAAGACGTCCAATCCGCCCATGGCTTCCACGGCAGCCGCTACACTGGATCGGGCTTGGTTGTGGTCGCGCACATCACAGGGGTGGATGCTCACGCGGTCGCCAAGTTGGTCGGCCAGGGCTTGGAGTTTGGCTTCGTTGCGGGCGCTGAGTGCGAGGGTATGGCCTTGCTTGTGAAGTAGGGCGGCGGTGGCGGCACCTATGCCTGAACTGGCGCCGGTGATCAGAATCTTCTTCATGACCCAAAGAACCGAAATATTCCGTGCGGGTTCACACCCAAACAAAAGCGCCCCGGTTTTCGAACCGGGGCGCTTCTATACGTCAAACCTAAAGTCGTTTATGGACATGCAGTTCCGAACATGGCAAGCATGGTCAGCAGGTCAGAGGTGTCGGTACTGAGGTCGTCGTTGACGTCTCCGCTACACACGCCGGCGCAACCAAAGTCGCCGATAATCGCCAGCACATCACCGGTGCCAATGAAGCCGTCGTTGTTGAGGTCCATAGGACATGCGCACGAAGCATACTCACACGTGCCGTCGTCCAAGGTGGCACCTGCGTCGTAGTTGCAGGCACCGCTATCGGTGCAACCCGCGCATGTAGCGTACTCACATGAACTGTCGTCGATGGTGGCGGTAGCGTCATAGTTGCAGGCGCCGCTGTCGGTACAACCTGCGCACGATGTGAACTCACACGAGCCGTCGTCGTTGGTGGCCGTTGCATCGTAGTTGCACGCACCGCTGTCGGTACACCCGTAGCAGCTCACCAAGTCACACGAGCCGTCGTCGATGGTGGCGGTGGCGTCGTAGTTGCACGCCACTGGATTTGTACATCCTGCGCAGGAAGTATACTCACACGAGCCGTCGTCCGAAGTGGCCGCAGGGTCGAAGTTGCAGGCGCTGCCGTCGGTACAGCCCAGCACGGTTGCCGGTACGGTACAGAAGGGGTGCAAAGCGTTGAAATCAAAATCGACAACGGGCATGGTCACCAGTACAGTGCCGTCTGCTTGGGTCAGGTAGTAGTCGCCGTCAATGGCACACCCATAGGCGGTGCCGTTCAGGCCGTCGCCGTAGCTGTCGAAGATTTCAAACTCGTAACAGGCATCGGTCAAACACACGTTGGTGGCAATGACTGAGTTGCTGGCCAATGGCCCGCCGCTGGCAATAACCGCGGTGCTGGCGTCGCGCAATTCCCAAGTGGTTTCTCCACCCCAACAATCGGTTTCGATGGTGATGGTGGTTTCAATTTCTCCCTCGCCGATTTCGTAGATGGACTCTTTGCTGTCGTTCGTGTTGTTCTGATCTGAGGCGATCACAATGCGCACAACAAAGGTGGCTGTGCCGGGCGTGCCTGTAACCGCCGGGAGGTTGACTTGCTCAGTCTCGCCAGTGGCCAGCGAACCGGTCCACGCGAACGATTGATCGTATACGCCGTTGAGTCCATATTCGATGGTGGCCGCCGTCAAGGTGTTGGCACCAAAGTTTCCGATGGTCACAATGCCTTCCACATCGGGGTCACACTGAGTGGTGTTGGGAGCATCTACGGTCACAATGGCAGCATCGTCTGCGGGGATAACATACAGAGGTGCGTGCCACAAACCGCGTCCGTATGTAGCTGCTACGATGGTGTTGCTGCCATAGTGGATTTCCAATTCAGAAACCACAGTATTTGGCAGCCCGTCGGTGTAGGGTTGCCATGCAGCAAAGGAATTCTCGCGGTAGTACACACCGGCATCGGTGCCTACGTAAAGACCGTCGTCGGTGTCCTTCTGGTAAACGATGGTGTTGCAAGGTATGGCCGGAAGCCCGTCGGAGTAATTGGTCCAGGTATCGCCTGAATCACCGCTGTAGTAGACTTTCGCACCCGAACCGAAGCCCGAGAAGCTCACCCACAATCGTGTGGCGTCGGTAGGATCGATGGCAATGTAGGTGATCGATGAGCCCGAGAGTCCCGAGAGCGTGGTCCAGGTGGTACCTCCGTCTAGCGTACGGTAGAGGTTTCCGCCTTTGCCCACGAAAATCACATTCTCATCGGATTCGGCCACTGCAAGTGCGTTGCTGTTGCCTGTGGTGGGCATGGCGTATGAGGTCCAGCTGCCACCGGCATCTGTAGAGACGTGCAGACTCTTTTTGGCTACAATCAGTTTGTTGTGGTCGTTTTCGCTCATCACGTAAGGGGTGAGCCAAGCACCGCCTTCATTCGCACCGGACCCGTCGCTGTTCAGGATGGTCGAAAAGCTCGAACCGTAGTTGGTGGACTTGTAGATGCGACCGTAGTAGATGGTGCCATACATAATGCTCTCATCGGTGTGGTCCACGATGCTTTCAAAGCCGTCGCCACCAATAGGGCGGGTCCAGTTGTTGCCGATTTTCAAGTTGCTGCCATTGTCTTGCCAGCCTGAGAACACAATGTTCTGGGTTTGGGCACTCAGCCCCAATCGGTAAATCTGGGCGATCTCCAGGTTGCTGGAAAGGTCCGAGAACGAAGTGCCGCCATTCAGCGTACGGAACACGCCGCCGTCACAGCCGATCAGCAGGGTGGAGGTGCCGGGGATGAAGTACATGCCGTGGATGTCCGCGTGCACGTAAGGCGTACCTGAGGCGCCGTACCAGTGGCCTACAATGTTCCAAGTGGCACCGCCGTCCGAGGATTTCCAAGTGTTTACACCACCTACATACACGACGTCTTCGTTGGTGGGGTCACATGCCGTAGCCAAGTCGTACCAGGCTTGACCGCCTGAGTCGGTACCATTCACGTTCCAACCGAGCAGGTTGATGGTGGCGGCGCTCGCCATTTGAGTCCAGGTGAGGCCCGCATCTTGCGATCGGTAGTAACCTTCAAAGCCTTGATCCGAAGAGCGGCCGGCCAAAATGTACAGGGTGTTCGGGTCAGAGGAACCTACGGTCAACGCCAAACGTGAAATGCCCGAAGTGGGCAGTCCAGTGGTGGATTGAGTCCAGGTGACCCCGTTGTCGTTCGAGAAGAAGAAATCATCACCGTTGCCCACTGCAAACACTGTGTTTGCATCGCCGGACTTGAACTGCACGTCTTTGAAGTTGCCGCTCAAGGTTTGTGCCCAATTGGCCCCGCCGTCGGTGGTGCGGTGCACCCCGTTGGAGGTGGCCACCAGCAATACGTCGCTGTCAGAAGGATCCATGATGATGCGGTTGCAGCGGCGCACTTGTTGCACGGTCCAGTTGAGTCCGGTGGTGTTCCACGTTACGCCGTTGTCGGTGGACTTGAGTACACCCAGCGCGTAGGTGTCTCCAGCGTCACCGTCACCGGTGGCGATGTAGAGGGTGTTGGGATCGTTGGGGTCAATCGCCACATCCGAAACGCCAATGGAACCGAGTTGGTCGGTGTTGACCACCTCCCAGTTGGTTCCAGCGTTGTTTGAGCGCCAGAGGCCTCCTGCTGGAGCACATGCGTAGTAACGCAAGGTGTTGGACGGATCCACGCGCACCATATTTACGCGGCCAGCGCCTCCGCCACCCCCTGGAACCGAGGTGTTGCCAAAGTAGGTCCACACGCCCGACTGCGAGAGGCGGACCTCACTTCCACGGTTGCGTTGCACAGCTTGGTACACCGCATCTGGGGCTACCATGTCGCCGCTCGGGGCAAGGCGGGGCTCCCAAAAGTGCTCCCAGCGCTTGTATTGTTTGTAGCCTTGGCCACGTTCGATTTCGCGTCCTTCCCAATAGTCGTTGAATTCGGTTTGGACTTCGTAAAGGTTGACGTTAGGATCTTGGATCCGTTCGGCCCAGACCTTGTCTTGGCCAAACAGGGAAACCGAAAGGCCCATTGCAATTGCAATGAGCCCTCCGTTCCCGAGAATGCAGGAAATGTATTTCACTTGGTAAAGGTTTAATCACATGAGGTCCCGAACACAGAGAGCAGTTCCAGGATATCTCCCGAGGCCACTTCGCCGTCTTCGTTGATGTCTGCGATGCACTCGGATCCTGAGCACCCGAATTCGGCTAGCAGTATCAATAGGTCAGTTACGTTGCGGTCCAAGTCGCCGTTCAGGTCGGCGTAGCAGGTGCAGCTGGTGAATTCGCACGAGCCGTCGTCGCACGCAGCGGTTGCATCGTAGTTGCAGGCGGTAGCATCAGTACAACCGTCGGGCAAGATGCACGAGCCGTCATCGATGGTGGCCGTCGCGTCGTAGTTACATGCGGCAGCATCGGTACATCCTGCGCATGAGGTAAACTCACACGAGCCGTCGTCTGAGGTAGCAGCAGGGTTGTAGTTGCACGCGGTGTTGTCGGTACAGCCCAGCACAGTGCTTGTCACGCAGAAGGTTTCGGTAATGCTTGCGCCATAGTTGGAGGCCGCCATTTGAACCAGAACAGTACCTCCGTTGTCGGTCACTGAGTAGTCGCCGTCCACCCCACACGCGCCGTAGGAAGCGCCCGAGAGCCCGTCACCATACGTGTCAGTGATGGTCAGGTCGTAACACCCGTTCGAAAGGCAGAATTCGGTGTCGTAGGTGGTTTGGTTGCCCAGGGTTCCAGAGGATAATGAGCCCAGCACTTCACCAGTGGTTTGGTTGGTGAGGGTCCAGCCCACTTCGCTGCCCCAGCAGTCGGTCAACAGCGAGAAGGTGACCAGGTTAGGGGCCGCCACCGTAGAGAAGTTGGTGGTTTGGCTATTGTTGGCAGGGTTTTCGTCGGCTTGGCCGTTGGGGTTGCTGACAACTGCTTCATAGGTGTGCGAACCGTCTGCTGGAAATAGGGTGGGCAATGTGACCAACTCAGTGGATCCGAGTGTGAGGGAACCGGTCCAGTTGACAGTTCCTTGTGAAACGCCATCTACAAAAGTCTCAATGTCTGCAGATGTAAGGGTCTCGGTACCGAGGTTGAGGAGTTGGATGATGGGATTGATGGTGTTTCCACAGTAATCGCCTTCTGGTTCGATGATGGCGTTGATCACAGCATCGTACTGTGCAGAAACGACTGATGAGGTGATTTCTACGTTGGCGTTGCTGATGTCAAAGAACACATTGCCGTTGCCTTTGATCTTGATCCGCGCGGTGGTGGTTTCCACAGACGGCATGGTCACGAGTTCGGCGCCGTCGTTGGCGGTACCTGAAACCAGCAGCGTAGGGTAGGTGAGGCCACCGTCGGTGGACAGGTAAATGTCCACAGCCGTGCAGTTTACAGGTGCACCGTCGGTACCGGCGACGTCCCAGCTAACTGGAACAGGTCCGCCGCTTGGGAGGGCTTCTCCTCCGTTGGGGTACGTCACCAAAAACGGCCCCGTATCGCCGTCTACCGTGATCTGCATTTCGTCTTCGTTCACGCCACCACCACCAGCGCGGTTGTCGCGCACCGAACAACGGAAGGTCATGCCGCGGTCGTAATCAGGGAGGTGCTCACCTACTACGGTGGTGTTGTTGATCAGATCAGTGATGCGTGGGAATACACGTGTGGGGTCTTCAGTCCCTTTCCAGGAGCGGAAGGTGGGCTGGTTGCCCGAAGGATTGCTCAGGTCGCTGTCACCAGCGGCTGTCGCAGGGCCAAGATCGTATTCCTCCCACGTGTAGGTGATGGCGTCGCCGTCTGGATCCGATCCGGTGGCAGTCAGCTCAAACGGTGTGGCACCGGGAATGGTGTAGTCGGCACCGGCATCTACGGTTGGCACTCCGTTACCGGTGGTGGTCACCACTGCACAGGTGTTGCCGTTGCCGTTGACGGTAAACGCCTTCATTTCGTTGAAGCTGTGGATGTGGAAGTAATCGTCCGAGTTGCTTTGCAGGTTGGGCGAGCAAATGCCAGCGTAACCCATGATGGTGGATGCACTGCCTGGCTCGTAGGCAGCACCCGAGGAACGGTTGCAGCTGTTGTTTTGGGTGTGATTGCCGCCGTATTGGTGGCCCATCTCGTGGCACACGTAGTCGATGTCAAAAGGATCGCCTACCGGTGTAGGTTGTCCGGTAACACCACCGGCTTTGTTTGAGCCGCAAGGGCTTTGCAGGTAGGCCACACCTCCGCCGCCGGTAGAATATACGTGGCCAATGTCGTAGTTGGCCGATCCGATCTGCGCATTGCAGGTGTTGATGTTTTGGCCCAGCATGGTGCCGCCGCTGTTGTTGGTGTAGGGGTCGGTGGCGCCATCGAGGAAGATCACGTTGTTGTTGTTGGCGACCAAATCCATATGTACCGCAACTTCGCGCTCGTAAACACCGTTCACTCGGGTCAGGGAGGTGTTGTAGGCATCCACTACATCGGGCACAGTTCCTCCGTGGAATTGGGCGTACTCACCGGTGCAGGCCAGTGCCAGACGGTAGGTTCGCAGCTCAGTGCCGCTTTCGGTGCGGACTTGCGCGGCCGATTGACCAAAGTGGCGCACTTGGCGGTCGTGTGCAGGCTTGTCGTACTTGGTACTGTTGCTCTCGTCGAACTTCTGCAGGTCCATCTGCACGTCGTCCACGATGGGAGGAAGTTCTTCAAATACCTTATCAGTGTTGGCGTAGAAGGCCTTTTTCGTGTATGACTGGTAGGCCTCGGTGGTCCCGTCGGTCAAGGGGTCGATGTACCACGTATCGCCATTGTTGATGACCATGGCATGGAAGCCTTTGGGAGACATGCTCAAGCGCACAGTGGCCGAAGGGTCGGTGATCCCTTGACCCGCATACGAGCGGATGTTGGGGTAGCGTTCCTGCAGGGCAGGCGCCATCACGGGGAACTCCACAATGCTAAATACTTGGATGGTGCCGTCGGGTGCAGGCAGCTCCAACAGGGTGCCGCTATCTTTGGCGCGCACATCTTGAATGTGAGGGGCTTGGCGCAGCACGCCCCAGAGGGCCGCAGGGGAAGTAGTTATGCCACGGTAGGTCGCGGGCTGTATCCAGCGTTGGCCGCTCACGCGTTGTTCTGAAGCTTGGTCTTGCCAAAGTTGGGCCAAGCCAGAGGAGGAGAGCAGAAGAGCCGTGACGAGGCTCAGGAGGGTGTAACGTTGCATCATAATAGTTCAGGCACAGATAGACAGGGCGTACTTTTCAATTGGGTTTGGTTCGCTGAGGTGTGGTACGTCCGCGGCATCTCTGTTCTACGTTTAGCGAACAGACAAGGTTGGACGTATGGTGGATATTGATCCTCACGCACTCATTGGTTTTGCACCTGCAACGCATGTTGCGTCATACGCAGCCTTCGCACCCTATCACAACGAAGGATGGCTTTGCAAGTGCAGTTGCACTCATGGATTCAGGATGAAAAACGGAGCGGGAACTCCTTGAAATCGCACAGACAGCAGGCAGTAAAGTACAAAAATCCCTTCTTGAAAGGTTTGTTTTTGGCCAATAAGTTCGGCGCGCAGAGTTTTTTGAAAACTCGGGCACGTTGTTGATAAGTGGCTTTCAGCGATTCCGGGCTAGCGGAGGTGGTTTTGCTAATTTAGTTGGCTTGTTGCCTTTATCGGGCGATTTAGATCAACCCCTAACCATGGCTCAGGAAGTTCAGTACACCGAAGACAATATCCGCTCGCTTGACTGGAAGGAACACATCCGGATGCGTCCGGGGATGTACATCGGCAAACTTGGCGATGGGACTTCGGCAGATGACGGCATTTACGTCCTGCTCAAAGAAGTCCTTGACAACTGCATCGATGAGTACGTCATGGGCTACGGCAAAACCGTTGAAGTCAGCATTCGTGACAACTCGGTAAAGGTCCGTGACTACGGCCGGGGCATTCCTTTGGGCAAAGTGGTGGACGTGGTATCCAAGATCAACACGGGGGGGAAGTACGACTCACGCGCATTTAAAAAGTCGGTAGGTCTGAACGGAGTAGGTGCCAAGGCAGTCAACGCACTCAGCACCGAATTTACCGTGCAGTCTGTACGTGAAGGCCAATCCAAGACGGCTCAATTCTCTCGCGGGGAACTCCTGGAGGACGGCGCACTCGAGGAATCCACCAAACGTCGTGGCACCAAGATCACCTTCGTGCCCGATCCCGAGATCTTCCCGAATTTCCAGTACAAGCTTCAACACGTTGAGAAGCTGCTCTGGAACTACTGTTACCTCAACACCGGGCTCACCATCTACTTCAACGGCCAGAAGTACCACTCCGAGCACGGCCTCAAGGACTTGTTGGAGACCAACGTGGGTGACAACATCCGCTATCCCATCATTCACTTGCGCGGCGATGACATTGAAGTTGCCATCACCCACACTGACGCATACGGAGAGGACTACTACAGCTTCGTGAATGGTCAGTTTACCACCCAGGGCGGCACGCACCAACGTGCCTTCCGAGAGGCTTACGTCAAAGTGGTGCGCGACTTTTTTGGCAAGGACTACGACCCGCAGGATGTGCGATCAGGCATCTCTGCAGCCGTAGCTGTGAAGGTCATGGAGCCCGTGTTTGAGTCCCAAACCAAAACAAAGCTGGGCAGCAACGAGGTGGAGCCCGGAGGCACCACCATGCGCACATTTGTGTTGGACTTTCTCAAAACCGCCCTCGACAACTTCCTGCACCGCAACGCCGATGTCGCTGAAGCTTTGCAGAAACGCATCCTCCAATCCGAGCGTGAGCGCAAGGATTTGGCCGGCATCAAAAAACTGGCCCGCGAGCGCGCCAAGAAGGCCAACTTGCACAACCGTAAACTCCGCGATTGCCGCGCCCACTACAACGATACCAAGAACGACAAGGGGCAATTCTCCACCCTGTTCATCACCGAGGGGGACAGTGCATCTGGTTCCATCACCAAAGCGCGTGATGTGAACACCCAAGCGGTGTTCAGCCTCAAAGGAAAGCCTCTGAACTCCTACGGACTCACCAAAAAAGTGGTCTACGAAAACGAGGAGTTCAACCTGCTTCAAGCGGCCCTCAACATTGAGGAAGGTTTGGAAACCCTGCGTTACAAGAACGTCGTGATCGCCACCGATGCCGATGTGGACGGCATGCACATCCGTTTGCTGTTGATCACCTTCTTCCTCCAGTTCTTTCCCGAGCTGGTGCGCGCCGGCCACGTGCACGTGTTGCAGACCCCACTGTTCCGTGTGCGCAACAAAAAAGAAACCATTTATTGCTACAGCGAAGCTGAAAAGCAGGACGCCATGCAAAAACTCAAAGGCAAACCCGAGATTACCCGCTTCAAGGGGCTCGGTGAGATTTCGCCAGACGAGTTCAAGCATTTTATCGGTGAACACATCCGCCTGGACCCCGTGGTCTTGGGCAAAGACAGCCAAATTCCGGAATTGCTCAAATTCTTCATGGGCAAGAACACCCCGGAACGTCAGGAATTCATCATCGAAAACCTGAAAGTCGAAAAAGACGAAGTGGAAGAAGAGGCCGCCTGAGCCCGCCGTGACCTATGAGCGAAGAACAACTGCCCAACGACGACAACGAACGCGACGACGACTTTGACCGCGACGAGAGCGGGGAACAACTCGAGAACGTCATTCCCATCAAAGGGATGTACAACGAGTGGTTCCTGGACTACGCCTCGTACGTCATCCTCGAGCGCGCGGTGCCTCACTTGCACGACGGCCTCAAACCGGTGCAGCGCCGCATCCTCCATTCCTTGCGTGAAATGGACGACGGCCGTTTCCACAAGGTGGCCAACGCCATTGGCAACACCATGAAGTACCACCCGCATGGGGACGCTTCCATCGGCGACGCCATGGTCCAAATCGGCCAGAAGGAGTTGCTCTTGGACATGCAGGGAAACTGGGGCAACGTCGCCACCGGCGACCGTGCTGCAGCCCCGCGTTACATCGAGGTCAAGCTCAGTAAGTTTGCCTTGGACGTGGCCTTTAACGCCAAGACCACCAACTGGCTCAGCTCCTATGACGGCCGCAACAAAGAGCCCGAAACCCTGCCGATGAAGTTTCCGCTTCTGCTGGCGCAAGGGGTGGAAGGGATTGCGGTAGGTCTGGCGTGTAAAATGTTGCCCCACAATTTTGTGGAGCTCATCGATGCCAGCATCCAGATCCTCAAAGGCAAAAAGGCCCAGATCGTCCCAGATTTCATCTCGGGCGGTATGGCTGACATGTCCAACTACAACGACGGACTGCGTGGGGGCAAGATTCGCGTACGTGCCCGCATTCGTAAGGAAGACGACCGTACCTTGATCGTGCACGAGATTCCATACGGCACCACCACGACCTCGCTTATTGACAGCGTACTCAAAGCCAACGACAAAGGCAAAATCAAGATCAAGAAGATCGAGGACAACACCGCCGAGTTCGTGTCCATCGTGATCCACCTGCCCAAGGGTGTCTCGCCGGACAAGACCATTGACGCGCTGTATGCCTTCACCGATTGTGAGGTGAAAATCTCGCCCAACGCCTGCGTGATTTTTGACGACAAGCCGCACTTCATGGGCGTCTCGGAAATCCTGCGCAACAGCACCGAGCAAACCCGGGACCTGCTGCGCCAAGAACTCGAGATCGAGAAGGCTGAGCTGGAAGAGTCCTGGCATTTTGCTTCGCTGGAGAAGATCTTCATCGAAAACCGCATTTACCGAGACATTGAGGAGTGCGAAACGTGGGAAGAAATCCTGAGCACCATCCACGAAGGCCTCAAACCGCACATCAAACACCTCTTGCGTGAGGTGACCGACGAGGACGTCACCCGTTTGACCGAGATCCGCATCAAGCGCATCTCTAAATTCGACTCCTTCAAAGCCGACGAGCGCTTGGCAGCACTTGAAGGTGAGATTGCCCGCGTCAAGCATGATCTTGAACACCTGACCGAGTTTGCCATCGCCTACTTCCAAGACCTCAAGAAGAAGTACGGCAAAGGCCGCGAGCGCCGCACTGAATTGCGCACGTTCGACAAAGTGGACGCCGCCAAGGTGGCGGTCAACAACGCCAAACTCTACGTCAACAAGGAAGAAGGCTTCGTGGGCACCGGCCTCAAGCGCGGCGAGGGTGAATTTGTGACCGACTGCTCGGACATTGACGACATCATCATCTTCCGCGAGGACGGCATCATGCAAGTCACCCGCGTGAGTTCCAAAGCCTTTGTAGGCAAAGGCATATTGCACGTGGGCATTTGGAAGAAAGGCGATGCACGCACCATCTACAACCTGATTTACCAAGACGGTAAAGGTGGCCGCGCCATGTGGAAACGCTTCGCCGTTACTTCCATCACCCGCGATCGCGAATACAACTTGACCAAGGGCACTGCTGGGTCCAAGGTGTTGTACTTCACCGCCAATCCCAACGGCGAGGCCGAGGTCGTCACTGTGCACCTGCGTGCCCTTCAGCGTCTGAAGAAGTTGCGCTTTGACGCAGACTTCTCGGAATTGGCCATCAAGGGCCGCGGCGCCGGCGGAAATGTGCTCAGCAAGCATCCGGTCAAGCGCATCGAGCTCAAGGAGCGCGGCGTATCCACGTTGGGCGCCCGTAAAATCTGGTTCGACGAAACCGTCAAGCGCCTCAACATTGAGGAACGCGGACGTTACCTTGGAGCCTTCGCTCCGGAGGATAAAATCCTAGTGCTGCTCAGCTCTGGCGAATACAAGTTGACCGGTTTTGACTTGTCCACCCACTTTGATGAGAAGATGATTCACCTGGAAAAGTGGATTCCCGAAAAGCCCGTGAGCTGCGTTTACTACGATGGCTCCAAAGAGACGTGGTACGTCAAACGTTTCTTGGTAGAGTCCTCCACCAAAGTGGTGGGCTTCATTGGCGACCACGAGGAGTCGCGTATGGCCTTGGCCAGCACGTTGCACTTCCCGCAAGCGCGCATCAAATGGAACCGCAAGTTTAAAGCCACCCGCGACCGCCCCGATGAGGTGATCGACCTCTGGGATTTCATCTCGGTCAAAGGCATGAAAGCCCAGGGCAATCGCCTGAGCACCTTGCCCATCACTGATGTGGTCCTGGATCCGCCCAACACCGATAAGGAAGCCGAAGCCGAAGCAGTGCTTGCTGAACGTTTGGCCCCAGCGCCGACTCCTGACCCTGCACCGTTGGTAGAAGTGCCTGAAAGCCCCGCTCCCGAGCAGCCCAAGGCCGCAGTTCCCCCGCCTGCTCTCAAAGCGGCTCCGGTAAAAGATGAGGTGTCGCAGCCCATTGAACTGGATGTCACCCCCAAGAAATCGGACGGCGACTCGGATGAAGAAGCACCTCAGTTGGGCTTGTTTTAAACCCGTGGTGTGCGGCGCACACTTATCCCTAATTTTGGATCAAACTTGAATCTGCATGCAACGTTTTATTTGCCTGTTCGCAGCGGTTGCCCTTGTGTTGGCAGGTTGCGGTGATACCCCATCTGCCCCTGACGCAGAAAACGTAACTGAAACCGTTGAAACACAGGTGTATCCACACGCGGAGTGGACCAAAGATGCCACCATCTACGAGGTCAACATTCGCCAGCATACGCCTGAAGGCACCTTTGACGCTTTCACCCGTGACATCCCCCGCCTCGCAGAAATGGGGATCGAAATCCTGTGGCTGATGCCCGTACAACCCATCGGCGTTGAAAACCGCAAAGGCGGTTTGGGCAGTTACTACAGCATCCAAGACTATACCGACATCAACCCTGAATTTGGGGATGCGGACGCTTTGCGCAACTTGGTGGAAAAGGCCCACGCCAAAGGCATGAAAGTCATTTTGGACTGGGTGGCCAACCACACTTCATGGGACAACGCTTGGACGGCCAATCCCGAGTGGTACAGCCAGGATTCACTGGGCAACTTTTACCCTCCCGTGCCTGATTGGAGCGATGTGATTGACCTGAACTACGACAACCCAGACATGCGCGCCGCCATGATCGAGGCCATGAAGCACTGGGTGCAAGCATATGAGATCGACGGCTTCCGTTGTGATGTAGCCATGGAAGTGCCTACCGACTTCTGGAACGAGGCCACCGCCGCGCTGCGCGAGCTCAATCCTGAACTCTTCATGCTGGCCGAAGCAGAGACCCCAGAACACCACTTGGAGGCGTTTGACATGAGCTACAGCTGGGAGCTGATGCACATCCTCAACCAATTGGCCATGACCGAAGGCCTGACCGATCCTGCACTGATGGAAGAAAAGGGCTGGCACCCTGAGGGCATGACCTTGGAATCGTTGGACAACTACATGGCCAAAGAGGACACCAACTTTGTGGACTATGCCTACCGCATGACCTTCATCACCAACCACGACGAAAATTCATGGAACGGCACGCAGTTTGAACGCTTTGGCCCTGCGGTGGAGCTGTTTACCACCCTGGCTTACACCATCAACGGTATGCCACTGGTCTACAGCGGAAACGAAGCGCCCAACCGCCATCGATTGCTGTTCTTCGAAAAAGACAGTATCGATTGGAACGGGTATGAGATGCAGGATTTTTACGCCACCCTGCTCAAGGCCAACAAGGAAAATCCTGCGCTGTGGAACGGTACATATGGTGGTGACTTCAAGCGCATTGCGACCTCAAATGATGCCGACATTTACGCATACTCCCGCACCAAGGGGAACAACCAAGTGATCACAGTACTCAACTTTAGCGACCAATCGCAACAAGTCAAGTTTGCCGAGGCCGTGAGCGGCGAGTACCCCAGCATTTTCAACAACCAAACCCTGAGTGTATTCACCGATGGCGACATGACGCTCGCTCCGTGGGGCTACCAGGTGTTTGTGAAGCACTGATATGAAGATTGCAGTTATTGCCCACGATGGCAAAAAGGCGGAGATGGTTCAATTCCTCGCTCGCCACTTGGACGTATTCAAGCGCAAAGACATTGACCTGATTGCCACCGGTACTACAGGTAAACACGCCATGGATGCTGGCTTGCAAGTACAACGCGTGCAAAGTGGCCCGCTTGGAGGCGACGCCCAAATTGCCGCAGAGGTCACCGAAGGCAAAATCCACATGGTGTTCTTTTTCCGCGATCCATTGGACAAGCATCCGCACGAGCCGGACATTGCCATGCTCATGCGCCTGTGCGACGTGCACAACATCCCCATGGCCACCAACCCGGCCACTGCTGAATTGTTGCTCAAAGGCATCGACGGCCACCCTGAGCAATGATCCAAACCCGCGGCGAGCTGGCGGCCTACCTCACCGAGGACCTTACCCTGCGTCACGGCCAGCGGGAGGCGGCGCACATGGCCGCGTGGATCTTGGAGGACACCTTCGGGTGGACCAGGGTGGATGTCATTCTAGAAGCCGAACAAGACGTGCCCTTGGAATCCGTGGCCCAAGTGCAAGGCATCCTGCGCCGGTTACGTGACGGAGAACCCCTGCAATACATTTTGGGTACCGCGGTCTTCTTGGACCTGGAGCTGCAGGTTGACCCCCGCGTTTTGATCCCCCGCCCCGAAACCGAAGAATTGGTGATGTGGGCCTGCGAGTTGCTGGACGGCAAGGCGCCCCACGTGCTTGATGTGGGCACCGGCAGCGGTTGCATCGCGCTGGGCATCAAACAGCGCATTCCCGCAGCACAGGTGTGGGGTTGTGATGTAAGCGCTCCTGCGTTGGAGGTAGCCACGGCAAACGGCGTGGAAATAGGCTTGGAGGTGCAGTGGATGCAACTCAACATCCTCGAGGAGGAACCGCGTGTGCCTCTCTTGCAGCTGCTTGTTTCCAACCCACCCTACATCGGAACCGATGAGGCTGGAGCACTGGAGGAGCGCGTCGTTGCCCACGAACCCCATTTGGCACTCTTTGCCGATGGTGATCCTCTGCTGTTCTATCAAGCCTTGGCCGTGCAAGGCGAGACGCTGTTGGCCCCGGGCGGACAGATTCTGGTGGAGATGCACAGCAACTACGCCACCGAAACCAAGGCCCTTTTTGAACGCAGCGGCTACCACACCGAAATGCGCAAGGACCTCCAAGGCCGCTGGCGCATGCTGCGGGCCTGGAAGTAGGTGCAAAAAAAGCCGGACAACCCGCCCTTGAACATCTGTTGGCAACTGGAGTTCCTCTAACTGTCTTGCTTTGCCGTCTTTTGCACCGAAAATTAAATCCATGCGACCCAACCCATGGCTGCTGTTCGCTTTGTTGAGCGTTCCCTTTTTTGCCCAAGCCCAAGAGATGGCGCCTTGCCAAATCACTGGACAAGTCCAAGATGCGCGGAATGGGCAACCCATTCCATATGCCACGGTGATTGAGCTGGCAGCCCCATCAGGCGCCGTTTTGAACGGAACTACAACGGGTGAAGACGGCCGCTTTGCGGTCCCTTCGGTCCAAGTGGAAGCCACATTGGTGGTCACCTTCATCGGGTTCAAACCCGACACGTTGCGAGGCATCCGACCGCAAGGGCTGCAAGTGGACGTGGGCATCGTTGCCCTCCAGCCCGATCAAGAGCTGCTTGACGTGGCCGAGGTGCAGGCCGAACAATCCACCACCACCTTTGCCTTGGACAAACGGGTGTTCAACGTAGGCAAGGACCTGAGTACCACAGGTGCCAGCGCTTTGGAAGTGCTGAACAATGTGCCATCGGTGACCGTCAGCATCGAAGGTGAAATCAACCTCCGCGGGAGTGGCGGCGTGCAAATCCTGATCGACGGCAAACCCTCGGTCTTGACCGATGATCCTGCCAACGCCTTGGGCGCCATTACCGCCGACATGATCGAAAGCATTGAGGTCATCACCAACCCTTCGGCCAAGTATGAAGCCTCGGGCACTTCAGGCATCCTGAACATCGTGCTCAAAAAGGAAGAAAAAGAAGGGCTCAACGGTTCGATCTCGCTCAATACAGGGATCCCAGACAACCACAGCATTGGCATCAGCTTGCAGCGCCGCGCCAGCAAATTCAACCTGTTTACCCAAATGGGAGCAGGGTACCGCTCCAACCCGCGCTTCTCGGAAAACCTCAATCAGGATCGCGGTAATGGAAGCGCCATTGAAAGCGACGGTGAGTCGTTTCGAAATGAGCGCTTTGCCAACATCACTCTTGGCACCGACTACCACTTGAACGACTTCAATGTGATCACCTTGTCAGGCCGGTTTGCTTACGAATGGGAGAAGAACCCAGCGCTCACCGTATTTCGTGAGCTTGACGGCGATGGCCAAGCCATTGCCGGTTGGGAGCGCCGCGAAGAAACCGAAGCCACCAACCCCAAATGGCAGTTTGACCTGCAGTACGTCAAGGACTTTCCCGACCACAAGGACCACAAACTCATGATGAGTGCATTGGGGGCCTACTTTGGCAAGGCACTGGCGTCCCAGTACACCAACCTGGTCACCCTGGGCAGCGGTGCGTACGAAGACCAACGGACCAATACCGCGTTTGATCGCGCAGATTACACCTTCAAGATCGACTACACCCATCCGGTGAATGAAGTGTTCAAGTTTGAGACTGGAGCGCAGTTTGTCAGCAACGATGTGGGCAACGATTTTGCTGTGCGCGATTTGATCGATGGCGAATACGTGGCCAACCCCGACTTTACGAATGACTTCAGCTGGCAGCAGCAAGTATTGGGTGCTTACCTATTGGCATCGGCCGAGGGCGAGCGCGCCGGCATTCAGATTGGTGTACGCCCCGAGTACACCGATGTCAACACCCTGCTGGCCACCACGGGCGAGACCAATGCCACTGACTACCTCAACCTCTTCCCAAGTCTGCATACCTCCTACAAGTTCAGCGACCAGTTAAGCGCACAAGCCGGCTACTCGCGCCGCGTATCGCGTCCACGTCTGTGGGACTTGAACCCGTTCTTCAACATCACCAACAACTTCAACATCCGCACCGGCAACCCCAACTTGCAACCGGAGTTCACCGACTCCTACGAGGTAACCTCGATTTGGATTTTGGAAAAACTATCGCTCAACGGAAGCGTGTATTACCGCTACACAACCGATGTGGTCGAACGCATATCGCGGTTTGAGGACAACGTGACCCTTACCACTCCCGAGAACATCGGCACCAACGGCACACTTGGCTTTGAATTCAACGGCAAGTACAAGCCCAATAAGTGGTGGTCGTTGAACGGCGATTTCAACGTGAACCGCTTTGAACGTTTGGGTGAGTTTGAAGGGCAGTCCTTCGACTTCACGGGACAACAGTGGACCGCGCGCCTAAGCAACAAATTCAAGTTGCCCATGGATTTTGAACTGGAAGTGACCGGCGATTACCGCTCTGGCTTCCGAACGGTACAAGGGGATGTTACCGGCTTTGGAGCCATGGATCTAGGTGTGCGCAAGAAGGTGTTTGGCGGCAAAATCGTGTGCAACTTGGGCGTGCGCGATGTATTTGCCAGCCGCATCCGCGAAAGCATCATCGACCGCGGCGATTTCTTTGTGTCGTCACGAAGCTACAGGGGGCGTTTTGTCACCTTTGGCGTGAGTTACGGTTTTGGCAAGGGCGAGGCCATGACCTACGGGGGCGGCCGTCGTTACTGAGGCAACGCAAACGGGCGCACAGGAATGCTACGCTAGGAAATACACCAAACAGAACCCGACCAAGAACACCATGCCCGCGATGGCCAACCCGCGCAGCCACAGTGGTGGGCGCCCCTCCTCGGGAAATCGTTCGCTCACCACCAAACGGTAGTTGGCAAAGGCCACCAGTGGCGCTACCAAGAAGCTCATGGTCGTCGCAAAATCTACCAACTGACGGAAGCCCGAAGGGTCGTCCGGACGGTTGAAGATGAACACGTGAATCACCCCATACGCTCCTGCACCGATCAGCACCAACCACAGGATGTAGGCGCCGGGCACTTGCTTGGGCAGCAGCAATTCTCCACAGCGTTTCATGGCACGCGCGTACCCGTCGAACACCGCAATGCAGGTGCCTAGCATGATGGAAAAAGCGGCTGCTCCTATCAATACGCGGCTCCAAGGTCCCATGACCTCGGTGTACATCTTAACCACAACTCCAGCAAAGGCTGCAGCGGGTTTGGGTGCGGGGTTAGGCGTGCCGTGAAGCAGGAAGGCGCCCAATACTACAAAGCACACGGCTAGCGCGGTGGAGGCGAGGTATCCAAAGTTGAAATCAAACAGTGTTTGCTTCAGGGTGGGGCGAAAGCCGGTTTGGGCCATGCGCTCGACGGTCCACAGGCTGTTCCACGCGCTCATGTCCACAGCGGTGGGCATCCAGCCCATCAAGGCAATCAGAAAACCCAATGAAATGCCGTCGCCCCAGTCAATCGCAGGGAGGAGGGGTGCGTCGTAAACCGGTCCTTTTCCCAAGGCCAATCCAAAGGCCACCAGGGTAGAGATCAACAGCACCGCGCCAATGAGTTTGATGAGGCTGTCCAATACGCCGTACTTGCCCAAGGCCAGTACTACCACCGTTCCTGCCAGCAGAACCCCTGTAATCAGCGGCAAGTTGCCCACCCCAAACAGGTTGTCCAAAAAGCCCGCGGTCACGGCGCCTACGGCAGCTGCCACAAAGAACAAGGTGCCCAGCGTCAGCGCGGCATACCCACCAATCACCCACTTGCTTTGCTTGGCGTACCCGTCCAAAATACTGGTGCCGGTCACGTTCGCGTAGCGCGAGCCAAACTCAAAAAAGGGGTACTTGAACAGGTTGGCGAGCAGCACGGCCCACAGCAGCGCAAAGCCATAGTCTGCCCCGGCCCGGGTGCTCTGCACCAAGTGGCTCACCCCAATGCACGTAGAGGCAAACACAATGCCTGGCCCCAAAGTCTGGACCAGTGCTTGGCGGTTGGGAAAGAGAGACATGGGGCGGAAGATCGGGAATTTGTGCATTGCAGTTTGGCTGTGATTCCCGAGGTTTAATCCTCAAAACTTCGCCATGCGCAACCTCTTCTTCCTCCCACTTCTCCTGCTCTTTGCCGCCTGCCAATCGCACGAAACCGGCGAAAACCCGGACATGCTTGAACCCAACGTACCCGAGTGGGCATTGGTTATCCATGGCGGCGCAGGCTACTTTGACTCCGAGTCGTACACCGATGAAGAAGAAGCCGCGTACCGCGACCGTTTGACCGCGGCGTTGGACGCCGGAGAAGCCGTGTTGGCCGCTGGAGGCAGTAGCACCGACGCGGTGGTGGCTGCCATCCAGGTGCTGGAGAACAGCCCACTGTTCAACGCAGGCAAAGGTGCTGTATTTACCGCCGAAGGCATCAACGAGATGGACGCCAGTATCATGCGAGGCTCGGACTTGAATTGTGGTGCGGTCACTGGCATCCAACAAGTCAAGAACCCGATCACTGCTGCACGCGCGGTCATGGAACACAGTGAGCACGTGTTTTTCAGCGGCGGTGGCGCCACCTTGTTTGCACAAGACCAAGGATTGACCATGGTGGATTCCAGCTACTTCTGGAGCGAAAAATCGTGGAACCGTTACATGCGCATCAAAGCCAACGAAGATTCTTTGGCTGCAGCCGGGCAGGCCTTCCACCTGCACCGCTGGCCGGACGCCAAGTTTGGTACCGTTGGTTGCGTGGCCTTGGACAAAGAGGGCAACCTGGCCGCCGGTACTTCAACTGGGGGCATGACCTTCAAACGCAATGGACGCATCGGGGATAGCCCGGTGATTGCCGCCGGTACCTATGCCGACAACAACTCAGCTGCCATCTCCTGCACAGGACACGGAGAATTCTTTATTCGTACTGCGGTGGCGCATGACATCTGTGCCCGTGTGGAGCACGGGGGCGCATCGCTCGAAGAAGCTGCGCGTGCGGTGGTGATGGACAAGCTGGTGCGCATGGAAGGCGAGGGGGGCATCATTGGCCTTGATCACCACGGCAATGTGGCCATGACCTTCAACTCCGCTGGAATGTTCCGCGGCTTCCGCAAGTCCACCGGCGAGACCGCCGTCAAGATGTACGGGAACGAATAGGGTTCTAGCGCGCTGTGTGCGCGTAAGACACCGATCGGGCGCCTGCGCTGCTGTGTACCGCTACAATGTACTGGCCTGAGGGCCAATCGGCAGCGGGTACTTCCACGGTTTGAGCCCCACGATCAGCTGTGAAGAGCAACTTTCCAAAGACGTCAAAGACACTGCAACTGTGCAGCAAAACCCCTTCAAGTGAAACACTCCAATCACCTGAGTATGTGGGTTTTATCAGTAGTTTGTAGTCCGCGATTTCTTCTATACCGATGGGCTCTTCTTCGTCCGCTGGGGGCATGCCGAAGTACACGTCGTCGATGTAGTAGGTTTGCTCGCCAATCTGCCAACCTTCAAGTCCAAAGTTGAAGAAGATAGAGGCCTTGTTAAAGGCCCAGCCCTGCCCCAATCCAGAGGCTAAAGAAGGCGTGCCAGGAACGGCATCGGAGAAGTCAAACACCATGGTTTCCCATGCTCCAGACGCGGTGGTAACGGATTCTGTCTCGCAGGTTTGACCGCCGTCCATGGAGTTCTCCACTTTCAAGCGCACGTTGTAACCTGCTTGTGGTGACCACACGCGCACAGTCATGATGGTGGAGTCGTTGCTGAAGGGAATATTGGACACAAAACCACCTGGTGTACCGATGGTGGTGCCAGCGTAGGTCCATGCGGTTTCCATGCGTACGATACGCGCCACGTTGTTTTCTTCGTCTTCAGGGTCGGTTTCCAGAAATGAGGTGTTGCCTGCAAAATCGGTGAGTCCGTAGTTGATGAGCGGCTCCTCAAAAGTCACCGGCAGGTCCAATTGCTCGCCGATGTAGGATTGCTTGATGTCGTCGAAATAGAAGGTTGAGGTCTCCGAACCGTCGCCGTAATTGCCAAAGTCAAACATGAACACCAAATCGGTGTAAACCATGGGTTGGCCGGTGTAGTCCCAGACCAAGGTTTCCCATTCGCCAGAAACGGTGGTCTCGGCGTCGTTGTCGAACGCTGCGCCGCCTTCGAGTTTAAGGCGTACCGTGGTGCCCACGGGAGCGTCGGTGTACACCTTCATCTGGATGGTTGTGTTGACAGAGAAGTCCAAGGTTTCTTCCAGAAGGATTTTGGATCCGGCCCAAATCTCACCGCCGATGCGCACGATGCGTCCCACATTTTCGCTGGGGTTTGCAGGGTTTTGGTAGGGGTTGGCCACCACCTCGCCCGTACCGCCGTCGAAGTCTACAAAGTCAGCGGTGGTGACGTCGCTTTCGAAGTAAATGGGAAGGGTTTGGGCTTGCGCAGTGATGGTCAACAGGCAGGCGCTCAGGGCAATCAGGGAAAATCGCAGCACGATTCGGGTTTTTAAGTTGGAAGGTGTGAAACGTACACCTTTTGTAGTGTGCAAAGTACACTTAATATTCCGCTGAACGGTAACGGCCGATAGGTTGGGCACAAAAAAAGCCCGGCGAACCGGGCGGGAAAAGGGAGGGAGGCTTATTCAGCGCTTTCCTTTGCGTCCTCGCTGGGTGCTTCCTCGGCGTCAGGCAAGAGCAAGCCGTGCTTGTGCAGGAGGTTGTACCACTGGAAGAGCTTCTTGAGATCCGACGGGTACACGCGGTCCTCGTCAAACTTGGGGAGTACTTCACCCATGTAGTCGCGCAATTCTTCGTTGGAAGACTTATGTGAGATGGCGGGATCGTCGCCTGCGTGGTCCTTGATTTTGTCGAAGACTTTGCTCAAGGGCACATCGTCGTCGTAGGTGTAGATGGAGATGTCCTGCAGGGCGCTCACTTTGTGGGTGGCTTGCACAGGCATACGCTTGCCGTCGAGCAGAGATTCTACAATGATGCTGCGGCCGCTGTTGGACAGCATTTTAAACAGACCGGGTTTGCCGCTGATGGCGAGGATGTTCTCCAGGTTCATCGAGATGGATTTCCGACAAAAATAGCGTCACGGTGCAGTTGCTCCTAGGTCAAGGACGCATTTTGTTGCGCAGTTATTCACGCCCCTGAAGGCCAGTCTTCCAAAAACACCACTTGGCCCTCGACCCAGGTGCAGCAATGGTGTTCCAATCCGTTGGACACCGCCAAATACGGCATGCCGAGCACTTGGTTGTACTGTACGGCCTGGTCAAACACGGCTTCAGTGAGCTTGATTTTGGGTGCTTTGCATTCCACGAGCAGCTGAGGATTTCCGGTGGCATCAAAGGTCACAATGTCGGCTCGCCGAGTAATGCCCGAAAGGGTCAACGCATGCTCAATCCCAATCCGCCCTTTGGCGTAGCCTTTGTGGTGGATCAGGTACATGACCAAATGCTGGCGCACCCACTCTTCGGGCGCGCAAACCAGCCACTTGGACCGCAGCTCATCAAAGATGTGGACCTCCCCGTGGACGCGCTTGAGGCGAAAAGGGTAGGGAGGTAGGTTCAGCGGTTGCATATTTTGCGATCTTCCGACCAAACTACTCAGCACAACCCGTTCCATGAAGACCAAAGAGGAAATTGTTCGCAATTGGCTCCCCCGTTACACAGGCACCGAAATCGAGGCCTTTGGGGATTACGTCCTGCTCACCAACTTTGAAGACTACGTAGAGAAGTTTGCCGAATGGCACAAAGCAGAGGTGCACGGGCGCGACAAGGCCATGAGCAACTGCACCGCAGACAACCTCTCGATCATCAACTTTGGCATGGGGTCGGCCAACGCGGCCACGATCATGGATTTGCTTAGCGCCAAGCGCCCCAAGGCGGTCCTGTTTTTGGGCAAGTGCGGGGCGCTCAAGTCCAAAATCAAACTCGGAGACTTTGTGCTGCCCATCGCCGGCATCCGCGGTGAAGGAGCCTCGAACGATTACTTCCCCACCGAGGTGCCTGCGCTCCCGGCTTTTGCGCTGCAGCGCGCCATCTCTTCTACGGTCCGCGATTACAAGAAGGACTACTGGACGGGCACCTGTTACACCACCAACCGCCGCGTGTGGGAGTGGGACGAAGAGTTCAAGCAGTACCTGCGCAAGATCCGCGCGGGGGCCATCGACATGGAAACCGCCACGCTCTTTTCGGTGGGGTTTGCCAATAAAATTCCCACCGGAGCGCTGCTGCTTGTAAGCGACAACCCCATGACGCCCGACGGGGTCAAGACCTCTTCATCGGACCAAAAGGTGAGTCGGAATTTTGTTGATTTGCAGATTAAAATGGGCATCGACGCGCTGCACGAGATCAAGAACAATGGCCGTTCTGTGCGTCACCTGCTCTGGACCTGATCCATGGACCACCTCCGCATTCTACGAGACATCCGCTCGGGCGAAATCGCGCCCATTTACGCCCTGATGGGTGAGGAGCCGTACTTCATCGACCAGATCACCCAAGTGCTGGAAGACGAGCTGCTGACCGAGGCCGAAAAGGCCTTCAACCTCACGGTGGTCTACGGACGCGACGTGAGCATGGACCAGGTGATATCTTCGGCCAAAGCGTTTCCCATGATGGGCGAGCGCCAGGTACTCGTGGTGCGCGAAGCCCAAGCCATGGCCGATTGGAAGAAGTCCGAGAACCTCTCGGCCTTGGAGCACTACGCCGGCAACCCGCAACCCTCCACAGTGCTGGTATTTGCCTACAAGGGAAAGAAAATGGACGGGCGTTCCAAGGCGGTCAAAAAGCTCAAGACCACCGGCGTGTGGTTCGAAAGCCCTCGCCTCAAAGAAGCCCGCATCCCCGGCTGGGTCAAGCAATACACCGAGGATCACGGCTACGCGATCACCGACAAGGCCTCCTACCTGCTCGCCGAATTCCTGGGCACCGACCTCAGCAAGCTCTCCAACGAGCTGGACAAGCTGATGATCTTGGTACCCAAAGGCGCCGAAATTACCCCGGATGAGATCGAGAAGAACATCGGCATCTCTAAGGATTACAACATCTTCGAGCTCCAACGCGCCCTCAGTGTGAAGGACGTGACCAAGGCCAACCGCATCGTGAACTACTTCTTGGCCAATCCCAAGACCCACCCGTTGCAAATGGTGATTCCGGTGTTGTACAGCTACTTCTCCAAGCTGCTGGTGTACAGCACGCTCAAAGACAAGAGCTCGGCCAATGTGGCCAAGGTGCTGCGCATTCCACCTTTTGTGGTGGGCGATTACGCGAAGGCGGGCCAGCTCTATCCGTACGGCAAGTTGCGCCGCATCATCGGTTACCTGCGAGAGATGGACCGCAAGGTCAAGGGCATAGATGTGGACAAAATGGAGACCGATGCGTTGATGCGCGAGATGATCTTCAAAACGTTGCACTAGTCACCATTTCTGGTGTGCAGCTTTGGTTCAGGTAGCTTAGCTAACTTCGTCTCAACTTACAATACAACTGTTAAAATGCTCACCCTCCTCCGCAAAGAACTCCGCTTGGAATTACGCAGCCGTGAAACGCTCGTGGGGGTGGTCATGTACATGGTCAGTACAGTGTATGTATGCTACCTGAATTTCAAGGAGTTGGATGCGGTGGCCACGTGGAATGCACTGCTGTGGATCATTGTGTTGTTCACTGCGTTTCAGGCCATGGCGCGCACCTTTCGGCACGAGCCGCCACGGGTGCAGTTGTACTTGTATACACTGGTTTCACCCGAGCAATTGATCCTGGCCAAGTTGGTGTTCAACGCGCTGTTTATGGGCGTGCTTTCCTTGCTGGCGCTGGGCTGTCTGGTGTTGTTTTTGGGCGATGCGGTGCTGGCAGCGGCCAACATGGGAGCCTTTGTTACCGGATTGGTGGTGGGCGCCATGGCCTTGGGCGCCGGGTTGACCCTCATTTCAGGCATCGCGGTCAAGACCGGAAACAACGTGGGGTTGACGGCGGTATTGGCCTTTCCGGTGCTCATTCCCGTGCTGCTGGTTTTGCGCGACATCACCTTCAGCGCGTTGCAAGGCCAAGCCTTTGCAGAAATTGTGGGAAAATTGGGCCTGTTGGGGGGCATCACCGTGCTCATTCTGGGCCTCAGCTACTTGCTGTTTCCATACCTTTGGCGCGAGTAAAAACGCCGTGTCTGCATGAAATCCCTTTGGTGGAAGTTTTTGGCGCTCGCCATCTTGGTGTACGCCGCCGTTCGCAGCCTGTTGACGCCGCTGAATCCGTGCATTTTGGATGTGGGCACCGGCACGGTTTCTCCCGGAGAGCAGGTGGTGGACGTCATCGGTTACCGCACTCATTTTCAGGACGCTTCGGTGCAGTTCATGCTGCTGGCTTCTGGAGTGGTTGAAGGCGACACGGTAGCGCACTGGCTCGTCTCGCGTGAAGTGACCGCCACCGACGGCGATCACGCACAGGTCACCTTCACCATTCCCCAACAACTGCCCGACACGGTTCTTGATCTGTACGCCAACACTGATGTGGACGGCACCCTCTACCTGCCTAATGCTCTGCGTTTGGAGAACTTCACGACGGGCAAGCCTTTGGCAGCCAGTGCCGAAATCCAAGTCGAACGCAACGAACCCGCCGAGCTCGGCTTCCCCTTCCAAGTGGTGTTGTTTGAGACCATCCGCAACCTGTGTTGGCACGTGCCCATGTGGTTCACCATGTTTTTGCTGATGATCATCGCGGTGGTCAACTCCATCCAATACCTGATCGGCGGCAAAGTCAACAACGACTTGCGTGCCAAGGGTGCGGTGGATGTGGGGCTGATGTTTTGCCTCTTGGGCCTGATCACCGGATCCTTCTGGGCCCGCTTCACCTGGGGCGACTGGTGGGTGGATGACCCCCAACTCAACGGGGCCATGGTCACCTTCATGATCTATGTGGCCTACGCCGTGCTGCGCGCCAGCATTGATGATCCCGACAAACGCGCCCGCATTGCTGCGGTCTACAACATATTTGCCTTTGCCATGCTGGTGGTGCTGTTGATGGTGCTGCCCCGCTTCACCGAGTCTTTGCACCCGGGCAAAGGCAGCAGCCCCGCCTTTTCACAATACGATTTGGACGATACCCTGCGCTGGGTGTTTTACCCGGCGGTCATCGGTTGGATGCTGGTGTCGGTGTGGCTGTATAACCTGAACGTACGCTTGGATCGCGTACGCCTCAAAATCGAAGAGCGCTCATGAACCCTGTTTTGACCCGAAGTCTGACAACATTGGCCTTGTTGGTGGTGTTTTCAATACACGCAACGGCCGCAGCTGACCAGCCTGTGAGCGCCTTGGAAGGCACCTTCTTCCAATCGGCCAAGTTCTACACCGTGCTTGCGGTGGTGGTGCTGATTTTGCTGGGCATGTTCGGTTATTTGTTTGTGTTGGACCGCCGCGTGCGCAAGCTCGAGGCGGAAGTTGAATCTGAAGCGTAATGTCATGCAAAAGACCCACGTTGTCCTGGTCATTCTGTTTGCCGCCCTCGCCGGCATCCTGGTGTTCAACTTTGTGGACACCAGCTCCAACGAGCCCTTTGCCACCGCGTTTGAAATGCCCGGCACTACTTACAAAATCAAAGGCACGGTGGACAAAGCGAAAGGCATCCACTACGACCCGGAGGTGGATGCCAACCTGTGCACCTTCTACGTGACCGATACCGAAGGGCAAACCGTCCAGGTCCACTACCGCAACAGCGAAGACCCACGCCCCCAAGGCTTGGAACAATCCGAAGAAATTGACCTTTATGGCAAAGTCGTAGATGGCCGCTTTGAAAGCAGCAAGGTCATGCTCAAATGCCCCTCGAAATACGACGAGGATAAACACCAATTTGAAACCGCAGGCAAGTGATCGAAGACATCGCCTACGTAGGAGAGCACCTGCTTCCCGGCCAAATCGGCACCGCGTTCATCCTCTTGGCCGTAGCCACTTCCTTGATGAGCGCCTTTGGCTACTTCCGCAGCGAAAAGCTGGGCGAAGAGTCCTGGTTAGGCTTTGGTCGCACCACCTTCCGCTTGCACACCGTGGCCATGCTCGGGGTGATTGGGATGTTGTTCTACATCATCATAGGTAAGCATTACGAGTACTACTACGTATCGGAGCACATGAACAACACCATGCCGTGGCAGTTCATCCTCTCGTGCTTTTGGGAAGGGCAGGAGGGCAGCTTTTTGCTGTGGACCTTCTGGAACGTGGTGTTGGGCAATGTGCTCATTCGCATTTCCGGCAAATGGGAAGGCCCCGTGGTGGGTACCTTTGCCGCGGTACAGGTGTTCTTGACCACCATGATGGTGGGCGTGTACTTTGGCGAATTTCAGTTTGGTCAGAACCCGTTTGCGCTCATCCGTGAGCTGCCGGCCAACATTTCCAGCCCCATGTTCTTGGATCCGGAGTACCTGTTCAACTTCGACAAGTTTGCCGACGGCAAGGGCCTGAATCCGCTGCTGCAGAACTACTGGAACACCATTCACCCGCCTACACTGTTCTTGGGCTTTGCGAGCACCCTTGTGCCGTTTGCCTACGCCATTGGCGGACTGGTGCGCAAAGATTTCAAAGGCTGGATGGCCCCCGCCATTCCGTGGAGCTTCTTTGTGATCATGATCCTGGGAACCGGCATCCTGATGGGCGGTGCTTGGGCATACGAAGCGCTGGGCTTTGGCGGCTTCTGGGCGTGGGACCCGGTAGAGAACTCCTCGCTGGTGCCGTGGATCACCATGGTGGGCGGTGCGCACTTGATGCTCATCAATAAGCGCAAGCAAACCAGTCTGTTTACCACCTTCATCTTGGTACTCAGCACGTTTTTGTTGGTGCTTTACAGCACCTTCCTGACCCGCTCGGGGGTGTTGGGCGACAGCTCGGTGCACTCCTTTGTGGAGACCGGCATTCTCCCCCAGCTGTACTTCTACTACCTCTTCTTCATCTTCGCCGCGGTGTACTTGCTGTTGCAATCGCGCAAACACCGTTTGGGCTACTTCATCACCGGAGCACTCACCTTGCTGCTGGTGTTGATTTTTCGCGAGAAGCTGTCCATGAGCGTGACCACCTTCTTCTTGGTGGCCACCGCCGTTTGGGCGGTGGTGGCCTACATCAAGTTTGAACGCACCGAGGAAGAGGAAGACCTCTGGAGCCGGGAGTTCTGGATGTTTATTGGATCGCTCGTGCTGGTGATTTCGGCCGTGCACATTTCGCTGCGTAACTCGATTCCGGTGTGGAACTTGGTGTTTGGGGAAATGGGTATCGACGCCCACTTTGCCGAGCCCGAAAACATTGCAGATGCGTATCACAAGGTGCAGATCCCGATTGCCATTCTGCTGTGCATCTTGATTGCCATCACGCACTACTTCCGCTACACCAAGACCGACATGCGCAAGTTCGTGCGCAACATGGTGTGGCCGTTTGCATTGGCTTTGCTGGGTTCAGCAGCGTTCATCCACTTTACTGACTTCAGCTACAACGCCAACCCATTGGTGGTGGTGTTGTTGGCCGCGAGCATTTTTGTGATTGCCGCCAGTGTGGACTACGCGGTGCGCATCCTCAAAGGCAAACTCAACTTCTCGGGTGCCAACATTGCGCACGTGGGTTTTGGAATGATCCTGTTGGGCGCGGTGGTCTCTACCTCGCAACAGGAATTCATTTCTTCGAACGACATCGGCGACCTGTCGCAACTCTCAGACAACTTCTCCAACGCCGAAAACAAGGCCATGTACGAGGGCGATACCTTGGGCATGCGCGATTACTTTGTGGTCTACAAAGACAAACGTTGGCAACCTGACAGCGTACACTTTGAAGTGGATGTGGAATACTACGACCGCGCCCCCCGAACCTACGAGCAAGGTGACTTGGTCTTCAAGAAAGGAGCCCTGTTCATTTGCGTGCAAGACCACACTCCAAGCGCCGAGTTTTTGGACGATATGGAGCCCTACTGGAGTGAAGTGCCCTTCCCCAACTCGCGCCAACTCAAAGTGGCCCAGCCTTGGGAAAACGGCAAGCCCGGTGCATACCTGTTCACCCTGCACCCGAGCCTGATCCGCAACGACCGTATGGGATCCACCAGCCGCGAGCCCAGCATCAAGCACTACTTGGGCAAGGACATCTACACCTACCTGAACTACGTGGACACCGAAGACCCCGTCATCGACGAACGCGGGTACCACGAGGAGCGCAAGCACGTGCTCATGGTGGGCCAGAGCATTTCCATTTCGGGTCACATTGTGGAGGTGGACAGCGTCAACCTGATCACCGACGGCCGCCCGGAGATTCTCCAAAACGAGGACACCTACAACGTCTTCTTCACCGTCAGCCGCAAGGACCGTGCGCAGCCTTTCAACCTGCCGTTCATCAGCCTGCGTGGCCAGGTGATTGCCGAGGATTACTTCTTGGACGACTGGGGCTTCAAGTTCCGACTGGAGAACTTTGACCCACAGCGCCGCGAAGTGACCCTACAGGTGGCCGAACACGATTCGGTGGCCAAGGATTTCATTGTGATGACCGCTGTGGTATTTCCGCAGATCAACATTCTGTGGATCGGGTGTTTGGTGATGGTGATCGGAACCGTCATTGCCATCCTTCACCGCATCCGCGAATTCCGCCGACGAAACACACGCGATGCGGGTTAACCTGATCGGGACAGGCAACGTGGCCTGGCACATGGCCCACGCCTTTCAGCAGGCTGGGGTGGAGGTGGTGGCCGTCGCCGGACGTGCTTTAGAACCGTTACATACCCTTGCAAGCAGCGTTCAAGCCCAACCGGTATCGTGGCCAGCAACCCTGCCCGAGGCCGACGTGAACATCCTTGCGGTAAGCGACCGTGCGGTAGCTCAAGTGGCCCAGCAACTGCCTGAGGACATCTTGGTGGTGCACACCTCAGGCAGTGTGCCTCTGCAGGACATGGGCCCCGGAAGACGCGGCGTGTTCTACCCCTTGCAAACTTTCAGCAAAGCGGCTGCCGTGGACTTCATCGGTATTCCGCTGTGTGTGGAAGCGGCACAAGCACAAGACTTGGCCACGCTTGAAGCTTTGGGAGCTGCACTCGGCATGGATGTGCGCAGCATTTCATCGGCCCAACGCGCTACGCTGCATTTGGCGGCGGTGTTTGCCTGCAATTTTCCCAACGCCCTCTACGAAACGGCGAGCCGCATCCTGCAAATTGGCGGCATGGAGCTTGACCTGCTGTACCCCCTCATGCGAGAGACCACTGAAAAAGCAGTGTCCCAAGCGCCGTTGGACGCACAAACCGGCCCCGCCCGACGCGGCGACCACCCCGTGCTCGAGACCCACCTGCGTGCACTGCAAGACCACCCCGAACTTGCCACACTCTACCAACTACTCTCTGAATTGATTCGAAACCGCTACCATGGCCCAGAACTATAAAGAACTCCTGCGCGGCATCAAGGCCGTCTGCCTCGATTACGACGGGGTGTTCACCGATGCCATCATCTACCTGTTTTCCGACGGCGAGCTCGCCCGCACTGCCAATGTCAAGGACGGTTACGCGGTGCAGTATGCCAATAAAAAGGGCCTGCGCATGGCCATCATTACTGGCGGCACCCAAGAGGCGGTACGCAGCCGTTTTGAAGGCTTGGGCGTGCACGAGGTGTATCTGGGGTCCAAGAACAAGATGGATGTGCTCAATGCCTTTTGCGAAAAGCACAGTGTAGACCCAGAGCACATCCTGTACATGGGTGACGACATTCCAGATATCCCTGTGCTCAAGCATGTGGGCTTGGCTACCTGTCCCGCTGACGCCGCGCCTGAGGTGAAGGCCGTATGCGCCTATGTGTCTCCCTATGGCGGTGGCAAAGGCTGCGTGCGCGACATTCTGGAGCAGGTGCTCAAGGCCAAGGGCCAATGGCTCGACGCCGAGTCTTACGAGTGGTAGGCGTGTAGGACCTTTCCACGGGCTTTTGCGCCATAATCTGACATCCGCATCCGAAGCGGGTTTGCGCTACACCCTGAGCTTGTTTACGAGGTTTGGACCGGACTGATAGCTCTGGTATGAAAACTCGAATTCGCGCTTTTTGGAAACGCGTTACCAACATTGGGGTGACCGACGCGCTCTCCAGCGGCGAAGCCAAGCGGGTGCGCTTGGTAAACCGTATTGGCATAGTGGTGGCCCTGTTTATGGTACCCTTTGTGTTCCAGTACTTGGACATGGGACTGCCGCTGGCCACCGCCACCTCGGTGTTCAGCATTGCGTGTATGTTGCTGAGTGTTTGGCTCAATTCGCGCGCGTACTACCTGAGCGCTCGGTATTTGATTTTGATTGGCGGGGGATTGGTCAACATTTTCGTCATCAGCTCTGTGATGGGTTTTGAGAACGGCGACCACACTGCCCTCACCATGGCGGTGCTGTTCACCTTCATGCTGTTTGACCTCAAGCAACGCCGCCATTTGGTGTTGGGGCTAATCGCAACCGTAGCTTGTTGGATCGGTTTGGAAGCAACAGGGTACGAGGCCTTTGGCAACTTTGACATCGACGCGGCCTTGCAACGGACCAACTACACCGTCACCTTCACGCTCTCTCTGTTTTGTGTGATGCTGATGGCCTTCTATTTTCAGAACCTGTCCAATCGGCAGGTGGACGACATTGTTTTCCGTGCACAACAAGAGCTGAAGGCGGTCTTCAACAATGCCTACGATGCCATATTCTTGGTACATCCCAGAACCCTTGACATCGAAGAATGCAACGAGCGGTCCTTGGAGATGTTTACCATAGATGAAAAGGAGCACATCTTGGGTACCAACGTCAACCTTTTGCTCGAAAAGCCTTTCACGCGGCAAGAGTTGGCAGAGGTCAAACGCCGTCCGGCATCCGGCCACAAATGGAGCGTGGAGCGCAAGCTCAAAAGTCCGGGAACCGACCCCTTTTGGGGCAACATCGCATTCACCAATGTGCGCTTTGGGGAGCGAGACTCCCTGCTGGTGCGGATTTCGGACATTACCGAAAAGAAACTCGCTGAGGTCCAAATGCGTCAAGCGCGCGACAAGGCAGAGGCTGCCAATCAAGCCAAGGACAACTTCCTGGCCAACATGTCCCACGAGTTGCGCACGCCGTTGAACGGCATTTTGGGCATGACGCAACTTATCCAGATGACTTCCACCGACGCGGCCTTGCAAGAGTATGCCCAGCTACTTTGGGAATCTGGAGGCCGTCTGCTCAACGTGTTCAACACCATGCTGGACCTCTCCAAGCTGGAAACCACCGACCGTCTCGTCGATCTCGAGCCCACCAACGTGGCCCCACTCTTGCGTACAACCACCCAGCTGTTTGCAGCAGAGGCGGAAGCCAAAGGACTGGCCTTCGAGCTCGACTTGCCCGAGGGAGAGGTGATCACCCTTCTGGAGAAGGACTTCTTTGAAAAGTCCATGGCGCAAGTACTTTCCAACGCGCTCAAATTCACAGAGTCTGGCCAGATCAAACTTTCTGTTGCCCAAGACGAGGAGGAGGAGGCTGTGTCGATTACAGTCAGTGACACTGGCATTGGCATGAGCCAAGAGTTCTTGGACAACCATCTGTTTACCAAGTTTAAACAGGAAAGTGGCGGCTACACGCGCAAGTATGAAGGCGCGGGCTTGGGCTTGGCACTGACCAAACGCATGACCGAACTCATGCAGGGTGAAATCGAAGTGAAAAGCCAGAAAGAAATAGGCACCGCCGTGATCTTGCGCTTCAAAAACGGGGGGTAGGCAACTGCACAATCCCCATTTGTAGGGACTCAGTACGTGGGGCAGTTGGATGATATTTGGTTAGTTTCAACCAAACCAAACTGCATTTAACGTAAGCCACACCTATGGCTATCAATTGCTACACTACCAGCCCTACCCAAGCATTTTCGGTAGACCCGAGCCTCACCAATAACGCAGCTGTCTTGCCCGTCACGGTCAACCCACCTTCGGACCACCCCCCCTATGAGGTCGATTCCCACGGCGAAGTTTCCGATGACGGGCGCGCTGTGGAGTGCCAAATCACCCTCAAGGCTTCCCTTTCTTCAGCGCCCAACGGCCAGCTGGATATTCAAGTCAAAGACTACCTGCAGGACGCTGCAGGCACCCTGCGCTTTGCCGTGCGCTTGATGTGTACCTCACGGACGGTACCGCCTGCGAAAAGAAGACGGAAAGACAAGTGCTCAACGGCAACTACAAAAAGTAATTACTACCCATGGCTCGCCTCGCTTCCCTGATCTTCACAGCATGCGTTTTTCTGACATCCGTCCAAGGGCAGTCCCAATCGGCAGCGGCAGTTTGGGAGGCTGGGCAACGGGCCATATCCAACTTGGCGGGTGCCGACAGCCTCACGGTGGTGCGCACCGGTCAAGACATCCCAGGCGGCTCCGAGGCTTACGGGCAGCTGCTCTGGGCGCACTACCTCCATGAATACGGTCATCCCGACCAGGCACTTGCTGTATGCAATGCTATGGATGTGGAATCACTCGATATGGATGAGGCGTTTTGGCATGCATACACCAGCTTGAACTATTTGGTGCACAACACCAAGTATGCGCAGGCACATGCAACCGGGGTGCGTATGATGCACCTTGCTGAGGATATGGCTTGTCCAGCATGTCTGGCAGCCGCTCAATTGGAATGGGGTGTGCAGTTGCAAGAAGATTACAACGGCTTTTCGGCTTACGAAATGGGACTGAAAGGCAAGCGCGCTGCGGCAGCGCTTGAATCCCCTTTTTACATGCACCTTTTATTGGCGCGCAGCATCACCTTGATCCAAGACCGCGATACCGTTCAAACCGCAGACCTGCTGTTGCGCCCCGCTTTGGACTATCTGCAGGCAGAAGATCTAAAAGCATTGGCAGCGAGGGTGATGTTGAATTTAGCGCAAAATGAAGGGGTACATTACAATACCCAGTCGGCGTTTGAACTGATTGAACAAGCACGCGACCTGTACGTCCAACTTGACAATCAGGGGGCACTCTGCGACTTGGGACACATGTATGGGGTCCTTCTGTTCTACGAAGGCAATCCGCTCAAAACGCAAGCGGCCATCGACAGTTTGGATGCTGCCTTTGCTTGTATGGATACAAACGTCAATCCGGGGCTCGCATGCCAAAATCGCATTTGTCGCGCTCAGCTCGAGTACTATTCCTCTGATGAAGGGGGACTAGAAAGCGTTCCTTTCTTTGAAGAAGCCCTTGTCTTCGCGGAAATGGCGCGAGATGACAACAGTTACATTTCGGGCACGGACTTCTTGATTTACATCTGGGCCGATAGCGATGACCCCGACCGTGCTCCCCGCTGCGAAGCATTGTTCAAACGCATGAGTGTGGTCTTGGCAAACATTCAAGCTGAACACTACAACGTACGCGCAGCAATGCTCAACCGCGCCGACTACGAAGTGCTCAACCTCCAAAAAGAACTCGAGCAATCCGAGCGTGAAAAAGCTGAATCCCAAGCCAATACCTTGTGGGTGGCAGCTGTGGGATTGGCTATTGTCTTGGGCTTGGGCATGATCGGGTGGTTGCAATACCGCAAACGCCAAGCTGAACGCCTAGAGGCGGCCCATGCCATGCGCGAACAGTCCGAACTCAAGTCCCAACGCGAGGTAGAAGAACTCGTGGCCCGTCACCGGTACGATAACCTGCTCGCAGGCATTCAAGGAGAGGAGCAGGAGCGCGAACGCATTGCGCAAGAATTGCACGACAACATCGGGGGATCGCTCGGCATCATCGCCGCCCAGTTTGAGTCTGAAGGTCCCATGGAAAGTGCAGAACGCCAGCAAATTGGCACACAACTTCGAGGCATATATGAGGACTTACGGAGCCTCTCGCATACCCTCAATTTGCCGGACACCCAGCACAATACGCTTGTGGAGTTGACCCAGATCTTGTTGGACAACTTACGCCGCGCAGGCAAGCTGGAAACCAAGCTCACCGTGTTTCCGATAGACCGTCCGCTCAACCTTCCAGCGCAGGTGGAAATTCAGGTGTACCGCGTGTTGCAAGAACTGTCCAACAACGCGCTCAAACACGCCGACGCCCAAAACATCGAGGTCAACATCACCCGCACTGCGGATTCACTTTCGGTCATTTTTGAGGACGACGGCAAGGGTTTCGATTCAACTGCAGCAGCAGAAGGCATAGGCCTGACGAACATCTCCAACCGTTTGGAAGCGTTGCAAGCCACCTTGAGCATTGACGCCGTGCCAGGCCGCGGTGCCATCTTCTCATTTGAATTGCCGCTGAGCTAAGCGGGGGGGTAAGTTGTTCCTATAGGCACACGCGTGTGCGCTTATAGGTGTGCGAATCCACCAAAATTCAGGGCAAACAAAAACCGCCCCGTTGGGCGGTTTTGATAGGAGCAATGCTTTGTTGAAAGGGTTGTTTCAGGATAAGTGTCGTCGTCGAGATCCTTGCATTGTCCCAAGGGGTTTAGTTTATCAGTCTACGGGTCAAAGATGCGATGGTGTCACCACTTGGAGAATCACCATTATTGGTGAATCTTCCATTTGTTGGAACATAGGGCCGGATTGTTATCAAATCAGACGAGGCCGTTTCGCACGGCAAAGGCGGCGACTTCGGCACTGTTCTTCAGACCTGTTTTCACCTTGATGTTCTTGCGGTGCGAGTGGACGGTTTCAATGGAGATGAACAAGCCGTCGGCAATCTCTTGGCTGCTTTTGCCTTGGGCAACGAGCTTAAGGATTTCCAACTCACGCTTGCCGAGCGAGAAGCGCTCCATGAAGTTGTCCTTAAGTTGGCTGTCCATGCCCAAGTCTACGTCGTATCCGTGCTCTTCCAGGTGGTTGATTTGAGGCATGGCCACCGGTTGGTTTTGGGCCACCTTCTGCAACACAGTGATCAGGTCCTGTTGGCTGGTGTTTTTGAGCAGATACGCGGCAATGTTCAGCTTTTTGAGCCCCTTGCGAATGCGAGCATCGCGATACATCGAGAGCACCACAATGCGCAAATCGGGAAAGTCCCGGCGGATCTCGGTGAGCATGTCCAGGCCGTTAAGGCCGGGCATGTTGAGGTCGGTGAGCAGGATGTCAGGACGCTTTTCGTGCAACAGAGAAAGCGATTCGCGGCTGTTGGAAGCCACGCCGGTAACTTCAATCCCGCCCTGGCCCTGCAGCATGTTTTGCAAGCCTTGCACCACAATTTGGTGGTCGTCTGCGAGGACTACGCGGATTTCAGGTGGTGCAACATCTGGGTTTTCATGATCCATGCTGGCCGGTACTTGTTCCCAAATATATCTGCTGTCTTCCAGTTGTTGTTTGCGGTAAAATTTCCGCTTAGGAGAAGTTGAAGACGATTCTTCGCTGGAAGCTGCAGAGGCAGAGGTAGGGGCCGAGGAGTTTTTCATGAAGCCAGCGAGATTGTTTTTTCAAAATCGTCCAACTGCAGGCGGAGTAGTTTGCCTTCCGGGTATCCTCCGGTGTAGAATTCCATCAAGCCAGCATCCAAAGCATCTAGGTCTTGGTAGGTCTGGGTGTAAATGGGGGACAGCTGCTCGTTGAGAATGGTGAGTTGGAACTGGGCAATGCGCTCGCGGATACCTGACAACTTGATGAAGGTGCCTGGGCGGTTGTTCGGATCCTCCCCGAGGAGGATGAACATGTTGTGTGGTGAGAACGAAACAAAAATGTTTTGCATAACGAGCCATCCAGCGATTGCCTCAAGTAACTGTTAATCTTTTCGGCGTTCATTATCCAAAACCGGGAAAAATGGCGGCCAAAAGGCCGCCATTTCTATGGTGGTCAACAGTAGCTCAAGTTTTGCCGAATGCAGAGTTCGACAAACGTGTGAACCGCTAATGTTTAGTGTGAGTCAAAGTTCGCGCGCGAAGTTGGATTGGGCGCTCCCCATTTCTGGTTAATTTTTCGACTATGAGCAGACAGCACCTTGTGGTTCTAACCGGCGCAGGCATCAGCGCCGAGAGTGGCATCCCGACTTTCAGAGGGTCGGATGGCCTCTGGGAGGGACACGACATTTACCAAGTGGCCTCTCCAGAGGGGTGGGCGGCCGACCCCAAGCTCGTGCTGGACTTCTACAACATGCGCCGCGAAAAAGTGCTCGAGGTGGCTCCCAACCCCGGTCATCACATTCTGGCTGAGCTGGAAGCGCATTTCCACCTGGACATCATCACCCAAAACATCGATGACTTGCACGAACGCGCAGGATCCACCCGCATCATGCATCTCCACGGTGAAATCCGCAAAGCGCGTAGCACGTGCAATCCCGATTGGGTGCAAGAGATCGAAGGACCTCATTTGAATTGGGGAGAGGTGTGTCCAGAGGGCAGTCAATTGCGCCCACACATCGTGTGGTTCGGAGAGGCTGTACCTTTGATTGAGCCTGCAGCAGCGCTAGTGGCAGCCGCCGATATATTTGTGGTAGTGGGTACCTCGCTCAATGTGTATCCGGCCGCAGGACTGTTCCAAGTGGCCCGTCCCGAAATTCCCAAGTACATCATCGACCCTGCGGTGCCTGAAGTCACTGGGGTGCAAAACCTTACAGCCATCGAAGAGGTGGGGTCACGCGGGTTGGCGCAGCTACGTCAGCTGTTGCTTACATGACGTCCTGCCCAAAATTGGCCAGGATCATCAGCAAGTCATCGGTACCCACGGTGGTGTTGAAATTGAAGTCGCTTTCGTAGCAGTCGGGTTCAAAGATGTTGCACCCAAAGTCAGCGATTACATTCAATATATCAGCGGTCCCAATCATACCGTCACCCGACACGTCGATCACCACCAGTTCTTCCAACACCTCCACATCGCGCTGGACTGAAACGCTCCAGTTGCCTTCTGCGTCTTGCACGCGCACAGTGATGGTGTGTGCGCCCAACTCCAAGCCTTCCGCAGGTGGCATCATGTTGAAGTAGGCCGTCCAATCGGTCAGGGTCTCGCCGGGCACGTCCAATGGGGTGGCGTTGCCATATCCGGGGTCGTCTTCGTCCCAGTAGTACTCCAGTCCTGAAATGGAGAGTTCAATTGGAGTGTCCACCAGGTACACCCCAGTGCTATAGGTCACGCTGAAATTGCCTTCCACATCACGCGTGCGCACAAAAAGTGTGTGTTGCCCTGGGTTCAATCCAGAGAAGGGAATGAAGGCGTCAAAGACCTCGTCAAAGGTCAGCGTGCTACCACCGTCTATGATGAAGGTCTCTTGGCCGTAACCTGGGTCGTGGTCAAAGAAGGCGTGGACTCCGGCCAGCGGTACTTCTGGGGCAGGAGCGTCCAAGAGCAGTACTTCGGTGCCATAGGTGACGCTGGGGTTGCCGGCGACATCGTATGTGCGCACAAACAGACGGTGCAGGCCCGGTTGAAAGTCAGTTTCGGGAACAATGACTTGCTGCACAGTCACGTTGGTCAGATCGTCGTCGTCGTCTGCACCGGTGGCAAAAACGGTGATCAATTCTTGGCCATAGCCGGGGTCATCATCCCAGAAATACACAAAGCGATCAATGTCAATGGCAGGCAGTTGCGGCAGTTTGGTGACCTCGGTTTCCACCGGGATGCTCCAATTGCCGTTGGCATCGAGCACCTGTACGGTTAACACATGAGGGCCAGGAGGCAAACCCACCAGCGAAATGCTGAATGGAAAACTGATCTCAGTGTTTGGTTGGGGCATCTCCAGGACAAACCCAGGAGTTGCCGTGGGGTCATTGTTCACCCCATATGTCACTGCTACTATGGGCACATCGTCGGGAGAAATGGCCTCAACCACAATGGGGACTACGCAGCTTCCGCGGTCGTCTGGAGTCACTTCCAGGCCCACGATTTCAGGCAGGGTGGAGCTGCCACCAGGTACGTACGAAGGAATCTCCACCGTGTATGCTCCGCGGTTGTCTCCGTTAGAGGCCGTGCCAATGGCAGAGGATGAATTCTCGGGAATATAGGCTTGATCCGGGGTGGTCGGCATACCCACAAAGAAGGCACTCATATCTACGTCGAAGAAGTTATCGGCGCCGGGATTTAGGATGTCGGTAACGTCATTGTCGCTTCCGTCAGGAGCGACGGACAGGGCGATGCCTGCCTGCGAGAAGATGGAGGTTTGCACCTGCACATTGGCCGTGCTTTCCAACAAGGCAGCGGTAAAGATGCTGTTGAACACCATGGCCTGTTGCAACAGCACTGAGCCTTGCGCAAACACCATGTGATCAAACAGGTTGGTACCGTTGGCATTGAACTCTTCTATGGCGCGCTGGTTCAAGAATCCCGTGCCTGAATAAACGCCTTGAATGATGGTGTTTTGCACCATGCAGTTGTCGGCCCCAATCAATTGCAGGGAGGGGAGGTTTTCAAATTCTTGCTCCAAGAAGCAGCCGAACACGTTGCAGTTGCCCACGTTTTGCAGCCGCAAGTGACGGACGCGCGAGTGATTCACGTCCACATCGCTGGCACCTACTTGCAATCGGTAGATGTCCAGGTTCCCGAGGTGACTGCCGGTGGCTGTCGAGGTCAAGGTCAGTCGGCGAATCCGGGCGTCTGAGCTGGACAGCCCTGAGCCCAAACTACCGTTAAAGTAGCCATTGCCCAAGATGACCACCGGGGTAGAGATCACCGCCGGCGCAAAGCCATACAACGAGTCCAAGGTGGTAAATCCAGGGTCGTAGTAGCCTTCGATCAACAAGGTGTCGCCCGCCTCGGCTGCGTCGTGCGCCGTTTGGACATCGTTGTAAGTGGCGGTGGTGCCCGGTAGGTTGCTGACCCTGTGCACGGTTCCCCATGCGCCCAAGGCCACCAAGCAGGTAAGAAGGGTTGTAAGCAATCGCATGGGACCGGGTTACTTGTGGGTTCTTGACTTGGTTTCCGAGGAGGTACCGCTGCCGGAAGTTCCCGAGGCATTGCCGGTATACTCGTACACCGAAGGTATGCGCGGCATGCCCGAGAGCAAGTACGGATCGTTGCCGCCGTACATGCCATGGGTAGTGATGACCCCATTGAAAATGGGGTTACCCGAGGCTGGCATGTATCCACCTGTGTTGGTCTGGTAGCGTCCGTCCGAAGACAGCGTCCCTGGAATGGCCGAACTAAAACAAAAGACCGAATCGGGGATGGCCAAGGGGGCCGAGTCTCCACCTGCCGAGGTGAACAGGAAATTGACGGGCAGCACACCCGCATTGTCTGAAACCGTGAGGTTGGATGACGTAGTGGTGAGGTCAAATTCAGAGCTGTTGAAATAGTTGCCTTGCACCGTCAAGTTGTGGAACACGTTGTCAGGATCGCCCCAAAAGCTGTTGTAGAGCAGGATGCCCGATGAGGTATTGTCCATCACCATATTGCCAGCACCAGCTGCGTCGGTGTTGAAGACCAGGTTGTTGATGAATACCAGACCGGTCGCACCTGTAACGGTCACCAAAGCGGTGGACGAGGCGCCCTCAATAAAGTTCTTGCTGGCCGTGCAGTTGTTGCCTTCAATGTTCAGCTCCAGCAGGATCTTGTTTTTGCTGACGGTGATGTTGTTCGTCTCCACACTCAAGGTCGAGATTTTGACCCCGTAGACCTCAGAGTTCTCACTGCCAGGGCCAAAAGTGAGGCTGGTGATTTCGCTGTCGCGGGTATCGGCCTGGGTTTGAGGATTTTCGTCCAAGTAGTAGCCGGTGCCGTAGATGATCACGGGAAAGTCGAAGACGAACGAGGTGGCCGGATCGTATAGCGTGTTGGAACCTTCTACAATGAAGATGGCTTCTTGGGTGGGGTCACCCAAATAGGCGGCCTGCGCCTGGTTGAAGGCATCCTGGAAGGATGAAAAGATGTTGGTGCCGCTCAAGTTGTTGTTGATGCGGTAGTAGGTTTGGGCAGCAGCCAGTGACGAAACCAGCACCGCTGCCACCATGGGCAAGAGGTGAGTTGCTTTCACAGGATTGGTTTTTTGGTTGAGTATGGTGAGTCCAAGATACGCGGAATCCTCTTGGGGGTAGCTGTTGGGCCATTGGATTGCGAATTTGGTCGCCTCAAGTGAGGATTTGGCAGCAGGCCGCCCGTAAGCGGCGATCACATCTTGGCCTCAAACACCACATTCTGACGAATCAGGCGTGCAAACGCGGTGTTGGGCTGGCTCAAATCGCCGTTTTGGGCGTAGTCGGGCGCAAAACCGTTGACGAAGTACATCTCCAAGTCCCCCATGTTTTTGGCAGCCACGGCCCCTCGTACTTCAACGTCAAAGAAAGGAGCCACCATGTCATAGGTAGCCGCCGAAATGTTCACGCGGCCCGGTGCACCGCTGGATTCCATCCGCGAGGCAGTGTTGACCGTATCGCCCCAGACGTCGTAGGCAAACTTATTCTTGCCCACCACACCTGCAATGGCAGGTCCGGAATGGATGCCAATCCGAATGGGCCAGGTGGCCAACCCTTCTGCGGTGAGTTCGGTGTTGAGCGCATCGGTGATCCGCAGCATTTCCAGGCCAAAGGCCACCAACCGGGCGGCGTGCTGATCGGTGGGATTTGGGATGCCTGCGGCGCACATGTACGCGTCGCCGATGGTTTTGATCTTCTCCAGCCCATAGCGGATGGCTGCGTCGTCAAACGCTTGGAAGAAGCGGTCCAGCAATGCCACCAGCGCAGCGCTTTCCATGGTCTCGGTCAGCGAGGTAAACCCTTTGAAGTCCGAGAACAGCACACTGCAGCTTTCGTAGTGTTGGGTGCGGGCTTTGCCGTGTTCTTTGAGTTCGTCGGCGGTGCTGCGTGGCAGGATATTGAGCAGCAGGTCGTCGGATTTTTGCTTTTCCTGGCGGAGCTCTTCGGTGCGTTCGGTCACCTTCTCCTCCAAGACTTGATTCTCCCTGCGTAACACACGCACGCGCCAGCGGTACACCCCGTAGATCAGAAGTAAACCCAGCACTGTGCTGATGGCAATGAACAGCGGTGTGGCCCAGATCGGACGTTGGATGGTAAAGGCGAATTCAGCCACTGGCCCCAGGGTTCCCCAGCGGTCTGCAGCCTGTACTTGAAAACGGTATTCCCCCGCGGGCAAGGATTGGAAGGCGGGCAGTTGCTGCGTGCGCAGCGGGCTCCATTCATCGGTTTCGGTCAGTCGGTAACGGAATCGCAGCGGGTCGGTTTGGCCCCATTGCACGGCGCGGAGTTCGAAATCAAGGTGGTTTTGGTCGTAGCTGAACACCGGTGATTTGGGCAGGTTGAGCCAGGGCTCCATGGCTGCGTATTGCACATAGCGCGGCAAGTAGGAGCGCAGGGTTTGGGCGTCTTGTTGATGTTTCACTCGGCCCTGGTAGCCGGACCAATCTGCCACTTTGCCGTCGGGAAGTGCTTGGGCCACAACAGAAACAGGAGCAGGCAAGCGCGGCAACGCCGCCGCGCGTATCGTACGAATCACCGTGTTGCGACTTCCGAAGTACACATGTCCGTTGGAGTCTACCGCACCTTGGGCATCTTCGTCAAAGGCGGTGTGACGCAGTCCGTGCCATCCTGAATACACTTCAGGTTCATGGGCTTCAAATACGCTGCGGGCGGCCTCCTGCTTGGGGCGCCAGCACACCAACCCGTTGGCGCTGGTTTGCCACAGGCAGCCTTCCGGATCGCGGAGCAAGGCATACGCCGTGGCGCCCGTGCCCGCATCCGGGCTTTGTTCTACGCGGATGCCCACGTGTTTCACCCCGTCCACCAACGGCCAAGCATCACGCAAGTCCAAGCCCAGCAGGCCGTAGCCTTCGGTGGCCAGCCACAGGTGTTCGTTGGTGGTCTCGGCCACGTCGTGCAGCACCGGAGCCAGCAATGTGGTGTCGTTGGGCATCAAATCGAGTTGAGCACAGCGCTGTGGCGAGGCCTCAGCAGCGGCCAAATGGTAGGGGATGCACCACAGCGTTCCTTCTCCTGTGCACGCCCACACATTGCCCCTTGAGTCTTCCAAAATACCTGAGACCGTTTGGTCGCAAAGCGGGGTGCCCTCGGGAGATTTGAGCTGATGCAGTTCGCCGTTTTCTAGGACAAGCAGGCCACTAATGCCGCCCACCCACAGCTTGCCGTGTGCCCACAACAGTGAGGTGATGAAGCGCGATCCTGTTTTTTCAAAACTGTAAGGATGACGTTTCCACGTACCTGCTTTGTAGCTGTAAACGCCCGCTTCGCTCGCAGCAAACCACAACGTGCTGTCGGGTGATTCGGCCATGGCCAAGATGTTGGCGTTGGTGGAGGAGGGCAGATTGACCGTTTCAAAGGACACTCCCCCGTTGGTGCTGCGCGCCAGCTGATTATCAGGGTATGTGGCCCACAGCGTGCCGTCTTTGGCCACATGCACGTCGCACACGTTTTTGTCGGGCAGTCCGCGTTCGGGGCCCCATTCTTTGACCACGTCAGGCAGCAGCATTTGCAGGCCCATGCCGGGCTCAAAGAAACCCACCCAAGCGTTACCAAAGCGGTCTTGCGCTAGGGCGGAGACCCGGTTGTTGTTCAAGCCCTCGGTGGCCATCCAGCAGTGGGGATTGCGTGTGCCAAAAGTGGAAGCATCTACGTGGACAATGCCATGTCTGGAAGTGCCGATCCACCAGCCATCGGGCTTTCGCAACGCAGAAAAGGCGTACACCTGAGGCACAGCCAAGGTGGCAACCGGGGTGTCCGAGAGTTCAAGTTCGTAGAGGCCCGTGCTGGTGCATACCCAAGCTTTGCCCGGGTCGCCGGGTTTAAAAAAGCGTTGCTGGTGTTCAGCGGCGAGGCCCACATCGGTCCAGGTAGAAATACCCGAGGTCGAAAGGCGGCTCCAACCTCCCACCCAATGGCCTACCCACAGGTTCCCTTCGGTGTCCAAGGTGCCGCCCACCACGTCGTTGTTGAGCAGCCCGTGTTCGGCTTGGTAGAGGGCAGAAGAGGAGGGACCGTGCACCACCACGCCTGCATCAGGAGAGAGTCCGATGACCGCATCGCCGTGCAGTAGCACTTGCCAGAAATTTGTGGGAGGAGTTTCGCTGGGGACTTCCAGGGCCACAAACGCAGTGCCATCGTAGCGCACAATGCCCAGGCCTTCGGTGGCCAAGTAGAGCATGCCGTCTTCGGACATCACCAGGTCCATAATGGCACTGGCGCCCAGGGCGTAAGACCAAATGCGGGTGCCGTCATACCGGAACAAATGCCCTTCGCGTGAGGAAAACCACGCGTGTTCCAGCGGGTCAAAGACAATGTCGGTCGTGGATTCGGGCAGGTTTCGCGTGTCCACCAAGCTCAAGGCATTGCCCACAAAATCAGGGTCTTGCACAAAGCGAGAAGCTTGCGCCTCGGTGACCACAGGGGTGAGTAGGCGTTCGTTGCAGGCGGGCAGCACGGTGCCACCGGGCCATTGCGCGTGCACATTTCCATGCGCCAAGCACAGCCCCAGAAGAGCTACAGCATACGTTAGAGGTCGAAACACAATCCGGGTAAGTGCTCCGAAGATACAGAGAAGGAAACAGGATGGGGGATTACTCCGAAACCGTCAGGTCTACTTGGCGCTCCAAAACTTTGATTTCACCGGATTCGATGCGCTCGACGATGTCGTTGATGATGGCGTCGTCGCCCTCGGCGTCAAATTCGTTTTTGAGGTTGTGGCCAAACAGGCGGGCCACCGATTGCCACATGAAGGCTGAGAACTTGCCCTTGAGCTCTTGGATCAGTGCATAGGAGGTCTCGCCAGTTTCGCGGTCGATGAGTTTGATCAACATGATGCCTTCAGAGACGGTCATGTTGCGCAGATCGCCTTCGAACTGCGCGGTCATTTCATCCTCGGCTTTTTCGATAAAGGCTTTGCGCTCGCGTTCGCCGCGGATGGTGACAAGTTCCTTTTCGTACTGGCGCATGATCTCCCCGGCGGCAAATGCGTAGGGGTACACTTTCGTGACTTTGCGCTCGATGCGCGAGTAGCGGCGCGTAGTACGCAGGTGAGCAGGGAAGGTGTATCCGGTGATCTCGGCCCCTTCCATTTGGACAAACACAAGGGTGTCGCCCCCCAGGATGATCCCTTGCACATCCACATCGGTGGTGTCTCGGGTTTGGGCGGTGGCTGCGGTGGAAAGCAGCAGGGACCATATGGCAAACACGCGCAGGTTCATCGTTTGCTTAACGTAATCTACGCAAAAGTCGTATTGGGGTTGCAGACAGAATGCCGGTCACCCGCCCAATTCCAAAGGCTTATCGGCGCGAAGTACGCCACAAGCTTGGGGTGCCCGGTGCGGTCGAACCGGTTGATTCCGACGCGGTTTCAGACCCAAGCACCGCGGCCAAGGCTGCAATGGCTTCCAGGTCTTCGGCCACCGGCAAGTTTTCTGGATCGAAGTGATTTTTAACAAAGTGCGTGTCAAAGTCACCGCTGCGGAAGGCTTCGTGCTGCACGGCGTACCGGCAGAACTCCAGCGTCGTACGCACTCCGCTGATGCGGTAATCATCGATGGCACGCACCAGTCGTTCAATGGCCGCGTCGCGCGTTTCGGCGTGGACCACCAGCTTGGCGATCATGGGGTCGTAGTGGATGGGAATCTCCATGCCTTCTTCCAACCCGTCGTCCACACGTACCCCCGAGCCTTGCGGGCGGCGGTAGGTGTGCAGCGTGCCAATGTCTGGCAAGAAGTTGTTGCGGGGATCCTCGGCGTACACGCGTGCTTCGATGCTGTGTCCAATGATCTCCAAGTCTTCTTGTTTAAAGGACACCTCTTTGCCGCGGGCTACCTCGATTTGCTCGCGCACCAGGTCAATGCCTGAAATCAGTTCGCTCACCGGGTGTTCCACTTGCAAGCGGGTGTTCATCTCCAGGAAGTAAAAGTTGTGGTCGGCGTCCAACAGGAACTCAACCGTTCCTGCGCCCACGTAGTCACAGGCACGGGCCACGTCCATGGCACAGTTGCCCATGGCTTCGCGAAGCTCAGGGGTGAGTACCGCGGAAGGTGCCTCTTCGATGACCTTTTGGTGGCGACGTTGGATGCTGCATTCGCGCTCAAACAAGTGGCGCACATTGCCGTGGCTGTCGGCCATGATTTGGATCTCGATGTGACGCGGCTTGGTCACAAACTTTTCGATGAATACCGCACCGTCACCAAAGGCGCTGATGGCCTCTGAAATTGCGCGGCTCATTTGCTCTTGCAGGTCCTCTTCGCGCTCCACTACGCGCATGCCCTTACCACCGCCACCGGCGCTGGCTTTGATCAAAATCGGGAACCCAATGCGGCGGGCCACTGCCATGGCTTCCTGTGGGTCTTCGATGGCGTGCTCAGTGCCGGGCACCAAGGGAATGTCGTACCCCGACACGGTCTCTTTGGCCTTGAGCTTATCGCCCATGACTTCAATGGCGTGGGGCTTGGGACCGATGAAGGTGATGCCCGCTTCGGTCACCGCGCGAGCAAAGTCTGCGTTCTCGCTTAAGAATCCGTAACCGGGATGGATGCCTTCGGTGCCGGTTTTGAGGGCCACTTCAATGATGGCGTCTCCACGCAAATAGCTCTGCGAGCTGGGTGCAGGACCGATGCAATAGGCTTCATCGGCATATTGGACAAAGGGGGCGGTGCGGTCGGCTTCACTGAAGACTGCGACAGTGGCGATGCCCATTTCGCGAGCGGTGCGCATCACGCGCAGGGCGATTTCACCGCGGTTGGCAACCAAAATTTTCTGCATAGCGCAGCGAAAATAGGCAAAGCAGACGGGCTCAGTCGAGGTCGTAGTGGTTCATCAGGATGCGCTCGAATATGCGGCCACTGAGCCAGTACTTGAGGTGTACGCTTAGGCGTTGCATGCGGGTGCCAACACGGTACCGCAATCGGGGAGAGGGGCTGCTTAAAATGCGGCTCACCACTTGGGCAATCAGGAGGGGGTCGCTGGCGGTTTCTACCTCCTCTTCGATCTGGGTGAGGGTGCGTGAAAACGTGGGGCCGTACCACTTGGGATCCACGTGCGCAGCCACGCGCCGAGTGGCGTTGATGTTCGTCTTGAAATCTCCGGGCTCGATGATGCTCACCGCAATGCCAAACGGCTTGACTTCCATGCTGAGCGATTCGGTGAGTCCCTCGACCGCGTGTTTGGTGGCGGCATAGATTCCGCGGTAAGGCAAAGCGACTTTGCCTGCAATAGAAGTGATGTTGATCAAGTGTCCACCACCTGCCTCGCGCAGCATGGGAATGGCTTGGCGACAGACATTCAATACGCCAAACATGTTGGTGTCAAACAGCTCACGTGCTTCTTGATCAGAGGTGCACTCGATGGGCCCGGCCATGCCCAATCCTGCGTTGTTGATCAAGACGTCCAAGGTTCCAGCTTCGCGTTTGATCAATGCAAGTGCGCGCCCAATGGAGTCGGGGTCGGTAACATCGAGGTTGACCAGGGAAAATCCGTCCAGGGTATCGCCCAACTTGGCGCTTCGGCTGGTGCCGTAAACACGGTGGCCCTGCGCGGCGAGGTGTCCGGCAATGGCGCGTCCGATGCCGGAGGAACCTCCGGTCACCAGGATGACTTTGGGCGATGTGGGGCGGGACTGCATTTTGCACCAAAAATAGGGGCAAAAAAAATGAGGCAAGCTACTTATATCGCACCGCTACAACCGCCTACCCTTGCTGCCTTCCGGCCCTGGGGGAGTTCAGCAGGAGCTGATCGTACAAGACTTGCCTCGGTGCAAAACTACTCCAAAGTTTTCGCCCCGCAAACCCCCGGGGTGTCAAGTGGCTATATTTGTCGTAAATCCCGTTCTGATGACCCCATTGATCAAAGAGTCCGTCCTGTATGGATTGGCTTGGGTAGCCTTGTCTGCCGGCCTGTATTTCATCGATCCATTGCTGACCCAGAAGCCCGGTGTGGGCTTTGGCATTTTTGCCCTGAATGTGGCCGGTATGATCTGGATTGCCATCCGGGAGCGACAGCGTCGTGGTGGGTACATGAGCTACTGGCCAGCATGGCGCGTGTTGACTACCATCTCGTTGATTGCGGGTGCATTCAGCCTGTTGTGGACCGTGCTTTTGTTCCAAGTCATCGATCCCGACTACCAGCAAATGCTGTACGATACCGCCATCGAACAGCAACTCATTCAAATGGAAGAGCAAGGCATCAGTGATGCCCAAATTGAGCAGTCCATGGAACTCATGGAAGGCATGATGCAATTCTTTACTTCAATGGGAGGAATCTTGCTTATGCTGGTTTTAGGGTTGGGGTTTGGATTGCTGCTAAATATGCTCTGGGCCCTGATTGTGCGCCGTGAAAAACCGTTTAACGAAGCCCTGGATGGCGATTTCTGAAACGAAGGATTTGACCGTGGTGATTCCCCTGCTGAACGAGGAGGAATCGCTGCCCGAATTGCACGCTTGGATCCGCCGGGTAGTGGACCGCGAAGGCTTGCGCACCCAAATGCTGTTCATCGACGATGGCAGCACGGATGGGAGCTGGGACATCCTCTCAAGCTTGGCTGCCCAAGATTCGGATGTGCACGGCATTCGCTTCCGTCGAAATTACGGCAAGAGCGCGGCGTTGAACACTGGTTTTGCACGCGCGACGGGCGAGGTGGTCATCACCATGGACGCCGACCTTCAAGACTCTCCCGAAGAGATTCCAGAGCTGGTGCGCATGATCCGCGAGGACCACTACGACTTGGTGTCGGGCTGGAAAAAAGTCCGGCACGATCCCAAGAGCAAAACGCTGCCCACCAAGCTTTACAATTGGGCCACGCGCCGCATGTCGGGCATCCAGCTCCACGACTTCAATTGCGGACTCAAGAGTTACCGCATCGATGTGGTCAAAAGCGTGGAGGTCTACGGGGAGATGCACCGCTACATCCCCGTGCTTGCCAAGCGTGAAGGCTTTGATCGTATAGGCGAAAAGATTGTAGAGCACCAAGCACGTAAGTACGGCACCACCAAGTTTGGGCTGAACCGCTTTGTGAACGGTCCGCTGGATTTGCTGACCATCACCTTTTTGGCCCGATTTGGCAAGAAACCCATGCACCTGTTTGGTACAATGGGCATTGTCAGCTTTGTGCTCGGATTCATTGCTCTGGCATGGATTGGAGGTAGCAAGTTGATGGCTTTGGCCCAGGGTATTCCGGCCAAGAATATCGCCGAGATGAGTGCGTTCTACATCGCGCTTGCCGCCATGGTTATCGGCACCCAATTGTTCCTCGCGGGCTTTTTGGGAGAGATGATTTCGCGCAACAATCCGTCGCGCAACGATTACCGCATCAAAGAAGAATGTTGATCCCTTAGGGGGCGAACCGCGCTACGTTGAACGTGGCTACTCGGTCGTTCTGAACCACTTGGATCACAAAGAAACCGGCTGCCCAATCGGTGAGCGGCACGGGGATTTCTGCGCTGGATTCAAGCGGGGTAAACGCTTGGTTGTAGACCTCGCGCGCGCCGGCGTCCAGCACCGTCACGCGCATGAGCACGTTTGGCTCCAGTCCGCCCAGTACCAGCGTGGGGTTGCCGCCTGCGGGGGTGGCCAGCAGCGTGGTGATTTCATCGCCCTCGGGCGGGGTGCTCTCAGGACCGGGATTGTCTGAGTCGTACAAGCAGCTGCCGTCGTTGACCGTGGCAAACGGGTCGTAGTTGATGGCCAAAGGATCGGTGCACCCGTCGTTGGGGCAGGTGGCGTTGATGTCGATCAAATCCAACTCCCAGAAGCCGGAGGTCATGGTAGCGGTGTGGATGTTTTGTACCCCATTGTTGAGCACCACTTCCGCGCCTTCCCAACTGCCCGAACCCAGAGCATCCTCCAACAGCAACGTGTAGCATCCGTTGTCCACACACACCGAGTCCAGCGTGGCGCTGTTGTTCATGAAGTCATCCGCCAAAAACAGCGAGTTGCCGTCTTCGTCCAGCAGCTCCACCGTCAAGTAGCTCGCATAAAAGGCGGTGCTTACCGAGATGTACAATGGGTTGGGGGTGTCCTGCGGGCAGGTGTAGTCGCAACTGCCGTCTTCCAAGGTGGCTTCGGGGTTGAAGTTGTTGGCTTCCACGTCGGTGCATCCGGCCACGCATGCGAACACCTCGACTTCGAGCACGCTGCCCTCCACGTAAGAGTTGGCGCCTTGCAGACTCAGGGTGTACGTGCCCTCTGGGATTGAGGTCGAGGGAATGCTAAACAACCCGCCGCTGCCGTTGGGCGTCAGCCCCAGCGCATCGAAGTTGTAGCACACCGTGTCGCCTTCCTCCGGCAGCAGGCATGCGCCGGTCAAGTCGCAACCGTCGTTGGTGTAATTGAGGATGAGGTTGAGGGCGTAGGCCACCTCTTCAGCGTCAGAGTCGTAAGCGCACGTCCATCCACTCTCGGCCACCTCCACTTGGCACGGGAACACACAATTGCCCTGAAGCAACGCGGTGTAGTCGTAATTCAAGGCCGATGGATCGGTGCATCCCACGCAGTCGTCATAGTCACAGAGGGCCGGAGTATGTTGTGCACCCACACCGTCGCCATCATAGTTGCACGCCCCGGGGTCTAAGCAGGCCTCATAAGGCATGTTGGACAGGCAATAGCCTGGGCCTGAGAGGTGCGTGTCGGGGGAGTTGTACGCTTGGTCAAACGTGTGCACGTACAGCCATTCAGCCTCGTCCTCGTCGATGATTTGAATGTTGAGTGCGTAACGCAGTTGGCCCTCGGTGGTCACTTGTGCCAACAGCACCGAAGAGTCCGGGTCGGCGATGAAGCCTGCTTCTTCGCCCAAGCCAAACCAAGCGCCATCCTGGAGAAACAACGGCGGTCCATCTGTGGTGTTGAACGATTCGGTGAATACGCTGCCACTGGGGAACAAGGCAACAGTGGTCACCTCGGCGCTGCCGGTGTCGTCTTCATCTGACACGGTCACCCAGGAATCGTACAGCACCTCCGGAAAAATGTCATAAAAGGCAGGGGTGATTTGGTCGGCTTCGAAACCGCCAAAAACGGTGTTCCAAATCACCCCGTTGGTGGTGGTTACCGTGAGGTCGTTTTCTTGGTCCAAGGCAAACGCCGAAGAAAACCGGTCGGTGGAATCGGCAAGCTGCGCGTAGAGCCTAAAGGTGTTGTGTCCAGCAGGGTAGCCTGGAGCGCCGGGGTCTGGGGTGATGTCTTCCCACCAGACTTTGCGCAAGGGCCCCAAGGTGCAGCTGCCGTCGTCTTCTACTGCTTGTGGGTTGTAGTTGGTGGCCTCTGGGTTGGTGCATCCGCGCAAGTATGTGGCAGACTCCAGCCCTTCGTAGACCACCAATTGCCCTGCGCTGTTGAGCACGCGGGCGTTCAGCATGAGGTAGGGGACTCCGGCGGTGGTGGATTGGCCTACCAGTACCCAGTTGTTTGAGCCGGGCAGGCCGGCGGGGTGATCCTCGGGCAGGGTGATGGACAGGTCGAGCAAGTCCACTGTGTCTGGGAAGGCATTGAAGGCTGCACCTAGGGATGGGGCCGTGGGTGAAACAAACGCGGCACTTCCCGATGCATTGTACTCGCAGCCGTGGTGGGTGCCAATGCTCAGGAAGGGGTCGGCGTAAGCGCTGGGGTAGGCATTGAGGTCACCGCAATCGGTGTTGCCGGCAAAGAGGTTGCCAATGCCGGTGGAGAGGATAGGTGCGGTGGCGCCCCATGCGCCAGGTTGTGTTTCGGAGGCGTAGAGTTCTACCAGCCGGTCGGTGGGGGATTCGAGCTCCAGGTAAAAGCGGTAGCGCCGGGTGTTGTTGAGTTCAGGGTAGACCTCGCCGATGTACAGCTCTTCCTCGACCACGTGCAACACGGCCTGGGCGATGCCCGACAGCGGCAGCAGAGTAATCATCAGTAAAACAAGGCGCAGCAATACACTCATGGCGTTCTCCAACTATACGCATTTCCGGGTGAAAAACTTGGGTGAGCAGCCTAGGTAATCACCCCGCTGCCCACGAGTTCTTCATCGTTGTACCACGCGGCAAATTGTCCGCGGGCTACGCTGCGTTGTGGGGTGTCAAACAGGATATACATGGCGCTCTTGGTGTGCACCAGGGTGGCGTCAAACAGGGGTTGACGGTAGCGGATGCGTACGTGGTAGCGCTGCTCCTGACCGGGTTTCAGGGCCAGGTCTGGGCGCACCCAGTGCAATTCATCCAGTGCAATGCGCAGCCCACGGCGGAACAAGCCGGGGTGGTTTTCGCCTTGGCCGGTGTAGACTTCGTTGCGCGTCACGTCGGTGTCGAGCACAAAAGAGGGCAGGGGACGTCCGCCTACATGCAGTCCTTTGCGTTGACCGATGGTGTAGTAATGCGCACCGTTGTGTTTGCCTACTTCCAATCCAGCGGAAGGGTCCATCACGTGTGGAGCGGTTATGGCTTCAAGGTCTGCCTCGTCTCGGCTGGCGAGGTCTATCGGGGCAGGGTGGAAGCCCGGGTGGTCTGCAGGCAGCTCCAAGGTGATGCCCGGTTTGGGCTCGAGTTGCTGCTGCAGGAATACCGGCAGTTTCACCTTGCCAATGAAGCACAAGCCTTGGCTGTCTTTTTTGGCTGCAGTGGCCAATCCTGCGCGCTCTGCAATTTCGCGCACCTCGGACTTTAAGAGGTGACCTATGGGGAACAGGGCCTTGGCCAATTGATCCTGGTTGAGTTGACAGAGGAAATAGCTCTGGTCTTTGCCCGGGTCGGCGCCCGCCAGGAGTTTGTGGACTGGCGTGCCGTCGATGACCTCGGTTTGCTTTTGGCAATAGTGCCCTGTAGCAACGTACTCGGCACCGAGTTGTACAGCGGCATCCAAGAAGAGATCAAACTTGATTTCGCGGTTGCACAGTACGTCTGGATTAGGGGTACGGCCCGACTCGTACTCGGCAAACATGTAGTCCACGATGCGCTTTTTGTAGTCGATACTCAGGTCAATCACCTGGAAGGGGATGCCCAATTGTTCGGCCACGAGCATAGCGTCGTTGCTGTCCTCGATCCAAGGGCATTCGTCGTCCAAAATCACATCGTCGTTGTGCCAGTTGCGCATGAAGATGCCAATCACCTCGTGCCCCTGCTCCAACAACAAGTGGGCGGTTACACTGGAGTCCACTCCGCCCGACAAGCCTACCACTACACGTGCCATGGTGCAAAGGTACAAACGGGGGGTGGGCTGTAAGAATTGACCTACAGGCTTTGACGTTTTTTGTCCGACATGGCCGCAGCATCCACCCGCTACCTTTAACCCACCAATGTGTGCTGTTATGAAACTGGCTTCCCATGTGCTGCTGATTGACGACAATCCCGATTGCAACTTTATCATGCGCGAGTTCATCCGCATGATGGATGATGGCATTGCGGTTTCTCAGGTTGAATCGGCCAAGCAAGCCGAGGAGCTGTTGGCAGGGGCGAGCGACTTTCCGGAAGTCATTTTCGTGGACATCAACATGCCCATCATCGACGGCTTCGCCTTTGTCCAGGGCTTCCAAGAGCGCTACGGTGTCACCCACAGTACCAAGCTTTATATGCTGAGTTCTTCGGTGCGTGAGGAAGACATCGATAAAGCTGCTTCCTTTCCCGCGGTGCACGGTTTTATCTCTAAAAGTGACATCGACGCCAACCTCAAAAACGCGTTGATGGGATCCCTCCTTGAGCGGGTTTGACGGGTATGGTGTGCGCATAAGTTGGTGTACTGCACACACGATTTCCTGCTTTTTTACGTTCTTTTCAGATTGACGGGGCAACCCTTGCCACTTTTACCCGTCCATTTATTGTCGTTGGATGACTGAAAACGATATCGCGAGGCTGATTGAAGGCTGTCGCAAAGGTGACCGAAAGAGCCAGGAGGCCCTTTACCGTAATTATTACGGGAAGATGCTGACTGTGTGTAAGCGGTACTTTCGCGACCTCGACCAAGCCCGGGATGTTGCTCAGGAAGGCTTCTTCAAGGTCTTTACCAACTTGGAGAAGTACAACGGCAAAGGCGCATTCGAGGGTTGGATGCGACGCATCATGGTCAACATGTGCATCGACCGCCACCGAAAAAGCCAAAATGACTTCGTGTTGTTAAGCGAAGACTATTCCATGGACACCTTCGGGGATGTCGTGGAAGAAGAGGAAACGGATGACCACTATGACTTCACCCCTGAACAGGTGATGGCAGCTATGGAGTCTTTGACTCCGGCCTATAGGACTATCTTTAACCTTTACATCTTCGAGAATTTGCAACACAAAGAGATTGCAGAGAAACTGGGCATCAGCGTAGGAACTTCAAAGTCGAATTTGGCCAAAGCCAAACGGAATTTGAAACGCGTGCTGCTGACCGAAGCGTACAAGAAAGACCATGGGTAATCACTTAGACCACTTCGAGGAGGCTGTCCGGCAATCGCTGGACGGTGTGAAGTTTGATTATGAGCCGCAGCAATGGGCCGAGATGGAGTCCATGTTGAACCGCGCTGGCCAATCCGGCCGTCGTAACACCAGTTTGCTGGCCGCTGCCGGCTTCCTGCTGGTTTCGGTAGCTTCCTTCACGCTCTGGCCCAACAACTCCTCGGAGGCCTTCCGTGGCGCACAAGCCGACCCCATGCCACGTACCTCTTTTGGATACGACGCTTCTGCAAGCGCAAATGCGGGTACCCATGCGCGAACCACCACCAATTTCGCCACCGAATTGGAAGTTACCACGGTTCAAGCCAGTCCAGCGGCCTCTCCAGCGAGTAACGCGGGCACATCTGCGAACAACCTGGCAAGCACCACCGGTGGTTCAGACCGCCTCCTGGACGGGGCTGATGCAACTGCAAGCGAAGCCAATATTTCCACCACGAACAATGGCACTGATGAGTTCGTCCTCCCGGCTGACGATGCACCCACCATTCTGTTGAGTGTATCTGCTGCCTGCGCTGGAGAGCCCATCGATTTTTCGGTGAACATGGACCTCGAGGGTATGCAATACCTCTGGATCTTTGGTGACGGCCACTTCTCAAGCGACCCTACACCTATTCACGTGTATGAGAAAGCAGGGGTTTGGGAAGCGGCACTCTCCATCCAAGACTCTAACGGGAAGATCATTGCGGAATCACTTGGTGCCAAGGTGCACGTGCATCAAAAGCCAGAAGCCCGCTTCAACTGGGATTTCGTGAACCGTCCCGGGGAGATCACCCGTGTGAAATTCAACAACACCAGTAAGTACGCCTCAGAGAGCGTATGGACCTTTGATAACGGCGATAGCACCTCGGAAATCAATCCTGAACTGGAATGCTTCCAGCCCGGTGCCAAGCGTGTGTTATTGGAAACCACCAACGAATTCGGGTGCACCGATCAGCACACCGAGATCCTCTACGTACAAAAAGACTACGACCTCGAAGCACCCCTGGCAATTGCTCCAGCTGACGGAGAAACGTTCATGCCGGACGCACTCCAAAAAGATCCGCGCGCATTCAGCCTGACGGTCTACCATGAAATGCAACCCGTGTTCGTGTCCAACAGCTACTCAGAAGGCTGGAACGGCACCCTTTCCGGTGGCCAGACAGCTGCACCAGGTACGGTATGCTCATGGGTACTGGTTATTTACGGCCGAGACGGACTGGAAAAAGAATACTACAGCGGTGAGATTACGGTCACCGCACCTTAATTAAAACCAACCAGCGAACAGAAGGCCTCCGTGGAATCCCACGGAGGCCTTTTTCGTATCTTTGAGTCAGATTAAGCTGAATGCGAAGGAATTTTTCGCGTTGTACGTTTATCGCCAAAACCGCAACGCTAGCTGTACTCCTTTGGCTGCTCAGCCCTGTTCTCTATGCTCAATCGGTTGACATTCAGCCAGCTGACGACTGCATGGTCTGTACGGGTCAGCTTTCTTATACCCATCCGACAGCGGTTACCATTCTCTGGTATGACGCCACTGGCACTTTGGTGCAAGGAGACGTTTCTACCACCTCAACCGTGACTGGATTGTGCCCTGGTCTGTACATGCTGGAGGTCACCGACGGCACCACGGTGGATCAACAATGGCTTTCGGTAAACACCACCAGTGTTTCAGCCGGGCTTAGCACGGAGGTATTCCAATGTGCTGGAGGCGATCCCATTGACCTCACCAGCCTACTCGTAAGCGCCGATGCTGGAGGGTATTGGACCGATTTGTCCAACGTCACGCTGCCAGCAACAGAACTTTCTGCGGCCCCGTCTTCTAACGGTGCGTACCTCTACCACGTGAACGCCCCTGATTGCGAGGTGGTGGCTCGTATTGACCTTGTGGTCAACCTCAATGCGGATCCTGGTTTGACCACCACCTACCTGATTTGTGAGTCGTACGATCCATTCGTTTTGACGCAATTCCTCAGCGGTACCCCCGACGAGGGTGGTGTGTGGATGGACAACACTGCCACCCCCATGAGCGGCACCTACGACCCCGCAGTGGATGAGACCGGTCTGTTCACCTACATGATTGATACCGTGGCTGGATGTCCGCCTGTATTCAGCACGCTTTACGTGGTCGAAAACCCGGAATCAGACCCCGGCCTTCCCACTGAAGTTCTGGTATGCGACGGCGGACCTGTGTTTGACCTCTTTACCCAAATCGACGGGACGCCACAAGACGGCGGTAGCTGGGAAGATGCGGACGGAGAAGACCTCACGGGATTGTTTGACCCCGCGGTTCAACCCGCAGGAACCTACACCTACACCGTTGCTGGCCTGTCACCTTGCCCAGCAGCCTCGGTGGACATTGAGGTGCTGTATATGCCCGCCCTGGATGCTGGTGAAGACGGGCAAATCGTCCTGTGCGAGACCGCACCGACCGTAGCGCTCTTGGATCAATTGGGGGGATCGCCCATGACAGGCGGCGCCTGGACTGGACCTGCGACGCTGGCCGGTGACGACTTTGACCCAGCAGTGCATCCTGCCGGCACCTATACCTACACCGTCGAAGGCGTGGGATGTGCCCCGCAATCCGCGGAGGTTGTCGTGGGCATTGACGGGCTTCCGTCAGCAGGCACCATGGATGTGTTGGAAGTGTGTGCATTGGATTTGCCACTGGCATTGAATCCGTTGCTGGACCCCACCGCCGATGTCACGGGGATGTGGGCTGGAACAGGGGTGGACGGCACCGAGTTGCTTTCGATGCCGCCAGGTCAGGTAACCCTGACTTATACGGTTGAAGGAGGCGAATGCCCCGATGCTTCCAGTACATTGGAAGTTTCGATCGGCGCCATGCCAGATGCCGGTGCCGATGTGGAGCTGTTTTTCTGCGAGCCCGGAATTTCAGTTGATTTGAACACGTATGTCTCTCCAGACGGAGGCTTCGCAGCTGCTTGGGAAGACGCATTGGGTAATCCGATCACGCCCGAAGTCAATGTGGAAGCAGGAGAGACCACCTATACGCTTGTTGTAGAAGGCGGCATTTGCCCTCCGGACGTGGCCGTTGTTGCCGTGGAAGTTGACCTTCCCGCGTTTACCTCGCTGACCGAATCCACCATCCTGTGTGAAACGCAATTTCCGGTCACCTTGGATGGACTACCAGCTACAGATGTATCCCCATTGGGGGTTTGGACCGATGCTTCAGGCGACCCTCTCACTGATCTGACCCTCACCGAACCGGTGGGTGGCACTTGGACCTACACCGCATCCAACCACCCGGATTGCCCGCCTTCTGTGCTCTCGTTTGAGGTGGAAGTCAGCATCCAGTTCGACGCTGAGACCCCGCAGTATGTGGACGTTTGCTTCGACGCTGCTGCCTTTGACTTGGATGCCTTGGTGGGTGTGTCATCAGGACTGGGGGATTGGAGTTTCAATGGGGAAGAGGTGGACCCAACTGTGGATCCAGCAACAGCCCCTTCAGGAAGTTATGTATTGGATGTGCCTCCAGCAGGCCCCTGTCCCGCCGCGAGTGTTGAAGTGGTGATAACCGTGGATCCAGGCATGCCCTTTACCGCAGGAGAGGACCTCTCTATCTGCGCGAATTCGTTGGACGGTCTGCAGATTGGTCAGGAACCTGAGGCGGGGTGTACCTACCTCTGGTCGCCGCCTGAGTTGGTGTCTGATCCCGTGACCAGCAATCCGTTTGTTGTTTTGGACGCGACCAGTTCGACTCCGGAGTTGTGGCACTTCAGTGTGGTGGCCACCAACGGCATTTGCAGCGTCTATGATACCGTGGCCGTGGAACTACTTCCGACCCCTGAGGTCACCGCAAGCGCTGATGTGGGGGTGTGCACAGGTACCGATGTCAACGTGAGTGCGAGCGGTGCCTTGGAATACACGTGGTTCGATGCCACAGGCATGGCCTTGTCCATCGGACCAAGTTTGGGATGGACCGCGTTGTACGACACTGAGCTCACTGTTTCAGGGAGCAACGCATACGGCTGCATGGACGAAGATGAGGTGCTCATCACGGCCTACCCGTTGCCTGCAGTCGTGGTTGAGGCCGAGCTGTCTGTGGGTTGCGGCCCGCAAACGTGGTGGCCGGAATTGACCTTGGCCAATACCAGTGCCCTGCAGTGGACCGTCAACGGCACCGATATGGAAGACCCAGCAGCATCGGGTTGGACCTTTGCCGAACCTGGGACATACAGCGCCACACTGACCTGCACTTCTGCCGAAGGATGCACCTACACCCAAGATTTAGGCGTAATCAGTACGGTGTATGGCTATCCGGATGCTTCGTTTTCTTTTTCCCCATCTGCCATAGGCATGGATTCGCCCTACTTGGAATTGACCGAAACAGGCGACGACGCCGTCAACTGGGATTGGACCTTGGACGGTCAGTGGACTGCGGGCGACCCGGAATGGATGTGGGAATACAGCGGCGGTAACGCCCAACACCTGGAGGTGTGTTTGGAGGTGGCCAACCAAGCGGGTTGCACCGATACATTGTGCCGCGACATTCCCATCGAAAACACCCACTGGGTGTACGTCCCGAATGCGTTCACTCCTGATGGAGATGGTGTGAACGAAGTGTTCGGTCCTCAGGTGTTTGGTATTGATCCTGACCACTATCGCATGGTGGTCACCAACCGTTGGGGAGAGGTCATTTTCGAAACCCAAAATCCGGCTGAAAATTGGACGGGCAACGTCAAGGGTGGCGATCACTTTGCCCAAGACGGTACCTACGTGTGGTCGCTTGAAATCCGCGATGCGTACACCGCAGAGCAACGCCGCTACACCGGGCACGTGACGCTCATCCGCTAAGTCGCGTATCCAACACTCGGATTCCTGTCGTTTTCAATGCACTTTTTCTTGCATTCCGCGCAACACTTTGGGTCGTGAACGGGTCTTGTTTGCAAACCAACGGCTAGAGGCCCAAGCGCGCGCAGTATAAAGTATCGGAAGCCGTACTTTTGTACCGCATTTGCCCGCCTGTTTAGTCCGTCACGAGAAGATCGAAATCGCATGAGAACACTGCTCCTTTTTGCAGCTGTATTGCTGACTTCCACCTGGTCCACTGCCCAGGTATACACCATCGAAAATGGCACCATCACCGCCTGCGAAGGCCAAATGGTGGATGACGGTGGCCCCGATGGAGCAGCCTACACCGACACCGACTACGTGTTTACCATTTGCCCGGACACCCCGGGAGACGTGATTCAAGTCGAGTTCAACGCCTTCTCACTTCAGGAATCGGCCAACCCCGCCAACAGCGATTACCTCACCATCTTCGACGGCGACAACACCGGAGAGCTCAGCTTGGGCTCGTACACCGGTAACCAGCTCAACGGCCTGTCGATTACCGGTACTGTGGACAACACCAGTGGGTGTCTCACCTTCGTATTCACCTGCAACACGGGCAATACGGCAACGTTCCCAGGTTGGGTAGCGACCATTCAATGCACCACCCCATGCGCCATTCCGCTGGCAGCTTCAGAAATCACCGATCCGGCACCCGATGACGCGGATGTTCAGACCATCGGTGTGTGTTTGAACCAGGAGATTACCTTCTCGGACATCGGTTCTACAGCCGGCGACGGGTTTGCCTTGGAGCAGTGGATTTGGAACTTCGACGACGGCGTGGTGGATACCCTCAGCGGACCAGTCACGACACACGCGTTTGACGATCCCGGTGAGTACATCGTGACCCTCACCGTAGAAGACAACAACGGCTGCCAGTCGGTTAACATCTTGCCGCTGCAGGTCTTGGTTTCGACCATCCCCATTTTCCAAACAGAGCATACTCCTCAGGTGTGCTTAGGTGGAACAGGTTGGCTGAACGGTAACCCCGTGCAGAGTACAACCTGGACGGCACTGCCTCCCATCGTGGTGTCAGGAACCACCTTCCTGGCCGATGGTGCGGGATTTACCTACGACAATACCATCGTGATGGATTTCTTCGAAGACGGCGCGGTGTTGGAAGATTGCGAAGACCTCCAAAGCATCACGATCAACATGGAGCACTCGTATCTGGGAGACTTGGGCATCACCATCGAGTGTCCTGACGGCACTACGGTGACCCTGCTGGATTGGGGTGCAAACGGCGGTGGTGGTACGTTCCTCGGCGAGGCGGTGGACAACGGCGGCAGCACCACTCCGGGCACCGGATACGACTACGGGTGGGCGCCCTTCCTGACCAACGGAAACTTGGACGACGGGAACGCAGAGCAAGTCACCTTTACCGACAACGACGGCACTGCCGTAACCAACAATGTGGTGATTCCTGGCTTGTACGAGTCTGACGGTAACATGTGTGATCTAGTGGGCTGTCCACTCAATGGAGGTTGGACCATCAACGTGCAGGACAACCTGGCCATCGACGATGGCTACATCTTCGAGTGGGGACTCAACCTTAACCCAGAACTGTACCCAGACATCACCACCTTTACCCCGGTGATCGGTTTGGAATCGGACTCTTCTTACTGGGAAGGCCCACACATCATCGAAGGTACGGTAACCGCTGACGGAAACTACATCGAGATTGAACCGCCCTCACTCGGCGACTACGAGTACACCTTCTTTGCCACCAACAACTTTGGCTGCACCTTCGACACCACCCTGGTGGTTGAAGTGGTCAATGGCCCTGTTGTGGACGCAGGAGAAGACATCACCCTTTGCGGCGAACTTCAACTTGACGGCACCATTGTCAGCAACGAATACAACCTGCCTCCGTGTTTCTTCAACCTTTACGTCACCAATGAAGCGGGCGACGATTGGGGCTGGGGATCGGCCAACGTTGAAGTCGTGATCAACGGCGTCTCTGAAGGCACATACTCACCCGCGGGCTGGCCTTCTGTGGTGAACTACGATATTCCCGTAGCCACAGGAGACGTGATTGAACTGATTTACACCGAAGACACGTGGGGAGGCACCGGAAACTTCATGGTCATCTCCGATGATGTGGGCACCGAGCTGTGGACCAGCGAGGTGGATCCTGCGCCGGGGTTGATCTACACCGGCTCAGTGCTGTGCAGCGGACCGGGGCAATTGATTTGGGAATGGACGCCTGCCGATGGGCTGAGCGCCACCAATGTGCCCAATCCCAACGTAGACGAACTTCCCGGCACCACCACCTACACCTTGACGGCTTATCCTGATGGGCAATTGGGCTGTGCCACTGCCGACGACGTAACCATTTCTCCGGCGTTTGAATTCAGCTTGGATTCCGGCGACCAGGATTGCAACGGCAATGACGGCTTTGTGTTGGTAGACATTGACGGCGCCACGGGTGTTGCGCCGTGGGATGTGGAGCTGCTCGAAGGCGGCGCACTGCAAGACGCCCAATCCACCGACGGCGGTCAAATCGAGTTCCCCAACCTGAACCCGGGTACCTATACGGTGAATGTCATCAACGACCAATGCGTGTACGAAAACACGATTGAAATCACCGGACCGGTCACGCCCACCCTTGTGCTGTCCAACGATACCACGCTGTGTGTGGGTGGTGCGGCCACCATCCTCGCCCTCTCACCCGAGGACGACGACGCCAGCTTCCAATACATCTGGGACAACGGCTTGGCCGACGGTGCCACGCAAACGGTGCAGCCGGGCACGCAAACCTCGTATACGGTATACACCATTGACGACGCAGGCTGCCAATCGGGCGATTACACCATGACTGTCAGCTACTTTGACCCGCTGTTTGCAACCGTCACCACCGATACCTTGGTGTGTGCAGGCGGTACAGTAGACTTGGACGTGCTCACCTCTGGAGGTGGGGCAGGCTTGGGCTACACCTACGATTGGACGTTTAACGGCGGCAGCGTAGGCAGCGGCAACGGCATCACCGACAACCCCGTTGTGGGCGGTACGTACTGCATGACCTTCAGCGAAGCGTGTGAATCACCAACGGCACAGGATTGCTTTGAGGTGTCCATCGAGGCGCCGCTTCCTGTCACCATTGTGGCTGAGGACACCGACGGTTGTTACCCGGCTGAGTTTGACCTGGCGGTAGGCTTGGATCCTTCGGTGTACGCTGTGGCCACTTGGGAGGTGTCTGAGGGCACCACTGCCTTCAACGAGGAAGCCATCACAGTGAATCCTCCTGAGCCCGGGTCGTACGACGTGAGCTTGACCATCACCTCGCTGCTCGGGTGCGTTTACAGCGGCCAGTTTGACAACTACCTCACCGTGTTTGAGGCGCCTGTAGCTGCTTACGATGCGGGCCCGCAGCCGACCATCGTTCCGCAAACCGACATCGACTTTGTGGACCTTTCTTTGGGCGCGGTTGCCGAATGGTACTGGGTGTTTGACACCACACAGGTGTTGGGTACCAGCACCCTGCAAAACCCCAACTTCACCTTCCCGGTGGATGTGGCAGGCATCTACCCGGTAAGCCTCACAGTGACTGATCTCAACGGTTGCACCAACACCATCACGCGTGACGTGGAGATTACCGACGTGTTCACCCTCTACGTCCCCAACGCATTTAGCCCGAACAACGACGGCATCAACGATGTGTTCCAGGTATTTGGTTCAGACGTGGATTCCGAGCGCTTCACCTTCCAGATCTTCAACCGCTGGGGTGAGGTCATTTGGGAAACCGACAACATTGAAGATGTTTGGCTCGGCAACTACACCGAGACGGGCACACATTACGTGCCTGACGGCGTGTATGCTTGGCGCGTAGTGGCCCACTCGAAAACGACTTCTGACAAGATTGAAAAATCCGGTACGGTAACCGTCATTCGTTAATCGGACCAGTAAGCATGAAAAGGGCGCCCTCTGCAGGCGCCCTTTTTTTATTCGAGTAGATTTTGGAGGCGTGACACTTCGGTGGGGTGGGATCTTTTATGCTACCACCAATCGCTCCCGCAAGGTGTAGATCTGTAACAGCGTAGGGGCTTCTAACCAAAGTCCAAGTCAAAAAAAACGCCGCTCAAAAAGCGGCGTTTTCAATAGCAAAGGGATGGCAGCCTAGTTGGGCGTACCCAAGAGCGCATCCATGGTGCCGCGTGATACCGAGTGGTAGTTCGGGCGGGCTTGGTCGTAAATCTTGCGGGCGAGGTCGCCTTGGCCGGTCTCTACCATCGCGTCATACAGCGGGGTGAGGAACTTGCGGCGGCCCACTTCAATCAGGAAGCGCTCCATGCGTGGGTATGAGGCGTCGTACTTCTTGAGTACGCTTTCCTTCAACCACGCGAACAGCACCTCGTTGTTGCCGGTTTCGATCACCTTGAAGCTGGCGTCCATTTCGGCGAGTTGAGCAGCGTTTACATCAGGATCGATGTTGCTGATGAAGCGGTAGCGCTCGGTGTAGCCCCAGTCGTTCCACGGCAGGTCAGCCGTAGCGATTTCCCCAGCAGACCACTTGACTACAGTCTCGTCCACCTCTGCAATGCGGGGAGAAACAGGAGAAGGGATGTTTTCAGGAATGCGCTCGCCGTACACCCATTCGTCCACGTTCACCGCGCCTTCGTGCGGGCCAACCAGTAAGCGATCGTTCATGTAGGTGAGGAAGTCTTCGGTGTTCATCACCTGGAAGGCATTGGAGGTGAAGTACTCCTTGAGGAAGGCGTCAAAGTCGTCGCGGCCTACGGTCTCCTCAATCAGGCGGAGGAAGAAGTAGCCTTTGTTGTAAGGAATCGCAGTCAAGCCGTCGTCTGGGTTGCGGCCAGTGAGGTCCAACTTGAGTTTGGTATCGGCAGGGTTGTCGGCGTAGATGGCCATCTCATCGGCGATGAGCTCCTGCTTGGTGAGTTGGGCGAGCATCTCTGAACGGTCGCGGCCGTAGACCGCTTCCATGATGCGCTGCTCAAAGTACACGGTGAAGCCCTCGTTCAACCAGAAGTCGTCCCAAGTGGAATTGGTCACCAAGTTGCCGCTCCAGCTGTGGGCCAGCTCATGGGCCACCAGTGCCACCAGCGAACGGTCGCCGGCAATGATGGTTGGGGTAGCAAAGGTCAATCGCGGGTTTTCCATGCCGCCAAACGGGAATGCGGCCGGCAGCACGAGCAAGTCGTAGCGGTCCCATACGTAGCGGCCATAAAGGCCTTCGGCGGCCACCAGCATGTCTTCCATCTCGGCAAACTCGTATTCCGAGGCGTCAATGAGTTCGGGCTGGGCGTAGACGCCGGTGCGCTCACCAATCTCGCGGAATTCAATGTCACCCACGGCCAGCGCCATCAGGTAAGAAGGGATGGGTTGCTCCATCACAAAGTGGTACACGCCGTCTGCCGATTTTTCGGTAGGGTTCTCGGCGCTCATCAGGGCCATCAGGTCCGAAGGCACCTTGACGGTGGCCTCGTAGGTGTAGCGGATGCCCGGGCTGTCTTGGCAGGGAATCCAGGTACGCGCCAGGATGGCTTGGGACTGCGAGAACATGAAGGGCTTTTCGCCTTCGATCCAAAACAGCGCACCCGCCTCGGCTGAGGTGTTGTAGGTGATGGCCACCTGCTTGCTGTCTGCAGCAACAGGAATCTCCAAGGGCTGGCCCAGAAACTCGCGGTTCGGACCGATTTGGAACGCTACAGGAGCACCGTCCACTTCCACCTTTTGAATGTCGAGGTCGACGATATCAAACAGGATGCGTCCGCTGTCGGCCACCACGTCAATGTTGTAAGTGGCGATAGCCTGAATGATGCGGGTGTCCATGTTCACCTCGGCGTTCCAGTTGAGGTGCTTCACTACGGCCTCCTCAGGGATGGCGTAAGTGTGCTGGTCGCCGGCTTGTTTCATGGCCAGGATTTTTTGGGTGGATTTTTCGGTGCGATCAGAGGTAGAGTCTTCACCGGTCTGGTCTGCGGGAGCGCCGCAGGCAACCAGCAGCAACGCAAGGGCTACCGGGAAAAGCAATTTGGTCATGGGATCAATCTTGGGACGCTAAAAGTAGCGCGATTTCAGGGATTAGGGGTTGGTACGTGTCAGGCCGCGTTGGATGAAGATGACCGCCAGCACGCCCAGCGCACTTTTCACCACCAAGCTGGGGACCTTGGAGGTGAGTTCGGTGGTGAATTGGCTCCAGAGGTCCAATCCGGCGGGCTTCCACACCACACTGGCCAGCCAGCCGTAGCCCACTGCAAGGATCACCAAGTGGGCCAGCACCCACACCAAGACTTGGCCCGTCCAGGAGTGTGTTTGGGGAAAGCGAACAGCGTAGCCGGCAAGCAAGGCCGCCAGGGCAAAGCCAAAGTAAAATCCGCCTACAGGACTCAGGATGCGGTCAAATCCGCTGCCACCACCGGGAAAAACAGGAACGCCAAGTCCGCCCACAACAATGTAGAGCACCACAGCACCCAGTCCCACTTCCCACCCAAACAGCACTGCAGGCAGCAACACCATGAGGGTTTGCAGGGTCAGGTCCACCTCGTCTTGCAAGGGGATGGAAATGCCGCCAAGCAGGGCAATGCCCGCGGCACCCAACAACACTTTGATCAGGAAATCAACCGCGCTGTTGGCCGTAAGCCGAATCCGGTCGTTAAACATGGACTACTGCTTGGGCGCTGCCGGACGCCACATGAAGGGCGCGTTTTCGTCGGCGATGTAGAGGTTGTTCGCGCGGTCCACGTCGGCCATTTGACCCTGCGGATCGATGAACACCGACTCGATGTCTGTAGCCGGACGGTCGAGGTTGATTTCGTAGCGGAACTCCACCCACGGCCAATCGGGCAGTACGGTCAGGTTTTCACCTTGTTTTTCGCCGCGCATCATCACCAGCGGGATGTGGTACAAGGAGGTGGTACCGTCGTTGAAGGTCACCAACACGTCCTGCGGCATGGGCATTTGGCCCACACGCTCGAGTACAATGGATGCGTTCGAGGCGTCTCCACGGATCTCGGCAATGCGGTAGTCGATTTGCTTGGTGGAATGCTGGAAGTATTGGAAGTACCAATCCAGCTCCAGTCCGCTCTCGATTTCCATGATGCGCTTGAAGTCGTTGGGGTTGGGGTGCTGGAACTTCCAAGTTTCGAAGAAGATTTTGAGTGCTTGGTCACGGGTGTCGTTGCCCATCACGTAGCCCAATTGAGCCAGCAGGGTCTCGCCTTTGGAGTAGGCGCCCACGCCGTAGGCGCGGTTGGTGTTGTAGTGGTCGGCGTGGGTGATGAGTGCTTCTTCCTTGCCGCTCAGGGCCTGATTAATGTAGCTGCTGTAGGCGCGCCCGTGGGGGTCGCCTTGGTCCGGGTTGGGGAACAGGCGGGCCATGGTCTCCGAGGTGGCAAACGAGGTAAAGCCCTCGTCCATCCATTCGTGCAGGCTCTCGTTGAACCCGAGCACGCCGTGGTACCAGCTGTGTGCGCCTTCGTGTACGGTCACACCTACCAAGCTTGGCAGCGAGCGCTCACCGGTGATCAGGGTGCACATGGGGTACTCCATGCCGCCGTCACCGCCTTGGATGACCGAGTACTGCGGGTACGGGTACTCGCCAAATCGCTCGTTCATGTATTCGAAGGCCTTGACAGTGAATTCAGGAAGCTTCTCCCAATTCTCGGCGATCTCCTCGTCGTCTTGGTAGATGAAGTGCATTACCGTACCGTTGTTCAGGGTGGCGGTGGTGTGCTTGAAGTCCGGATCGGCGCCCCAAGCAAAGTCGTGCACGTCTTCGGCCTTGAATTCCCAGGTGAGCTTGCCGTCCACCTCTTTGCGCTTGACCTGGCTCTCGTCGATGTAGCCGTGTCCGATTTCCTTGGGGTTCTGCAGCACGCCGGTGCCACCTACCAAGTAATCTTTATCGATGGTGATGTTCACGCAGAAGTCGCCCCAAACCCCATAAAACTCGCGGCCGATGTACGGATTGGCGTGCCAGCCTTCGTAGTCGTATTCGCACATTTTGGGGTACCACTGGGTCATGGAGAATTCCACGCCCTCCTTGTTGTTCCACCCTGATCGGCGGATTTGCAGGGGCACTTGGGCTTCCCAAGTCATTTCAAAGGTGGCCTTGCCGCCCGGCTTGATGGGCGAGGGAAGGGTCACCTCCAAGATGGTGCCTTGGATTTTGAAGTCGCACGCCTTGCCGTTCATGGTCAAAGTCTGCGGGCGGATGTAGCCAAACTCATCCGGCTGCAGGTTGTAAATGCGATCGCCCACGCGTGAATCTGGATCCTCGATGGTGCGGCTGCGCACGTCCATCATGCTCCCGGGTTGGAAGGCGTTGAAAAACAGGTGATAGAACACCTGGTCGAGTTGTTCGGGAGAGTTGTTGCGGTACACAAGCTTCTGGGAGCCAGTGTACTGGTGCTTTTGCGTGTCGACAACGATGTCCATTTCGTAGTCGACTTCCTGTTGCCAACGTTCTTGTTGGGCAGTGACGTTCAGGGTTAACAGCGCAAGCAGGGCGCCGGTCAACATGATTTTCATACAGCAGATTTGGGAGCTTAAAAGTAGGGAAAGGCGTTGGGTGCGAGGTGTGGGTTTGTGTGAGAGGTCGTTAAAGTGGGCTGAAAGCCAAGGTTTGGGCGTTCAGAAAGACGCAATGGTGGGAGGAGGAGCCGTGTTTACGCGTTTATACCCGGGTAGAAACGGGTCGCTCCCGGCTCTGGATTGCGAAAAACAAACCTTAGCTGTGGGGCGACACCTACCCCCAAGATGGGGTGCACGCGCGCGCGGCGAGCACGTTGCCAGCGCCCTGTTGCATTCCTTTCTCGTCCCCCGCCATTGCACCAATGTGCGCACCCGCGCATCGAACTGCGCGATGCGCCGCTCAGGTTCTTAGAACAGAGGTATGGCAGACCGCATGGATATTTAGATCCCACTGCTTGGATCAAGGCCAAGCAAGCCCGCCGTTAGCGGCGTTCAAACACGCCAAACACGAATTCCTGCACCGTGTCAAACGGCGTAGGGTGCCCCACCACCTGGGTTTGCAACGCCGTCCACTTCGGTGAGAACGCTTCTTGCATGGTGTCGGGGCTGTACTGTTGGATGTCAATGCCGCTGCACTTCAACGGACCATTGGTAGAGAAGGTGCCAATAATGGCTTTTGATCCGGCATGTGTCGCAGCCTGTTGAGCCGATTTGTAAGCGGCTTGATCTTCGGACGAACGTAGGAAGTGAAAGGCGGCACGGTCGTGCCAAACGGCATAGGTACGGGTAGGCCGAAAATCTGTAATGTCAGAGGCGATCCAGTGCACCGTCGAAGCGCGGTCTCCCATGCGCTGACGTGCCCGTTCAAGCGCAGTTTCGGAAATGTCCAACACGGTGATGTCGGTGTACCCCAAGTCCAACAAATGCTCTGCAAGGAAGCTGTCTCCACCGCCCACGTCCAACAACGGAGCGTCTTTGGGTACTTGCAGGGCGGCAATCAAGTCCAAAGAAGTGCGCGGAGTGCGCTGGTACCAACTGGTGTTTTCCAGCGGTTTGGTGGTGTAAATGTGCTCCCAATGGGCAGTACGTGCGGCAGAATCCATAGCGCAAAGATGCGCAAAGCGATCGGTGGGGGATGCAACCTGGGTTACCCGGGGATCAGAGGTCGCCGTAGCCCACGAGTTTGTAGGTGACGTCCACGCCCATCAAGTCACCAAAGGCGTAGCTGAGGTCTTTGAAACGGCGCTCAATCATGCCAATGTCGCGGGCGAACACCGCCCAGGCTTCTTCCTGGTCAATGATGTTGAAGACGCTACGTTGGTTCACGCGCACCACATCGTCAAACTGCAGTTGGAGACTGATTACGTGTGGTTCGGCGATGGCTCCGTAGGTGTAATCCCAAGTGTCGAGGTCATTGTATGCGTTGCCGTCCCAGGTGCGCTCGGTGTTGATGGGGAAGACCATGTGGATGAACCTGCGGTTGCCTTCCACACGTTCGGCGGTGGTGGAGGTGCGCTTTTGGGAGTAGACTGCCGAAAGGGTCCAGCCGTCCGAGAGGGTCGGGCGGGTGTAGCGGTCGATTTTCATGGCCAGTTGGCCTTCGCCGTCGATGAAGGTCTCGGTGTATTCTTCGCGCACGTAAAACTGGGTATTGGTCTCAACGCCTGACTCGTAGTAGGAGCTGTCCACCTCATACTCGATGAAGGTTCCGACCGTGTTGGGGAAGTAGTCGTACCCCAAATCCACGTCTTGCGGTTCTTCTTTTTTACAGGCCGAAAGGGCCAGCGCCGCCAAGAGCAGCAGGCTAAAATTCTTCGGTTTCCACCAGTTCACCTTCCACATAGTTTTCAATGCGTATGCGTCGGCCGTTTTCGTTGTAGAAAGTGACCTCGCCGTCGAGTTTGCCGTCGAGGTAGTCGCCTTCTCGCTTGACCATACGGCCGATCAATCGTTCGCGATATTCTAGCGGGATGCCGGGTGCATCTGAATCGATGGGTTCGCGGATCCATTCGCCCACATCGTAATATTCGACAAAGGGACCGTTGAGCACCCCTTCTTCATAGCTCAGGCTATCGCTGGGAATACCGCTCTCAAAATAGTTCAGAAACCCGCCGTTGTGACGTTTTTCAGTCACCTTTTCTCCAGCTTTGTAAAGGGTGGAGATTTCCAGCGAGCCGTCAGCATGGAATTTCATCCACGTACCGTCCTTGAGTCCCGTCTTGTAATTGCCGCGTATTTCGCTCACCCCGCTCGGGTATTTGAGCTCGTATTTGCCATCCAGTTGGCCGGCGGCGTAGTTGCCCTGGCTTTTGACTTTGCCGCGTTCGTAATACTCGGTAAAGGGCCCCTGTTGGAGGCTGTCCACAAAGGTTTCTTCCTTGTAGAGTTTGCCGCTGGGATAATAGGTTTGGCATTTGCCGTTAGGCAAGTCACGCTGGAAGTCTTGGGTGGAACGCAGCCGTCCGGCTTCGTCGTAGAACTTCCAGATCCCGGATTTTTGCCGATGAACGTAGCGCCCTTCGGCGCGTATGGTGCCGTCCAAGTCGTATTTGTGTCCGGTGATGGTGGCGGGTGTGTCGCCGATGAGGTGGATTTCGCGGACCACGCCGTCCTTGTCGTAGTCGTACCAAAAGAATTCGGTACGTGGCTTGGGTGCGCCGTTTTCAAATTCCCCTGAATAGTAGATGTGGCCGTTTTCGAAGGTGCGGTAGTGCAGGCCATCGGGCTTGGGACGCTCACGGTTGTTGATGTAATAATCGGTACCGGCCTCCCCAACAGGGGGCCACGTATGTTGCGCAGAGGCACACACAGAAAGCATCCAGACCAAAGCCAGAAGTGGGAAAGAGAAACGGGCGATTCGTTTTTCCATACAGCAAGTTGTACCGGCCCAAGTTGCAAATCCGAGGCCACGATTTGAAACCTCAACGTCAACGGTTTTCCACATGTTGCCAATGCGAACAAGATCAGCGGTTTCTGCACCACCAGGCACTAGGAGTTTCGTACTTTCGCGCCCGGTTCGAGTCGGAAGTGCTCGGACCTGAACATTCTAAATCCACACCCCATGAAAGTGACGGTTGTTGGCGCCGGTAACGTAGGTGCCACCTGTGCAAACGTTCTGGCCACCCGCGAGGTGGTGAACGAAGTTGTTCTCCTAGACATCAAAGAAGGCTTCGCCGAAGGCAAAGCCCTCGACATTTGGGAAACTTCTCCCATCAACCTGTACGACACCCGTACCGTAGGCAGCACCAACGACTATAGCAAAACGGCCGACTCAGAAGTGGTGGTGATCACCTCGGGCCTCCCACGCAAGCCAGGGATGAGCCGCGACGATTTGATTTCGACCAACGCCGGCATTGTGTCGAGTGTGACCGAAAACGTCCTCAAGCACTCACCCAACGCCATCCTGATCATCGTATCCAACCCGTTGGACGTGATGACCTACTGCGCATACCTGAACGCCAAGGTAGACAGCAAGCGCGTGTTTGGCATGGCCGGTGTGTTGGACACCGCACGATACCGTTCGTTCCTCGCTGAGGAGCTGAACGTATCTCCCAAAGACATCCAAGCGGTACTGATGGGGGGGCACGGCGACACCATGGTGCCGCTCCCACGCTACACCACCGTTGCTGGTATTCCTGTCACCGAGCTGATCGACAGCGACAAATTGGACGCCATTGTTGAGCGCACCAAAAAAGGCGGCGGCGAGATCGTCAACCTGCTGGGCACTTCGGCGTGGTACGCACCGGGTGCTGCCGCGGCTCAAATGGTAGAAGCCGTGGTGAAAGACCAAAAACGTATCTTCCCTTGCTGTGCTTGGTTGGAAGGCGAGTACGGCATGAAGGACATCTACTTGGGTGTACCTGTTAAGCTTGGTAAAAACGGCATCGAAAAAATCATTGAACTGGACCTCAATGCCGACGAGAAGGCGCTTTTGGAGACCTCAGCCGAACACGTGCGTGAGGTGATGGCCATCTTGGACAAGTAATTCCATTCCCACCATAGAAAAAGCCGCATCCTTTGGGTGCGGCTTTTTTAGTGCTGTTCGGCGGCGTTCGCCAATGGGTAAGCCGCAGGTGCATGTGCCCGGCCTGGAGTGTGCCTTGCTAGTACGTGAAGGCCGCACGCAGAGCGTCAAACCTCAACTGCGCCAAATGCTGGATGAGTGAGGTGTTGGCCTTTAAAGGCAAGTCCATGTGGGTGAAGCTGTGGGCCTAGACGTCGAAGGCTGTAGAGGCCTGTTCCAAGTTTAACCCACCTGAGAAAATCAGGGTTGTTTTACCCAACGGGCGGTGTGCTGGGTTCCGTCGTGGATCCATCGAATGAGGTAGCAGCCGGCGGGCAATCCTTGGGTGTACATCGTGTGCCGCACCGAAGTGGGGAAGTCACGCGCCACCAGTCTTCCTTCGAGGGTGCGGATTTCAAGCAGGCCTCCAGCGCTGGGCGCAGGCAATGCCACGGTGAATTGATCGCTGCCAGGGTTGGGGTACGCCTGCATTTGGGCTTCAGGAATGCCGAGTTCTTGCAAGTTCACCAACACGTCACCGCCTTGGAAGTAGGAGAGGCCTCCTGCGCGGTTGCCCACCACGTAGTCCAAGGTGTCGTCTTGGTTGAAGTCGTACACCAATGGTGCAGCATAGGTCCCTTCCCAAATGTCAAAGAAGACCTCTTCCAGGGTGGTGAAGGTTGCCTCAAAATTGCCTTGCACGTTCCCAAAACGGTTGGTGTAGCCCACCTCGCTGCCGATGAGCAGTTCCCATTGGCCCTCAGGGTTGATGTACATGTGAGGCACACTGTAGCCGTTGATGCCTAAGAAGTTGCTGGCCACCACATCGCCGATGGTGTCAATCTGGTGCTCAAAACTGAAGACGGTGGCCGTGCCCACGTTCTCGATGTAGTTGACGTTGCCGTTTTTTTCGCCCACCAGCAGGTCCAAAAGGTCGTCTCCGTTGCAATCCCAGAGCTGGGGCGTGGAGAATTGCCCCACGTCCAGGTTGCC
>JBMYJR010000003.1:0-109233 GCA_049594615.1 Flavobacteriales bacterium
TGACCAAGGCCAACGAAACTTTGGCAAGTGCTGACGCCAGCGAGAAGAAGAAGAAAAAGGCCAACAAAAATCTGGAGTCATACAGCAAGGCCAAGAAGAACCTCGACGAGATCTTCGTAGCCATGGCCACCTGTGACAAGATGCTGCCCGTGATGGAAGCCAAGATCTCTGCTTCGCCGGACGACCTTGAGCTCATGAAACGTGCCCTGCGTTTGTTCAACAAGAAGGACTGCACCGACAGCGACCTCTACCTCGAGATTGCCACCAAAGTGTGCGAGGCCGAGCCTGAGTGCGACTGCAAATACAGCCTGGCCCTGGGTTACGCCAAAAAGGGCGAGAAGGCCACTGCGCTTAAGTACGCCGATGAAGCCGTTGAGATGTGTGGCGACAGCCCTGACAAGCTCGACATCTACATCAAAGCAGCCCAGATTGCCAGCGCCAATGGCCAGCACTCCAAAGCCCGCGGTTACGCCCGCAAAGTGTTGGACATCGATCCCAACAACGGCGAAGCGTACATCGTGATCGGCGATGCCATCGCCGGTTCGTACAAGCAATGTGACGATGGCGGCATCGGCGCAGCTTCAGCCTTTTGGCTGGCAGTAGATTACTACACGCGCGCCAAGGCCAAGGACAGCTCAGTTGCTGAAAAGGCCAACCGACGCATCGCTTCAAACAGCAAGCAGTTCCCTTCACGTGAGAACCTGTTCAATGCTGGCCTCAAAGCAGGAGCTGACTTCAAAACCTGCTTCGGCGAGACCACCAAAGTCCGCGAACGTCCTTGATGACAAGGACCTCGAAATACACTCTAAGCATTCCGGCTCTCCTTGTGGGGGCCGGAATGTTTGTTTCGTGCCAAAACGAAATCCAGGAGATCCGCGCGGCCACAGACGCCCTGGAACTCCCGGTGCAAACCACCTACAACGCCGAGTACTTCTACACCGAATCCGGCCAGCTCAAAAACAAGCTGTCCGCCGGTCAACTCGATCGCTATTTGGGCGACGAGCCTCGCGTAGAAGTATCTGACGGGTTTGAAATGGTGGTGTACGATTCGCTCGAAAACATCGAGGCCTGGATCACCGCCGAAAACGGCGTCATGCTCGAAACCGAAAACACCCTCATCGCCCGCAACGACGTTCAGGTGTACAACACCGGGGGTGACACGCTCAAAACAGAGGAGCTCACCTGGTTGCAGGACAGCGCCCGGATTTTCAGCAATACCTTCGTAACAGTCATCTCGCCCAAAGGCACCTTCACCGGCGACGGCTTCACCAGTGACGAGACCTTTGAAGCCTACACCATCACCAACCCCGTTGGCCGCTTTGCCGTAGAACGGGACTCAACCCAGACCCAAGCACCGTGAATTCCAAACTTTTCCGCTACGTAGAAATCGCCTGGCTCGTAATCGGGGTGATTGCCCTCGGGGTGGCCCTCTACGAAATCAATACCCTGGGGTTTGACCAGGGCAAGGTGTACCTGCTGCTGCCGGCCATTGCCTTTGTGTGGTTCGGTTTTCGCCGCGCAATGCGCAAACGGATGGAGCGCAACATGGGCGAATAAGCCCGGCGTGTTTTTGCTACATTTGATTCAACCCCTCGGATATTCCCATGGACGACCCCGGCTCGCAGGTGATCCTGCTGCTGATTCTGCTTCTGGCCTCCGCGTTTTTCTCCGGCATGGAGATCGCGTTCATTTCGGCCAACCGCCTCAAGATTGAACTGGACAAAGCCCAGGGCAAGCGAGGTGCACGTCTGCTCTCCCAATTTGTCCGCAAACCCAAGTTGTTCATCGCCAGTATGCTGGTGGGCAACAACATTGCGCTGACGTGGTATTCCATCGCGGCCGGTGCCCTGATTGTGGGCTGCGCTTCGGCACTGGCTACCTCTACCGGCTGGCGCTTATTCTCGTGGTTTGACAAAGGGGAATACTACTGGCTGAGCACGTTACTGCAAACCCTGATCTCGACCGCAGTGGTGCTCTTTGCGGCCGAGTTCATCCCTAAGGCCATCTTCCGCTCGAGCCCCAACAGCTGGCTGTCGCGCTTGACCTACCCGCTGGCGTTGATTGTGTTGATTCTACGCCCGCTGGCCGTGCTGGTGACCTACCTGAGCAACGGATTCATCCGCAGCGTACTCAAAGCCGACACCACCACCGAGGAAGCCACCTTTGGAAAGACCGACCTCAGCCATTTCCTGCAAGAAGCCACCGCCGGGGTGAACGACCCCGAAGAACTGGAGCACGAATTCCAGCTGGTGCAAAACGCGCTGGACTTTGGCAACGTGAAGGCCCGCGATTGCATGGTTCCGCGTACCGAGATTGCTGCCCTAGAGATCGAGGATTCGATGGATGAGCTGCGCGCGCTGTTCGCAGATACAGGCTATTCCAAAGTGGTCATCTACCGCGAGACCATCGACAACATCATCGGGTACGTGCACAGCTTTGAGCTCTTCAAGCACCCCGAACAAATCAAGAATATCCTCCTCCCTCCAGCCATCGTGCCCGAAGCCATGGGCGCCCAAGAAGTGCTCCAAACCCTGCTCGGCGGTAAGCGCAACTTGGCGGTAGTTGTGGATGAATTTGGCGGCACCAGTGGCATCATCACCATGGAAGACATCGTGGAGGAAATCTTCGGAGAGATCGAGGACGAGCACGACCAAGACGCTTTGCTCGAGGTGCAACTCGAAGAAAACGAGTACCTGCTCAGCGCCCGCCAAGAGATCGACTACCTCAACGAAAAATTCAAACTCGAACTGCCCGAAAGCGATGATTACGAGACCCTTGGCGGCTACATCGTTTCGCTGTTTGAGGACATTCCAGAGGAAGGCGCGGCCATCGAAGACGGTCCCTACCGCTTGGTGGTTTCCAAGGTGAGCGAAACCCGAATCGAAGAGGTCCACCTCACCGTACAACCTTGATCCCGCACAGAATCCCGGCTGAGGCGCATTTTCCCTGTGTTTTCCGTATATTCGCGGTCCGAAAATTTCAAAGCTTTCCACTATGGGAATGATTGGTAACATCCGTAAACAGAGCAACCTGCTCATCATTGTGATCGCCTTAGGCATGCTCCTGTTTCTGGTTCCTTGGGACTCTTTCTTGGCACTGATCGGTGCTGGACAGTACCAAGAATCTGGTGAAATCAACGGCACGGCCATTGGTCGCGTTGAGTACGAGAACCAACGCGCGATCCGCAGCGCCTTCTTTGGCAACGGCGTAAACAACAACCAGCTCAACACCACCGTGTGGGAAGATCTGCAGCAAAAGCACATCCTCAACGCAGAGTACAAGAAGCTCGGCCTCTCGGTCAACCAAGAGGAGTGGGACGCCATGATGTTTGGCGACTACATCCCACAGAGCATGCAAACCATGTTCTACACCAGCCTCGGCGGTGTGACCGACGAGAACCGCGACCGCTGGCGTCAGAACTTTGAGTTCTGGGCTTCGCAAGACGATGCAAACAAGGTGCAAATCGACTACTTCGGTAAAATTGATATCACCAAGCAAGCCCGCTTGAAAGAGAAGTGGGATAAACTGATTGAGGCCGGTATCTACTACAATACCATCGATGCCAACCGCGCATACGCGATCAAGAACGATAAGGTCAACATCGATTACGTCTTTGTGAACTTCAACGACGTAGCCGACTCGCTCATCACCTACACCGAGAGCGACGTGAAGTCTTACTACAACCGCCACAAGAACGATCCTGAATTCTACCAAGACCGCGAATGCGATGTAGAATACGTAGAGTTCCAAGTGACCCCTTCGGCTGCGGATACCGCCGCTGTATTGGAGTCGATGAACACCCTCGCCGGTGAGTGGCGCGAGACCACCAAAGACAGCCTCTTTGTGGTGAACAACAACGCACAACCGGTGTTCCGTCCGTCATTCTACCTCGGCGGTGAGCTGTCGGGCGATGAAGACGCGCAAATCCTGGCCGCTGAGCCCGGAACCGTTGTAGGTCCATTCCAACCCAATGCCAACGCCCCTTACCGCTTGGTGAAAGTGCTGGAGCGCACCATGCAACCTGACTCTGCCGAGTGCCGCCACATCCTGTTTGGTCTGCAAAACAACCCGGGTATGAGTATGGAGGACCTGCGCAACCGCGCCGACAGCGTGCGATCAGCCATCCAGTCCGGTTCGACCACCTTTGAAGATATGGTGACCGAATGGACCGATGACCCCGGCTCAAAGAGCAAAGGCGGTGTGTACGATATGTTCGGCCGCAACAATAGCTTCGTGACCCCATTCTCAGACGCGTGTTTCGACAACGGTGTTGGCGATATGGTGCTGGTGGATACCCAGTTTGGTGTTCACCTCATCGAGGTAACCAAGCAAGGTGCTGCTGTACCTACCACCCGCATCGCCCAAATCGACGCTGCGGTTGAAGTCAGTGAAAATACCCGCCAAACCCGCTTCAACGAAGCGCGTGAGTTTGCCCTGAACAACAACACATCAGACGCATTCGCAACCGCGATTGAGGAAGAAGGCATGCCCCTCAAGACGGCAACTGCTATCCGTCCAGGTGCCACCACCGTGGGTACCTTGGGTTCGGTGAACGGCTTGGTACAGTGGGTGTACAACCCCAAGACTTCTGAAGGCGACATCTCAGGTGTATTCTCAGCTGCCAATCGCACCAAGTTTGTAGTGGCCCGCTTGGACAAAGCCAAAGAGGCCGGCGCCCCACCATTCCGCTACGTACAAGAAGAGATGGAGACAGGCCTGATCGAAGAGCTCAAAGCCAAGTACCTCGTCGAAAAAATGAGCGGCACCGACCTCGGCAAGATTGCTGAAGCCGCTGGCGCACAGGTGAAGAAATCCAACTCGCTCGGTTTGAGCGCCACTTCGATCCCCGGTGCCGGTTCAGGCAACGAGGAGTACGAAGCCGTTGGTTTTGCGCTCGGTTTGAACGTGGGTGAAATGTCAACTCCTATTGTAGGCAAGACCGGCGTGTTTGTTGTTGCTCCTAACTCAGATGTCACCCTCGCAGGTGAGCCCGATTTGGCTTCTGCTGTGACCGAGCAAGACCAACTCATGAGCAGCTCACGCAGCGGCGCACGCAGCCAAAACGTGAAGCCCGCACAAACCACTGGCGTATATGGCGCACTCAAGCGCACGGCCAATGTGGTGGACAACCGCTTCCAGTATTAAAAGACTTCCCCATCCGTTTGGATGTCAAAAGCCTCGCCTTCGAGCGGGGCTTTTTTTATGGCAAGAGTAAGGATCCATCGCCGTAACTGAGGAAGCGGTAGTCGCGCTCCAAGGCGTGGGTGTAGACGCGCTGCCAATCGTCCCCAATCAGGGCCGAAACAAGCAAGAGCAGTGTGCTTTTGGGTTGGTGGAAGTTGGTGATGAGCCCGGTCGCTATTCTGAATGGGTAGCCCGGGGCAATCATGAGTCCGGTATAAGCCCTCAGGCGATCAGACCCCATGCGGTCCAAGTGTGCCATCAAGGCCCCCAAGGCGTCCGTCGTAGACGGGCATTCGCCCGCTTGGTATGGGAACCATTGGGGCAAATGGGGCAAGTGTTCCAAGCCCGACTCTAAGGCCATCACGCCCAACCAATACAAACTTTCAATGGTGCGCAGCGCGGTGGTACCCACCGGAATGACCGGACGGCCCAATGCGCCCATCAAGGCTTCCAAACCGGCGCGACTGACCTCCAGGTATTCGCGGTGCATGGCGTGGTCGCCAATGTGCGCTGCGGACACGGGTTTGAAGGTGCCCGCCCCTACGTGCAACACCACCTCGGTTTGCGAGACGCCGCGTGCAGCCAAACCGGCAAATACGGTGTCGTCGAAATGCAAACTGGCCGTTGGCGCCGCCACAGAACCCTGAATCCGCGAGAACACGGGCTGGTAACGCTCGGCATCCTCTTCGGTTACTTCGCGATGGATGTATGGAGGCAACGGCATACGACCTGCAGCCTCAATCAGGCTGCTCCACGGCTGCCCGCCTTTCCACGAGAACGCGATTTGCACGTCATCGTCCCGACGGGCCACTTGGGTGGCTTGCACCCGAACGGTGTTCCCTTCCACCTCGACGTCCATATGCACGGGACCTTGCTTCCATTTTTTCAGTCCACGGACCAAGCAGTTCCATTGGCATGCCTCACGCGCGTCCAGTGTTTGTTCCACAGCGCCGGACTCAGAGGGTTCGAGCAGGAAGATTTCGACCACGCCGCCAGTGGCCTTTTGAAAGAACAAGCGCACGGGCAGCACCCGGGTTTCGTTGAGCACCAGTAGGGTGCCTTCCGGCAACTGTTCCCCCAAGCGGGCAAATGTGTGATCCGAGACGGTACCCGAGCGGTACACCAGCAGTTTAGACGCGTGGCGCTCAGCGGTGGGGTGGGTGGCTATGCGGGCATCCGGCAACGGATAGTCAAACGCATCAATGGATATGCTCCGGGGGTCGGCCATGGCGCAAAGAACGGCAATGGCCAAAAATGGAAAGGGCCCCCAGCGTTCTGGAAGCCCTTTCAAACCTTAACTAAAACTAACTATACTATTCAATGCGACCAGGAACGGTCGCTTGGTGCATACATACTTAATACAAGCGATACAGGAATCCCCCTACGCTCGGAATCACTTTTTAACCAGGCGGTAAGTTTTGCCCGATTTCTGTGTACGATAGCCAAAGGCATCCAGTACAATGAAAACGTCTTCCAAACTCATGGCGTCGACCTCTACGTCAAACGACTGCGTTTCGCTGGCCACTGCTGATGCATCGATGGTCACGTCGTATGCCTTCGAGAGCGATGAAGCGATTTGGCTCAACGGTGCGTCGGTGAAGGCAAACTTGCCAGCTTGCCAGCTGTGCTGAGTAGTTTGAAAGGTGGTTTCTACCAATTGGCCCTCGCGCACCACGGCGCACTCGCCGGGGGTGAGGGTGACTTCACCTAGGGGGCTTTCTACGCCCACTTTGCCGGTGAAGCAATCCACTTCAAAACAACCGTCGGTGTTGACGTTGAAGCTAGTGCCCAGCACAAAGACTGAACCGCGCCCGGTGCGCACTTCAAAGTCCGAACCCTTTTCAACCTCGAAGAATCCTTCACCCTCGAGTTCTACCAAGCGTTCGGTTTCCCAGGTGTCGACGTTCCACGCCACTTGAGCGCCATCGTTGAGGGTGACGGTAGATCCGTCTGGCAGTGTCACGGCTTGGGGTTGATCTGCAACAACAACAGTCATGTCGTCGCCTGAGAGGGCGGCAAACAAGCCCACAGCCAAACCACAGGCCACCGCAGCAGCAGCCCACCAGCGGGTGCTGGTACGAGGTTCGAGGGTCACCACTGGGGTTTGCTCCTCCTGCTGGATACGCGCTTGCAGCTTCTCCCAAGCTTCTGACTTGGAGAGGCCTTCTGGCACACGCATGCCAGCGAGGATTTCTTTGATTTGATCTTCCTTGTTGTGCATACTACACGATCTCTTTGCAGTGGTAGTACAAGCCGTTTTGACAACCCCCTACCACAAAGCATATTTTTTTTCAGGGCACCAATTCCACGGTTACCGTGGTTTGACTCACGCCGGTCAAATATCCTGAACCGTTTTCAATGTTGTCGGGGCTGGCCTCGAGGTTTTCGGTGAAATCATCGCCCGGATACAGAAACACTTGCTCGTAGCTTTCCGGCATCGCATAGATGGTGATTTGGTGCAACCCGTACACGGCAAAGTCTGTGTCGAAAATGGTCTGCTCGGTGTCGTCAAATGGGAGTCCAAAGAACACATCGAAGTTGCCCGATTCTACCGAAAACGGAATGGGCGGATGCGGCCCCGGACCAATAGGTGTGGCGGTCATGACATAAAGCATGCCTTCCACCGGTTCCCAACTGATGTCCAGCAACGGAGCACCGGTGCTTTCCTCGTTGACCACCAGCACGTTTCCGGAGATATTTTCCAGAATGACCTCTTCAGGCATGTTGGCCTCGCCGCGCAAGGTAGTACCGCCTGCCTCCACGCGCAGGCCTACATAATCGCCAGGCATGAAAGGCACATCGGCGGTGGGGATGCCGTAGAAACCCGGCTCGCCGGTGACGGGTGTCATGGTGTGGTTCTCGCCCAAGTACCAGATCACTACCTCGGCATCTGTGACCGGTGCTGTGCCTCCGTCGATGCGCTGCACGCGCACGTGCTGCTCGGGCAATGCTGCGTTGAGCACACCGGTTACCGCGTACCGGTTGTCCTGCGGGCTTTCGGGCCGGCGGCATTGCGTGAGGGCGCACACGAGGGCAAAGAGCAGCAACAGGTTTCGCATCAGAATTCAAGTCTTAAGTGGATGGTAGGCACGCGGCCCAATCCACGGATGTCTCGTACGCCCAATACCGGGCTACCGCCAGACTCGCTGGCCAAGAAGTAACCGCGTTGGGCCAAATTGGTGCGGTTGTACGCGTTGAACACCGACACGCCCACCTCCACGTTGGCAGCGCCCCGGTTCAGGAAGTAATGTAGCGCAAGGTCGGCACGGTGGTAGGCCGGCAGGGTAGCTCCGTTGAGGTCGCCAAAGACGATGACGTCCCGGGTTTGGCCTGTGACCAGTTCCACCTCGTAGCTACCCAGTGCTTCGGTATAGGCAGCGCCGTTACCGTAAATCCACGTGGCAGTAAAACGCCAGCGCGGCAAGCGCAAGGTGTAGACGGCGTTCAGCTCAGTGGCATGCTGGTAGCGCGGCCGCACGTAGGATTGGTCGAGCGCATCAAAGCTGCGGTCGTTGCGGGCAAAAGTGGCGGTAAACCAACCGGTGTGGCGGCCCACGGTACGTTCTAGGGTGAGGTCCACTCCAAGCACTTCACCGGTACCGGTGAGAAAGTCTGCATCCAAAACATCAGCGTTGCCCAAACCAACCAAGGCCTTGTCCTGCAAGGTTCCGCTGAGTTGGCGGTAATAGCCTTCCACATCCACCAACCAATCTTTCCATTCCAGCTGAAAGCCAGCCAAGAATTGATCAGCCCGGAGCACGGGCACTTGTCCGAGATCGGCCAGTCGCCAAAAATCCGGGGTGTTGAATGCCAAGTCCTGGCGGCGAATGCGGCGGATGAATTGGTGGTAACGCCCACCAGCGGCCTTCAGGGTCACCCCCTTCCACGGTCGAAAGGAGATCGAACCACGCGGCTCGGTGTACAGGGTATTGGTCCCCGAGTAATAGGCCATCCGTACACCCATCAACACTTTCCAAAGCGGGTGCAGGGCCAATTCGTCTTGCACATAGAGCGAAACGGTGTGGGCGCGCTCACTAAAGCCCGTGGCAGCTAAGCCCGTCTCGAGGGCACGGAAGCGGTTGGCTTGCCCCGTGTAGTCCACGCCCGTTTGCAGCAAGTGACCGTCAAAGTTGAACTCCAAGTGCTGCTTCAACGACCATTCCTCGAGCAAGGTGTTCTGGTTGGTAAAGGCGCTGTCCACCACCTGCCCAAACTCCAATTGGCGATCGAAGGCAAACAAGTCGCTGTTGTAGCGTGAGTAAGAAGCCAGAGTACTGGCGTAATCGCCTGCAGCAGTGCTGTGGCTCCATTTGCCCGAGAAACCGAGATTCCCCCAATCGGCGTTGTCGTTGAAGTTGACCGGATTGCCGTCGCCGTCGGCGTCAAAGTCGTAGCCGAACTGCAGGTTATCGTTGCCGCTGTAGAGGCTGAAATTCACCTCATCACCCTCGGCAGGTTCCACACTGATGCGCATGCTGAAGTCCGAGAACCGAAACCGTGGATCGGAGGCATCAAACACATCGGGCTCGTCACTGCTGCCCAGCAAGCTAGTATTGTATAGGTTGTTGAACAGCGAACGGTACGCCCCAGAGTTCCAGGCATCGGTGAGTGAACGGCGTGCGGACACAATCAACGAGGACGCCTTGTAAGGAAGCGGCGTTTGCAACTGCAAATTGGCGCTGAGCAGGTTGGCGTTGAACACCGCCGCGGGTTGCTCTCGGTTGCCGTCTTTGCCGGTGACCTCAATCACGCCCGCGGTCCGTCCTCCGTAGCGCGGCTCAAACCAACCGCGATGTACGCGAATGTTCTTGATGCTCTCGGGATTGAACGCCGAGAAGATGCCAAAGAAGTGGTCCAAGTGGTAGACCGTAAAGCCGTCGTACACCACCAGGTTTTCATCGGCCTCGCCGCCGCGGATGTGAATGTTGCCCGAAGATTCGCCAGTGGCCACAATGCCCGGTTGGTACTGCAGGGCCCGGATGACATCAGGTTCGCCGGCGTTGGGCACGAAACGCGAAGCCTCGGCCTGCATGGTGAGCAGTCCCGGGGTAGAGCTGCGGTTGATCATGCGGGTTTGTTCACCGTAGACAGGCACCAGCGGCATCACCGACAAGTTGTGGTCGAGTCGGATCACCTCGGGGTAGGTGTCTGCAAACTGGGCCAAGCGCAATTCCAGGGGCTTGTACCCCACATATGTAACGCGAATGGTTGCCGTATCGGAAGGAATGCCACTCAACACGAAGTGGCCTTCCTCGTTGGCTTGGACGCCTTGGGTGGACCCGGCCACCACCACGGTGGCAAACGGCAGCGACTCTCCCGATTCACGATCGAGCACACGGGCGCGCCACCGCACGCTGGTGCGCAACGCGTCGATGGGAGCGGACGGCGTCTGCTCAGCAGCAGGCAAGACTGCATAAGTGTTGCCCAGTAGCTTCCATTCAAATTCGGTGCCTTCCAACAATTGGGACAGGCCACTTTCAAGCGGCACACCGCTCAGCTCTGCGTTCACTTTGGTGCGGCGCAGCATACGGCCGTCATAGGCCAAACGGATGTCGTAATTCTTGCGCAGGGTGAGCAGCGCTTTGTCCAAGCGGGTGTTGACGAAGTTCTCCTTGAGCACCACGTCGGGCTGGGCGAAACAGAGTCCGACCAGCAACGCAAAAGCACATGTCAGCAGTAAAGACTTCAAAGGTCCACACCTAGGTTTTCGCGGATCATCTGCAGGGCCTTGCTCATGCGCTTTTCTACCGCTTTGACACTGAGCCCAAGGCGCTCCGCGATTTCACGGTACTTGAGGTCTTCGAGTCGGTTCATCAGAAAGACCTCTCGGGGGCCTTCGGGGATGGCGGATAGTGCTTGATTCAACTGTTCCTCGTACTCCTTCATCTGCAACGTGTATTCCGGGGACTTGATGTCTGTTCCCATGACCGATTGGTTCTGGAATTTGTAGTGCAGTTGCTGGCGCTTCAGGTGGTTGATCGCAAGGTTACCGGCTATGGTATAAAGATAGGACTTTACCGTCCGTTTGTCGATTTTTCCGCGGTTCTGCCAGAGCTTGATGAAGGTGTCTTGGGCAATGTCTTCGGCCACGCCATTGTCGCCAACCTTGAAGTAGAGATAATTGCGCACAGGAACGTACAACTCTTCGAAGAATTGCCGGTATTCCTGATCGGTCAGGGCCTCGTATGCTGGTTTTTGAGACAAGCCCTTGGTTTCCTTGCGTGGTGGGCGCAAGAAAGAAAAAAGCCTGCAGAGTTTGGTTAGCAAAAAATCAACAGTCGGGGAAAAAAACGCGCAGATTGGCCGAAAGCAAACTCCTACATTTGGATCACCCAACATCTCCCAACCGCAATGAACGGTGGAAAAATCCTCGTGATCGGAGCGTCGGGCCAAATCGGGATTGACCTGGTGCTGGCCCTGCGCGCTCAACACGGCACAACGCAGGTGGTGGCCTCCGACATCCGCCCCAGCGAACATCCTGCCCTGCTAGACGGGCCCTTTGAGCTCCTCGACGTCATGGACCGCGAGGCGTGTGCACGTGTACTTCAGTCCCACAACATCCAAACGGTGTATCACTTGGCAGCCATGCTCAGCGCACGCGCCGAACAACACCCCTTGCTTGCCTGGGACCTCAACATGAAAAGCCTGCTGAACCTCTTGGAATTGGCCCGTGAAGGGGTCTACTCCAAACTGTTTTGGCCCAGTTCCATTGCGGTGTTTGGCCCCTCTACCCCACGCCACCTCACTCCGCAAAACGCCCTGTGCGAACCCAGCACCGTGTACGGCATCTCCAAACTCGCCGGCGAACGCTGGTGCGAGTACTACCACGAGAAATACGGGGTGGACGTGCGCAGTGTCCGCTACCCAGGCTTGGTCAGCCACAGCGCTCCTCCTGGAGGTGGCACTACGGATTATGCCGTGGAGATCTTCCACGAAGCCCTCGCCTCAGGCGCCTACACCAGCTTCTTGGAAGGCGATACGGCGCTGCCCATGATGTACATGGAGGACGCCATCCGCGCCACCATCCAAATCACCGAGGCTCCGACCGATGTAATCAAGCTGCGCTCGTCGTACAATTTGGCGGGGATCTCCTTTACCCCGGAGACCATTGCCGAAGCCATTCGCGTGCACATTCCTGCGTTGACTGTGGATTATGCACCGGACTTCCGCCAGACCATTGCCGACAGCTGGCCCAACTCCATCAACGACCAGGCCGCGCGCCGCGATTGGGGTTGGGATCCAAAGTACGATTTGGCCCAAATGGTGGAGGCGATGCTCACCGCGCTGAAAAAAAAAATCCTTGAAGTAACCTGAGGTCAAGAATGTGCGTAGAGGAGAACAACCAGTTACACTTACGTGCTAATGAAGACCCAAATAGTTCGTTCCCTGCTGCTCTGCGTCCCGCTTGTTTTGGTTGGAGCCTTATCAGCTGTAGCCTCCTCTGGTGGTACCAACACCACTGACGCCAACGGCTTGCGTCAAGGATACTGGGTGATCAAGGGCTACATGACCCCCGACGTGAACTACGGCGCCAACGAAGTGGTGGAAGAAGGCTCCTTTGTGGACAACCGCAAAGAAGGCCTTTGGAAGCACTACATGCCCAACGGCGAGCTGCGTAGCGAGATCCATTACGTACGCAACCGTCCAAATGGCCCCTACACCATCTACTACACCAACGGCCAAATTGAGGAACAGGGCAACTGGTCCAAGAGCCGCAACACAGGTACTTTCAAACGCTTTTACGAAAACGGCAATCCCCAACAGATCTTTGCCTTCAGCGACAACGGCAAACGCAACGGAGTACAACAGTACTTTCACGAAAACGGCCAGCTCGAACTCGAGGTGAACATCGTCAACGGCAAAGAAGAAGGTCTTATGAGCCGCTACTACGCCAACGGCGCCTTGAAGGAAGAAAAAGACCTCTCGGGCGGCATGTTAGAGCATGGCTCCATCCGCCGCTTTGACCGCAACAGCAACCCTGCCGACCAGGTGGAAGCCGAAGAAATTCTTGTGGACATCCCCAAGGATGCGCCCAAAACCGAAGCCGCTGCCGATGAGCCCAACGGCGCCCACAGCTTCCGTCCAAACGGTTACAACGTGCTGTACAACCACAACCGCCAGGTGACCCAAGTTGGCGACTTCCGCAACGGGCGCCTCTGGGACGGCAAATGGCACCGCTACAACACCAACGGCATCTTGGTCCGCAGCGAGGTTTACAAAGCCGGCCGCTACGTGGGTACCGGTGTCCTCGAAGACGACGACAAATAATTCCCGAACCATATTTCGAAAGCCAGCCGATCAAGGCTGGCTTTTTTTGTGCCCTTCCCCTGCGTTCACAGGGCCTCCAATCCAAACCCAATCGACATATTTGCACCATGCCGAACGATCTGCACATTTCCAACAGCCTCACGCGCAAAAAAGAGCGGTTTGAACCCATCAACGCGCCCTATGTAGGCATGTACGTTTGTGGCCCTACCGTATACAGCGATGTTCACTTGGGCAACGTCCGCACCTTCTTGACGTTTGATGTGGTATTCCGCTACCTCAAATTCCTGGATTACAAAGTGCGCTACGTGCGCAACATCACCGACGTGGGCCACTTGGTGGGCGACGTGGACGAAGGAGAAGATAAAATCGCCAAGAAGGCGCGCCTGGAAAACATCGAACCCATGGAAGTGGTGCAGAAGTACACCGTGGGCTTCCATGACGTGATGCGCATCTTCAACATCGAGTCACCCAGCATTGAGCCTACCGCCACCGGCCACATCATCGAACAGATCGAAATGATCGAGAAGATCATTGCAAACGGCTACGGCTATGAGGTGAACGGCTCGGTATACTTTGACGTTCCCAAGTACAACGAAGACCACCCCTACGGCGAACTCTCAGGCCGCAAGGTGGATGAGCTCATGAGCAACTCACGAGACCTCGAAGGCCAACAAGACAAAAAGAGCCCCCTCGACTTTGCCCTTTGGAAGAAGGCCGAGAAAGGCCACTTGATGCGCTGGAACAGCCCTTGGGGAATTGGATTCCCGGGCTGGCACTTGGAGTGCTCGGCCATGAGTACCAAGTATCTGGGCCAGAAGTTCGACATCCACGGCGGCGGCATGGACCTCAAATTTCCCCACCACGAGTGCGAAATCGCGCAGAACGTGGGGGCCAACAAAGAGGAACGCCCGGTGCGCTACTGGATCCACGGCAACATGCTGACGGTCAACGGACGCAAAATGTCCAAGTCCGAAGGCAACGGCTTTACCCCCGAGGAGCTCATCACCGGCGACCACAAATTGCTGGACAAGGGCTACAGCCCCATGACCGTGCGCTTCTTTATGCTCATGGGCCACTATTCAAGTACCCTGGACTTCAGCAACGAAGCCCTGCAGGCCGCTGAAAAAGGACTCAAGAAACTCATGACCGCCATTGGCACGCTGAACGGGTTGGCCCCGGCTGGTGGTTCAGAATACGACGTAGCGGGCTTGCGTGAGCGCTGTGCCCAGGCCATGAACGACGACTTCAACACCCCCATCCTGATCTCCGAGCTGTTTGACATGGTCAAAGCCATCAACTCAGCCAACGATGGCAAGCTGCAGTTGAACGCCGCCGATTTGGATGCGCTCAAAGCCGTGGTCAACGACTACGTATTTGAGGTATTGGGACTACGCATGGAAAACCCGGGCGGAGACAACGGCTTGGCCGACGGACTCATGGGCCTGATCATCGACCTGCGTAAAACCGCGCGGGACAACAAAGACTGGGGCACCTCAGACCAAATCCGCGACGGACTCAAGGCCGTAAACGTGACCCTCAAGGACGCCAAAGAAGGTACAACCTGGAGCTATGACGGCTAAAACCCTGTGGCCGCTGATGGCGGCAGTGTTGTTGCTGGGCAGCTGTGGCGACGACCCGCCCCCACCCCTCAAACCCGCCGAGCAAAAGCCCGCCGTGGTGGTGCCGGAGTTCAATGCGGATTCTGCCTACGCTTATGTGGCCAAGCAGGTGAGCTTTGGGCCGCGCAATCCCAATTCCGAAGGGCACACCGCGTGCGCGGAATGGATGGAGGAATTCCTTTCGCAATACGCCGACAGGGTCATCGTGCAACGCGATGTGGTGCAGGCCTTTGACGGGCTGAACATCAACATGAAGAACATCATCGCGCAATTCCAGCCGGAAAAGAAAAAGCGCCTGATGCTCTTTGCCCACTGGGACACCCGCCCTTTTGCCGACAAGGACCCCAATCCCGACCGCCAAAACGAACCCATCTTGGGTGCGAACGACGGCGGCAGTGGCGTAGGTGTGCTCTTGGAAATCGCCCGTCACCTCAAGGCGCAACCCACCGAATACGGCATCGACATTGTACTGTTTGACGCCGAAGACTACGGTACGCCCAACTTCCCAGGCGTTGAGAGCGACTCCTATTCGTGGTGCTTGGGCTCGCAATACTGGTCCAACCGTCCACACGCGTCGGGGTACCGCGCCAAATATGGCATCCTGCTGGACATGGTGGGCAGCCCCAATGCGCGCTTTCCTAAGGAAGGCACCAGCATGCAGTATGCCTCACACGTGATGAACAAGATTCACAAAGCGGCACGTACCACAGGCAACAGCGAGTTCTTCTCGTCCTCGACCTCTGGCCAAACCATCGATGACCACACCTTTGTGAACACGATTGCCGGCATCCCCTCGGCCGCCATTGTGGAATTCCACACCGGCATCAACGCCATGGGCCTGAACGGATACGGCAGCTTCCACCACACCCACAACGACAACATGGACGCCATCAGCGCAAAGACCCTAGGCGCAGTTGGCGAAACCGTGATGCACGTCATTTACAACGAGTAATTACTCCTGGGCCAGCTGGGCTGCTTGTGCCAAGAGCGCACGCAGCAGTGCTGGATCCCTGTCTGAATTGGGGGTGAAGCCGGCCTCCACTGCTCCTTTGCGCACATTGAGGTACGCGGGTGACTTCTTTGTGCGGTAATAGGGCACGTCCCATTTGTATTCTTCGCGCAATCCGGGGCAACTTTTGGGCACCTCTTGGCGCAGATCACCAAGCTGCGCGCCGGCTTCAGGCGTTTGCCGTTCGAAGAATTCTTGGACTTTGAGACGTGTGATGTTATCCACCATGACCTGTCTAAACATCGCGATGTCTCTCCGTCTCCCCAAGGGGACTTCCCCCTAGCTTTACGCAGGTACGCACCTGATCACTTCTGCACCATGAACATTCCTTTGCTGAGCCGCATTTGCGAAACCCCCGGCGCACCCGGATTCGAAGACCGCATCCGAAAACTCGTGCTGGAATCCCTCAGCTCCATGGACGTGGAGGTCAGCGTAGACAACATGGGCAACGTAACCGCGCTCAAGAAAGGACGCTCAGACACCAAGAGCGCCATGTGTGCGGCCCACATGGATGAAATCGGATTCATCGTCACCCACATCGACGACAACGGCTTTTTGCGTTTCCACACCTTGGGCGGATTTGACCCCAAGACCCTGACCGCGCAGCGCGTGATTGTGCACGGCTCCCAGGATGTGATTGGGGTGATGGGCTCCAAACCCATCCACATCATGGCGCCCGAAGAGCGCAACAAAGCCCCCAAAATCAAAGACTACTTCATCGACCTGGGTCTGCCCAAGGAAGAAGTAGAGAAGATCGTTTCCATCGGCGACGCCGTCACCCGCGAGCGCGGCCTGATTGAAATGGGAAACACCGTGAACTGCAAGAGCATTGACAACCGTGTATCGGTCTACATCCTGCTGGAGACCCTGCGTCAACTGGAAGAACCCGCATACGACTTCTACGGGGTGTTTACCGTGCAAGAAGAAGTAGGCCTGCGCGGTGCAGACGTATCGGCCATGGCCATCAAGCCCGACTTTGGATTTGGCCTGGACACCACCATCGCGTTTGACACCCCCGGCGCTCCTGCGCACGAACGGGTGACCTCGCTGGGCAAGGGCACCGCCATCAAAATCATGGATGCCCGCACCATTTGCGACCGACGCATGGTGGCCTACATGAAGCAAACTGCCGACAAGCACAGCATCACCTGGCAACCTGAAATCCTCACCGCCGGCGGCACCGATACCGCCAGCCTGCAGCGCCAGGTACCCGGAGGCAGCATTGCCGGAGCCATTTCGATTCCCACCCGCAACATCCATTCGGTGATTGAAATGGCCGACAAAGGCGACATCCAAGCCTCGGTGGATCTGCTGACCGCCTGCGTGAACGAACTCGACCAATACGACTGGAGCTGGAAGTGATTCAACGACTCCTCCATATCACCCTTTTCTGCGTAGTGCTGCTGCCCGCTTGGGCCACACCGCAGGAACAAAGCGCATCAGAACAGGTGTTATTGGAGGAGGTACGCGGCTTGATCCAAGAAGAGCAACCGCTGCAAGCCCTGCGCAAGCTCAACCAAATCACCGACAACCCCAGCTCTTTCTCGGACCGCACTCGGGCCGATGCCCACTACCAAAAAGGCAAGCTCTACGACCGCGAAGACAGCCCCGAATACGCCCTGCGCCAATACAACGAAGCACTGGGCTTGTACACCCAGCTTGGGTCGGTAGACGGGCTGCAAAAAACCCACTTGGAATTGGGCATGCTCCACGCCAACGCCCACCAGGACACCCAAGCGTTGGAGCACTTCCGCAGGGCGCTCGATTATCTGGGCGAGGCCAACCCCTCTCCGGTGGTGCCCGAGCTGCAGATGATGGTGGGCGAGCTCTACAAGCGCCAAGGAAATCTGCCGCAAGCCCAGAGCTACTTGGAAGAGGCCATGGCCGCTTTCAAAATCGATGCCAACCAAACTTCGTGGAACGCCTGTGCCCTCCACCTGCTGAGCCTCTACCGCGAGCAGCAGACCTACAACTTGGGCGCCGCCTTGGCACTGGAGGGGTACCGCACCAATACAGCCAACGACCGCTTGGCAGACGCCTACGCCTTCACCACCGAACTCTCCCGCTTCCGTGAACTGACCGGCAAGTCCGACGAAGCCATCCATGCCCAGCAACAAGCCGTCAACCTGGCGGTCATGCAAGGCCTGCCCGATCAATGGCGTGCCCACCTCAGGCTGGCCAACCTGCTGGCTACATGGGACCGGGACAAGGAAGCCACTGCAGCCTACGCTGCAGCCATGGAATACGCGGTGGCCGAGAGCAACATCCTCAGCCAACAGGAAGTCAGCCGCAACATAGCCGACTTCTACCACGAGCGCGGCAAAGACAAGCCTGCCTACGCGTACCTCAGCTTCTCGGATTCGCTGCAACTGGTGATCAATGCGCAAGCCGAAAACGCCCGCTTGCAGCGCAACGATATGGTCGAACTCAGCCAGCCCATTGCGCTGCCACCTGCCGTGGAAGTAGCATGGTACCAACGCACCGGATATTTGCTCGTGTTGCTCGGAGTGATCCTGGCTGCGGGTGGGGTCACCTACTGGCAGGTGCGCAAAGCCCGCAAGCAAAAGCAATTGCTCAATTGGAAACTGTTCCGCCGCACACGAGAACTGCGCCAGGCCCAAGAAGACTTGAATCACTACATATACCGCTCTTCGCACGACTTGCGCAACCCGCTGGTGAGCATCCAAGGCCTGTTGCGTTTGCTGCGCGCAGAGGACCACAGCATGAATGCCCGCAAATGCCTGTCGATGATCGAGACTTCGGTGGGGCAGATGGACAACATCCTGGTCAACCTGAGCAAAGCGCTCGACTACCGCAAGCGCGAAGTGAAGGTGGAAAAAGTCAACCTGCGCGCCCTGCGCGACGAATTGGACGGCAGCACCATCCAAGAGCCGGGCGGGGTGGAAATCATTTGGGACATAAAGGAAACAGCACCGTTCTATTCAGATCCAGGCCTGATCAAAGTCATTCTGCAAAACACCATTGACAACGCCATCCAATTCCGCGGTGGCTCGGGAGACGATTACTGCCGTGTGACCCTGTCCACTTCAGACAAAGGCGCCACCATCCACGTAGAAGACAATGGCATCGGCATTGCCGACCAGGTGCAGGAAAGCGTGTTTGGGATGTTCGTCAAGGGCAGCACGCAAGCCAAGGGCAGCGGACTGGGCTTGTACATGGTGCGTTTGGCATGCGAGAAAATCCGCGCCAAAGTCGATCTGCGCAGCGAAGAACAAGAGGGCTCAACCCTGTCCTTCACCCTGCCCAACTTGGTGTCACAGGGTAGCGGAGAACTGGCGTAGGAAGCGCACGTCGTTTTCGAAGAAGGCGCGCAAATCACCAATCTGGTAGCGAAGCATCGCAATGCGCTCGATTCCCATTCCAAAGGCAAAGCCGGTGTACACCTCTGGATCAATGCCGCTGGCCTTGAGCACGTTGGGGTCCACCATGCCGCAGCCGAGGATTTCCAACCATCCGGTGCCCTTGGTGATGCGGTAGTCCACTTCGGTTTCCAGCCCCCAGTACACATCCACCTCAGCCGATGGCTCGGTAAACGGGAAATACGATGGGCGCAAGCGGATTTTGGCCTTCTTGCCAAAGAACTCCTGAGCGAAGTACAACAAGGTTTGCTTGAGGTCTGCAAACGACACGTCCTTGTCGATGTAGAGGCCCTCAATCTGGTGGAAGATGCAGTGTGCACGCGCCGAGATGGCCTCGTTGCGGAACACGCGGCCTGGCATCATAATGCGAATGGGCGGCGGGGTGGATTCCATCACACGCACCTGCACCGAGCTGGTGTGGGTACGCAGCACCACGTCGGGATCCTTCTCTACAAAGAAGGTGTCTTGCATGTCGCGGGCGGGGTGCTCTGGGGGGAAGTTCAACCCGGAGAACACGTGCCAATCGTCCTCGATTTCTGGGCCGTCGGCCACGGTAAAACCGATGCGGGCGAAGATGTCCAAGATCTCGCGACGCACCACCGAGATGGGATGACGGGCTCCCAAAGGCAAATCGCCAGTAGGACGGGTAAAGTCCTCGCCGGAAGGGGCGCTGGCCGCGGCGGTGTCAAACGACAGCTTTTGGGACTCAAACCGCGCGGTAATGGACTCTTTGAGCGCGTTGAGCTTTTGGCCCATTTCGCGCTTGGACTCGTTGGGTACATCCTTGAACTGGGTGTAGAGGTCCTTCACCAGTCCTTTGCGGCCCAAAAATTTGATACGGAATGCCTCCAGTTCGTCGGCGGTTTTCGCCTGAAAGGCTTCCACCTCCGCAAGGAGGGCTTTGATGCGGTCTTCCATGCTTACTTGACGCCCACTACGGTCATCTTCATACGCACGTCCTCGGTGGGGCGATTGGCGCGGTCAACGGTTACCAGGGCGATCTTGTCCACCACTTCCAGGCCTTCGAGTACTTCACCAAATACAGTGTACTCCCCATCCAGGTAGGGGTAGCCGCCGGTGGTTTCGTAAGCCTTGAGGTCTTCTTCGGTGTACTTGACTTGTTGGCCTTCAGCGCGGCCTGCATTGCCCGCTTCTACGCGCGCTTGGAACGCATCGCGTGGGAAAGACTTGCCTTGTACAATGTAGAATTGGCTTCCTGAAGACTTCTTCCCAGGGTTCACCTGATCCGGCTGGCGGGCGGCGGCCAAAGCGCCTTTCTTGTGGATCAGGCCGGTTTTGATTTCGGCGTCGAGCTTGTAGTCTGGACCACCTCGACCGAGTTGCTGGCCTGGGGCAGCGTCCTTCGAATCCGGGTCACCACCTTGGATCATGAATTGGTTCATGACGCGGTGGAAAAGCAGATCGTCGTAATAGCCGGTGTAGGCCAACTTGAGGAAGTTCTCCTTGTGAATGGGTGTTTCGTCGTAGAGTTGTACCAGGATGTTGCCCATGGGGGTTTCAATCTGAACCTGACCGCTTTTCATGGCCGCATTCTTCACTTTTTCCCACGCCTTGTCGGCTTCTGTTTGGTCGGTCGCTTGTGCTTCCTGCGCTGATGGTGCAACATTTTCGGCGGTTTGGCCGTCTTCGTCTTGCACGACTGCAGTGGCTTCTACGTTGGCGGTGGCATCAGCACCTTGACTGCATGAAGATGCGCTGGCAAAGAAAACTGCGATGGCCGCGAGGGCAATGAAGGTGAAAAACTTGTTCATCTGTGTTGCGTACATTTGTGAATCTACATGCCTTAGAAGGCGTGGCGAATTTAAGAAAATACCACCGATGAAGAATTGGACTTTGCGCTTTGCTGCTGCTTGTTTCGTGGGATTGATGGCGCTGGGCTTTGCCAGCTGCAACAAGGAAACCGAGACCATCGCCACCATCATTGTACGCAACGATTTGGGTGCCGCGGTACCCGGTGCCACTGTGCGTTTGTACGGCAACCCTTCGGGCACCGGCAACACCATTGGTGAAATTCGCATCGATACTCTGGGTACCACCAACGCCACCGGCAAGGTGACCTTCAACCTGAGCGACTTCTACAAAGCAGGCCAAGCAGGCTTTATGGTTCTGGACATCGAGGCCCAAAAAGGCGCGCTGTACGGCATTGGCATCATCAAGGTAGAAGAAGAAACCACCAACGAAGAAACAGTCGAGATCACCGACTAACTTCCCTCCTACACATGTTCTGGAATCACGTCGCGGTCTGCAAAGTAGGCCACGATGCGCTCGCGCATGAGCCGGTCTTGCTGGTCTGGACCGAGTGACGGCAACTGCTTGTTGCGCTCAAAATGGGGCCACCCGTCCTCGTCTCGACCAATGAAGTTGTAGTACCCGTCGGGCGCAAGCAAGGTGCAAATGGCCACGTGCATCAGAGCCACCTTTTCGTCCTTTTTAAAGGTGCGGAAGCCGGACCCCAATTCCTGTACGCCAATCAAAAACAGGATGCCTTGCATGTCTACAGGTTGACCGGCCCACGCGGCTACGCGCTTGACGGTTTCCTGCCATTGCCGTTCGAAGATGTAATCCATGATTGGAGTGGCCATTCAAAGCCGCATTGTTGATAAATCAATGGTAGGTGTAAATCCTCCGGGTACAAAGAGACTAATTTCTCAGCGCAGTTTCAAGCGAGACGCGCTCGAAACGCACTGGAAATCATGATAACACGCATCCTCGTACTCGCCACCACGGGTTTGCTCTCCTGGAACGCGCTTGTCGCTCAACAAGCACGCTTTGATTATGTGGACCTCAACATGGAGTCCGTGTCTCCGGACCAAGCCGCTTTTCGCCGAGCGGCCGTCCTCAAGGAAGACGGTTACTACCATGTCCACATAAGGTTCCTCGATGGCCAAACACGCATGATAGGCCGCTATGCCGACGAACAACTCTCGGTCCAAGACGGCTACTTCGAATATTACTTCTTCGGCGGCCAGCCCGAATCGCAGGGCAGCTACCAGGCAGGAGAAAAAGTCGGCGTTTGGAAACGTTGGACTTGGAACGGTACCGCCCTGCCTGACCGGCACTACGCCGAAGCCCAAGACCGCTCGTTGGAAGACCGCGCCGCGTGTTTCCCCGGAGGTTTTGAAGCACTCGACGCCTACATTGCTTCCGAGTTGGAATACCCGGCAGAGGCGAAGGACCGCGGCATCGAAGGCACCGTTGAAATCGCCTTCTCCATTGACGAAACCGGCCGCATCCACAACATCCACGCGCTGTCCGCCAACCACCCTTTGCTGGCCGAAGTCGGTCTGCGCTTGGTGGCCTCCATGCCCGTATGGGAGCCTGCCCTGAGACGGGGACAAGGGATTTCTTCCCACTTCATCTTGCCCATCACCTTTGATTTGAGCAATCCGGAATAACCGGGAGCCCTCATTCTCACTGCAGGCGGACACCTTCTTCTGCCTGCGTATATCCCGAATCCTCCTCACGGGTGACCATTCACTCAGTGCAGGGGGATTTTGACTCTTGTTCAATTCACCTCATAACCTGCGCCAAACGTGGGTTTGATGAGATTGGAACTCTAAGGACATCAAGGTTATTTTACCGAATAATCAATTGCGGCACCCGGATGACCCATTACCGAAAAAAGGGTGCGAGCTTTGCATCTGCAAACACAGCAACACACGCTCTGAAGAAAGATGAAAAAGCTGATAAACATCCTGTTCGCACTGGGTCTTGCGCTGACTACGCAAGCCGAGAACGCGGTGACCTTCTTGGACCGAAACCTGGAAGAAACCACTGCGGAGCACGCCATGTACCAACGTACCTCAACCCTGTTGGACGACGACCACTACCATGTAAAAGTCTCTTTCCTTGACGGTCAAACCCGCATGATCGGTCGCTACGCCGACCAACACCTCGATACCGAGGAAGGCTGGTTTGTGTACTACTTCGCCTCAGGCAACCGCGAATCACAGGGCCACTACCACAATGGCCAGCGCGTGGGCACCTGGAACCGCTGGGACTGGCAAGGCAACGCCCTCTCGGACCGCTTCTACAGCGACAACACAACCGCCACTGGCACCACCTGTGAAGCATCAATTGGTGAAGGTGAAAACGCCATGTCAGCCTACATCGGTGCACACCTGAGCTACCCCGAAAACGCCCGTGTGCACGGCATTGAAGGCAACGTACGCTTGGCCTTTACCGTGAACGCCGAAGGCACTGTCAAAGATGTAGAGGTGACCTACAGCGCGCACCCCTTTCTGACCACCGCAGCGCTGGATTTTGTGGCCAACATGCCCGCTTGGACCCCTGCTCTACAAAACGGCGTAGCCTACGCCAGCCAACACACCCTGCCCCTGACTTTCATGTTGACCGCTCCGTCGAAGTAATCCCTGATGCATCCGGCCTTTGGCCGTACTTTGCGGGCTGATTCCGCCGGATGCAACGTCAGTTTGTTGTCAACTTCGCCCTGCTGTTGGGCCTCAATTTGCTTGTCAAGCCGTTCTACGTGTTTGGCATCGAGGCCGAGGTGCAAAACCGCGTAGGTGCCGAGACCTTTGGCAACTACTTTGCCTTGATCAGTTTTTCGTTTTTGCTCAACATCCTGTTGGATTTGGGCATGGCCAATTACAACGCCCGGCGCGTGGCCCAATTGGACCGAGACCGCCCTTTGGGCTTTGGCCCTATGCTGGGGCTGCGTTTGACCTTAATGGCGCTTTACTTGGTGGTGTTGCTCGCCAGCGGAGCGTTGCTCAGTTATACCCCCGAACAACTTGCCGTGTTGGCCCTATTGGGCTGCAACCAGGCCCTGGCCGCATTGGTGCTGTTCTTGCGCAGCAACTTGGGCGGCTTGCACCTGTTTCGCCAGGACAGCGTGATCAGCGTGCTGGACCGACTGGTACTGATCGCCATTTGCAGTCTGCTGCTGTGGGGAGGGGTGACCAATCAACCCTTCCAAGTGGAGTGGCTGGTCTACGCCCAAACCTTTAGCTATGCACTGGCCGCGGTGGTGGCCTTGGCCATGTTGGGCAAACATGTACGACCGGTCCGCTTGAAGTTCGACCGCGCCTACGCCCACAACCTCCTGCGTCAAAGCGCCCCGTTTGCCCTGTTGATCTTTTTGATGAGCGTGTACCTGCGCACCGACACCGTAATGCTGGAACGCCTCCACACCGAAGGCCCCGAACAGGCCGGCATTTACGCCATGGCCTTCCGCTTTTTTGAAGCCGGCAACATGCTGGCCTACCTGTTTGCGATTTTGCTATTGCCCATGTTCAGCCGCATGCTGCATCGCAGCCAGCCGGTCTACACCGTGCTGGAACAGGCCTTTCGCTTGTTGTACCCAGGAGCGGTGCTTGCCGCAGTGATGTGCGTGTGCTACCGAGAGGAGTTCATGGACTGGCGCTACATCGAGCATACACAGGAAGCCGCCGGCGTGTTTGGTTGGCTGATGGCCGGCTTCGCGGGGTTTGCAATGAACTACCTGTTTGGCTCATTGCTGACCGCCGGAGGACGTTTGAAGGCATTGAACTTGTTGGCCACGGCTGCTGTAGTTGGTAACATCGTGGCCAATACACTGCTCATCCCTACTCATGGCGCATGGGGCGCCGCAGTAGCCAGCTGTGCCACGCACGGGCTGATGGCCGTGGGACAAATCACCTTGACCGTGCGTATGTATGGATGGCGACCCGGCAGCAAGCTCGTGGCCAAAGCAGTGGCCTTTGCCGGGTTGTGCATAACCGCCGGTTGGGCCAGTACAATATTGCCTGGACCGTGGCTGTTGAAGTGTGGGGCCTTGCTTTTGGCTGGAGGTGCAGTGGCTTTTTCGCTCGGTTACCTGCGCCCATCGCGCTTGATCGCGCTTGTCAAATCCAGCCGAAGCGATACGTCCCAAGCCTGACATCCGAAATAGTACTTTTGCCCAAAAACCGCGCTGCATGGACGCCAAGCCTACGGGTCAATCCCTGAACGCCTCGAGCCTGTTTGTTTTTCTCTTTCGTTGGAAATGGCACATCGTTGGTGTGTGCTTTGCTGCTGCCGTTGTTTCGGCAGCGGTATCGTTGATGATTGAGGAAAAATTCCGCTCGAGCGTAACCCTCTTCCCCACCGAACAGCACTCCATTGGTGAGCAGTTCCTTGAAGACATCAAACGCAAAGATCTCCTGGAATACGGAGAAACCGAAGATGCTGAGCGCCTGTTGCAGGTGATCAACTCGGATGTGATTCGCAACCGCATCATTGAGCAGTTTGACCTGTGGACCGCCTACGACATCAAGCGCGAAGATCCCGGAGCCAACACGCTCATATCGAAAGAATACGCCAGCAATGTGAGCGCCAAGCTGACCAAGTTTGGCTCCTTGCGTATTGACGTATTGCACCCCGACCCCCAAACCGCAAGCGACATGGCCAACGCCATTACCTTGCTGACCGATACGGTGGCCAACCGCATGCGTAGCGACCGCGCCAAGCAAGCATTCGCATACGCCAAGGAGTCGTATGAAGGGTTACAAGCCGAGATCAAAACCCTCGAAGACAGCGTGGCCGCCTTGCGTGAACTGGGCATCTACGATTACCTCACTCAGATCGAAGGCCTCAATGAGCAATTCGCCACCGCGATTGTCGAAGGCCAACCCAAGCGCGCCGAGACCATCCGAGCCCAAATGGCCGAAATCTCCAAATACGGCGCCAGCTACGACAAGCTGCAAACGCTGATCGTAAGCGCCTACGAACGTGAAGCGGTACAAAAACGCCGCTTTGAGCTTTTGCGTATTGATGTGAACTCGCGCATGAGTTCCTTCTTTGTGGTGGACCGCGCGTCGCCTTCCGACAAGAAGGCCTACCCCATCCGCTGGCTGATTGTAGCCATGAGTGTGGCGGCCACCTTTGTGATGGCTGTGCTTGCGCTGCTGCTGCTGGATTCCTACCGCAACCTCCGCAGCGAAGGCTCCCTCTGATTTGTTGTCGGCCGCCAACATACGCTGGTTCTATGGCTTGACCGGGCTTTTTGTCGCTGCCCTGGGCGTGGCCCTCTACACCGAACACTACGAAGTGGCCGCCGTGCCCGTGGTACTGGGTGTGCTGTGGGCTGCCTTTTTCCGCACCGCAGACGTGTACCTGTTCATTGTCCTGTTCACCCCAATATCGCTCAACCTGGAGCAGCTGGACATTGGCGGCATTGGGTTTTACCTGCCCACCGAACCCCTCTTAGCGGGACTCACACTTCTGCTGTTTTTCAAGGTGCTATCAGACAAGAGCTTCTCAGATGTTGCGCTGTACAGGCACCCAATTGTGGTGATTGTGTTGCTGCAATTGACTTGGGCGTTTATGACTGCCATCTCCAGTGAACTGCCGCTGGTTTCGTTCAAGTACCTGGCCGCGCGCCTGTGGTTTGTGGTACCGTGCTTCTTCTTTGCCATTTCAGTATTCAAAGGAAACACCGCCCGGATCCAACGTTTTTTCTTGTTGTATATGGTGCCGCTTGCTGCGGTGATCCTTTACACTGTCGCGCGCCATAGCACATTTGGATTTGAAAAAGACGCCGGTCACTGGGTGATGGAGCCGTTCTTCAAGGACCACACCAGCTACGGCGCGGTGCTGGCCATGTTCACACCTGTGCTGTTTGGCATGCTGCTTCAGAAGCGCTTCAACCTGCTGATGAAGGTGATCCTGGGGCTGCTTTTTGCCATCCTGGTCATGGGCGTGGTGCTCAGTTACACCCGTGCGGCGTGGGTCAGCTTGGTTGTTGCACTCGGCGTATTGGGCGTGTTGACCTTGCGCATCCGCTTCCGTACCATCGTTGGGGCCGTTGCGCTACTCGGCGCATTCTTGTGGTTTGCTCAGGATGATTTGGTCATTGCCCTGGAACGCAACAAGCAGGACTCCAGCGACAACTTCAGTGAGCACGTAGAGTCCATTTCCAACGTAAGTTCTGACGCCTCCAATCTTGAGCGCCTCAACCGCTGGAACTGTGCGTTTGCCCTGTTTGCTGATCGCCCGCTGGTGGGCTGGGGACCGGGCACCTACCAATTCGTCTATGCGCCTTTCCAACGCTCCAAGGACCGCACGATCATTTCCACCAACAACGCCGACGGCGGCAACGCCCACTCTGAATACTTTGGCCCGCTGGCCGAGCAAGGCGTGCCTGGCATGCTGCTGATGGTTGCGCTGGTGTTTGTGGTGTGTGCCCGGGCATTCCAGTTGATCTACCGCCTGCGCGAACGCGAAAACCGCATCATTGTGATCAGCGTGTTCTTGGGCTTGATCACCTACTACGTGCACGGCACCCTCAACAACTACCTCGACACTGACAAAGCGTCGATTCCGTTCTGGGGATTCACCGCCATCCTGGTGGCGGCCGATCTGTACTTGGAAAAAGGGAATCAGGAGAAACGGCAGCCCAACACGGCGGTGTCGTCCACATAAGGGCTGTCGCCCTTGAAGGCATCCAAGGCGGCCAGCACCTCTTCCACGATGGTTTCAGCAGACTTTGAGGCTCCGGCGCGCAGGACTTGCTCCACGCGTTCGGTACCGAACTCTTCTTGGGCGAAGTTTTCCACTTCGGTCAATCCGTCGGTATAACACAACAAGAAGGCATCTTGGGGCACAGACACTTCCCCTTCGTCAATGCGGGGAATTTCGTCAAACATACCCAGCCCGATGGAGCCCAGCTTGAGCTCTTCTGCTTGCCCTCCCGGGTGCATGAGCATGGGCGGGTTGTGGCCGCAATTCACATAGCGCAACTTGCGAGAGGGTGCATGGTAAATCGCCACAAAGAAGGTGATGTACTTTTCGCCGTGGGCGCTTTTGAGCACGCGCTCGTTCAGCTCGCGGATGACCTCACGGAGTTCCTGGCGCTGGTATTTAAACATCGAGTGCAAGCTGGCCTGGAAGTTGGCCATCAAGAAGGCCGCAGACACGCCCTTGCCACTCACATCAGCAATGCAGAGCATCACCTCGTCCTGATTCAAGGGAATCACATCGTAATAATCGCCACCCACTTGTTGGTGGGGGCGGTAATGGGCCGCAAAGCTGTATGCGTCGGTGTTGGGCAGCGCAGAGGGTACTAGCATGGCCTGCATTTCGCCGGCGAGTTCGAGCTCTTTGCGCATGCGCTCTTGGCGCAGGTTTTCTTCTTGGAGGCGGCGGTTGCGCACCGCAACAATGAGAATGTTGGTGATGGTTTGGATGAAGTTCATGTGCTTCACCACCGGGCTCATGCCCACCGATTCCTCGTCGATATCGCCCACCATGAGGTAGGCAATGGGGGTGTCGTCCTGGAGAATGGGGATGACCACGTCAAAGGCCTGCTCGGTGGTGGAACCCGAAACCGAGAGCGTCATGTGCTCGTCCTCAAACAAGGCCGTGTCCGAAACCGGATCTACCTCGCCTTCCACACCGTATTGCAGGATGCAGCGCCAGGTGTCTTCCCGGTTATACAGCACCAATTTACCGATGCCCAGCGAGTCGCACAGGATTTCGCGGTAGCGCTCGAGCAACTCTGAGGTGTGCTCGGCGGCGTTGATGGTTTGAGTGATGCCCAACAGCGCGGACAGTTTGAAGTCCTTGTCTTCAAGGCGGCGCTGCAGACGGGTGGTTTTGGCAGACATAGGTCAGTTGCGATCGACGTTCGACGACCGCTAAAGGTAGGATAATCTACCGCTGACGAAGCAGTTGGCGCAGCGAAGCCATTTCGCGGTACTTCTTGCTGGCCTCTTGGGCGGGGCTACCAAAGTAGGTCTTGCCTGCGGCCACCGATTTGGTAATGCCGCTTTGGCCGAGCACCACAGCGCCATGGCCAATGACCACATCGCTGGCCACTCCCACTTGGCCCCACAACGTGACGTGGTCTTCGACTACCACGCATCCGGCGATGCCCACTTGGGCGGCAAACAAGCAATGCTTGCCCACCACCGTGTCATGCCCAATGTGCACTTGGTTGTCCAACTTGCTTCCTTGTCCAATACGCGTATCTGCCGAAACGCCGCGATCAATGGTGCACAGCGCCCCGATTTCCACGTCGTCCTCGACGACCACCGATCCACAGGTGTGCATCTTGTTGTAGCCGTTCTCACGCTTTTGGAAGTAAAAGGCATCGGCTCCGATCACGGTGTTGGCGTGGATGGTCACACGGTCGCCAATGATGGCGTTTTGATGAATCACTACCCCGCTTTGGATCACGCAGTCACGACCAATCTGGACGTTTGCACCCACCACCACATTGGGGGCGATGTGTGTGCCTTCACCCACGTTGGCCGATTGGTCAACAGCCGCCGCAGGATGCACCGTAGGCATAAAGTGACGCGTCAGCGCATTGAAGTCCTTGAAGGGATCCTCACTGACCAAAATGCCCTTGCCTGCGGGCACATCGGCCTCGGCGTTCATCAGTACCGTGCCTGCAGCACTGTCCAACGCCTTGTCGTAGTACTTGGGGTGATCGCAGAACACCAAGTCGCCCGGCTCCACGCGGTGGATTTCATTGATGCCGGTTACCGGGTGATTGGGATCGCCCAGTACGCGGGCACCGATCAAGTCGGCGAGGGATTGCAAGGTTTGCGGCGTGGAAAATTTCATAGCGTCAAAGAGAATCAAAAAAGCCGCACTCCGGACAGGTCGGAGGCGGCTTTGATTGCAGGTTCATAAGGGATCAGACCACACCTTGATCGATCATGGCATCGGCCACTTTCACAAAGCCGGCGATGTTGGCGCCGCGGACGTAGTCCACAGTACCATCGTCATTGGTCCCGTATTTCACGCACTGGGCGTGGATGTCTTGCATGATGGTGTGCAGGCGTTGCTCCACTTCCTCGGCGCTCCAGTTCAGGCGCAGGGAGTTTTGCGACATCTCCAAACCAGAAGTGGCGACACCACCAGCGTTGGATGCCTTGCCAGGCGCAAACAGCACCTTTTGAGCGTGGAACACCTCAATGGCCTCAGGGGTCGAAGGCATGTTGGCACCTTCGGCTACGGCTTTGCAACCATTGGCCACCAAGGCTTGCGCTTCTTCGCCGTTGAGCTCGTTTTGGGTGGCACACGGCAGTGCTACATCACAGGCAATACTCCAAGGGCGTTGACCCTCGTGGTAAGTAGCGCTTGCGAAATGCTCTGCGTATTCGCGAATGCGACCGCGGCGGTTGTTCTTGAGGTCCATGATCCAAGCGAGCTTTTCGGCGTCAATGCCGGATGCATCGTGGATGAAACCTTTGGAGTCAGACATGGTCACCACTTTGGCGCCGAGCTCGGTGGCCTTTTCAACCGCGAATTGGGCCACGTTACCGGAACCTGACACCACAACGGTCTTGCCTTTCATCCAGTCGCCCACGTGGTTGAGCATCTCTTGAGCAAAGTATACGCAGCCGTAACCGGTGGCCTCCGGTCGGATCAACGAGCCGCCCCAGTTCATGCCTTTGCCGGTGAGTACGCCGGTGAATTCGTTGCGCAGGCGCTTGTATTGGCCAAACATGTACCCGATTTCGCGTCCGCCCACACCGATGTCGCCCGCAGGCACGTCGGTGTTGGGGCCGATGTGGCGCGCGAGCTCGGTCATGAAGCTTTGACAGAAGCGCATCACTTCAGCGTTCGACTTGCCCTTGGGATCAAAGTCAGAGCCACCTTTACCACCGCCCATAGGCAGGGTGGTCAGCGAGTTTTTAAACACTTGCTCGAAACCGAGGAATTTCAAAATGCTCAGGTTGACCGTAGGGTGGAAGCGCAGGCCACCCTTGTAAGGGCCAATGGCCGAATTGAACTCCACGCGGTAACCGCGGTTGACGTGCGTCTTGCCGGCATCATCGGTCCAGGGCACACGGAACATAATCGTGCGCTCGGGCTCCACCATCCGGTCAAGGATGCTGTGGGCTTCGTACTGGGGGTGGTCCTGGATGAAGGGAATTACCGTTTCGGCAACTTCTTGCACGGCCTGAAGGAACTCGGGCTCGTGTGCATTCTTGGCTCTGACGGTTTCCATAAACGCGTCAATCTGAGCCTTGTAAGCATGGGACATGTGCAAAGGTTGGTTGTTTGCTTTATCGGCGGTAAAATTAGCACGTTCGTTGAATGTTTCATCAAAAAATCATCGCGGAGAAACCTGCGCCATTCGCGGGATGCGGACAATTTTAACAACCCGAATATTGGTGTCCGAAATACACTTACTGCCCCGCACAAGGGCTGGTAACCTTTGGTCAAGCAATCCCGGTTTCACAATCCCTTGGCATCCTGTCACGGGCTGGGGGCAGAACCACTACCTTTGTTGGCTATGGCAAGCATTCGGCAAGAAAAAGTATCGAGCCTGCTCAAGCGCGAATTGGCAGTGATCTTCCAGCGCGAGAGCCGCAACCTGTTTGAAGGCCGCTTCATCACGGTCACCCAGGTGCGCGTGGCGCCCGATTTGGGCACCGCTAAGGTGTACTTGAGCTTCATGGCTGTCTCGGACGCCAAAAGCGCACTCGAACAAGTCAAGCAAAACGACAAGAAGGTGCGTCAAATCCTTGGCAACACTGTGGGCAAGCAACTCCGACGCGTGCCCGAGCTCTTCTTCTACCTCGACGACTCGCTGGACTACTACGACGAAATCGACCGACTGCTCAAAAGCTGATCCATGCAATACGATCCCATCAAGCGGACCCTTGGGGAATTCTTCAACCGGGCGCCCTGGATGCGCAAGCTCTTCTATAAACTGCTGGACCTGCTGCTCTTGCGCACCTGGCACGTGCACCGTGAATTGCGCAAATGGCGCAAAACCGCACCTGAAAACGCCCACATCTTGGACGCCGGCGCTGGTTTTGGGCAATACACCTACTACATGAGTGGGTGGAGCAAGAAGTACTGCATCTTGGCGGTGGACGTCAAGGAAGAACAGGTGTGCGATTGCAACCGCTTCTTCCGTGAAATCGGCCGCGAAAACGTGCTCTTCAAAATCGAAGACCTGACCCACTTCAAAAAACCCGAGGCCTTTGACCTGGTGCTGTGCGTGGACGTGATGGAACACGTGGAAGAAGACGTGCGCATCATGACCAACTACTACGAAAGCCTCAAGGAGGGTGGTCAGCTGATCATTTCTACTCCTTCTGACGAGGGAGGTTCGGACGTGCATGGCGATGAAGAAGAAAGCTTCATCGAAGAACACGTGCGCGACGGTTACAGTCCTGCTGACATCAAAGAAAAACTCAAGCTCGCCGGCTTCAAGCGCGTGAAGGTACATTACCAGTACGGCACCCCGGGCAAGATCTCGTGGCGCTTGAGCATGAAGTACCCCATGAAAATGCTGAACATCAGCAAGCTGTTTTTCATCCTGCTGCCGTTTTACTACCTGGTCACCTTCCCCATCTCTGCAGTACTCAATTACATCGACAGCCACTCAGCCCACCACACCGGCACAGGCTTGATTGTACTCGCCTACAAGTAGGGTGAATGTTTCGGCCTACATAGCGCGCCGGTACCTGTTCTCACGCAAGCGGACCAACATCATCAATGTCATCTCCATCATTTCAACCGTGGTGGTGGCCGGGGTGAGTGCAGCAATGATCATTATCCTTTCGGCCTTTAACGGGATTGAAGCGTTGGTGGAAACCCTCTTCAGCCGCTTTGAAGCCGACTTGACCGTTCTGCCAGTCACGGGCAAGACCATCCCGACCGACTCCTTGGATACCGCTGACTTTTTGGAAGTGGCGGGTGTTGCCCGCGTTTCTCGAGTGGTGGAGGAAGACGCCTGGTTGCAGTACGTCAATCCCATTGGTGAACCGAGTAACGTGGTGGCCACCATCAAAGGCATCGACACGACCTATGCGGCCATGACCCAGGTGGACACCATGATCGTATGGGGCGATTTTTCTCTGGGTGAACCCGGGGCGCCACAAGTCATTCCAGGGTTAGGGGTCCTGAGCGAATTGGGGGTACCCCTGTCCTCCCCCGACCCGCAGTACATCCTGATCAATGCTCCACAACGGGGCAAACGCCTGAGCAAATTCAAGGAGAACGCCTTTGCACGCCACCCGGCACAGGTGTCCGGGGTCTTCTCCATCAACGCCGACTTGGACGTGCGTTACTTGGTGGCCAGTGTTGACGCCTGTCAGGAGTGGTTTGGCTATAAGAAGGAGATCAGCGGATTTGAAATTCAAGTGGCTCCCGAAGCCGACTTTGCAGAGGTCCAAGCCGAAATCGCAGCGCTCCTTCCCGAAGGCTTGGCGCAAGTCGAAAACCGGTTTGAACGCAACGCCCTGGTCTACCAAACCAACAAAAGCGAGAAGTGGGCCACCTACCTCATCTTGCTGTTCATCCTGCTGATTGCGGCCTTCAACATCGTGGCCTCGCTCACCATGCTGATCATCGAAAAGAAGCGCGACATCTTTGTACTGCGCAGCCTCGGGGTCACCGAAAACGGAATCCGTAGGGTGTTCGTGCTCGAGGGGATTTTCATCTATTTCATCGGGGCCATCACTGGCATTGTGCTGGGCACTTTGGTGTGTTGGGCACAGCAAACCTTTGGTCTGATCCGCTTGCAAGGGGCCATGGTGGAATACTACCCGGTCAAAATCGACGCCATGGACATGGTGGGGGTAGTGGTGACCGTGATGCTGGTTGGAATGGTGTTCTCGACGGCGCTGGTGCGCATGCTGCTGAAACGCTTCGCCCTCTAGCTGGCAAAGCGCGCATCGCCAAACTCGCGGCGAATCTGCTCGAGCTTCTCAAAGATGGCCGCCGAATCCATTTCGGTCACCAACACCATGCGGTGCTCCTTGAAATGCGGAATGCCGCGGAAGTAGTTGGCGTAGTGTCGGCGCATTTCCACCACTCCCAAACGCTCGCCTTTCCAGTCCAATGACATCTGCAGGTGCTGTTTGGCGGCATCCACGCGGTCAGAAATGGTGGGGCGCTCCAGGTGTGCGCCGGTTTTGATGAAGTGCTTGATCTCGCGGAACACCCAAGGGTTTCCGATGGAAGCGCGGCCAATCATGACCCCATCCACCCCGTACTTCTGCTTGTACTCCACGGCCTTTTCGGGCGAATCGATGTCGCCGTTGCCAAAGACCGGGATGCGCATGCGCGGGTTTTCACGTACCGCTGCAATCAAGCGCCAATCCGCCTCGCCCTTGTACATCTGCTTGCGTGTGCGCCCGTGGATGGAAATGGCTTCGATGCCCACATCCTGCAAACGCTCAGCCACTTCCACGATGTACTTGGTGTTGTCGTCCCAGCCCAAGCGGGTTTTGACCGTGACCGGCAGGCTGGTGCTTTTGACAATCTCGGAGGTCATGCGCACCATTTTGGGGATGTCCTGCAGGATGCCCGCACCGGCGCCTTTGCACGCCACTTTTTTCACCGGACACCCGTAGTTGATGTCGATGATGTCGGGGTTGGAGGCCGCGGTGATTTCGGTGGCTTGGCGCATGCTCTCGATGTCGCTCCCGAAGATTTGGATGCCGATGGGGCGCTCCATTTCGTAAATGTCGAGTTTCATGACGCTTTTGGCCGCATCACGGATCAGACCTTCAGAAGAGATGAATTCGGTGTACATCAAATCTGCGCCGTACTTCTTGCAGAGCGTACGGAACGGGGGATCGCTCACATCCTCCATGGGAGCGAGCAGCAGGGGGAAGTCCCCGAGATCGATGTCGCGAATTTTAACTGACATGGCCGTGGTCTGCGGCTTCCAGCACCGGTGGACCGGAGCGGAAATCCGCATATTTGCACACGCAAAAGTACGAAAGCCTTCAGCCCTGTGTTTCGCATCCTGCTTCAAAACCAACACCCCTTCCTCAAAGTGGCCATGCTCTTTTGCATGCTGCTGCTGTTGATGGCCCTGGGCGTGGGATTGGCCTCTGCGCTGGTAGCTGGCGTGCAAGGCGTTGACATCGCCACCGCCACCGAGCGCCTCGCCGACGCCACGACACCTGAAGGACGCAACGCCATGCGCATGGGACAAGTGCTGTTTCAGCTTGTGGCCTTTTTGGGCGCGGCTTGGGTGTTTCGCTGGGTGTATGGGCGGGTGAGCGTGCAAGGCTTCTTGCTCCGCGCGCCCAACTTGAACGTTCTCTTCCTCCCGTTTTTGGTGTTGGCGATGCTCTTTTTGGTGGACGCTGCCACAGTGATCAACACCTGGATCATCCCCACCGATACCGCCTTGGGGCAATGGGCAAGTAGTGCCGATAAAGCCTCGGCTGAACAAATGAACGCGCTGCTTGGAGAGGGACGCGTGCCGTTGTGGCAACTCTTGATTCTCTCGGCAGTATTGCCTGCGGTGTGTGAGGAATTCTTCTTCCGCGGTGCCTTGCAGATCACCCTGGTGAAAGCCACCAAGAACGTACACGCTGGGGTGTGGATCACCGCGGTGCTCTTTGCCCTGACCCACATGCAAGTGTACGGGATGCTACCGCGACTGCTGCTGGGCGGGATCTTGGGTTACCTGGTGTTGTGGACCGGCTCGCTGTGGGGGGCGATCATCGTACACGCGTTGTACAACGCCACAGTCTTGCTGGTGACCCACTACTTCTACTGGAACACCTCCGAAGACACGCCCGACCTCACCGACGTGGACGCCCTTGCCGCATCACCGGACTATTGGGGCTGGCTAGTGGGCCTGCTGGGCACCGTTGCGGTGGTGTGGGCCATGCGCAAGCGCTCGGCTTGGGGCGAGCTGGAATCCGAATATGTGCAGTTTGAGGTGCAGGACGTGAACGCGTACCTGCAAGACAAATACGGGCGTTAGCCGAGCAAGGCCTCGGCCACTGCGAGGTCCATCGGAGAGGTGATCTTCACATTCTCCACATTGCCATCCACCCAACTCACTTGAACACCTGCCGCTTCCACGACCGAAGCATCGTCGGTGAATCCTTTGGAATACGGCTGCTCAAAGGCCGAGCGTAGCACCTCCAATTGAAAACACTGTGGGGTTTGCACCTTGCGGTAATCGCTGCGGTTCACCACCTCCGAACGGTCGGTGTGCATCAGGCGCAGGCTATCCACCACGGGCACTACGGGAACAGCTGCACCGTGCTTTTCGGCTTCTCGAAAACAGCGCGAGATCACTTCGTGCGACACCAGCGGACGCACCGCATCGTGCACCCCTACTAGGCCTTGTTCACCCTGCAATCGGACCAAGCCGTTGGCCACCGAATGGAATCGCGTTTCGCCACCAGCAACCGTACTGTGGGGCACCAACAAATGGTGCTCGCGACAGAGGTCGTTCCAGAAATCCACAAATTCCGGGTGGAGTACGACCACGATGTTCAAAGCAGGATCCCAGCTGTGAAATTGCTCCAAAGTGTGCACCAAAATGGGCCTGCCACGCAGCAGCAGGAATTGCTTGGGCAAATCCATGCCCATGCGGGAACCGGTGCCGCCGGCAACCACAATCAAGTGGCGTTGGATGGAGGAAGAAGGTGCCATGGAGTCAAAAAAAACCGCCTCACTGGGGAGGCGGTTTTATGCGGTGAGGGAGGAATTACTTAGCAGCTGCGTAGCGGCGGTTCACTTCGTCCCAGTTGATGACATTGAAGAACGCCGTGATGTAATCTGGACGGCGGTTCTGGTAGTTCAGGTAGTAAGCGTGCTCCCAAACATCGAGACCGAGGATGGGGGTACCGCCACACCCGATGCCTGGCATCAGTGGGTTGTCTTGGTTGGCCGAAGAACACACTTCAACCGCACCGCCGTCCTTCACGCACAGCCATGCCCAACCCGAACCGAAGCGGGTAGCAGCAGCCTTCGCGAAAGCGTCTTTGAATGCGTCGTACGAGCCGTAGGCAGCATTGATGGCGTCGGCAACCTCACCGGTTGGAGCGCCTCCGCCGTTGGGTGACATCACCGACCAAAACAAGTTGTGGTTGAAGTAACCGCCACCGTTGTTTCGCACACCGGCATTGTTCATGTCCATGCCTGAGCAAATGTCCTCGATGGACTTGCCAGCCAAGTCGGTGCCTTCAACGGCCGCGTTGAGCTTGGTGGTGTAACCGTTGTGGTGCTTGCCGTGGTGGATTTCCATGGTTCGCGCATCGATGTGGGGCTCGAGGGCGTCGTATGCGTAGGGCAGTGCAGGAAGTTCAAAAGCCATAATGATTTTTTTTCTGGGTGGGATCAGGTTGAAATCGGTTGCAAAGTTAGGAATTCAGAAACCCGCAAAATGTTCGGTGCTTATTCGCGGTTGGCTGCCAGAGAAGCTTGGAAGAACGTGGAATAATCCCGCAGCACTTCGAGGGCCTTTTGGTAGTCGTCGTCGCGGTGGCGCAGTACGTAGTAGTAGGCACTTTCGTCAAACAGGTGCTTGGCCAAGTAGGCTTTGGCGCGAGCGGCCATTTCGGCGCGGTCGGTGGACGACGGTTTGCCGAGTTCCGGGTCTTGTTCGCGACCGAAGTCCAGCAGCGCGGTCAACAGAGCATCGTCCGCATCGAAGCGCGTGTCGAAGGAAATCAAGTCCGGATACGCCTGTTGCATGGCCTGGCGGTTGCGCACATAGTAGTCCAAGGTTACCGAACGGTACGCCCCCAAGTAGCTGAGCTCAGCGGCCAAGGGTGAACGCGTGGTGTCCAGCGGAATGAAGATGTCAGGGGTGATGCCACCACCACCGTACACGATGCGTCCGCCAGGGGTTTCGAAGCGCAACGAATCCGCAAATTCAATGCTGTCTGCGCTCATCAACTCACCCGACTCCAGACGCTGGTGGTAGTCGTCCTCGTAATCAATGCCATCACCGTACGGCTTTTGGATGCAGCGGCCGCTTGGAGTGTAGTAGCGCGCCACGGTGATGCGCAGCGCGGAGTTGTCACGCATCTCGTATTGGTGCTGCACCAGGCCCTTACCAAAACTGCGGCGACCAATGGTGATGCTGCGGTCGTGGTCTTGCAGGGCTCCGGCCACCACTTCACTGGCCGAAGCCGAAGATTGGTTCATCAGCACGGTCACCTCCATGTCGCGGTACTTGCCACGTTTGCTGGAGTACGTGTTGCGTTTACCTTGGGTGCGTCCTTCGGTGAAGACAATGAGTTCGTTTTTGTCCAAGAACTCCTCGACAATATTGGTGGCGGCATCGAGGTATCCACCGCCGTTGCCGCGCAGGTCAAGGACCAGCTTTTGGGTGCCTCCCTCGCGCAGGTTGTCCACCGCCAAGCGAAACTCCTCATATGTGGTACGCGCAAACTGGTTGATCTTCACGTAGCCCACGTCGCCGTCCTGGTACTGGGCCACCACCGAATAGATGGGAATGCGGTCGCGTTCGATGTCGAAGCTGAGCAGTTCGGCCTCCCCGAGACGTTGCACGCCAATTTTCACCCTGGAGCCTGAGCGCCCTTTGAGGCGGGTCATGACGTCTTCAGAGGTAATGTCAGCGCCGGTGATGGTGCTGTCATCCACCAGTACAATGCGGTCGCCAGCAATGATGCCAGCGCGTTGTGACGGACCGCCATCGATGGCGTTGACCACCACCAAGGTGTCGTCTTCAATCATGAACTCCACGCCGATGCCGTCAAACCCGCCTTGCATCTGCTCGCTCATGCGGGAAAAGTCTTCGGGGGAGATGTAGAAGGAGTGCGGATCGAGGTCTTCAAGCAAGGTCTCGATGGCGCGCTCGACCAAATCGTCGCCATCCACCGAATCCACGTAATTGTCCTCGATGCGCTCGAGCACTTGGAGGAGCTTGTCTGCATCGCCGCCTGAGTTGGGTTGGAAGTCAAACAGCTGCGCGTCTTTGCCCAATTGGGTGCCTAGGAAAATGCCCACGATCAGCACCAAACCAATCAGCAACGGCTGGAACGCATTGGGCTTGCGGCGTGGTTCCTGCTCCCTGTCGGGGCGCATGTTCATTTTCTTTTCGTAGTAGTCAACGCGTTCGCTCATGGGGTCGAGAATCGTACTTGGGTTACAATTGGAAGAGGCCGCCGGTTCACACGTCCGGGAAATGGACCACTTCCAAACCGGCTTCGCGCAGGAAGTCCAAGCCTGTGGAGTCTTTGTATTCGGTGATGTACACCACCCGCTTGATGCCGGCCTGCAGGATCAACTTGCTGCAATCGCGGCACGGCGACAGGGTAATGTACAACGTGCACCCTTGCGCACCGTTAGTGCTGCGGGCCACTTTCAAAATGGCGTTTGCCTCGGCGTGCAAAACGTACCATTTGGTCTCTCCGTTGTCGTCCTCACAGGCATTGGGGAAGCCCCCGGGTGTGCCATTGTAGCCATCCGAGATGATCATGCCATCCTTGACCAACAACGCGCCTACCTGCTTGCGGGTGCAGTGGCTGAGTTTGGACCATTCCATGGCCATACGGAGGTAAGCCCGGTCGTACCGGCGTTGCTTTTCAAGGGCCGTCGATGGGGCGGTCGATGGGGTGTGAGACATGACACACAAATGTAACGCAACCCACACGCCTTACCATGCCCCATCACCCAGAAAGGCAGTGCTTTTACACTGCTACAGGGTCACAAATCTTCTAAATTGCACCTCATGAACCGCTGGATAGTCTGCCTCATCGGATGGGTAGCGTGGACGACTGCTGCCGGCCAAAGCCTGCACTTTGATCGCTACTCAAAGCCACAGGGTCTGCCCACAACTGGTGTCTACGATGTGGCCCAAGATGTCGAAGGTGCCCTTTGGATCGCCACCGAAGACGGAGGACTCAGCCGCTTTGATGGGCGCACCTTTCGCAGCTACCGCCGCACAGAAGGCTTGCCCGATGCCAGCGTGCGCAGCTTGTATGTGGCCAACAATGGCCGCCTCTGGTTGGGTCTGCCTGAAAGCGGTTTGGCCTACTTCGAAAACGACTCCATCCACACCCTTGCTTTGCCCCCAGGTTACCCGGACTTGCACGTGCGTTGCATGCTGGAGGACGCTGCTGGCCGCTTGGTCATCGGCACAAAATCGGACGGCCTGTTTGTGTTGAATGACACTGCACTGGAACCCATGCAACGCCCGCCGGGCATGGACGCCACTGTCCGCTGCGCTCTCCAAGATGCCGACGGCCACAGCTGGTACGGCACCGACCACGGCGTGTGGTGTTGGGACAACGTCGGGTGGCACTATTGGGGGCTGGAACACGGCCTCTCCCACCCGCGAGTGCTGAGCCTGTTGGAAACCGATGACGGCGTTTGGGCAGGCACCGAAACCGGTCTGGTACGCATCCGACGCGAACAAGAACGCGCCGAACCGGCGCGCGCCTTTGACGGCATTCGCATCCGCACCCTGGCCCGTGACCTGCAGGACGAAATCTGGGTGGGAACAAAAACAGAGGGGGTCGCCCATTTTCTGCCGGATCTGAACGTCAATTCGCCGAGTTGGCTCTCGTCCGAACAGGGGCTGCCCGACAACCGTTTTCGCAAGATTTTCACCGACCGCGACGGTACGTTGTGGTTCGGTACCCGCGTAGGCGGGCTGGCTGCACTTAGTGACCGCCGGTTCCAGCATTACACCCAAAGCCAAGGTTTTCCGGAGGAGAGCATGACGGCTGTGGCCGTGCAAAACGACACAACCGTTTGGTTTGGCACCCTTTCCGGACAGGTCTACCGCTGGCAGGAAAACGCCTTGGAATGCGTTTACACCAACACGAGTAAAGACGACGATGAAATCACCTGCATACGACCGACCTCGGACGGTCGTGTGCTGATCGGCACCACGAATTCCGGCGTGTTGGAATGGAAATCCGAACGCATCAGCACGCTGTTCCCATTCAGCGAAATGGGCACCATTCGCGCCATTGTAGCACGAAGCGACAGGCTCTTGATCGCTGGCGAAGAGCTGACCAGAGATGTCGGATTTGTGTGGGAAGATCCGACTCGAATTGACCCCCTGCTTGCGGTGAATACCGCCTTCTTCTCCGCAAACGACGACCTGTGGGTGGGCACCCCTAAAGGATTGTACCACTCGGTGTGGAATGCGCAAGCGGGCAGCTATGGAGCGCTGAAAGGCATTCCCGGCACGCGCAATATGCCCATCACGGCCATCACCCAATGCCGCCACGGACACCTGTGGGTTGGCACCGAAGGCGCGGGTGTGTTGCAGGTAGAAGACGACCGTGTGGTGGGCAACGTGGGGCTGGACTTCATGGAAAACTACGTGGTGCATTTTGTGGCCGAAGACGCCCAAGGCGACCTTTGGATTGGCACGCCTGATGGCTTGCAGCACTTGGTCATGGATCCCGAAGGCGCAGCTGTTCTGGACGCCGAATTCTACGACAGCGACGATGGATTTGCCGGGGTAGAAACCCGCCGCAATGCCGTGGCTGTGGACCGCGAAGGCACCCTGTGGTGCGGCACCACAGAAGGCATCAGTCGGGTGCTCGGCGCCGGATATATGCCGCACTACATTCCACCAGCGGTGACCCTAGACCAGGTGCAACTCAACTACGTTCCTGTAGCTTGGGACAGCCTGCTAGCCGCCACCGAAACCCCTGATGTGGTGTGCTTGGAGTCCGACCAAAATCAATTCTCGTTTGAGGTGCACGCGGTGTCGCTAACCCAGCCCGAACGCCTGCGTTACCAATACCAATTGGTGGGCGCCGATCAAACCTGGCGACCCGCGACCACCGCCAACCAAGTCTCATACAGCAGCTTGGAGCCAGGCATGTACCAATTGCTGGTGCGCGCCTCGGTAAACGGCACCGCTTGGAGCGACCAACCGGCGGTGGCCCAATTCAAAATCGAACCGCCTTTTTACGCCACTTGGCCTTTCCGCATCGGCGCCGCATTGCTTATCGCGGTAGTGGTCATTGGGTTTGTACGCTTGCGCTTGCAATACCTCCTGCGTGAAAAGCGTAAACTGGAAATCAAAGTGGACGAACGCACCCGCGAAGTCCGCGCAGAACAAGCCCGCAGCGACCGGCTACTCCTCAATATCCTCCCTCGGGAAACCGCCGAAGAACTCAAGACTCACGGCGCCACCACGGCTCGACACTACAACGACGTGAGTGTGTTATTCACCGATTTCAAGGGCTTCACCCAGCTGAGCGAACAGCTCGATTCCAACTTGCTAGTACAAACCCTAGACAAGTACTTCCGGGCCTTTGACGCCTTGACCGGGCAATTCAAGGTGGAGAAAATCAAGACCATTGGCGATGCGTACATGTGCGCCGCTGGCATCCCAACCTCCCAAGCTGATCACGCGGTACGTATGGTGGATTTTGCCGTGGCCTTGCGCAAGGCAGTGCACACCATCAACGCCGAGAACCGCGCCGAGGGCAAGCCCGCTTGGGACATTCGCATAGGCATCCACAGCGGTCCCGTGGTGGCAGGGGTTGTAGGAGAGAAAAAGTTTGCTTACGATATCTGGGGAGACACGGTGAACATCGCTGCCCGTATGGAAAGCTCTGGCGAAGTCGATGAAATAAACGTGTCTCTGGAAACCAGCCGCCTGATCTCAGGCACTTACCGCACAGAAGCGCGCGGTGAAGTGGCCGCAAAGAACAAAGGGGCGCTGGAAATGTACTTTGTGCGAGAAAAGCGCAGCGCAGAACATGAAAGTATACACCCGTAAAGGCGACGAGGGCCAAACCGGCCTGTTGGGAGGCACCCGCGTGCCCAAACACCATCCGCGCATCGAAGCCTATGGTACCCTGGATGAACTCAACAGCTTCATTGGGTTGTTGCACGACCACGTAGCAGACCCTTCTGCGCGTGCATTGCTGCAACGCATCCAAAGTGCGCTGTTCGCTGTGGGCAGCCACCTTTCGGCAGACCCAGAAACCAACAAGTTTCCCCTGCCTGTCATCGATGCATCACTGACAGCGGATTTGGAATCTGCCATGGACAGCATGGATGTGGATTTGCCCGCCCTGCAGAACTTTGTGTTGCCCGGAGGACACGTGACCAACTCCTATGCCCATGTGTGCCGTACGGTAACCCGACGCGCTGAACGCCGTATAGGCGAAATGCAGGGTGAGGTAGAAATTCCATCTGCTGTGATGCCACTGCTCAACCGCTTAAGCGACTACTTCTTTGTTCTGGCACGGTGGTTGAGTGCGCAAAACGGCGCGGACGAAATCACCTGGAAGCCCCGCGAATAAATAAACACACGTAAAATGATCATGGAGAATAGCCGGCCAAAGTTCGCACTGAACCCACCTGTTGGAGGTGGCGTCATTTCGCATACTTTTGCGGCATTCCTAAATCGCCTATAACAGATTGAGTTATGTATTGGACACTGGAATTGGCCTCCTATCTGGAAGACGCCCCATGGCCCGCCACTAAAGATGAGCTGATCGATTACGCGATGCGTGCCGGCGCTCCCCTTGAAGTCGTAGAAAACTTGCAGCAAGTGGAGGACGAAGGCGACGCATTCGAAACCATCGAAGACATTTGGCCGGACTATCCGACCAAGGAAGACTTCTTCTTCAACGAAGACGAATACTAGAATCAAAAAAGCCCGCGAGTAGCGGGCTTTTCTTTTACGCTGTCTGAAGCAAATCCATGGCCCGTTCGGGCACGGCTGTTTCCACCGCCAACCCCCTGATTGCAGTAGGCGGGACCCTTTTCCATCACTTCCCACGTATGCAGGCCTTTGGCCTTCAGCACTTCATTCATCACAGTACGGCGGGCGCCAGCGGGCAGGTCGTTGACCTCCACATACCACGGGCAGGGTGTAAACGGCCGCGCATCCAGTTGGATGGCGGCCACACTTGGCGGAGGGCGGAGGCTTTGACGGGGTGGGCGACGGTTTGTTTGAGGCAAGTGCCGGTTTGCTCACAGTTGGGATAAAAAAAATAGGGGCTGCGCTCAGCCCCTATTCCACTTAACATTAAACTAAAACTACCATTACAATTGGTGACAATTGTAAACTATGAAAATTTGCCTTATCACAGGAGATGTCTCTCCTGTCATGGCCGCCAAAGTAAGAAAAGAACGCCGGGAGTTGTGGCAGAAGTGTAAAAATCCAGCCCTACGCATCCCCTGTTTTCGGACGCATCACAAGACGGATGGTCGACCGGGTTTTCTGCTCCAGAAGCACCTCATTTCCAGCCACCAAACCGGCAAGGGTGGGTTGATCGTAATGACGTACCGTAAGCAAGGTCATACCCTCGTTGTAGCGCACCTGATAATGTTCGTTTAACATACTGCGGAGGCGTTCGAGGCGACGTGTGTCGTTGTCCATCACAAACGAGAAGTTCAAGGCCGAAAGCTGCATCATGTTGATGTTGAGGCCAATGGTATCCAAAGTGGCAAAGATGCCCGAGAGCTGCTGCTCCCCCACAAAGGCCAAATCGCGCCGCGATACAGACACCAGGATTTGTTCGGGCTTGAAGATGTAAGAGGGGATCAAGTGGTCACGTTCAGCGTTGGCTTGGATGATGGTCCCCGCTTCTTCAGGCTCCAAAAAGGACTTTACGTGCAAATCGATGCCCTTGTCTTGAAGGGGCTGGATGGTCTTGGGATGGATGACCGAGGCCCCGTAGTAGCTCAGCTCGATGGCTTCGCGGTAGCTGATCTGCGGCAAGCGCACGGTATTGTTGAACCAACTGGGATCGGCGTTTTGCATGCCGCGAACATCCTTCCAGATGGTCACAGTTTGCGCATCGGTAATGTGCGCGAGGATGGACGCCGAGAAATCACTCCCCTCGCGGCCCAAGGTGGTGGTATTGCCCAGATTGCCTTTGGCAATGAAGCCTTGGGTGACCACTACTTCGCAGTCCTCATCGGCCAGGTACCCTTTGAGGACCTCGCCGTTTTTGCGGGTGCGTGCCCAGTCTACCCGGGCCTTGCGGTAAGCACTGTCGGTGCGGATGATGTTGCGTACATCCACCCACTCGCTTTTGAAGCCCTCGGACTCCAAGTAGGCGGCCACAATGGCGGTGGAGAACAACTCTCCATAACTCACCACTTGATCGTATTCGAAATCAAAGTCCTCACCCGGTGCGCGGTCCAGGCGAGATGCCAGTTCGGACCACAAGTTGTCAAAGGCAAACCCCTGTGGAGTCCCAGAGGTAAACACCTCATCGATGATGTTGCGGTGATAGGTACCTAAGCGTTGGAGCGCTGCAGCATGTCCTCGGCCGTCGAACCAGTCGCGCAAGACTTCCTCCAGCATATTGGTGGTCTTGCCCATGGCGGAAATCACCACAACCCGGTCCGCAGCCGGGGCCGCGTGCAAGATGTGTGCTACGTTTTTGACTGCCTCGGCGTCTTTGACCGACGCGCCTCCAAATTTGAATACCTCCATGGTCAATGCGATTGGGTGAGTGCGTGCATGCCGGCCACATCGAGTCGGCCGTTGATCCAAGCTTCGTCCAGTCCAGCGCCCAGGCGTTTGTACACCTCAATGGCAGGCGTATTCCAGTCCAAGACCTGCCAACGCAGCTGCGTGGCACCGCGGTCCAAGCACACTTGCGCCAGGGCAGACATGAGCGCTTTGCCCACACCCTTGCCGCGCGCAGCCGCGCGCACAACCAGGTCTTCCAGGTACATGGCCTTGCCGTTCCATGTGCTGTAACACGGATAGTACAAGGCCATGCCCAGCACTTCGCCGGCTTGCTCGGCAAGCAATACTTCAAACGCAGGCGTTGGGCCAAAACCATCCGTGCGTAACTGCTTTTCGGTCAACCGCACCGCATCGGGCTCGCGCTCGTAGGCAGCGAGTTCTTGGATGAGGTCCAGCATCACGGCGGCATCAGTGGCCACGGCCGTTCGGATAGAAACAGGAGCTGACATGCGCCTCGAAGGTACACCGCTCCCATACCGGCCCTGTGGATTTTTCCGTTCATAATCCACAATGCGTTGTGCGATGCTGCCGCCGCCAAAACGCAGAACTTTCTACCCCGTGAATGCACTCGACCTCATCTTGCTTTTGCCATTGCTCTTGGGCGCCTACAGCGGCTGGAAAAAAGGATTGATCCTAGAAGTCTTTGGCCTGCTGGCCTTGGCAGGCGGGATCTACGGAGGTATTCACTTCTCAAATGAAGTGGCCTCTTGGATGCAGGACAGCCTCAAATGGGACTCGGAATACCTGCCCGTAATTGCCTTTGCGACCACCTTTATTGGGATTGTGGTGGCGGTGCACTTCTTGGCGCGGGCCTTGAGCAAGGTGGCCAAGATGGCGGCTTTGGGATGGCTCAACCGCGCGGCTGGGGCCTTGTTTTCCATGGCCAAGGTGCTGCTGATCACCAGCATTGCGCTGTGGACCTTCCACGGGCTCGACGACAAATTCAAACTGGTCCCCGACGAGCTCAAGGAAGAGTCGGCCCTCTACGGGCTTTACATGGAAACCGCCATGGCGGTCATGCCTGCCTTGCAGAACACACGCTTGTACGAACAGTTCGAGCAGTGGCGCAAAGAGCGCCAACGCAACACCATGCCCTGGGAACGTGCGCTGGAAGCTTACGCGCCGAAATCGGCCACCAACCCGTCGATGCGGGTCTCGAGATTCGCCATCAGCGCGGTGTAGTCGCCATTGACCGGCGCATTCACACTGAAGTAAAACTTGATTTTAGGCTCGGTGCCCGATGGACGGACTGTGACTTTGGACCCCTGCGCGGTGAAAAATTGAATCACATTGGAAGCCGGCACATCCAAGGGTGTAGTAGATCCGTCAGCCAATTGCGTGAGCGTTCCGGCGCGGACGTCGGCCACTGCCACCACCTTCTCGCCGCCAAGAGTGGCTGGAGGATTGGTTCGAAATCCTTCCATCATGGCCGCAATGGCCGCTTTGCCCGCTTTGCCTTGCTTCTTTACCGAAATCAACCGCTCGCGGTACGCGCCGCAGGCATTGTGAATGTCTTCAAGCACGTCAAACAGGGTTTTGTCTTGCGAATGGGCCCAAGCCGCAATCTCGCACAGCATCATGGCTGAGGCAACAGCGTCTTTGTCACGCACGGCATCCCCAACGAGGTACCCGTAGGACTCTTCTCCGCCGGCTACAAATTCTTGTTCTCCTTCGAGCTCACGGATTTTGGACGCGATCCACTTGAACCCCGTGAGCGTGTCGTGACAAGGAACTTCAAAATGAGCGGCAATGGCAGCGATGAGCTCGGTGGTCACTATGGTCTTGGCCACAAAATGGTTGGGACGCAAACGGCCTGACTCGCGCAGCTTGTGCAGGCAGTAGTACACAATCAGTGACCCGGCCTCGTTGCCGTTCAACAGGCGGAATGCACCTGAGGCGTCGCGCGCAGCGACACCCACTCGGTCTGCGTCGGGGTCGGTACCCAGTAGGATGTCCGCCTTGGTGCGCTTGGCCATACGCAGGCCCAGTTTCAACGCGGCTGCTTCCTCTGGGTTGGGGGATTCCACCGTGGGGAAATTTCCGTCGGGAATGTCTTGTTCAGGAACCAACATGACCTTGCGGAAACCGGCCTCGCGCAGCGCTTTGGGCAAAACAGTGATCCCGGTGCCGTGCAGACTGGTGAAAATGATCTTCAGGTCCTTGTGCTCCCGGATGAGTTGGGGATCCTTCACTTGCTTAAGCAGCGTGGCGATGTAGGCCTCATCAATGGCCGAACCTACCAGTTCGATGTTAGACAAGTCGCCGTCGAACTTGACCTCATCAATGGTTTTGATCGCCCGTACCCGGTCGATGATGTTGCCGTCGTGTGGAGGTACGATTTGACCGCCGTCGTCCCAGTACACCTTGTACCCATTGTATTCAGGCGGATTGTGGGATGCGGTGACCACCACCCCGGCTTGGCAGCCCAAGTGGCGAATGGCAAAGGAAAGCTCAGGCGTGGGGCGCAGGCTTTCAAACAAGTACACCCCAATGCCATTGGCCGCAAACACTTCTGCAGCCACGCGGGCAAACAAAGGGCTGTTGTTGCGCGAATCGAACGCGATGGCCACTTTGGAAGTCCCCGTCCCAAAAGTCTCGTTGATGTAGTTGGACAGGCCTTGGGTGGCCATGCCGATGGTATACCTGTTGATGCGGTTGGTGCCCGGACCCATGATGCCACGCAGGCCTCCGGTGCCAAACTCCAGGTCGGTGTAGAAGGCCTCCTCACAGGCCGCGGGATCGCGTTTGATCAGGCGGGCGACTTCTTCTCGTGTGGCGGTGTCGAAGGGAGATTCGGTCCATACCTGCGCTCGTGCTTGCCAGGGGTCTTTCATGATCCTGTGGTGTTTCGTGGTTCAGTTGGTCGTGGGGTGCCAAATCGCCGGGCGTTGCAGTTGGTCAACGCGGATTTCCAATGATTCGGCTGGCGCCAAACGGTATGAAAAAAAGTAGTGGTATCCAGTTTAGAAAACACCGGTCGCTGGGCCGGTGAGGAAAAAGTGGTGGTGGGCACGGGGTCAACCGGTACCTCCCAGCCACGCTGACGGACAATCTCGGTGGCAAAGTCGTACCACGAAGCCACACCGCGGTTGGTAAAGTGTACCAAACCGGCAGGGGTTCCGCCGTTTTGAAGAAGTTGAGTGACGGCCCACACGACGTCTCCTGCCCAGGTGGGCGAAGCTACTTGATCGTTCACCACGCGCAGACGCCCGTGTTCTTGCGCCAAACGCTCCATCGTGAGCAAGAAATTCTTCCCGAATTGGGAGTACAACCAAGACACGCGCAGGATCCAACAGGAACAGCCGGTGGCCAATACGCGGCGTTCGCCCTCGAGTTTGGTACGTCCATACACCGAGGTCGGAGCCGGGGTGTCGGTTTCACGGTAAGCACGGCCAGGGTGTGGACCTCCAAACACGTAGTCGGTGGAGAAATGTACCAGGGTAGCACCCACTTGTTTGCACAACCGGGCGATGCGCTCAGGCGCCTCAGCGTTCAAAGCGTGGGCTGCATCGGGCTCTGACTCGGCCTTGTCCACAGCCGTATAACCCGAACAGTTGACCACCACCGCGGGCGCGCACGCTGTGAGGGTGGTTTCCAGCGCATCGTAGTCGAGTACGTCCACCTCATCGCGCCCACAATAGCGCACGTGGACAGGAGTGCCCCATGCGGATTTAAAAGCACTGCCGAGCTGCCCAGAGGCGCCCAATACGAGCGTATTTCCTAACCCGATGTTCATTTGACAGGTCGAAGTTAAACCGCCGTTTGAAACCACAGGTGACTTTCATCACAGAATCGCGACAGAAATGGCCGACAACGCTGTAGGATTCAGCCTATAGCATGTGGGCAAAAGTTGATGCGAGGCCAGCGAAAATGCCACAACAGCTTGGTACAGGGCCTGACGAAACCGCCCTTGATGTGCCCGTATGTTTGTCTCGGAAGCCGCTGCAACGGTTTCCCGAATCACAGATAGAGGTTGATTATTTGTGAGGTTGAATAGTTCAAGTTAGGTATGAAAGGGACGGAAAGCCGTCCCTTTCTTCTCTCCACTACTTGAGCCCCTGACCGCCCGACTATGGAAGCAAAGCTTTACGACACCCAACAGCTCAAGCGCATCGTCAACGATGACAAAGAGATTCCCCTGTACATCCAGGAGTTTGTGAACCACATCTTGGACCGTGACCTGGGACGACTCCAACACTCCTACGCTACTAAGGAGGTAGACATGACAAAGAAAATGGCGTACAAGCTCCGTTTTTCGCTGTCGATGTATGGCGTGCACAGCATCCAACGCGATTTGACCAAGATCGAAGAGGTGCTGCAGGACAACGGGAGTTTTGAGGCCATCGGCCCCTTCATCAATCGCATCAAAAACCACTTGCGCAAAGTCAAGCGCCAAATGATCCAGGATTACAAAATGGTCATCACCCTGCTAGACCGATATGAGCCCCCTTTACACACTCGATAAACTCGCCGCGCTCACCTCGAACAACGCGGAAGTCATGGACCGGTTCAACCGCTCTTTTCTGGAGCAGACCATCGGCACCGACTTGCCCCGTTTAGTGGAAAGCGCGCGCAAACAAGACTACGACGCGGTATTTCACGCGGCACATCGCATGAAAACCAGTGTGGATGTTTACAGCATCAACAGCATCCGAGAGGTGCTACACGCATTGGAATCCAACGCCCGCACCCGGCAAGACCTCGATCACTTGCCAGCACAAGTGCGTACTGTGGCCGAAGCCTTAATGCACGTGGCCCGCGACCTGCGGAACAATTACATAAACACCCCCTAATCATGAATCCCACCACCGCCCCCACCCTAGCACACTGGTTGACCAATGCTCGCACTAGCTGGCACATCCCTGCGTTTGTTGGTGCGTTCTTGGCTCTGATTTCGTATTGGGCCCTGCGCGGTGCATTCACCAAAGGCGATTTTGGCGTCGCCGTGGTTACTGCCGGTTTGTTTGCATTGGGTTTCACCTTGTGGTTGATTGCTTCACGTTCACACACGTGGCAAACCGAGCACAGTGCACTGATCCAAAACCTGCAAAACACCACAGAGGCGCTGGCGGAACCCCTAACCCACGCTCTCAAAGCCACTTCTCGACTGAACGATTTAAGACCGTTGCACCGCATGATGGACCAAGGCAGGAAAACCGGCGTTGCCCAAAATGTGGGCAAGTTGACTTCAGATAAGGCCTCGTCGGGGCCACTCGAGAGGTCTACACGCCACATGTACACTCCTGATTTTGCCCGCACATTCCCCACCCGCATCTTGGTGGCCGAAGACAATCCGGTGAACCAAAAATTGGTGGGGTTCATGCTTGAAAAATTGGGGTACAATCTCACCTTGGCCCAAGACGGTCAAGAGGCCATCGATTTGGCCACTCAACAAGGTTTCGACTTGATTTTCATGGACTTGTGCATGCCCAACGTAGGCGGTATGGAAGCCGCCAAACACATCTTGGCCACCGGCCAGACCCCGACCATCGTGCCCTTGACCGCCCACGCGAGTGACACCTCGCGCCAGGCCTGTGCCGAAGCCGGCATGACCGGATTCATTGCCAAGCCCTTTGCCATTGGCCAGCTGTGCCAAGCCATCGAGGCCGCCTACAAGGCCCGTTGACCATTTCTGGCCGAACAATGTGACTTTGGTTCGGGGTGCTGGTATCGTGGCACGTGGTTTGTTTTGCCACCGGTGTCAAACGCTGCGCCATGAAACGATTTACACTCATCCTCCTCTGCCTGCTCTCGGTCACCTTCGTCGATGCCCAACGTCTTGGAAATGACAATTGGGACAGCAACGGACGTAACAACTGTCAGTTCCGCAACAACCGCGCGCCTTCTTTGAGTGCCCTGTTGCAAGTGGGTGCCCCCGTGGGTGAATTTGCCCGCGAACTGGACCGCACCACGGTAGGATTTTCCGGTGCGTTCTTGGCGAACCAAGGCCGCTCTCCACTGGAGTGGGGCGTACAGTTTGCTTGGGCCGGTATCGGCCGCGAACACCAGGATGTGACCTGGGACCTGGGCATGGACGACCAGAACAACGCCATCATCCAAGACGGCCGCTTGCGTGTTCGTGGCAACCTGTACCAGTACCACGGCGTAGCTCGACTCAAGCCACTTACAGGCGCCATCCAGCCTTACGGCGATTTGATGCTGGGCGCCAAACACTTTGTGCTGAAGAGTCAAATCCAAGAAGAATACGACGGCTACCGTGAGGTGGTGGAATCCAACCGCGAAGAAGGCAGCGCTGCCCTGAGCTACGGCTGGGCCGCTGGACTCAAGATCCGCCTCAACCGCGCGGTCATGCTTGAGGCCCGCTACGAACGCTTGCACGGCGGACGCGCTGAATTTGTAGACGCCGAAAGCATTGCCATTGCTGCTGATGGCAGCTTTACCTACGACATGCGAGCATCACGCACCAGCATGTACACCTATGCGCTGGGACTCTCGTTCGAATTTTAACGACCCATCTCAAGTCCCGCACTCCCAAGCGGGCACCCATCCCAAAAACCGCTCCTGACCCGAGCGGTTTTTTTGTGCGCGAAACTTTGAAGCGCAGGTCTTCGTAGAAAGAAGCAGAAATCGATCACCATGGATTTACGCGGACCGGGGTTGAGCCCAGACATTTTGGAAGCTCTTGTGGTGTCACTCATCATCGTAGTGAGCGCCCTCGGCGTATTTGGGTTCTAGCTTACTTGAAGCGCATGGCGTCCACCGGGTTCATCCGGCTGGCGCGACGGGCTGGCAGATATCCTGCAAGCAGCCCCAAGACCGTGGCAATGACCACGCCGTACAACACGTTGCCCGGCGACAAGGACAAGTCCAGTCCGGTGGCTGCTGCCCCGATCATCATCAGGATCCACAGGAGCACCAGCGCCACCAATGCCCCGATCATACAGAGAAACACCGACTCCATCAGGAATTGGTTTCGGATGAACGCATTGCGTGCTCCGAGCGCTTTTTGAATGCCGATAAGCGGCGTGCGCTCACGCACCGACACAAACATGATGTTGAGTACACCGAACCCGCCGACCAGCAGGGCGAAACTCCCCAAGATCAAGGCCACGACATCCACCACGCCAAAGATGCTGCCGATGGCATCCAAAATGGCGCTGGCCTCCATGACCGAAAAATCGTTGTCCTGACCGGGCTTTACGCCTCGGATGGCGCGCAGTGTTCCGATGAGCTCATCTTTGGTTTCGCGCACGTCGATGCCTTCGCGTGCTTTGACGGTAATGCCCACCTCCTGGGCGTTGCGCACGTCCACCAAGCGGCGCGCCATGTTGATGTTAATCATGACGACATCGTCCAGGCTCTCAGGGAGCAGACCGTTGCCTTCGCGTTTGATCAGACCGATGACCTCGGTTTTGAGCCCACCCACTTTTATCTTTCGTCCAATGGGCGATTCGTTGCCGAACAGCCCTTCGGCTACGTTGACTCCGATGATGGCCAACGGGGCCCCGCTTTTGCATTCGTTTTGGGTGAACCAACGGCCGTCTTCAAGATCTACTGCAATGGCTTGATTGAAAGGATACGATACCCCATTGATCAATACGTTTTCCAGGTTGTTGTTCCGGAATTCTACCGTTTTCCATGTTTTGACTTGGAAGGCGACTGCTTCGGCGGTTTGCAGGCGTTGTTGGAGCAAGTCGGCGTCCTGAACCCGTGGGTTGCGGCGCGACATGTATTTCCACCAAGCGTACTCCTGGTCGCCCTGTTCAGGACCCATGGGCCACTTTTGGACAAAGAGCAAATCATCGCCAATCATCGAGAAGCTGTCTTCCAAGCTGCCTTCGATGCTGTCAAAGAAGGAGGACACGCCCACGATGCAGAAAATACCCACCGTCACCCCGAGCAACGAAAGCACAGTACGCAACAGGTTGGCGCGCAACGCGCGGTAGGCAAATTCGGCGGATTCTCGAACGAGGCGCAGACGCATGGGAACTCGGGTGAAGGCACGAAGGTAGTTGTTCAGTTGTGGCGTGCCGATGGCGTTGGGATGATTTAACCTCAGAGCCCAGCGCCTCAGTGGATTGGAGTTATTCACAGCCTGTCACCAAAGCCCCGTAGACAGGGGGTTTTTCGGCTTGAATGGGGTACTTTTGCGGCCTTCATTCTACGACCATGAACGGTACCAAGCAGATCAAAGGCGCCTTGTTGAGCGTCTACCACAAAGACGGACTCGAACCCATTGCACGTAAACTCGATGAGTTGGGCGTGACCCTTTACAGCACCGGCGGCACCCAAAAGTTCCTCGAGGACTTGGGCTTGCCCGTGATTCCAGTGGAGGACCTCACCACCTATCCCAGCATTTTGGGCGGCCGCGTAAAAACCCTGCACCCCAAAGTGTTTGGTGGCATCCTCTCGCGCCGTGAGCTGGAAGGCGATGTGGCCCAAGTGGCCGAGTACGACATCCCCAGCATCGACCTGGTAATTGTGGACCTGTACCCGTTTGAGGACACCGTTGCTGCCGGTGGTACCCACGAAGAAGTCATTGAGAAGATCGACATCGGTGGCATCGCCTTGATCCGTGCAGCGGCCAAAAACTTCCGCGATGTGGTGATCGTGCCCTCACGCAACCACTACGAACACCTGTTGGAAGTGCTTAACAGCGGTGCCGGTCACACCGATCTGGAAACCCGACGTCAGTTTGCGCGCGACGCTTTTGCACAGAGCTCGCACTACGACAGCCACATCTTCAGTTACTTCGATGCCGAAGACAACACGGCTTTCCGCGCCAGCTTGGCCCCAGGCAAAACCCTGCGTTACGGAGAAAACCCGCACCAAAAAGGCGTCTTCTACGGCGACTTGGATGCGCTGTTTACCCAACTGCACGGAAAACAACTGAGCTACAACAACCTCTTGGACGTTGATGCTGCCGTACAGCTCATGGCTGAATTCCAAGACGCGGGCCCCACCTTCGCCATCCTCAAGCACAACAACGCTTGCGGCCTGGCCACTCGCGACACCCTTGCACAAGCCTACGCTGATGCGCTTGCGGGCGATCCGGTATCGGCCTTCGGTGGCATTCTGATTGCCAACCGCCCGATTGACTTGGCAACCGCCGAGCACGTCCACGAGCTGTTCTGTGAGGTGGTGATTGCGCCGTCCTTCGACGCCGACGCGCAGCAGCTACTCCAAGGCAAGAAAAACCGCGTACTACTGGTGCAAAAGGAAGTGCCGCTTCCGGCCACCACCTACCGCACCATCCTCAACGGCGTGCTTGCCCAGGACCGCGATGCACTCATGGAAGTCGGCACCGACTTCAACCGCGTGACCAATGCGTCCACCGACCAGGCCGGTTTGCAAGACCTGGTCTTTGCCAACAAATTGGTCAAGCACACCAAGAGCAACACCATCGTTTTTGCCAAAAACGGCCAGCTGTTGGCCAGCGGCACCGGTCAAACCTCACGCGTAGACGCCTGCCGCCAAGCCATCGAGAAAGCCCAGAAATTTGGGTTTGACCTCCAAGACGCGGCCATGGCTTCGGATGCCTTCTTCCCCTTCCCCGACTGCGTGGAACTCGCGGCTGACGCCGGCATCACCTCGGTGGTGCAACCGGGCGGAAGCATCAAGGACCAGTTGAGCATTGACTTCTGCAACGAACGCGGATTGGCGATGTACTTCACCGGAAACCGCCACTTCCGCCACTGATGCTGCAAATTTTCGGGCACTGTTGGTATGTCGCAGTGTAACCCTGAAAACCCTGCCACATGATTGGTTAATTTTGAAGGACACGGAAGTTTCACCCTACCGAACCTGCTCGCCCATATGGGTCTGTTTAGTTTTCTCACGCAAGAATTGGCCATCGACCTCGGCACGGCCAACACCCTGATTTACCACAACGACAAAGTCGTGGTGGACGCACCCTCCATTGTTGCCAAGGACCGTACCACGGGCAAAACCGTGGCCATCGGTCGCAAGGCACAACAAATGCATGGGAAGACCCACGAGAACATCAAGACCATCCGCCCTCTGAAGGACGGTGTGATCGCAGACTTCCAATCTGCCGAGCACATGATCAAGGGTTTGATCAAAATGATCAACGACGGCAAGCGCATGTTTGCTCCATCGCTGCGCATGGTGATCTGCATTCCCTCGGGCATCACAGAGGTGGAAAAGCGCGCGGTAAAAGACAGCGCAGAGCACGCAGGTGCCAAGGAGGTCTACCTCATCCACGAGCCCATGGCTGCGGCCATCGGTATCGGCATCGATGTGGAAGAGCCCATGGGTAACATGATCATCGATATCGGTGGGGGTACTTCGGAAATTGCGGTGATCGCTCTGGGCGGTATCGTAACTGATAAAAACATCCGTGTAGCAGGTGATGAATTCACCCAAGACATTGAGGAATACATGCGCCGCCAGCACAACATCTTGGTGGGTGAGCGCACTGCAGAGCAAATTAAAATCGAGGTCGGTTCGGCCATGAGCGAGTTGGAGGACCCGCCCGAGGATTACGCTGTACGCGGTCGCGATTTGATGACCGGTATTCCCAAGGAGATCAACGTGACCTACACCGAGATCGCCCACGCATTGGACAAGTCCATTTCCAAAATTGAGGAAGCCATCTTGAGCTGTTTGGAGAACACACCACCTGAACTTTCTGCAGACATCTACCGCACGGGTATTTATCTGGCCGGTGGTGGTGCATTGCTGCGCGGATTGGACAAGCGAATTTCGATGAAGACCAAACTGCCTGTGCACGTGGCCGAAGATCCATTGCGTGCAGTAGCTCGGGGCACCAACATCGCCCTGAAGAACATCGACAAATTCCAGTTCCTGATGCGCGAGTAACTGAATACGGAAAAGGCATGCGCAATCCGGTTCAGTTTCTGCTTCGCTTTCGGTACCTGTTTTTCTTTCTCGCTTTACAGGCGGTGGCCTTTGCCATGCTACTGCGCACCCAGGGACACCAGCAATCGGTGTGGATGGCCACTACAGGCGACGTGGTAGGTTCCATCCAAGAGCGCCGCGACAACGTCCGCTCCTACCTTCACCTGCGCGAAATCAACGAAGACCTCCATGGCCAAATCGTGGAGATGCAGGCATCGCTTCCCTCAAGCTTCATCCAACTCACCGATACCTTGACGGTGGTGGAAGACTCCATCATGCGTCAGAAGTACCGCTACACCTCGGCCCGGGTGGTCAATCTGCGCACCAATACGCGCAACAACCTGATGACGCTGGACCGCGGTTTGGTGCACGGCATCAACACCCACATGGGCGTAGTTTCCGGACAAAAAGTGGTGGGGGTAATCAAGGATGTGTCAGACCACTACGCCATCGTCCTACCCGTGATCAACACCGACTTTGGCTTGCAGGTGCGCCACAAACGCAGCGGCGCCGTGGGCAACCTCAAGTGGACCGGCGACAACCCACGCACAGCCGTGGTACGCGACGTCGGCCGTCACGTGCGCCCTAAACCTGGCGATACACTGGTAACCAATGCCTACTCCAACTACTTTCCCGAGAACATGATTGTGGCCACCGTCAAACAGGTAGACCCGCGCAGTGATGCGAACTTCCTGGACCTGACTGTGGAGCTCGCCACCGACTTCAACCGCTTGGAATACGTAGAGGTAGTCGAAAACATGTTGTCGACTGAGCGACGTGCCCTCGAGGCGAAATACCAAACCCCCGAACCATGATCAAGACCATAGGCTGGCACGTGTTTCGGTTTGTGTTCTTCGTGTTCCTCCAAGCCCTGGTGGTCAACAACATTGACGTAGCTGACGGTTGGGTCTTGCCCTTTATTTACCCCTTTGCCCTGCTGATGCTGTCCACCGGAAGTGCCCGATGGCTGACCATGGTGCTGGGATTTGTCATCGGATTTATGTTGGACAGCTTCACCCACACTTGGGGCATGCACACCAGCGCCTGCGTCCTAGTGGGCTTCCTGCAACCGCTGGTTCTAGGGCTGATTGCCCCGCGCGAGGGCTACGACCCGGTGATGCGACCAACTGTGCAAGACATGGGACTCAACTGGTACATCGCTTACGCTTTCCTGCTGATGTTGCCGTTCCACCTGTGGTTGGGCTTTGTGGAGGTGTTTTCGCTGGACCAATTTCTGGTGACCCTCGGACGGGCCGGCGCAAGCGCAGTGGCCGCGGTGCTGCTGATGGTACTCGGCCAATATTTGATGTTCACACCCAAAGCTGCTTCCCTGTGAATTTGGACAACCGCAAGTTTGTGCTCGCCGGGCTGTTCATCACGGTCTTTCTGCTGTTTTTCGTCCGCTTGTTTTACATGCAAATCGTAGAGGATGAAAGCAAGGACGCAGCCCTGCGCATTACCGAAAAGCGCACCATCATTCGTCCCAACCGGGGGCTAATTGTGGACCGCAACGGCGAGTTGTTAGTGACCAACCAACCTGTGTACGACTTGATGGTGACCGTGCAAGACGCCGACATCCAAGACACCGTGGCACTGGCCAATCTGGTGGGCATGCCGCTGGAAAAACTGCGCGAACGGTTGGAGGCCGCCCGCAAGATTCCGTATCGTGAATACACCATCCAAAGGCAGATTTCCATTGAAGATTACTCACGAATTGCTGAGCAACTGCACCGTTTCCCAGGCCTGAGCGCCGAACCAAATTCGCAACGCCGGTACGTATATCCGTCTTCTGGGAACCTGTTTGGCTACGTGTCCAAAGTGGACTCCGCAGACATGGCCGCCGACCCGTACTACGACCTCAATGCCACCCTCGGCAAAACAGGCATGGAACTGGCCTACGAGGAGCAATTGCGTGGCACCAAAGGCATCCGCTACTACCAACGCGACAACCGCAACGTCATCCAAACCGTAGCCGAGGGGAAATACAACGTGGATCCTGTGGCCGGAAAAGCCCTCACCGCCACCCTTGACGGTGAGCTGCAGGCCTACGCCGAACGGCTGCTGCAAAACAAGACGGGCTGCGTGATTGCCATCGAACCTGCCACAGGCGAAATCCTCACTCTGGTGACCAGTCCCACCTACGACCCCAACATGCTGGTGGGCCGTAAACGGGGCGCCAACTTCGCCAAGCTGAGCAAGGATTCCACCAATCGCCTGTTCAACTTGGCCATTCAAGGGCAGTACCGCCCAGGCTCGATTTTCAAAATGGTGCAATCGCTGATTGCGCTGGAAGATTCCATCATCACGCCGTACACCCGGTTCCGCTGCAACCGCAATTTGATCGGGTGCCACGGGCCCCACTCCAACGATGACTTGCGTTTGGCCATCCGTCACTCCTGCAACCCGTACTTCTACCAAACCATGAAGCGCTATGTGGAACGTGGGGTGGCCACCAACCGCTTTAAAGATGCCGCTCAAGGGCTCAAGCATTGGGAAAACGCCATCCGACGCTTTGGGTTTGGTACCGCACTGGGCACCGATGTTCCGGGCATGGTCTCGGGCAATGTACCCGGCGTGGATACCTATGACCGGATTTACGGACAATACCGCTGGGCCTTCTCCACCATCTATTCCATTGCCATTGGCGAAGGAGAAATGGAAGTGGTGCCCATGCAAATGGCCAACCTCGCCGCCATTCTGGCGAACCGTGGCTGGTACATTCCGCCACACTTGGTCAAAGACATCGGTGGCGAAGGCAAGCTTCCACAATTCTACAGTCGCAAAGAAACTGGGGTCAGCCCCGAGCACTTCGAAGTGGTGGTCGCGGCCATGAGCGATGTGGTGAACGAGGAAGGAGGAACCGCACGGCTTGCAAGCATCAAAGACATTGAGGTGTGTGGCAAAACCGGAACGGTTCAAAATGACCACTTGGGACTGCCAGATCACTCTGTGTTTATGGCATTTGCCCCACGCGAAAACCCACAGATTGCCGTTGCGGTCTACGTAGAATACGCCGGGTTTGGCGGAAACTGGGCCGGCCCAATTGCAAGTCTGGTGATGGAGAAGTACCTCACCGACTCCATCAGCAACCCCGCCAAGGAGCAGCGCATTCTGGATGCGGCCTTTCCCAAGCCAACCCGCAAGAAGAAATGAACGCGGAACGGTCCTATAGCTCCTCGATCGATTGGTTGACCATTGGCATTTGGGGTGTGCTGGTGTTTATGGGCTGGACGGCCATTTACGCCACCACCTACGACCCGCTGGAAGGATTTGAGTGGGGCATGGGCACCGAGTACGGCAAGCAAATGGTGTTCATCGGGGTCAGTGGCGTGCTGGCATTGCTGATTCTGAATACCGAGGGGCAGTTCTTCACCCAATTCTCGTTTGTGATCTACGCGGTCTTCATTTTCCTACTGGCCTTGGTATTGGTGGCCGGGCAAGAGATCAACGGGGCCAAGGCGTGGTTCAGGCTGGGGCCGCTTGGATTGCAACCTGCGGAATTTGCCAAGATCGGAACGGCGCTCGTGTTGGCGCGGGTGGTGAGTCGTCTAGAAGTCCGAAAACCTGCCCTGCAAGATCAACTGCGGATGGCCGCGTTGCTGGGCATGCCCATCGTGCTCATCTTGCTGCAACCTGATGTGGGCTCCATCTTAGTGTTCACCAGCTTTGTGTTTGCGCTCTACCGTGAGGGGTGGTACGGCAACATCCTGTTCGCCGGCATCATTGGGGTGCTGCTGGGGGTGTTTACTGTCATCGTTTATTACACCAACATCGAATACCCATGGGTGGGCGAAGCCAGCGCCATATGGGCGCAATTGATCGTGTTGGGCATTGTGACTTTACTGCTGCTTGCCGTGGTGCGCTTTTTCTATTTGCCGCGCTTCCGCAAATCCGCGTACATCCGCTTTGCGATCATCGGCGTGGGCAGCATCGTGTTCTCTTTGGCCGTATCGCAGGTGATGGACTCAGACATCCTGGCTCCGCACCAAAAAGACCGCATCAAGCTCACCTTTGGCATTGCCGATGAGCAACTCCAAATGGAGAAGGGCTACAACATGAAAATGGCCAAGCTGGCTGTGGGCAGTGGCGGCGCGTTTGGCAAAGGATTGACCGACGGGCCCATGACCCGCTACAACTTTGTACCCGAGCAAGAAACCGACTTCATTTTTACCACCATTGCCGAGGAATGGGGCTTTGCAGGATGCACCTTTATGTTGCTGCTGTACCTGTTTTTCTTGCTGCGGATCATGTTCTTGGCCGAACGCCAACGCAGCACGTTCAGTCGGGTGTTTGGGTATTGCGTGGCGTCTATTTTGTTCATCCACGTCTTGATCAATGTGGGAATGGTAATTGGACTGGCACCGGTCATTGGTATTCCGCTGCCTTTCTTCAGTTATGGCGGGTCGAGTTTGATGGCCTTCTCGATGCTGGTGTTCATCTTCTTGAGACTGGATGCCGAGCGGTTGACGGTGTTCCGGTAGGCGTGTAAACGCAGGTATACTCGTGTATACGCAGGTCACTCCCGGCTGGCTGGAAGGGGGAGTTTTTGTGCTTGGGATACAAAATTTCCCCTTGGGTGGGGTCCTGTGCGCGCGTTCCTTCACTATAGAGCACGATGCCGCACGCGCCCTCCGTTCTATAACCAACTACCAAATTCCCTCCACACCGCGCAAACCCCACACCCACTGCTTACCTTTCCTAGTATGAAACCTGTCTTGCTGGCACTGCTTGCCACTTGTGCCTCTGTGCTCACGGCGCAAACCACCCTCAACATTGACATTGACAACGACTTCTCGGGGTTTGAGTACTTGGACAAGGTGCCGGATTCGGCGCGGGTATTTCTGGCCGGTGAAAATCACGCCTACCGCAACTTCAACAATGAAATCAAGGAGAAGACCTTGCGCTACCTCCACGCCCACCGTGACGTACGCTTATGGATCAGTGAAATGGGCGCCGGCCGGGCCTACCTGATCAACCAAGGGCTTATCCACGGGGATTCCACCATGTTTGACGTCATGAGCGACTTCTCTTGGGAGGAGGATGTAGATCAATACCGCCGCTTGGCCGCCTTCAACGACACCCTTCCTGAAGACCAACACGTGCAGATTTACGGCGTGGACGTGGAGCACGGTTGGGTATCGCTGGTGATTGCATTGGACCACATACTCACCCGCCCAAACCAGGAGGCCCACGACAGCATCCGACTGGACTTGGAGGCCATCCACGGACTGGCGCGAGAAATCAAAGTCTCCTACCAAGGACGCGGCAGCGCCCCCCCCGGATACCCCTACCTGAGCTCTTGGCGCACGGACGATGTGGTGATTTCCAACCTGCGCCATTTTCGCGATCACTTGAGCCGCCACCGCTCCAAGGTGAACGCCTTCGTGGGCGACGACCGCACCGATTTTGACCAGGTGTTTGACTGCCTGGACCGCACCTTGCAGTACCACGACTACGAACAGCAAGCCTTGGTGTATGCCAACGTTTACCGCGAACTGCATCTGGCCGAGGAAGTGGCCGCACTGCTTCGAGCACATCCCGATCAAAACGCCTTTGGCCAGTTTGGCCGTTGCCATGTGTCCCAAGCGGACACCGACTCGTCTTGCACACGGGGAGTCATTGCCTCACTCGCAGCCCGTCTGGAGAACGAACCCGAGTACGGACTCGAAGGCCGAGTGGTGAGCACTGCCTACCTCTACCCCGACTACAACTGGGACCTCATCGAAAACCCGGTCTACAACCACGTGCGTGATGTTGCAAATGCCCACGATCCAAAAGCCGTTGTAATGATCACCCAAGAGGAGGTGCCTGACAGTTTGATTTCCCAATCCGAAGCCATCTACGACCACTACATCATCAACCATGGTGGTCTTGGAGAGGAAAAAACGCCTGAAATGCACTACGGCGGTACACGCGAAGCCGGTGAACGCGGAATGGGCGGTCTGTTCATCTCATGGCAATACAACGACTTCAGCAACGCTCAGGCCACCATGGCCGATTACTTCGGTTCGTATGGATTATCCTGGGATGAGAGCCACCGTAACTACGTGGGCCTCAGTATTGGTGGCTACGGCATGCTGGACGGTTACAACATGGTACACCTGCTGTGGAGCACCGGCAACGGCAACCAAATCGACAACGATACCCTCGAGGTGCGCTGGAGCAGCGGCAAATTTTTGTACGAGGCTGGATACGACATGGCCTGGCTCACCAGCCACTTCAACTTCACCCCCAAAGGCGTGGTGGGCTACATGGGCAATTCCTTTCAGGTAGACGAATCCGAGGAGGTTAACGCCTTTTTGTCGCCGACAGGAGTGGCACAAACGCGCTACGAACTGCGCAATAACGCCTTCCTCGCCGGCGCAGGATTGAACCTGGAGTATGAAGGGAATCACCTGGTGATTGGGCTGCAAGGCACCTACCTGTGGGATCTGAGCCGCAACGTTTGGCGCTCACGCGACATCGTCGAAGTGCAGTCTCGTGCGGTGGATGTGGACAGTGCCCCTCGGGTGAAGTTCCACCACTGGACCGTTGGAATGCATTTAGGATGGGTGTGGTAAGGTTTTTCAAAAATCTTTCCCTACTTTTATCTTCAATGATGACACAAAACGCATACTGCTGTTGTTGCTGTACCGACCTTTTGGTCCGGTAAGTGGCGCGGTATACGTATAAAATATCCAAGCCCTTTCCGGATGATCCCCGGAGAGGGCTTTTTGTTTTTGGTTAAATCGGATACACTGTTAAACATGATTTGCATTCAGAAATACACCTGCTGCTGTTGCTGTTGCGCCAAGCGCATCGGTGAGCGGTAGCATGGACTGAATCCAAGTCTCGAAACATGCGAAGCCCGGCTCACCTCAGAGCCGGGCTTCTTGCGTTAAAGACATGCCAAAAACCCAACAAGCCTTCCCTACAAACAAGCGTAAGCCACCCTAACGATAAACACCATGAGCACCATCGCACCATCCCCCTTACACGAGCGCATTGAAGAGTTGCAACACTACGTGGGCAACACCCCGCTCTTTCGTTTGAAGAATCTGTCCCCCAATCCCAATGTGGAAATTTGGGCCAAGCTCGAATGGCAGCAATTTGGCGGTAGTGTGAAAGCCCGCGCAGCCTACCGTATTATCCGAGAAGCTGTGCGAAGCGGCCAATTGCGTGAAGGCAAAATCCTGCTGGACGCCACCAGTGGAAACACCGGCATTGCCTATGCAATTTTTGCCGCAGTGGCGGGCATTCCGCTCACCTTATGCGTTCCTGAGAACGCCAGCAAAGAGCGCAAGAATGTGCTAAAGTCCTTGGGGGTAAACGTGATCTACACTTCGGCCATGGAAACCACCGACGGCGCCCAACGTGTGGCCAAGCAACTGGCTGAGACCGCCCCTGACAAATACTTCTACGCCGACCAATACGCCAACCCAAACAATTGGAAGGCCCACTACGACAGCACCGCTCCCGAAATCTTTGCCCAAACCGAAGGCCACATCACGCACTTTGTTGCGGGACTGGGTACCACGGGTACCTTCACAGGCACTGGACGTCGCTTGCAAGAACTCAATCCAGACATCCAACGCATTGCGCTCCAACCCGAAACTGCACTGCATGGACTCGAAGGTTGGAAGCATCTGGAAACCGCCCACACCCCGGCCATTTACGATGCCTCGGTGGCAGACGCATTGCGGACGGTAGACACCGGCAGCGCCTATATTTTCATGTGTCGCGCGGCCAAAGAAGAAGGACTGCTGCTGAGCCCATCCAGCGCCGCCAACCTGGCAGGTGCCGTACAGCTCGCCAGCGAATTGGACAGCGGGGTCATCGTCACCGTCTTTGCCGACGACGCCACCAAATACAGCGAAGTGGTTGAACACGTATTCCAGAACTGATGCTGACGGTAACCCTCACCCCTGAAGCCCGCGAGGTCATTGAGCGCGACGCCCTGGCGGCCTTCCCCAACGAATGCTGCGGCTTTCTTTACGGGTACGAAGACAACACCCGCAACATCACCTTTTCCCAACCGGTGGAAAACGTGGAGGACGGCGATCAACACCGCCGATTTGCCATTTCACCCGAGCAATACCTAGACGCCGAACGGTTTGCCCTTACACAGGGATTGACCTTGCTGGGCGTGTACCACAGCCACCCCAAGCACCCAGCGTTTCCTTCGGAGCACGACCGTGTGCAGGCCATGCCGTGGTTCAGTTACCTCATCATCAACGCAGAAGCTGGTTACACCGGCGACCTGCACAGCTTTGTGCTCAATGAAGCACGGCAATTCGAACAACAACCGTTGATCTCTTCGGTACCAACCCAACTTTAAATTTTTCATCATGGCAACCCTGATTATTCCAACTCCGTTGCGCAAATTCACCGCAAATCAATCCTCCTTCGAAAGCAACGGAGGCACGGTCAAAGACGTCGTACACGAACTCGTATCGACCCACGAAGGACTCAAAACACACCTGCTGGACGACGGCGGAAACCTGCGTTCATTCATCCGCATTTATGTGGGTGATGAAGACATCCAAGCCCTCGACCAGGAGAACACTGCCGTGCAACCCGGCGCCACCATTTCCATCATCCCCGCCATTGCCGGGGGCAGCCACTGATCGCCATGCAAACCACATTCAGCAAAGACGAACTCGAGCGCTACAGCCGCCACCTGATCATTCCCGAGTTCAACATCGAAGGCCAACGCCGATTGAAAAACAGCAAAGTGCTGGTGGTGGGCAGTGGCGGGCTAGGCAGCCCCTTATTGCTTTACCTCGCGGCTGCGGGCGTTGGTCATATTGGCATCGTTGATTTTGACGTGGTGGACGACAGCAACTTGCAACGCCAAGTGCTGTTCACCCAAGCCGACGTGGGCAAACCCAAGGTCGAAGCCGCAGCGGATCGGATCCGAGCACTGAATCCGCACATTGTGGTGCAGACCTACAACACCAAACTCACCAGCGCCAACGCGTTGGACATCATCAAAGACTACGACTTGGTGGCCGACGGCACCGACAATTTCCCCACGCGTTACTTGGTAAACGACGCTTGTGTATTGCTGGACAAGGTGAACGTCTACGCCTCCATTTTCCGCTTTGAAGGCCAGGCTTCAGTGTTCAACTATGTGGATGAAAGCGGCGAGCGTGGGCCCAACTACCGCGACTTGTTTCCCGAGCCGCCACCCCCAGGGTTGGTCCCCAGTTGTGCCGAAGGTGGGGTGATTGGCGTGCTTCCGGGCATCCTGGGATCACTTCAGGCCAACGAGGTCATCAAAGTGCTGTCGGGCGTGGGCGAACCGTTGAGTGGTCGCCTGTTCATTTTCGATGCGGGGAGCTTCCAAACGCGGACACTCAAGGTGCATCGCAATCCGAATAACCCACTCAACGGCACCCAACCCACCCAAACTGAGCTCATCGACTACGAACAGTTCTGCGGTTTTAAAACCACCGCACGCAAAGAGGACCTCGAAGTGCGCGAAGTACAGCCCGGCGAGTATGCCGCTTGGGTGCGCGAAGGCCAGCCCGTGACCTTGATCGATGTGCGTGAACCGTACGAATATGAAATCGCCAACTTGGGTGGCAAGCTGGCTCCACTGGCCTCGCTGCCGGAGTTTGCGGGCGACATTCCGCGAGACGGCAAGGTGGTCATCCACTGCCGCAGCGGGGTGCGCAGTGCCCGTGCCATCAAACAACTGGAAGCCGATTTTGGCTTCAGCAACCTCTACAACCTCAAAGGCGGCATTTTAGCCTACGCGGATGAAATTGATCCGTCGTTGGCCAAGTACTGAGTTCGTCCAAGGGCCTGTTGCTTTCAGGTCCGGCACTGCGCCCCCGGTGTGCATGCATACCGGGGGTCTTTTTTTTGCATGTTTGTAATATGGAGGGCCCTGCCGGCAAATACGATTTGGACATTCTTCGCGTGATGTACCGCGGCGACATGAGCAAAGTGCGGCGCACCATTGCCTTGTTCGGTGACAGCCTCGAAAGTGAGGTGGAGCAAGTGCTGGAGGCCTTCTTGGTGCGCGACAGCCGTGCCTTGCATAAACAACTGCACAAAATTCGTCCCAATGCCCAACTCATGGGCGCTGCTCACTTGCTAGAATTGGTGGATTCGGCTTCCAAAGCCAGCCATGCCCAAAACTACATTGAGCTGGAACGCTGCGTGTTTCGCATGCGGGAAGAGGCCGCCGTATTGGCTGCCAACTTGAAGCGGGTTTAACGGTGCACCAAGATGTGGAACGTGCCGTGTTCCCCTACACCGGTGACCACTTTGAGCCCAGGTGAGCCGTGTGCAATGGTCTCAGGGCGTTGCACCCAAGCGGTTCTTGCATCGAGTATCCGCCCTCCCGCACTCCAAAATTGAAGTTGGTACCAGCCTGGCGTGAAGGCTTCGGCCTGAGCAGTTGCCACATTAAGCGGCTCACAGTCTTCTGCAACGGTGATGTACCCCGTGCAGTTGGAATGATTGTCCTCGAGGGTAGCGGTGGATTGCACCGCACCGTTCAGTTCCCAATTGGCCACTGCGCAGCACCACATGAGCGCTTGATTTTGTGTGATGTCGACCGTACCGATTTCATCGAGTCCAGCAAGGGCTTCGATGTTGACCATGCTACCGTTGCCGTGCAAATCCAGGGTGTCGCCGATGACTTGCATGGCTTGCAAGCCGTCGAGGTTGGCCAGCAAATCCATGTCAAACAAGCGCAAGTCACCGCTCACTTCTTCCAAAGCGCTGAGGCCTTGTACTTGGGTGAGCATGGGCAGAGAAACTTCCAAGTTACCTGCTACTTGCGTCAGCGTAGCAAGGGGGCTCAAATCGTCCAACACCAAGTTCTGGTGGTCCAAAATCAAGTCTCCCGCCAAGGTGGTCTGGCCCGCCAGCCCACCCAACGACGCCAGCGTCGTATTCTCTCGAAAGACCACATCACCTCCAAAAGAGCATCCTTCCAACGCATCAAACTGCACCAATGTGATGTTGCCCATGAAGGTCAAATCGCCCCCGATGGAAGTCAGTGCACTGAGCCCGTCCAAGGATTGCAGCGTGAAGTTGTTGTGGAACTCCAGGTTGCCACCGATGGTTTCCAAGGCTTGCAACCCGCCCACATGGAGCAGAGAAATGTTGTTGTGGATCAGCAAATGCTCCTCCACCGAAGTGACCTGCGACAAGGCGTCCACATCGCTGGTGGCCGGATCAGAAACAAGCAGGGAGCCAAAAATGGACGTGCACCCCGAAAGGGTCGCCAATTCAGCACCGGTTTCCACTACCAAGGTATCGCCGGTGGTGCCGCATTGCGCGCACAGGGTCGCGGACAATCCGAGTGCCGCGAGCAGGGTGGGGAACTTCATGATGGAAGGATACGCAGAATCCGCCCCAAAGTTCGCAGAAAACTTCCGTGGCGCGCGCCTTGCGCTCTGAAGGAAGGGCGTACCTTTGCGGCTCGTTTTTGACTCGTCATGCAACACCGTTTGGCCATACTCGCTTCCGGCTCGGGCTCCAACGCTCGAAAGATGCTGGAATTCTTTGCCGACCACCCCTCGGTGAAGGTGGATCTGATTGGCACCAACCGTGCCGATGCCGGGGTGTTGCAACATGCCCGTGATTTTGACGTGGAAACCCTGGTGTTCGACCGCGAAACCTTGCGCAACACACTCGCGCAAACCCTTGTGGACCGGGGTATCACCCACGTGGTATTGGCCGGGTTCCTATGGATGATCCCCGAAGCATTGCTCGAGGCTTATCCTGACCGCATGGTCAACATCCATCCCTCCCTGTTGCCCAAATACGGCGGCAAAGGCATGTACGGCATGCACGTGCACCGGGCCGTCAAACAAGCAGGAGAAGTCAAATCGGGCATCACCATACACCTGGTCAATGCCCGGTACGATGAGGGCCAGATCCTCTTCCAAGCCTCCACACCCGTAGCACTGGAAGACACTCCTGAAGACATCCAACAAGCCGTCCAAGTGCTGGAACACACCCATTTTGCTCCTGTAGTAGCAGCTTGGGTCGACGGCCAACCCTTTTCAGCGCAAGCTTAACCCTTCAATCCAGACGCTATGAGCTTCAACTGGACCGAGATCTTCAAGGCCTCGATGGTCTTGTTTGCCGTGATTGACATCATCGGCTCAATTCCCGTCATCCTCGACATCAAAAAACGGGCGGGAGACATTCACCCCGGACGCGCCTCGCTGGTGGCCTTGGGCATCATGTTGTTGTTCTTCTTCATCGGAGAAGACCTGATTGGCCTCTTTGGCATTGGCATCGAAGAATTTGCGGTGGCCGGTGCTTTCGTGCTGTTCTTTTTGGCCTTGGAAATGATCTTGGGCATTGACCTGTTCAAGCAGGATGATAAGAGCTTAAAGAGTGCAACCATTGTGCCTGTGGCCTTCCCCTTGATTGCAGGAGCAGGCACGATGACCTCCATCATCTCGCTCCAAGCAGAGTACCAGCCCGAGAACATCTTGGTGGCCATTGTGGTCAACATCGTGGTGGTATTTACTGTACTCAAACTCACCAAGCGCATCGAAAATGTGCTGGGCGAGGGCGGAGTAGCTGTGCTCAAAAAAGTCTTTGGGGTGATCCTGCTGGCGATTGCCGTCAAACTCTTCAGCACCAACCTGCCGTTGCTGCTGGATTGAAGCCGGGGTCAGCGCCTTGGATTTCTTACCTTTGGCGCTTGATTTTGACGGACATTCCATGAAGATTTCATACAACTGGCTGCGCACCTATTTGCCGGTGGACCTCACCCCCGAGCGCATGGGCGAAATTCTGACCCAAACTGGGTTGGAAGTAGAGGGCATTGCCCGCGCAGAAGCCGTGCCCGGCGGGCTCAAAGGCCTGGTGATTGGCGAGGTGGTCGAAAAGGGCCAACACCCCAACGCCGACCGCCTGAGCGTGACCCGCGTGGATGTAGGCGGAGAGGAGCCTTTGCACATCGTGTGTGGCGCACCCAACGTAGACCAGGGTCAAAAAGTGGTGGTGGCCACCGTGGGCTGCATGCTCTACCCCACCGGCGGCGAACCGTTCAAAATCAAAAAAGGCAAGATCCGCGGCGAAGTGTCTGAGGGCATGATTTGCGCCGAAGACGAAATCGGACTCGGCACCGGCCATGACGGCATCATGGTGCTGGACCCTGCGGCAGAAGTAGGCACCCCGGCGGCGGCCTATTTTGAGCTGGAAGACGACTTCACCATTGAAATCGGACTTACCCCTAACCGCACCGACGGCATGTCGCACATCGGCGTGGCGCGCGACTTGCGTGCCGGTCTGCGTCACATGGCCGACGTGGAAGAATCCTGCGAAGGAGAGGTGCAGTGGCCCGATGTCTCTGGTTTTGCCGCAGGCACTGGCGGTCCGAACATTCAGGTAGACATCGCCAACACCGAGCGCTGTCCCCGCTACGCTGGTGTCACCCTTTCAGGTGTACAAGTAGGCCCTTCTCCAGATTGGCTGCAAGAACGCCTGCGCAGCATTGGCCTGGTGCCCATCAACAACGTGGTGGACATCACCAACTTCGTCCTGCACGAAACCGGTCAACCCCTGCACGCCTTCGACGCCGACCAGATCAAGGGCGGCAAAGTAATCATCGATACCCTCCCGGAGGGTACCCCATTCACCACCTTGGACGAGGTGGAGCGCAAGCTGAGTGCTGAGGACTTGATGATTTGCGACGGCGAGCGCAATCCGCTGTGCCTAGCGGGCGTGTTTGGCGGCTTGCACTCGGGCGTGACCGAAAAGACCACCACCGTGTTCTTGGAAAGCGCCTATTTCAACCCCGTCAGCATCCGCAAATCGGCCAAGCGTCACACGTTGAGTACTGATGCGAGCTTCCGTTTTGAACGCGGCGTAGACCCGAACATGACTGACTACGTGCTCAAGCGCGCTGCCCTTCTGATTGCAGAGGTGGCAGGTGGCACCATCTGTTCACCTGTGCACGACCACTACCCCGCACCCATCTGCTGCAGCGAAGTGGAGGTCAAATGGGACCACATCACCCGCCTGGTGGGCATGGAAATTCCACGTGAGACCGTCAAGGCGATCTTGCTGGACTTGAACTTCACCTTCACCCGTGAAGACGATGCCGGCTGCACCTTGAGCGTTCCCACTTACCGCGTAGACGTCACTCGCGAAGCAGACGTGATCGAAGAAGTGCTGCGCATCTATGGGTTCAACAACGTACCCTTCCCCGAGAAACTCAATGCCTCGCTGAGTTACTCGCGCAAACCAAACGCCGAGCAGGTACAAAACCGCATCAGCGACGCACTGGTGGCCCGCGGCTTCACCGAAATCATGTCCAACTCCCTCACCAAAGGCGAGTATACTGAAAGCATCGGTGCAGAAGAATTGGTGACCGACACCCAGGTGCGGATCCTCAACCCGCTCAGCGGCGATTTGAACGTACTGCGTCAATCCATGGTGTTTGACGGATTGGAGGCCATCGCACGCAACCAGAACTTTCGCAACCCTGACTTGCGCTTGTTCGAGTTCGGCAAGGTGTACTTCAAAACCGAAAACGGCTACGACGAGCAACGTCGCCTGGCCCTGTTTGTGACCGGACGTCGCAACCCGGAATCCTGGAACAACGCCCACGACGAGGTGCATTTTGCAGACGTGAAAGCTGTTGTGGAATACCTGCTGAACCGTTTGGGCATCAACAAGCCATCCGGCCTTGAACCCTTGCAACACCCGCTCTGGAACGAAGGACTGGAAATCCAAATCCGACGCCACGCTGTGGTGCGCATGGGCCCGCTCAGCGGACAACTCCAACAACAGTTTGGCATCAAGCAACCCGTGTACTGGGCAGAGCTGGATTGGGACCGCGTGCTGGAATTCCTCAGCATGAACCGCATCCAAGCCCAGGAGCTGCCCAAGTTCCCCGCTGTGCGCCGCGACCTGTCGCTGTTGATCCAATCGGGTGTGACCTTTGACAAGCTGGCAAACACCGCCCGTAAAGCCGAAAAGAAACTCCTGAAGCACGTGGACCTCTTTGATGTGTACGAAGGCGACAAACTGCCTGACGGCACCAAGAGCTACGCCCTGAGCTTCATCCTCCAAGACCCGGACAAAACCCTGACCGACAAGCACATTGACAAGGTGATGGCCAACATCCAACGTGCGCTTGAATCGGATTGTGGAGCCCAACTGCGCTAGCGGATGACACGAAAATTGAGTTGGATGTATGCCTTCTTTGGCACCCTCGTGCAGGCCAGCACCACCGCGTGGCACCGCCGCCTTGTGGTGCGCGGCGTGGAACAATTTCCTGAGGGTCCAGTCATGCTGATTTCCAACCACCAAAACGGGATGGAAGACCCGTTGGCCTGTTGCGTTACCGCGCCGCGCCAATGCCACTTCCTGACCCGTGCGGACATCTTTGCCAAGCCCAGCATTGACAAGCTGCTTCGCAGCATGAACATGATTCCCGTGTACCGTCCGCGCGACCGTCGCGCCGATGCCCGAGACCGCAACGAAGACAGCTTTGCACGTGCACGCGCCCGACTGGCCAACGGTTGCATCATTGCGTTGTTCCCCGAGGGAAATCACGGCAACCGCTATCACCTGCGCAAGTTTAAAACCGGTATGGCACGCATTGGGCTTCAGGCTTTGCAAGAATGGGCTGAGGACCCCAACATGCCAGACAACATCCAAGTGGTTCCCGTAGGGCTGGACTACGGTTCATTTACCGAATTCCGTTCAGAACTGCTGTTGAGCTATGGCGCCCCGTTCTCGCTCAACGCCTTTTTGGAGGAATACCGCCGCGACCAACAAGCCGGCGTACACGCAGCCACCGCCGAGGCACGCAAACACCTGCTGCCCCGCATGCTGCACGTGGAAAATCTTGACCGCCACGACGCCCTGCTCGCGATGCGTCCGGTGTGGCGCCACTTGCACTTTGGCAAGCACGCTTACAATGCCGACCTCGAGCAAAACTTGCACGAGTTCCAAGCCGCAACCCACCGGTTGGAGGGCATTGATGACGCGGCGTTTGCAGAGTTGGAAGCCCAATTCCAAGACTACCAAGCCGCCAGCGAAGCGCTGGGCATAGCCCCGCATGAGGCAGACTTGGCTTCTCGTACATCCGCTTGGAAGCTGCGCACCGCACTGTTGTTGTTGCTGGGGTTACCGCTGTTCTTGTTTGGCGCGATTGCCGGACTTCCTGTATGGGCATTGACCCGCTTTGTGGTGCAGAATAAAGTGCGCGACCCGCATTTCAAGAGCTCCTTTGGCATCGCCGTTCCCGTGGTTGTAGGTCCCCTTTGGATGCTGATCTTGGCCGCGATTGTGGTGGCCTCCGTGGGCTGGTTGTGGATGCCTGCTGTATTGATTGCCGCAGCCGGATGTGGTATACTTGCACTGCCCTACCGCGACCGTTTCCTGCGCTGGAAACGAGCGCTAAAACTGGCCCGGGCAAGCCGACAGCATCAAACCGCATACACCCGCGCCGAAAACGCGCTGCAAGCACTCCGCAGCCGCTTGGTCGCCGCATAAATTGTCTCCCATGTTCAAACGCATCAACGGCATCCAACACATTGGTGTAGCCGTCCACGATATGGACGCTTCACTCAAGTTCTACCGCAAGTACTTCGGGATGGACATCCCGTTCTTTGACTCGGTAGCGGCCGCTCCGTTGATGACCATTTACACGCGAGACGAGGTCATCACCAAGCGCGCCAGCATGATCTGTAACCTGCAGGGCGGCTGTGCGATGGAAGTGATCCGCCCAACGTCCTTCGAGCCCACCGACATGGCCTTTGAGCTGCGCATGGGGGATTTGGGCATCACCCACACCTTCATCAAAAGTACTGACGTGGCTGCCTCGCACGCATTCTGCGCCGCGAACGGTGCTCCCGGACTCACCCCACTGGCCGCGCTGCCCAACGGCGACGCAACCTTTTCGTTGAAGGACCTCGACGGCAACATCTTTCAATACCTGCCCTACCCCACCAAATACACCGACAACGGCCACCACTCACTGGGCGCTGCCGGTTGCTCGATTGGTGTTTCTGATATGGACACTGCGCTGGGCTTGTACCGAGATGTGCTGGGCTACGACAAAGTGGTGTACGACCACACCGGCACCTTTGACGACTGGGCCAACCTGCCCGGTGGCGACCAAGCCTACCGCCGCGTGATGCTCACCCAAAGCCAACAACCCGGTGGCGGCTTTGCCCAGGTCACCGGTGAGACCTTCGTAGAATTGGTAATGGCCCAAGACCGCACCGGCCGCAAGATTTATCAAGACCGTCAATGGGCCGACCCCGGCTTTGTGCACTTGGGGTACGATGTGCGCGGCATGCAGGCCCTGGGCGAAGACCTGGCAAAAAAGGGCTACGGCTTTACTTGCGACAGTAATGACGCCTTGGACATGGGCAACACCAAGGTGCACTGCGTCTACATCGAAGACCGCGACGGTACCCTGCTTGAATTGATCGAGGTCTACAAGGTGCCCATCATCGAGAAATGGGGCGTCTTCCTCAATGTGGAGAAGCGCGATCCGCTCAAACCCCTCCCGAATTTCATGCTAAAAGCGCTCCGATTCAGCCGAATTCGCGACTGATCAGACCGCTTGCTCAATGGGGGCCCTGCTCACTCCCAGTTGGCACATCCCTTGAACTATGGGGTGCAAACAAACATTGTTTCACCTCATAAAATTAGGAGGGCCAACTCATGAAAACATTCCAACACACACTCCAGCTGGGTGGCGCACAGGTGCGCCAAGCAGCTCTTGTCTTTGGATTACTTGCAGTAGGCCTCGTGTTGTCTCTGGCAACGTTTGCGCGAGGTTCGCAACTGCAACTCTCTCTCTGGAACAAAGGGGACTTCACCGTAGAGATTTGCGGTGAACGCTACTACGCAAACGGACAACTCACCCTGCGTGATTTGCCACCCGGCCAGCAGCGTGTCCGCGTCATGCAACGACGCAACAACCACTGCGGCAATGGCGGACAGGTGAGGCTGCTGTACAACGGCTTCATCTACGTACCACGCAACAGCAAGGTAATTGCCTGCGTGCGTCCCAACCGTCAAGTGCGCATCTTGGACATCATCCGTCGCCGTCCTGCTCAGCAGGGTTGTAGCAGCCACCACGGCGGCGGTCAGCTTGGACGTCCTTCACACCACGGCGACCGTCCACAGGCCCATTACAACCAAGGCTCCGGCTACGCAGGTAATGGCGGCTACGGACAGGGCCAGTGTGACCAAGGCACCAACGGCAACGGCGGCTTTGACACCGTTGACTTTGGCAACCACCACGATACCCCGGTGTGCGACATGCACGGCCAAATGGGATGCACCTGTAGCGGCGGCATGGACACCCACCACGACACCTTTGGTGGAGGCATGAGCACCCGGGAGATGAACCGCCTGGTGAGCGACCTCGAGAATGCCGGTTTTGAAAGCGAACGCTTTTTACTCGCCCAACAGCGACTCCGCGGGCGGACCCTGACCAGCATCCAAGCCAAGCGCATCATGATGCAGTTCTGGTTTGAGGACACCAAGCTTCGCTTTGCCAAGTTTGCCTACGAAAAGACCACTGATCCTGGAAACTTTTGGGTGGTGAACGACGCCTTCCAGTTCCAGAACAGCGTACACGAACTCGACGAGTTCATCCAATTCAACAACTAAGCACTCCGCGCGCTGGCTGCGCAGAGCGCAGACCACACGCGGAACTACCGTGGTTTACAGAGAAGCCGCTCCCGATCTGGGGGCGGCTTTTTCACTGGGCTGACTTCTTGAGGCTCATGCGGTACAACACCCCAGGCAAAAAGCGCTTGAGCAGCACCCCAAACCGTTCGGTGCCCCCGATGGCCACCTCGTGTTTGCCTGCCGCAATGGCATCGACCATCTTGCGTGCGCACACCTCCGGCGGCATGCCTCCAGCCTGGTTGTTGTCCATACTGCCTTGAGGTTTGCCTTCGCCGGTCATGGCCACTTTGCTGAGCTCGGTGCGGATGAATCCGGGGCAAATTAGGGTCACCCCAATGCCCGCATCATGCTCTTCCAACCGGAGCGAATCGTAAAAGCCGTGCAGGGCGTGCTTACTGGCGGCGTATCCCGTACGCATCTTGAATCCAAACTTACCCACCAAAGAACTGACCATGGCAAAATGACCTTTGCCCCGTTCGCGCATCAGCGGCAACAGAGCCCGGGTCAGGGCCACGTGGCCAAAGAAGTTGACCTCCATGAGGTAGCGATGGGTGTCCATGTTGGTGTCGCGGCACCAGGCGCGTTGACTGAGTCCGCCGTTGCCCAAGTAGATGTCAATGGGGCCGTGGTTGGACCAGACCTTTTCAACGAGGTCATCAAAGCCAGCGTTGTCGCTCAAATCCAAGGGCACGACGGCCACATCATCCGGGCGGGGGCAGGCCTGCTTGACGGCTTCGAGTTTTTCGGCGTTACGCGCGCTCAGCACCAGTTGTGCTCCGCGACGCGCGAATTCATACGCACACGCTTCGCCGATGCCCGAGGAGGCGCCGGTGATCCAAACAGTGGTTCCAGAGAATGACATGGGCCAAAGGTAGGCCTAGAAGTCGATCTGCAACTTGGCACGGATGCCAAAGCGCACAATGTTGGGGTTGTCCAAGTAGCTCAGGCGGTACAGGGCATCCACCCGCAGGAATTTGAAGATGTTCTCAACGCCAATGGCCCCTTCCACAAATGGCTGGGAAAGGGTGAAGGTCTCGTCAGGCAATAGCAGCAGCTTTTCGTTATTGGGGTCGAAGTCGCCGATGACGGTCTTGGCGCTGACCACTTCACGCCATTTCAAGCGTCGGAAGAGCGGAATCTTATTCAGGAACAACCCCTCCAAGTGGTAGGTCACCGATGCACTCGCCCAGCGGTCCGATACAAACTCAAAAAAGTTCATGGTGTTGAACGCCGACTCGTCGTAGAAGAACGTCTCGTTGCCCTGGTGGAGTTGGAGCAAGGGATAAGGGAGGTTGCCGTAGATCTCACCGGCTTCTACCATCACCCGAGCGTATCCAAACGGCCCAAAACGCACCTTGTCACGCACGCGTACCACGGCTTTGGTGTACGCGTAATCGGAGCCCAACACGTTTGGTAAACCGCGGCTCAAGGCCACCTCCAAGGTGGGGTAGCGCGTGCCCAAACTCACCCGCTCGAATTCCCCACTGAGGAACTTCTCCTTGTAGGCAAACCGCGTGTAAAGCGTGACCTCCGAAGTCGTGATGGACGGCACCGAAATCTTGACGTCGGCATCGTTGAAGCGCTCGTAACGCAGCGCCCCCAGAGGAGACAGCTGGCGATGGGTAAAGATCAAGCGGTTGCTCAGCCCGTAGAACCACTCCCGCTCGAACATGGCTTGGTACTGGGTGACGTCGGTCAACTTGTTGGCCGGGTTGCGCCTGAACACACTGGAAAGCACGTTGTCTTCTCGGAAGGCCCCGTCGGCCTGACCGAGTTGCTCCACGTCTTTTTTGGCGTTTACATAGAGCAGCATCCTCGGATTCTTGTTGAGCATGACCCAGGCTCCTCCTCCGTACTTGAAGCGCTGGTCGCGCAGCCCGTAGGCCACGTACCCCTCCAGCATCACCTTGGTGGAGAAATCGTTGGACGTACGCCCGCCCAGCCTGAAGCGGTTGCCTTCGACCGGATTGAAGCTGTACAAGGTGTAATAGGGCCCAATTTCCACCGGCCCTAGGACCTTGTAACCACTCACAAACAGAGTAATGATATCGGCAATGGTCCGAAACTGCGGGATGGTCTGTATGGAGTCCACCATGGCATAGACAGACTGCTCGTTGGCGGTCAATTCGATGTGCCGCCTTTCGTTCCAATAGGTGGAGTCCTTGTCGGAGGCGTCATCGGCCACTATCACATCTGACAGGCCGCGGTAGAACACGTCCTCCCTTGGCCGGTTGATCACAAAATCGTCGTAGGTGGTGGTTTTGCGGCCGTAGAACCCCATGGTCTTGTCGGCGAGGTTGAAGTCCACCACCAGCTCGTCACGGGTGATCATCCACACCTCGTTTTCCACCTCATCAAACTCTTGACGAACGCGCAAGTCTTGGATGAAATTGATGTTGGCGTCGCCGGCGATGGTGGCATCCACTTGCTTGACGGCGTAAGTAGTGTCGTTGACCCACATCTCACCCACGAAGGTGAGCTCCTGCTTGCGGCGCGGCTGGAACTTGATCAGGTAGCACCACTTGTCCTGGATCAACGCTGAATCCAGCAAGAAATACTTGTAGAACCCGAAGCCCGAATTGCTCAATGGGCTCACGAAGCTTTTGCCAAAGACGATGACGTTGTTGTCGTAGATGTTCACGCTCTGGTACATGTCGCCCAGGAACTGTGATACGCTTTGATTTTTGACCCCAGACACCTTGGTGGCATGGATCATTTCTTTCTCGGTCTTTGGATTCTTGCGGAAATAGAAGTCCGAAATGGACTCGGTCATGAACACCGGCAAAAAGGGCTTGGCCTCGCTGGAGTCAATGTTGTCAAATACGAAGTCGAAGTTGCGGAAGATGCGCCGTTCCTTGAATTCATCGGTGAGGTTGTTGAGGTCAAACTCCACTTTGTTGTAGAGTTCGTACTCGTAGGCCTCCAGCTTTTCACGATCGTTGATGGCCTTGTTGCGCAGGACATTACGCATGATGGGGTGAGCAGGATTCTCCTCCTCGGAGGGCTTGATGACGGCCACGTCGAGTTCCAACAACCCTTCGCGCATGGCCACGTTGATGACCTGCTCTTGGTCGCGTTTGACCGGCAATACAGCCGTGGCAAAGCCCACCGAGCTGACCATCAAACTGTCCGAAGCGTAATAGGTTTCGATGCGGTAAAAACCGTCCAAATCGGTGGTGGTTCCCACCTTGGTGCCTTTGAAATGCACGTGCGCAAAGGGCAAGGACTCACCTGTGGCCTCTACGGTCACGCGTCCACTCACCACGGTGGTTTGCGCCGCGGTGGCCAGGCTACACAGCAGTAGCACTAGCACCATCCATATGCCTGAGCGGGATTGCATCTGTTGTTTATACGGTTTCAAAGGCTTGGAAGTCCTCCCTCCAATACTTCAACGGAAGTTACCCAAACCACGTATGCGTCACGTCAGCGCTTTTCCCACATTTCAAGATCAGGCCTTGGAAAGCTTGACCATGTTGGACATGCCCTGTTCAGCGATGGGCATCGATGCAACGTTGATGATAAAATCGCCTTCCTGGATTTGACCGCCCTTCTTGAGCATGTACTTGATGTCAGCAATCGTGTGATCGGTGGACACCATTTTGTCGTAGTAGAAGGCCTGAACGCCCCAGACCAAGCTCATTTGGCTGAGGATCTTTTTGTTACCGGTGAACACAAAAGTATTGGCCCGCGGGCGCTGAGAACTGATCTTGAACCCGGTGTATCCCGAGAAGGTCATGGTCACAATCGCGGTGGCTTCCACACGCTTGGCCAAACGGCAGGCGTTGTAGCAGATCGAATCGGTGATGAAGCGGTTTTCGTTGGACGCGGTAGGCGGCTCTTCGTGGTAGTAGAGGTTGTCGAATTCTTCCACTTTGCGCACGATGCTGCTCATGGCGCGGATGACTTCTACCGGGTGCTTTCCCACAGACGTTTCGCCCGAGAGCATGACTGCGTCGGCACCGTCGAGTACCGCGTTGGCCACGTCGTTTACCTCGGCACGTGTGGGGGTGATGTTGTCCACCATGCTCTCCATCATTTGGGTGGCCACAATCACGGGCTTGCCAGAGGAGATGCATTTGCGGATGAGCATCTTTTGTGCCAATGGCACGTTTTGCATGGGGATCTCCACACCGAGGTCGCCACGGGCTACCATGAGGGCGTGGGTTTCTGCCACGATGTCATCAATGTCGTCGAGGGCCTCGGGCTTCTCGATTTTGGCCACGACTTTGGAGTGCTTTTCGCGGTCGGTGATGATGTGCTTAAGCTCGATGATGTCACGCGCTGAACGCACGAATGACAAGCCCACCCAGTCCACGTTGTGATCCAGTGCGAAGTCGAGGTCCACCAAATCTTTGGAGGTCAAGCAGGGCAACGAAATCTTGGTGTTGGGCAGGTTGATGCCCTTGCGTGAACGCAGGATGCCGCCGTGCTTCACCAGCAAGGTTACCTCGTCTTTGCCGTTGGTTTTAACGACCTCGAGGGCCAGCTTTCCGTCATCCAACAGGACGCGCTCTCCGGCCTTTACGTCGCGCGCAAATTCCTCGTAGTTGGTGCTAAAGCGCTTGGAAGTACCTACGCAGGTCTTGGTGGTCAACACCACCCGGCTGCCGGTCTCAAGCATGGCGCCTTCGCCTTCCATTTCACCGGTGCGCAGCTTGGGGCCTTGCAGGTCGGCGAGGATGGAGGTGTGGCGGCCGAGCTCCTGGTCAATCGAGCGTACGTGATCGATGACCTGTTTGTGAATTTCATGTTCCCCGTGTGAGAAGTTCAGGCGCACCACATTCACCCCTTCGAGGATCATCTCCTTGAGGGTTTCGCGGGTCGTAGAGGCGGGGCCAATGGTGGCAACAATCTTGGTTCGTTTCATGGCTATTGCAGTGCTTTTAAAAAAGCAGTACTTCCTTTTCTTTCAATTCGTTGGGTTCAAGCACGAAAACTGCGGCTACACGTGGCACCTGCCGTACCTGTTCAACCAGGTCTTGGGGCAGCTCTTCTGCGTCCACCTTGAGCAAGTAATCCACCTGGCGTAATTCCGGAAGCAACACCCCGGCAGCCGTGCGGTTCTTGAGCAAGGTCAACTCAGCATCTTCGGATTCCCATGAGTAGGTAAAACGCGGAAAGCATTGTTCCACGTCGTTGCGGAGAAGACACAAGTCGTCGGCTCGGGAGAAGGCCACACCTAACTGCTTATTGATCAGCCAGCAAAGGCGATAATCCTTCTCAAAACAACTGAGGCCCAATAATAGGAAATCGATGTCGTACTCAACGTCCAGCTCTAGAAGCATAACACGAAGTTGACGAAAAAAAACGCGTCTTAGTCGCGGAACAGACGTGCACAGGCGTGTTTGGCTGACGCTTGCTCGGCGGCTTTCTTGCTTTTGCCAGTTCCGGTGCCGTACGATTTGCCGTCGATGAAGACCTCCACTTCGTACAGACTGCGACCGGAGTCCTGAACTTCACGCACCACTTGGAAGCGCAGCTTGCGGCGGTTCTTCTGGCACCACTCGTGAAGCTTGCTCTTGAAATCCACATCGATGTGGACGCGCTTGTTGAGCCCATTCTTCTTGAGGACTTTCAGGATGTGACGCTCGGTGGTGTTGTACCCCTGATCCAGGTAAATGGCCCCTACCAGCGCCTCAAACGCGTTGCCTACAATGCTCTGGTGCAAGGGCTGCTTGCCCAGGCGCACCTCCAATTGATCGGGCAGGTTGATGCTGCGGCCAATGGCATTGAGGTTTTTGCGGCTGACGATCTTGGACTTCATCTTGGTCAAGTCGCCCTCGGGCAAGGTGGGGAAGCGGTTGTAGAGGTGGTGGGCTACAATGCTGTCGAGGATGGCATCGCCCAAGTACTCCAACCGTTCGTTGGAATTCTTGAAGCCTGAAGCATCCTTGGTGGCCGCAGAACTGTGGCGAAACGCCAAGAGGTAAACCTCGGTGTCTGCTGGGGAAAATCCGAATTGCTTGCGCACGTACTTCACCACCCGTTCATCCTTGGCTCCGGTCGAACGTTTGAAGAGTTTGCGCAGCTTCAACTCAGTATTTTTTGAAGATGGCCGAAGTGTTGTGGCCGCCGAAACCGAACGTGTTGCTCAACGCAGCGCGCACCTCGCGGTGTTGGGCTTTGTTGAACGTGAAGTTCAGCTTGGGATCCAGCTCAGGGTCTGGAGTCACGTTGTTGATGGTGGGGGGCACCACATTTTCGCGTATCGACATGATGCACGCAATCGCTTCCACGGCGCCAGCAGCACCCAACAGGTGACCGGTCATGGACTTGGTGGAAGAGATGTTGAGGTTGTAGGCGTGCTCACCGAAGACGTTCAGAATCGCTTTGGCTTCGGCCACATCACCGAGCGGGGTGCTGGTACCGTGTACGTTCACGTAGTCGATGTCTGAGGCATCCATGCCGGCGTCCTCTAAAGCTGTGCGCATCACGTTGGTGGCGCCGAGTCCTTCGGGGTGCGGAGCAGTCATGTGGTGGGCATCTGCGCTCAGACCACCACCGGCAACCTCCGCGTAGATTTTGGCACCACGTGCCTTGGCGTGCTCAAGTTCCTCAAGGATGAGGGCTCCTGAACCTTCGCCGAGCACAAAGCCGTCCCGGTCCGCGTCGAACGGACGGGAGGCCGTGCTGTAATTCTCGTTGTTGGTGGAAAGCGCCTTCAATGCGTTGAATCCACCTACCCCAGCCTCAAAGACAGTGGCCTCTGAACCACCGGTAACGATGGCGTCGGCCTTGCCCAGGCGGATGTAGTTGAATGCATCAATGATGGCGTTGGTAGACGAAGCGCAAGCCGATACAGTGGTGAAGTTGGGGCCCCGGAATCCGTACTTGATCGAAATCTGTCCGGAAGCGATGTCCGCAATCATCTTGGGGATGAAAAACGGATTGAATCGCGGGGTACCATCGCCTTGGCCAAAAGCCAGGCATTCATCCTGGAACGTGCGCAGTCCACCAATCCCTGATCCCCAAATCACCCCAATGCGATCGGGGTTCATGGTTTCGGCCGAAAGGCCGGCATCCGCCACAGCCTCCGCAGAGGTGATCATGGCGTATTGGGTAAAGGGATCCAGTTTTCGGGCTTCCTTACGGTCGAAATGATCCATGGGATCATAGCCCTTCACTTCACAAGCAAACTGGGTTTTGAACTTGGACGCGTCAAAACGAGTGATAGGTGCAGCACCACTGGTCCCTGCAACGAGGTTTTTCCAAAATTCCTCGGCAGAATTGCCAATGGGAGTCAATGCCCCCAACCCGGTAACGACGACGCGCTTGAGCTCCATATACTTCAGTTTGCGTAGGGGGGATTACTTAACGTTCTCTCCGATATAGTCAATCGCCTGACCTACAGTACCGATCTTCTCGGCCTGGTCGTCTGGAATGGCGATGTTAAACTCTTTCTCGAATTCCATGATGAGCTCCACGGTGTCCAGGGAATCTGCGCCCAGGTCGTTGGTGAAACTTGCTTCGCGTGTAACCTCGCCTTCATCAACGCCGAGTTTGTCAACGATGATGGCGGTAACTTTTGCTGAAATATCAGACATGTTCTGTGTTTTTGCGGGTGTTATCCGGCTGCAAAAGTAACCAAAATGCTATTCCGCAACACCCTATCTCAAGCCTTCTGATTATCAAGGGCTTGACGTTCATAATCTGCGGATTCAGGGGTAGTCGGCCATGACATCGGCCAACGGCTTGCGCTCCAGGTCAGGCACTTCGGCGTCCTCAGCAGGGTGCCCTATGGGAATCAACAGGTAGGCGCGCTCGTTGGCCGGACGCTCCAAGGCTTTCTCCAAAAAGTTCATGGGTGAAGGGGTGTGGGTCAGGGTGACCAGTCCCGCATAATGGATGGCGGCAATCAGAAATCCCACGGCGATGCCCACCGATTCGTTCACATAGTAGTTTTGGGTCTTCTTGCCTTCTTGGTCAAAGTCGAAGGTCTTTTTGAAGACCACCACCAAATAGGGCGCGATGTCCAAAAACTCCTTGATGTGGTTGGTGCCCAATTTGGCGAGATCTTCCAGCCAGCGGTCGCTCATGCGGCCGTTGTAGTTCTCGAACTCTTCCCTCTCGGCCAGCAGGCGGATGCGGTGCTTGAGCTCGGCGTTGGAAATCAACGCAAAGGTCCACGGCTGTTTGTGTGCACCCGAGGGGGCCGAACTGGCGGTGCGAATCAGGTTTTCCAACACCCGGCGGTCCACCGGCTTGTCCGAAAATTGGCGCACGCTGCGGCGCTGGTCCATCAGTTGGTAAAAGGATTGGCTCCGTTCGAGCATCGATTGATCGTCGTAATGGGGAGCGTCATAGGGGATAAATCCGTCGGCGTTCATGGCTCAAATATGTCATTCACAAAGTAGAGTGCTGCGCTTATCCAATTCATCCCATTGGTATTGCAATGGGACAGTAAATTGTCGCACGAAGGGGATTCCCTTCAGCCTGAAAATTTGTCTTAACGTGAAATGGGGACGGTGGAAACACTTCCCCTTTTCGCATTTCTGGGGGGGCAAGGTACACATCTGGGGTGCCATCCATCAAAGCCTTTACCTTTCGACCCATGAAGCTTCGAACCCTGACTATACTGCTGGTGCTGGCCTTGGCAGCCTGCGCTGAATCCGCCCCGGGAGTCGATGCCCGCCGCGACCCCAATGGCGTGAGCGAACTGGCCCTGCTCATGCGCGAGATGACCTCGGATATGGAACGCCTGCGCGCGCGCATCCACAACGGGGAGCACGCAGCTTCCGAAGCAAGCATCGACCACCTCTTCTCGGCCAACGCCACTGAGCCCGAAAAAGCGGCGTCCGAAGCATTCAACGTCTTTGGGGAATCCTACCTCCACGTGGCCCACACCCTGGAATACACCCCTGACAGCCTGCAAGGAAAAGTGTACGACCAATTGGTGCAGGCGTGCGCCAACTGCCACCAGGCCCTGTGCCCAGGCCCGCTTATGAGGATCGAGAAGTTGCGCAGGTAGTTAGAGATGCTGCTTGACCTGCTTCATGAATTGTGAAGCATACACGAATCCGTCGAGTTCGGGATTGCCGCTGCGCAGGATGGATTTCTTGTCGCCGCTCCACCACAGGTGTCCCTCGTAGAGGAAATGGATGTGGTCTCCAATTTCAATCACCGAGTTCATGTCGTGGGAAATGACCACGGTGGTGATGTCAAAATCGTAGGTGATTTCGCGAATGAGGTTGTCAATCACGATGGCCGTTTTGGGATCCAAGCCCGAGTTGGGCTCATCGCAGAACAGGTACTTGGGGTTCATGGCAATGGCCCGGGCGATGCCCACACGCTTTTGCATACCTCCCGAGATCTCAGCCGGGTAGAGGTCGTTTTTGCCTTGGAGCTGCACTTTTTCGAGGCAGAACTCGGCGCGTTCACGCATTTCGGACTCGTTCATGCCGGCGAACATGCGCATGGGAAAAAGCACGTTCTCCAGCACCGTCTGCGAATCAAACAGCGCCGAACCTTGGAACAGCATGCCGATTTCCTTACGGATCTCTTTGCGCTGGCGGCGGTTCATGGCCGTGAAGTTGCGCCCGCCAAAATGGACCGATCCTTCTTCGGGCTCCATCAGTCCCACAATACACTTGGTCATCACCGACTTGCCCGAACCACTTTGGCCAATGATGAAGTTCACCTGTCCGGTCTCGAACTTGGCTGAGATGCCCTTGAGCACGTGGTTGTCGCCGAAGCGCTTTTGAACGTCTTTGACCTCGATCACAGCAGCAGGACTTGAGTAAGGATCACGTTGAAAGTCATGATCAAAACAATGGACCACACCACTGCTTGGGTACTCGCGCGGCCCACTTCAAGCGCGCCGCCACGCACATGGTATCCGCAGTAGGCACTCACTGAGGTGATGATGAAGGCAAACACGGTGGTTTTGATCACCGCATAGGCGATTTGGAATGGACGGAAGTCGTATTGGATGCCTTGTTCAAAATCTGCGAAGGACACCACACCAGCGAACTCACCGATGAGCGCACCCGCACAAATGCCCAAGAACATGGAAATCACCACCAACACGGGGAAGATGAATACCGATGCCAGCACCTTGGGCAGGATCAAGTACCCGGCGCTGTTGATGCCCATGATGTCGAGTGCGTCGATTTGCTCGGTGATGCGCATGGTGCCGATTTCCGAAGCGATGTTGGAGCCCACCTTGCCCGCGAGGATCACCGGGATAATGGTGGGTGAAAATTCCAGGATGGTGGTTTGACGGGTGGTGAAGCCAATGATGTAGGCTGGAATCCAGCCGCTGTCGATCTGTGCGGCGGTTTGGATGGTGATGACCGCGCCCATGAAGGTGCTCAACAGCGCCACGATGGGCACCGACTGCACGCCGATTTTGTCCACCTCTTCCACAAACAGCTTCCAATAGATGCTGCGTTTTTCAGGTTTACTGAACGCGCGGGTGAGCAAGCCAAAGTAGCTGCCAATGTGGTGGATCCACGTCATTGAACTTCCAAAATTAGCCGATGCCATACCCCTCAACGTGTGGTGCGGTCAACAATTATCCCCGTCCGGCCGTTTAAATCGCAGGTACTACTTTTGAATCAAAGCCCCAGAGCGCATGAATTCCCGACGAATTGCATCCGTATTGCTCGTGTTTGCCGCGGCCACAGTCTTGGCTTCATGCTCGAGCACGCGCAAGAAAAACAAGTGCCAAACCTGTCCCACTTGGCACGATGAGGTCCAACTCAATGAAGCCCAGCCCCAGCCCGGATCTTGAGTCCCACCTCCAACGATTTGTGCCAGAAGGCGCATTGACCTACGCCTGCGAAGTGCTGCGCACCGCGCCACTGCACCTGCACATTGCCCCGCACCGCAAAACCAAACGCGGCGATTTTCGCCCGGGTCGCACCGGCGAGAAGCACCGCATCACAGTCAACGGCACCCTCAACCGCTTTGCGTTTTTGATCACCCTGCTCCATGAGGTGGCTCACGCCCGGGTGTGGGACCAATTTGGCCGCCGGGTGAAACCGCACGGACCAGAGTGGCAAGCCGCTTTCCGCACGTTGCTCACCCAACCGTTGGACGCAGGCGTGTTTCCCGAAGACATTTCTAAGGCGCTCGAACACCACATCACCCGCCCTTCGGCCAGCAGTTGTTCGGATGTCAACTTGCTGCGCGTCTTGGGCCAGTACGACGCCCCCACTGGTGAAAGCCCGCTGGAATCCTTGGCCCAAGGTGCGGTATTCACCTTTCGAGACCGGGTATTTGAGAAGGGGGCCAAACGGCGCACGCGATTCCTGTGCAGAGAGGTAACCACGGGCCGGCCGTACACGTTTCATCCCTTGACCGCAGTGCAGCCCAAAACCACCGATGAAGGACAGGGGCCGGGCCATTCGTAATCGAAACCGTATTTTTGCACCCCGGTTTCCAAGGGGGAGCCGCTTAAACTTGCAGCATTATGGGCGCATCCAACGGGCTTGAAACCCGCGATCTACCGGTTTCCGAAATGGCCGAAAACCTGGTGGGTTCTGAGATCATCCGACTGGCAGGCAACATCCGTAAAAAGGTGGCCGCCGGTGCACAGATCCACAACCTCACCATAGGCGACTTCAATCCTAAGATTTTCCCCATCCCCGCTGCTCTGAAGGCCGAAATCATCGCTGCCTACCAAGCCGACGCTACCAATTACCCAGCGGCCAACGGTTTGCCCGAGTTGCGCTCGACCATCTCAGACTACATCGCCCGCGAACAAGGCTTGCACTACACCCCTGAGGAATTTTTGGTGGCCGGCGGTGCCCGACCGCTGATCTTTGCCGCTTACACCGCGTTGGTGGATCCGGGAGAAACGGTGGTCTTCCCTGTACCGTCGTGGAACAACAACCACTACACCCACCTGATGCGCGGTGGCGCCCGTATTGTAGAGGCTACTGTGGACACCAACTTCATGCCCTCTGCCGCCTCGCTGCGTCCACACTTGAAGCACGCACGCTTGGTGGCGTTGTGTTCCCCGCTCAACCCTACGGGCACTGCCTTTACCCGTGAACAGCTGCTGGACATCGTTGATGCCGTATTGGAAGAAAACGCGCGCCGCGGTCCGAATGAAAAACCCCTGTACCTGCTGTACGACCAGATATACTGGCAGCTGACCTACGGCGAGACGGCCCACGTGGATCCTGTAAGCCTGAACCCGGCCATGCGTCCGTTTACGGTGTTCATTGACGGCATCAGCAAATGTTTTGCAGCCACTGGTGTACGCGTTGGATGGTCGTTTGGCCCTGAAAAGATCATCGGAAAGATGCGCGCCATCCTCGGCCACGTAGGCGCTTGGGCTCCCCGTGCTGAACAGCTGGCGACCGCTGCTTTTTTAGCCAACCAAGCCGCCACATCGGCCTACTTGACCGACATCCGTTCCGAGCTGGAGACCCGTTTGCGTGGGTTGCACGCCGGCTTCGAAGTCTTGCGCGCCGACGGACATGCGGTATACGCCGTGGCGCCCCAAGCGGCCATTTACCTCACCGTACAGTTTGACCTTGCCGGCAAACGCACCGCAGCAGGCCACGTGCTCGAAACCACCGAAGACATCACCGCCTACCTGCTCGACGAAGCCGGGCTTGCTATTGTGCCGTTCTACGCCTTTGGCGCTGACCGCAGCAGCCGCTGGTACCGCTTCTCGGTGGGTACGCTCCGTACCGAAGACATCGACAACCTCTTGGATCGCTTGCGCGTAGCCTTGGAGGCACTTTCCTAACCCGTAATTAACGCGCGATCGGCCGCAATTGTGGTAGATTCGCGCCGCTCAATGCCTTGGTGTCAAGGCATTGCAAACCCGACCACCATGGATGCACACAACTTTGGCGTAATCATGGCCGGTGGCGTCGGCAGCCGATTTTGGCCCATGTCGCACACGGCTTTCCCCAAGCAATTTCACGACATCCTGGGTACAGGCCAAACCCTGATCCAGATGACCTTTGAGCGCTTGCGCAAGCTGTGCCCGGCCCACCAAATTCTGGTGGTGACCAACGCTCAGTACCGCGACTTGGTGTTGGAGCAATTGCCCGACATCGACCCCAGCTTGGTATTGTGCGAGCCCTTCATGCGCAACACCGCACCTTGCATCGCATACGCCAACGCCGTCATTGCCAACCGCGATCCAAAGGCCCGCATGATTGTGGCCCCTAGCGACCACTTGGTGATGAAGGAAGAGGTGTTTGTAGAGGTGGTCAACACCGCCCTGGATCAAGCCAGCGAAACTGGCCATTTGGTGACCTTGGGCATCAAACCGAGCCGCCCCGATACCGGCTATGGCTACATCCAATTCGGCCAGGCCCAAAACGCGGCCAAGCCCGATGTGCGTCGGGTGCTCAACTTCACCGAAAAGCCAAACCTGGAAACCGCCGAGCAGTTCTTGGCCTCCGGCGACTACTACTGGAACTCAGGCATTTTCATTTGGACCCTGAAGAGCATCGACGATGCGTTTGCGGCCAACTTGCCTGCCGTGCGCAGCCGTTTTGAAAACCACGCCGCAGTGTGGGGCACGCCCGCTGAAGCCGAGGTGATTGCTCCGGTATACGACGGGTGCGAGAACATCTCCATCGACTACGGCATCATGGAAAAGGCGCCTGAAGTCTCGGTAGTACTGGCCGATTTTGGCTGGAGCGATCTGGGAACTTGGGGCAGCTTGTACACCCACCTGGAGCACGACACCCAAGGCAACGGTGTGGTAGGCAACCAAGTGATGCTGTACGAATGCAGCGGCAACGTGGTGCGCGTACCCGACGACAAACTGGTGGTGCTGCGCGGGTTGGACAACTACATCGTGGTACAAACCGACCAGTGCCTGCTGGTGACGCCCAAGAAAGACGAGCAAGGCATCAAGCAAATCGTGGGGGATGTGAAGGCGAAGTACCCGGGTGGATACGCGTGATCGGCCTTCACAGAAATGCGCGAATTCCCACGTTTTTTGTGACAACATGCCGCGGGCGGAAGAGTTATATTTAACCGAGTCTTCTGCCAACCTGCATATGCGAGCACTTCTTGTATTGTTTTGCGCGTGGCTTGGAGCCCTTCCGGTGCTCCAAGCCCAATTCTATACCGGCTCCAACCAGGAGTTCGGGAAGAACCGCGTGCAGTACCGTGACTTCAACTGGCTCTATTACCCTGCTGAGCAGTTTGAGGTGTATTTCTACCAAGGCGGCAAAGAGCTGGCGGCCTACACGCTGCAATCGGTTGAAGCCGAACTCCCCCGACTCGAAGCCCTGATTGACTATGCCCTGAACGACAAGCTCCAAGTGGTGGTGTACAACAAGCAAAGCGAGTTTCGCCAGAGCAACATTGGATTGCAAGACGGCGGGGACTACAACATTGGCGGCACCGCGCGCATCATTGGCTCCAAAATATTCGTGTACTACTCGGGCAGCCATGCGGAGTTGGATGAGCAGATCCGGTCCAGCCTGGCCCGCGTGCTGTTCAGCCAGATGATGTACGGGGGAGACTGGAAAGACGTGATCCGCAATTCCACCACCCTCACCATGCCCAACTGGTTTGAGGAAGGTTTGGTGCGCTACGCGTCCTACGACTGGACCCCCGAGACCGAGAACTTCTTGCGCAGCGGTATGGCCACCGGCAAGTACAAAGACTTCAACCGCCTCAGCACCGAAGAAGCCGCCATCGCTGGCCAAGGCCTTTGGCAGTACGTAGCTGATGTATACGGCGAAAACGTCATCCCCAACATCCTCTACATGGCCCGCGTAAGCCGCAATGTGGAGAACGGCTTTTTGTTTGTGCTCGGAGTTTCACTCGAAACCTTGATGGCCGAGTACCAGGACTACTACCGCTCACGCTTCCAAGAAGAAGACCGCGGACGCACCCCGCTCAACACCGACCCGCTGGCGGCGGGTAAGGCCCCCAAACGCAACTTGGGCGCGCTTCCAGTGAAGCACCAAAAGAAGTACCGCTACAGCCAATTCCAGCTCTCGCCAGACGGCACCCACAGCGCGTACGTCACCCATGAAAAAGGCCAGTACAAAGTGTGGTTGGTCAACGTGAACACGGGCAAGCGCAAACGCCTGTTCAAGGGCGACTATAAAGTGGCGCGCATCGAAGACAAAACCTTCCCCAAGTTGGCGTGGCACCCCACCAGCCAACTGCTCAGCTGGACCTTTGAAAAACAAGGCCGGGCGTACCTGGGGCAATACCGTCTGGACGAGGGCAAAACCACCGAAAAGGAACTCTTCCGCATCGACAAGGTGGTAGACCTCAGCTACGCCGATGACGGACGCCGTATGGTGTTTGCCGGGGTGAGCGAGGGCCAAACCGACCTGTACCTCTACCAGGTGATCGGCAATAACCAGCAGCGCATCACCAACGACCCGTTTGACGATTTGCAACCGCGCTTTTTGCCCGGCACCAACAAAATCATCTTCACCTCCAACCGCCCCGATGATACGCTGCGGGTGGATGTTCCGGTCCAACCCATTCCGAACGAAACCGACATCTTCATCCTGGACCTGGACCGCCCGGGAGCTGTGCTGGAACAAGTCACCAACACCGACGCCGAGAGCGAACACCACCCCTCGGCTTACGACGGAAAGAACTACACCTTCTTGAGCAATCGTGGTGGGGTGCACAACCGCTACATCGCCTACCTGGACAGCGCCATCAGCCGGATCGACACCACCATCCACTACCGCTACTTTACCGTAGCCCGCGCAGTCAGCAACTGGAACCACAGCCCCATTGAATACCATTTCAACTCCGAAAACGGGAACTACACCGCCGTGCTCTACCGCGACGGCCAGTACCAGTTTGCCTCAGGAAGCATGGCAAAGGACGTACCGGTTGAAGTGTCCGACAACCCCAACGCCGGACCGACCGCTGGCAGCGAGCAACCCGCCACCACCTTGACGTTTCCCGAACCGGACCGCGAGGTGAACCCGCGCAACTACGTGTTTGAAGACGAGGAACGCGAGCTCAACTACACTTACGAAAAGGAAACGATCACCCTCGGCGGCAGCACCACTCCGGCTGCGCCCCCAATTCCTGAGGCTGAATCCACCGACGAATTTGTCCTGCCCAAGTCGCGCAATTACCGCTTGAATTTTGCCACCGACTACGTGCTGACCCAGGTGGACAACAGCTTCACCAACACCTTCTACCAGCGATTCACCGGGCCGGGCAACGTGGCTCCGGGCCTGAGCGGCTTGATGAAACTGGGCGCCTCGGACCTGTTTGAGGACAAGAAGATCGTGGGCGGCATTCAACTCTCGGGAAGCCTGGAGAACAACGACTACGGCATCAGCTACCACGACCTGACCGGACGGGTGGACAAAAAGATCACCTTCCAACGCCGCGGCCAGCGCCAACTCACCGCCCAAAGCATCACCCAGGTCAACACCCACTTGCTGGACTACGAGCTGAAGTATCCGTTCAACGAATTTTTCAGCGTGCGTGGATCGGTCAACTACCGCAACGATCGCACGGTATTCCTCAGCACTGACTTCCAGAATCTCGGCCGCCCCAACCAGTTTGTGCACGCCGCTGGAGGCAAGGTGCAGCTGGTGTTCGACAACACATTGCTGCGTGGGCTGAACCTGTTCAACGGCACCCGAGGCAAATGCTGGGCAGAGTACTTGACCGACCCGATTGAAGAAGATGCCGACACCTATGTACTCGGCATGGACTGGCGCACCTACGTGCCCATTTGGCGCGAAATCATTGCGGCCTTCCGTGTTTCAGGGAGTACTTCGTTTGGTGGGCGCAAGCTGGTGTACTACCTCGGCGGGGTGGACAACTGGCTGTTCCAACGCGTGGACAACAGCACCGAAATTGCGCAGGACCAAGGGTACTTCTACCAAGCCCTTGCCGCGCCCATGCGTGGCTTTTGGGTGAACGCCCGCAACGGAAACAGCTTTGGCTTGGCCAACGCCGAGTTGCGTGTCCCGGTGTTTAAAACCCTCATGCGCAAACCCATCCAAAGCGACTTTGCCGAGAACTTCCAAGTGGTGGGCTTCATGGACGTGGGCAGCGCCTGGACAGGCCTGCACCCTTACTCGGAAGACAACGGCTTCAATATCCAAGAGGTGAACGCCGGCTCCATCACGGTGACCATCAACAACAACCGCGAACCCATCGTGTACAGCTACGGATTTGGACTGCGCAGCCGCGTACTGGGTTACTTTGTACGACTGGACTGGGCTTGGGGCGTGGACGACCAACAAGTACTGCCGCGGGTGACCCACCTGTCGCTCAACCTGGATTTCTAAGCGGCGCTCGGTTCAGGTGGCTATCTTTGCCCCCCCAAGAAGGACCTTCTCATGGCTGCACCCAAACGTTACATGATCACCTCGGCCCTGCCTTACGCCAACGGGCCGTTGCACATTGGACACATTGCAGGCGCATACTTGCCCGCGGACATCTACGTGCGTTACCTGCGTGGCCGTGGCCGCGACGTGGTGTGGATTTGCGGCAGTGACGAGCATGGCGCAGCCATCACTTTGCGCGCCAAGAAGGAAGGCACCACCCCTGGTGAAATTGTGGACCGCTACCACGGTCAAATCTCAAAAGCATTCAAAGACTTTGGGCTGGAGTTTGACCTGTATCACCGCACTTCATCGGAGGAACACCACGCGAACGCGCAGGCCTTTTTTACCCAGTTGAACAACCAAGGTTCCTTTGAGGTCAAAACCAGTGAGCAGTACTACGATGCGGCCCAGCAACAATTCTTGGCTGACCGCTACATCACCGGCGAATGTCCCAACTGTGGCAACCCCAATGCCTACGGCGACCAATGCGAGCGCTGTGGCAAGGACCTCAGCCCAATCGACTTGATCAACCCCAAGTCCACCCTCAGTGGAGAAGCGCCTGAGCTGCGCGAGACCTCGCTTTGGTACCTGCCCATGGACCGCCACGAAGGCTGGCTCAAGGAATGGGTGGAAACCGGCAAATTCGAGGGCAAAGCACACCACAACCCCGCCGACTGGAAAAACCATGTATTGGGCCAGTGCCGCTCATGGATCGACGGCGGACTCAAGGCACGCGCCATGACCCGAGACCTGGATTGGGGCGTACCCGTTCCTGTGGAAGGCGCCGACGGCAAAGTATTGTACGTGTGGCTCGATGCGCCCATCGGCTACATCTCGGCCACCCAAGAATGGGCGCGCCAAAACGGCAAAGACTGGGAACCGTATTGGAAAGACGAAGACACCCAATTGGTGCACTTCATTGGCAAGGACAACATTGTGTTCCATTGCATCATCTTCCCCATCCTGCTCAAGGAGCACGGCGGTTACATCCTGCCCACCAATGTACCAGCCAACGAGTTCATGAATTTGGAGAACGACAAGATCTCCACCAGCCGCAACTGGGCGGTGTGGCTCCACGAATACTTGGAAGAATTCCCCGGCAAGCAGGACGAATTGCGCTACGTGCTCTGTGCCATCATGCCCGAGCAGCGCGACAGCGAGTTTACCTGGACCGACTACCGGGACCGCGTCAACAACGAACTGGCCGACGTGCTGGGCAACTTCATGAACCGCGCAGTGGTGCTGACCCACAAGTACTACGGCGGCGAAGTCCCCTCCTCGAACGCCCTGCAGCCCGAAGATCAAGCCGCTTTGGAAGCGCTGGCTGCTGCCCCTGAAAAAATCGCGGACCTCATTGAGCGCTACCGCTTCCGCGAGGCCCAACTCGAAGCCATGAACGTGGCCCGACTCGGCAACCGTTATCTGGCCGACGCCGAACCGTGGAAGCTCCAGAAGACCGACCCGGAACGCGTGAAAACCATCATGCACACCACGCTGCAAATTGCGGCCAACTGTGCGGTATTGCTGGAGCCGTTCTTGCCCAACACCTGCGCCAAGATTCGCGCGGCGTTGCACGTGACCACTCCGTGGGACGGCGCCGGCGGCGTGCTCTTGGAGCCTGGAAAAGCCATCGACAAGCTGCCCATCCTGTTCCAAAAGGTGGACGAGGAAGTCATCGAGGCCCAACGTGCCAAGCTCGCCGCTGGCAAACCCCAAGAGGTGCAGCTCGAGGCCGCCAAAGACGCGATTGCCTTTGAGCAATTTTCCGGATTGGACATCCGTGTGGCCACCATCCTCGAAGCCGAGGCAGTGCCCAAAACCAAGAAGCTGCTGAAGCTGAAGGTGGATACCGGTATTGACCAACGCACCGTGGTCTCAGGCATTGCCGAGCACTATGCGCCCCAGGACATCATCGGACAACAAGTGAGCCTGCTGATCAACCTGGAACCGCGAAAAATCCGCGGGGTCGAAAGCCAAGGCATGATCCTGATGGCCGAAGACGCCGAAGGCAAACTCCGCTTCATCGCCCCCACCGAAGCCATGGGCCCGGGCAGCACGATTCGCTAGGCGGCTACTCCCTCTCCGGCTATTCTTCAGACGGTGATCCTACCCTATCACTCTCAAAAATGTGTGCAACTGATTGTCCCTTGCACAAACATCCCGTGCGCCAGAAGTGGTCAGCCTTGAAGCCATCGAAGCAGGGGTGGAGCCGCAGTGACCTGCTGGTCATGAGGACTCCGCATCGACTGATGGCGAAGAAGACTGACCGCTTATTGCGTGCGGAGCAAGTGCTCGGCGATCTGCACTGCATTTGTCGCTGCGCCTTTGCGGAGGTTGTCTGACACGACCCACATGTTCAGCGTGCGCGGTTGGGTTTCATCGCGGCGGATGCGTCCCACGAAGACGGCATCCTGCTCGTGGGCGCTCAGCGGCATGGGGTATAGGTTGTTGAAGGGATCATCCACCACCTCGATGCCGGGTGTGGCCGCTAGTTTGGCGCGCACCTCGTCGAGGTCAAATTCCTGCTCGAATTCCACGTTGATGGCCTCTGAGTGGCCGCCTACTACAGGCACACGCACAGCGGTAGCGGTGACTTTGATGTCATCGCTGCCGAGAATCTTGCAGGTTTCTTTGGCCAGCTTCATTTCCTCTTTGGTGTAGCCGTTTTCTTGGAACACATCGCAGTGCGGCAGGCAGTTGCGATCGATGGTATGCGGGTAGGCCTTGTCGCCGGAAACGCCGTTGCGCTCATCCTCCATCTGCTGGACCGCCTTCACGCCAGTACCGGTGATGGACTGGTAGGTGCTCACAATCACGCGCTTGGCGGTGTACGCATCGTGCAAGGGCTTGAGTGCAAGGACCATTTGAATGGTACTGCAGTTGGGGTTGGCAATGATCTTGTCCTCAGCAGTGAGTTGATTTGCGTTGATCTCGGGCACGACAAGCTTGTGGTCCGGGGACATGCGCCATGCCGAGCTGTTGTCGATCACGGTGGTTCCGGCTGCAGCGTACTTGGGGGCGAATTCCAGGCTAGTACTGCCACCCGCGCTGAACAAGGCCACATCTGCTTGAGCTGCAATGCCGTCTTCCATAGACACCACCGTCCAGTCTTTGCCTTGGAAGTGGACCGTTTTGCCCACCGAACGTGCCGATGCCACAGGGATGAGTTCGGTGACAGGGAAGTTGCGCTCTTGGAGCACTTGGAGCATTTTGGTGCCCACCAATCCGGTGGCACCCACGAGAACTACGCGCATGGTTGTTCAGATTTTGAGCGCCAAAGGTACGCCCAAATCCACGTGCTTTTGTCAGCGCTCAATTGGAATACGGGTCCACTTCCTCGTCATCTCCCCCCGAGAAAATCTGGTTGAGCAAATCTGAGAAGCTAACCGTATCGTCCAAGACAGACTTGTTGATGAGCGAGTTTTCGGCCAGGCCGTGCAGGGCAAACTCCATCCAAGTGTACTTGTCGTCCTCGCCGGCGCCGGGTACGTATTTGGTCACCAGCGCTTCGAGGCCGGGCACGCTCAGCAGGGCCTTGCGGTAGTCGGCTTCGTTGGCATCGAGGGGCAATTCCAGCTCGTGGCTGTTGAAGTGGGCCACGGTGGCCATATACGGGTTCTCGCCCCCGCGACGGCGGATGCCTTCGGGATCGGGGAAGAGTTGGGGGAACTTGGTGCGGATGGCCGCGCCCACCAAGCGCATGGCCACGTTCCACGGACCTTCCTGTTCGCCCTCGTAGACCAGCTCGATTTTACCGGTAATGGCCGGCACCACGCCCACCAAATCCGAGATGCGGGCACGGGTGCGCTCTTCACCGTTGATCAAGGCGCGACGTTCGGCAGCGCTCACCAGGTTCTCGTAGGCCGAAATGGTGAGTCGGGCACTCACGCCGGATTTTTGATCGATGAATTCACTTTGACGCGCTTCCTGCGAAATGCGTTCCACCAACTCCGAGAGCAAGCCGGGTACCACCACGCGTTCGTGCTGTTGGGCGTGCAATTGGGCCTCTTGCGCAGTCACCGATTGGCTGAGGTTCAGGTCGGTGAGGTAGTGGGTGAGGATTTGACTTTGGATGCGGTCCTTGAGCGGAGTGATGATGGCCCCACGGTTGGTGTAGTCCTCCGGGTTGGCGGTGAATACAAATTGGATGTCCAACGGCAAGCGCAACTGGAACCCGCGGATTTGAATGTCGCCCTCCTGCAAGATATTGAAGAGCGATACCTGGATGCGCGGTTGCAAGTCCGGCAGCTCGTTGATGGCGAAAATGCAGCGGTGGCTGCGTGGGATGAGTCCAAAGTGCAGCACGCGTTCATCAGAATAATCCAAGCCCATGTTGGCGGCCTTGATGGGGTCCACATCGCCAATAAGGTCAGCCACGCTCACGTCAGGTGTAGCGAGTTTTTCTACGTATCGATCCGAGCGGTGCAGCCAGGCGATGGGGGTGTCGTCGCCTTTTTCGGCGATCAGGTCCTTGGCGTAACGCGAAAGCGGTTGCAACGGATCGTCGTTCATTTCTGACCCGGCCACTACGGGGATCCACGCGTCTAGCAGGTCGGTCATTTGACGGGCGATGCGGGTCTTGGCCTGTCCGCGAAGTCCCAGCAAAATCATACTGTGGCGCGAAAGCAGGGCGCGTTGCACGTCGGGAATCACGGTGGTGTCGTATCCCAACACGCCTTCAAATAAGGGTGCGTCGGTACCCATGTGCGCAATGAGGTTGTCGCGCAGTTCTTGCTTGACACTTTTGGTGGCGTAGCCGCTCTTTTTGAGGGCGCCGAGGGTGGTGATATCTGGAGATGCGGTCATGTCAGGGTTAGAGTTTGCGGCGGCGGTTGCGCTCAAAGTCTTCAAAGATGAATTCACCCAGGCCTTTGAGCCCGGTGTAAAAGGCGCGGCCGTTGTTGGCCTCGCTGAACTCCTCTACAAATTGCTGCAGGTAAGGGTCCGAGGCAATCATGAAAGTGGTGATGGGGATGGACAACTTGCGGCATTGGCGCGCCAGGTTGAGGCACTTGCCGGTGATGTACGGGTCCAGCCCGAAACTGTTTTTGTAGTACTCGCCGTTTTCCTTGAGGCAAGAGGGTTTGCCGTCGGTGATCATGAAGATCTGCTTGTTGGTGCTCTTGCGGCGGCGCAGGATGTCCATGGCGCGCTGCAATCCGGCGACGGTGTTGGTGTGGTACGGCCCCACTTTGAGGTAAGGCAGGTCTTTGATCTGGATCTCCCACGCATCGTTGCCAAACACCACCACGTCCAAGGTGTCCTTGGGGTATCGGGTAAGGATGAGCTCGCTGAGAGCCATGGCGACTTTTTTGGCCGGGGTGATGCGGTCTTCGCCGTAGAGGATCATCGAGTGGCTGATGTCGATCATCAGCACAGTGCTCACCGAGGTGTTGTGGTGGGTTTCGACCACTTCCAGGTCACGCTCGGTCATGTTGAAGTGGCCGCCGGGGCCGCTGTTGATCTGCGCATTCTTGAAGGAAGCCGTAAAGTCGATCTGGTCGAGTTTGTCTCCGAATTGATAGGGACGGCGATCCTCGGTGGGGTCGTCGCCTTGGCCCACATGGCGGGTGCGGTGGTGGCCCGTGCCGCCGCGTTTGAGCTTGCCGAAGATGTGGTTGAGCGCCTGCTTTCGCATGGCCTGCTCGGCCTTTTCGGTAATGGCGCGGCCGCCGGTTCCGGTGTCTGAGCTGTCGCGCAGGTACCCCTTGGCGCGCAGGTCATCGATGAACGCGTCGACCGAGTAGTCCTCGCCGGATACGTTGTGCTCGTCGTCGATCTGTCGGAGCCAATCGAGGGCCTCGTCAGGATCGCCGCTGGTGTAGGTCAACAGCTCCAAAAAAAGCTCCAACATACGCTCAAACGGCGAGCGCTGATCGACTTCGGGGACGTATCGGGAAAATTGAAATCCAATCATAAAGCCAGGTAGATACCAGAAGGTAGAGCAACAAATGAACAGGTCAAAAGATGGGAAGTTCGTCAAGCCTGCGTATCTTAAAGCGCATAGAAAGAAAACAACACTGCTTTGCTGCGCTCGCTCTTGCTGGCGATTACCGCCACCCTTCTGACTTTCTGCACGGCTGCCACAGAAGTGCGCACGGCTCTGATTCCTATTGCCGCAGAGAGCCAGGTACTCGGTGCGACTCATCGCAGCCAAATTGAAGCCCTGATCGCCCTGCGCGACGGGCGGGATCAAATCGAAAAAATCGACATCGAAGACCTTCCGGGTCATCCCCAAGCCACTGCGGCCGCCAAGGCCGTGCAAACCTTTGTGATGTCACGTGTAAACGATCCTACCTGTGTTGAACTACGCACCGCAACAGCCGCGGCCATTGTACCGCAAACAGGCGTCCGGTTAAAGGTGTATATCCTAGAAAAAGAACAAAACGTCAAAGGCAAAGACCCCGAACGCATCCTCTTCCCCGAGGAATTTCAAGAAACCGGTGTGCCGGAAAACGTGGCCATGGGTACCCGCTTCATCCTGGGAGATTTGCGCTTTCACGGCAACAGCGCGGTGATGAAAAACCCCGACGACAGCGAAGATTTGCTGGCCCTGATTGACTTGTTGCGCCTACGCGAAGACCTGATCATCCGCATCGAAGGCCACGTAAACGGCAACATGGGCGGGCGCTACCTGAAAAAAGCCGCCAAGACCAACCCCGAAAAGGTCGCTTACCAAAACGCCACCCACCTCTCGCTGGCACGCGCAGAAAGCATCAAGCGCCACTTGCAGGCTGCCGACATCGACCCCGAGCGCCTAGAGGTAGACGGGCGCGGTGGGCGTAACAAGCGCTTTCCCAACCCCCGCAACGCTGCCGAGGAAGACGCCAACCGCCGCATCGAAATCCTGGTGGTGGCCGAACATTGATTCCCATCCGGAACAATCGCGCAGAAAAGCAGTTTCTTTGTTCAGGAAGACGATCAAGAACAGATGTACTGCAACACCCTCTTTGGCTACAGCCGCTTGCGCACGCGTGAAGTGATGGTTGGTCCCGTCGGCTTTGGCGGGGACAACCCCATCCGCATCCAGTCCATGACCACCACCGACACCATGGACACCACGGGGACGGTAGCCCAAAGCAAACGCATGATCGATGTTGGGTGTGAGCTGGTGCGCATCACCGCCCCTTCCAAGAAAGACGCCGAAAACTTAGCCGCCATCCGCGAAGCCCTGCACGCTGATGGCTACACTGCTCCACTGGTGGCCGACATCCACTTTACCCCCAACGCTGCCGAAGTCGCGGCAGGCATTGTGGAGAAGGTTCGCGTCAATCCCGGCAACTACGCCGATAAAAAGAAATTCGAAGAGCACGATTACTCCGATGAAGGCTACGCTGCTGAGCTGGTTCGCATCGAAGAGCGCTTTACTCCGCTTGTCCTCAAGTGCAAGGAAGGAGGTGTGGCTATGCGCATTGGCACCAACCACGGCTCCCTCTCAGACCGCATCATGAGCCGCTACGGAGATACGCCACTCGGCATGGTGGAAAGCGCTTTGGAGTTCGTGCGGATCTGCGAAAAGCACGACTACCGGGACCTGGTGATCTCCATGAAGGCCTCCAACCCGCAAGTCATGGTGCAAGCCTACCGCCTGCTGTGCAAGGAAATGCTGGCCACCGGCCGGGCCTATCCACTGCACCTGGGCGTAACCGAAGCAGGCGACGGCGAAGACGGCCGCATCAAATCCGCTGTGGGCATCGGCGCCCTGTTGGAAGACGGCATTGGCGACACCATCCGTGTCTCGCTCACCGAAGAGCCCGAAGCCGAGCTGCCAGTGGCCCGCATGTTGGCCGAGCGCTACACCCATCGCGACCCGGCGCCCATTGCCCCCGTTGAAGTGCCCATTGACCCTTACAGTTACACGCGGCGTCACACCCACACCGTGATGGATTGTGGCGGCAAGCATGTGCCTCGCGTGGTCTTGGATGTCTCCGATGTGGATGCGCTCAAGCCCGCGCACTTCTTTGCCGGTGGGTACCGCTACTCGGTGCCGTTGGACAAGTGGAACCTCGACGACATGGCGTGCGATGCCTTTTACATTGGGAGGCACACCCCTGACTTTGACATCCCCGGCACCTTGCAACTGTGGCAAGACTTCGACACCTGGCAACACGTGGGACCACGCGAGCGTGTGCTGCCCGTGCTCACCCCCAAACAATGGATCGCTGACCGCCCGAGCACCGCACACGTGCTGCACGCGAGCACCACAGACCTTACTGCTGAATTGCTCGATGCGCTGCAAGGGAATCCCAACGCACTGTTGGCCCTGTCATCAGACCACCCACACACCATGGCTGACTTACGCGCAGGCATGTTCAAACTCATGGGTGCAGGCTTGGAGTTGCCCGTGGTGTTCTGGAACCGCTACACCGAAGACGAGGACCACTTCCAGCTCTACGCCGCCGCCGACTTTGGTGCATTGCTGCTGGACGGGTTGGGAGATGGTCTGATGGCCACCGCACCCAACGTGCCCCTGCAACGCGTGAACCACACCCTGTTTGGGGTGCTGCAAGCCACGCGCATGCGCATCTCACGCACCGAATACATCAGCTGCCCTTCTTGCGGCCGCACCTTGTTTGACTTGCAGGAGACCACGGCCCGCATCCGCGAGCGCACCGATCACCTCAAAGGCATCAAAATTGGCATTATGGGCTGCATCGTGAATGGCCCCGGAGAGATGGCTGACGCAGATTACGGCTACGTAGGCACCGGACCTGGAAAGATCACCCTCTACAAGGAAAAAGAAGTGGTGCGCCGCAACGTACCGGAAGTTGACGCGGTAGACGCCCTCATCGATTTGATCCGCGAGCACGGAGATTGGGTGACCGCCCCTTGGGAAGCAGAAACGGTGTAATCAGGCCTCCGCAGGAAGCGGACCTTCAGCAGTATTCTTGAAAAACGTGCGCTGGCGCAGCAAAATGAGGATCACCCCCACCGTGATGGCTGAATCGGCGATGTTGAACACCGGCGGGAATACCTTTTGCCCGGGCGCAATCGGTGACCCCTCAGGCAGGGTGACCACAATGTGTAGCATATCCACCACATTGCCCATAAGCATGGGGGCATACCCCGAGCCGTCCATTTGAGAAATGCCCAGGTAGTTCACATAGTCGCCCATGGCGGGGTCGAAGAACATGCCGGTATCGAAAATCAAGCCGTATACCAAGCTGTCAATGATGTTGCCCAAGGCGCCCGCCATGATGAGCGAAACGCAGAGTACCAGGCCTTTGTGGGCTTTGGACTGTAGGAGTTTGCGGATGTAGAAGGCAATACCTACCACGGCCACCACCCTGAAAATGGACAGCGCCAACTTGCCACCGGTACCAGGAATCATCCAACCGAATGCCATACCGGGGTTCTCCACGAACTCCAACTCCAGCACACCCGGAATCAATTCCAGTCCACCGTACAGCTCGAAGCTGAGTTTAACCCAGATCTTTAAAGCTTGATCGGCCAGCAGGACCAACAGGATGGTGGGAACGATGCCTGACCAGACCAGGCGCTTGGCGTTGAAACTCAAGAGCCCGATTATTGACGGTTCTTGGCTTCGATGCTCAAAGTGGCGTGGGGCACCAGCATGAGGCGCTCCTTTCGGATGAGCTTGCCGGTGACACGGCAAATGCCGTAAGTCTTGTTCTTGATGCGGATCAGGGCATTCTCCAAGCTGATGATGAACTTCTCCTGACGCGAGGCCAGTTGAGCTGTTTCCTCGCGGCTGAGGGTTTGCGAGCCGTCCTCCATCATCTTAAACGAAGAGGCGGTATCGTCGGTGGAGTTGTCGTCCGCGTGAGACAAGGATTTGGTCAGGGCGTCGAGGTCAGACTTGGCTTTGGCCAGCTTCTCCATGATGAGCGCTTCGAACTCTTTCAGATCGGAGTCTGAGTAGCGTACTTGAGCCATGGGATAAAGGGTCTTAGGATAGTTTTTCTATGGCGATTCGGGTGTGGACTTCTTCGCTCAATTCAACGGTTTGACCCGCTTCAAGCGTATCCACCACTTCCAGCCGATCGGCCAATGTCTCCGAACAAATATAGTCCAAATTGGCGTGGACGGCAGGGGCGATTTCAGGGTGGTTTGCGATGCGCACGTGGATGCGATCGGTAACGTCAAATCCGCTGTCTTTGCGCATGTTTTGGATGCGGTTGACAAACTCGCGGGCAATGCCTTCGGCGCGCAATTCTTCGGTGAGGGTCACGTCCAAGGCCACAGTGATGCCGCGGTCAGTTACCACCGACCATCCGGGAATGTCATCGGTGGAGATGTGGACGTCGTCCAAGGTGATTTCTACTGCACCGCCTTCAAGGTCCAGTTGCAAGCTGCCGGCCTTTTCCAGTGCGCCAATTTGATCCTGGTCAAACTGGTTGACCGCTGCGGCGATGTCCTTCATTTGCTTGCCGTACTTCGGGCCGAGGGCCTTGAAGTCGGGCTTGATACGCTTGACCAGCACGCCGGTGGTGTCCTTGAGGTATTCCATTTCGCGCACGTTCACCTCTGAGAGGATCAGGTCTTCCACCTTGTGGAGTCGCTGCTCGAAGGTGGCATCGAGTACGGGGATCATCACTTTTTGCAGCGGTTGGCGCACGCGTTGCTTCTCCTTCTTACGCAGGCTCAGCACCATGGAAGTCACGCGCTGGGCAATGTCCATGCGGGCTTCCAAATCGGTGTCGATCCAGTCTTGGCGCACCTTGGGGAAGTCGCTCAAGTGCACGCTCTCGTAGGTATGGGTGCGGCTGATGACGGTGAGGTCGCGGTAGATGCGGTCGGTGTAGAACGGGGCGATGGGCGATGCCAGTCGCGCCACGGTTTCCAAACAGGTGTACAAGGTTTGGTACGCGCTGATTTTATCGGTGCCGTATTGGCCTTTCCAGAAACGGCGGCGGCACAGGCGCACGTACCAGTTGCTGAGTTGATCGGTGACAAACTCTTGGATGGCACGGCCTGCGCGGGTGGGCTCGTAGGCTTCAAACGCATCGGTCACTTCACCCACCAAGGTATTGAGCTTGGAAAGGATCCAGCGGTCAATTTCTGGGCGCTCGGCTTGGGGGATGTCGGCTTCTTCGTAATGGAAGTTGTCCAAGTTGGCGTAAAGCGCGAAGAAGGCGTAGGTGTTGTACAGCGTTCCAAAGAACTTGCGGCGCACTTCCTCAATGCCTTCGAGGTCAAACTTGAGGTTGTCCCAAGGCTGGGCGTTGGTGATCATGTACCAGCGCGTAGCGTCCGGGCCATATGTATCAAGGGTCTCAAACGGGTCCACGGCATTGCCGAGTCGCTTGGACATTTTCTGTCCGTTTTTGTCGAGCACCAAGCCGTTGGAGATCACGCTCTTGTATGCCACCGAATCAAAGCACATGGTGGCAATGGCATGCAGGGTATAGAACCATCCACGTGTTTGGTCCACCCCTTCGGCAATGAAGTCCGCGGGGAAGGCCTTGCCCTCGTCGATTTTTTCCTTGTTCTCAAACGGGTAGTGCCACTGCGCGTATGGCATTGAACCTGAGTCAAACCACACGTCGATCAGGTCTGCTTCGCGGGTCATGGGTTTGCCCGAGGGAGAGGTGAGTACGATGGCGTCCACCACGTTTTTGTGGAGGTCGACTTTGTCGTAGTTGGCCTGGTCCATGTTACCGGGCTCGAATCCTTTGTATGGGTTGCTGGTCATGTGACCGGCCTCGATGCTGCGCTCGATTTCTGCCATGAGCTCTTCTACCGAGCCGATGCATATGGCCTCGGCCCCGTCTTCGCTGCGCCAGATGGGAATGGGGATGCCCCAAAAGCGCGAACGCGAGAGGTTCCAATCGTTGGCGTTGGCAAGCCAATTGCCAAAGCGGCCAGTACCGGTGCTGGCGGGTTTCCAGCGGATGGTATCGTTCAGCGCGCTCATGCGGTCGCGGAACTCAGGCACTTTCACAAACCACGAGTCTAGCGGGTAGTACAGTACGGGCTTGTCGGTACGCCAGCAGTGGGGATAGTTGTGCTCGTATTTCTCGACATTAAAGGCTTTGCCCTCTTCTTTGAGGCGGATGGCGATTTCCACATCCACGCTCTTGTCGGGGGCTTGGCCGTCGTCGTAGAATTCGTTCTTGACGTACTTGCCGGCCAGCGGACCCATGTCCTTCACAAAGCGGCCTTGCAAGTCCACCAGAGGTACAGGGTTGCCGTTGGCATCGGCCACCAGCATAGGCGGTATGCCGGCATCCTTGGCCACCTTCATATCGTCCGCACCAAAGGTGGGGGCGATGTGGACCATACCGGTACCGTCTTCGGTGGTGACGTAGTCGCCGGGGATGACGCGGAAGGCCTTGTCGGCGTCTTCCATGGGCTGGGCGTAGTCCAGCAGCTGGTGGTACTTGCGGTCCACCAAGTCGCGGCCTTTCATGCGGCCCACGATTTCAAATTCTTCGCCCTTTTTGACCGGGAAATGCTTGCCCACGAGCGCCTCCGCTAGCACCACAGAAGTGGCGGTTTCGGAGTATTTATTGATGGAGTTGACGATGACGTAGTCGATGTCCGGACCCACGGCCAGCGCGGTGTTGGACGGCAGGGTCCAAGGGGTGGTAGTCCAAGCCAGAAAGTAGAGCGGGCCGGCCAGCTCCTTGCCTTCATCCAAGTAGGCGGCCACTTTGGGCACGCAGCAATCCTTGACGGCGAATTGGGCCACTACGGTGGTGTCCTTCACATCGCGGTAGGCGCCGGGTTGGTTGAGCTCGTGGGTACTCAGACCAGTACCGGCCTTGGGCGAATAGGGCTGGATGGTGAATCCTTTGTACAGCAAGCCTTTGTCGTAAGCCTGACGCAGCAACCACCATACGGTCTCCATGTACTTGGATTGGTAGGTGACGTAAGGGTCATCCATGTCCACCCAGTAGCCCATTTTGCGGGTGAGCTCGTTCCAGAGGTCGGTGTAGCGCATAACGGCCTTTTTGCAGGCCTGGTTGTACGCGTCTACCGAGATGGTTTTGCCGATGTCCTCTTTGGTAATGCCGAGTTCCTTTTCGACCCCGAGTTCTACGGGCAAGCCGTGGGTGTCCCAACCGGCTTTGCGCAGCACACGGAAGCCTTGCAGGGTTTTGTAACGGCACACAATGTCCTTGATGGTGCGGCCCATCACGTGGTGAATGCCGGGCTTGCCGTTGGCGCTGGGGGGGCCTTCGAAAAACACAAAGGGCTTGTCCTCAGGGCGGTTTTGAACGCTGTGCTCAAAGGTCTGCTCGCCCTCCCACAACAGCAGCTGTTCTTCTGCTACGCGAGGGAGGTTGAGGTGGTCGTATTCGTTGTATTTATTCAGCATGGGGGCCGCACGATTGGATGCGCGAATTTACGGCTTTGCAGTGGCTCCTGCCCAACGTAAAAACGGGCGGTTTTGTGAATGACATCGGCATCGCATTTTCTACAAAATTCGGGTTTCAGACACCGGATGACGGCCTATTCCTACGCGCTTGTAGGATTTTTTTCTCGCTGATTGTCAGGGATTTATACCTCCGATCGTAGGCGGATTTCAAAAAACTGCCCCAAAAACATAACCCCATTGTGACTCCTGCGGTATAACCAAGCTGTACAGCCACCCCCCGTGTTCAAAACACACCAGCGACGAGACGGAGAGAAGGCAATTGATCCACGGAGAATTTGCACCCGGCTGTACTCAAAGACCAAACAATGGGAACAGCCAAATTGAACCTGGTTGCGCACTCTCAGCGCAATCACGGGTCGCTCATGCACCCGTCATCCTACCAGCCAACCAAATCCACTTTGGGCGCAATACAACGCAGTGCGTTTGTATCGCCTGCCTCGCACAAGCGCACCTCACAGAGGTGGTGCAGGGTTCTGGTTTTACTCCTAATTGCTCTTTCGTTTGGAACCTCCCTCGAGGCGCAATTGGATTCACTCCATTACATTCCACCTTTTGGATCAGACGATTCAGGAAACGAGGCTCCTGGTGATGTCCACATTTACTTTTCAACGCCTTCCGAAACCCCGGTAAACTTCACGTTGACCGATGCTGCAGGTACCGCCACGTTGCACACGGGAACGGTGTCTTCAGGATCACCCTATCGCTACGACGATTATGGATTTCCTTCTGGAGTAGCCGTAAAGGACAACAAGCTCAATACTGTACTGACAACTGGTGCGGGATTCAAGGTCGTCGCAGATGGTTTGATTTACGCCAATCTCAGGGTGCGCTCTGAAGACAATGCCCAAGCAGGTTCGTTGACTTCAAAAGGTCAGAACGCTTTTGGCACAGAATTCCGACTGGGAAGTATTCCTAATCAGCAAAACAACTCCAACAAAGCAACCACCTTTGGGATTACTGCAACAGAGGACGATACAACCGTTGAGATCGACATGACAGGCTCAGGAGTTACGCTCGAGGGAAGCGGCGCCCCCAGCACTAATTCGGTCATTACCGTGCAACTTGATGAAGGAGAGAGCTACGTGATGCGATGTGAAGCCAATGTCGATCCAGATAACCTCGACGGCATGATTGGCACCTTGGTTACATCGGATCACCCCATTGTTGTGAATACCGGTTCGTGGAATGGGGAGCCTACTACCTCTGCCGGTCGTGATTACGGTATCGACCAAATTGTAGGAGCAGAAAAAATTGGAACCGACTACATCTTTATTCGGGCTTCAGGCGGAGACGACCGAGAGCAAGCACTCATTGTGGCGCACTACGATGACACCGAAATTTACGTGAACGGCGCAGGTCCTGTTGCCACGATTCAAGCGGGGGAATGGCACCTCGTTCATGGGTCAAATTACAGCAGCAATGTTATGCACGTGCACACATCCAAAGATGTGTTTGCATATCAGCTGCTCGCAGGCAATAATGCCGGAAACACTGCTGGAATGAACTTCGTGCCTGACATCTCTTGTCAGATTGAAGACGAGATCGATGCTATCATCGACATCGAGCAAATCGGACCTGATGTCTTTTCTGGTGGAGTAACCATTACCACATTCGCGGGTTCTCAAATCTGGATCAATGGCACACTCGAAACCAGCACACCGGAAACGGTGACCATTTGGGGAGGGGACAGCTACGACATTTACAAACTTTCTGGATTGACCGGTGATCTAAACATTACATCAAGTACGATGGCCATTGTTTCATTCTTCGGAGTTTCAGGTGTGGCAGGATACGGTGGCTACTTTTCAGGGTTTGCGCGTCCTCAAAGCGTTACTATCTCATCAGACCCTGTTGCTCCAGATGCAACAGAGGGATGCCAACTGGCCGCTTTCTTAGCACAGCGAGATGGAGACCTCGACGTCCCACTAACCGTAGAGTTGAGCATTGGTGGAACAGCCACCGCGGGCGTTGATTATTCAATGTTCGATGCCACGATGACCCCGGTAGGGAGCAGCGTGACGTTCAACCCGGGAGAAGCGAATGCCAGTTTCTTCATTCTGGCACATCCAGATACTGAACTTGAGGTCAGTGAGACGGTAGAGGTCACTGCCGGATGGTGGATTTGTGATGACTACTTCAGCGTTACGCAGACCTTCATGATTTATGACCCGTATGTAACCGTGACCTGTCCAAACGACACCATCATTGGGTTTGACCCAGGCTCATGTACAGGGGGTACGTTCAACTTTGACTACCCTGTTTTGGAATCGGGCTGTACCATTGGTCTTGCTCGCTTAGACGGGAACGGACTCAATTCCGGAGATGTATTTCCTGCAGGCACCTCGACCATCACCTGGCAAGCCTCCATTAACGGAGGTTTGGTCACCGATAACTGCTCCTACAACGTCACCGTTGAAGACATCAATGCTCCTGTGATCACCTCTTGCTCGGCAGATCTTAACCTGGATGCCAGTTCGGGTGCTGCTACTGCACTTGTTCACCAAGAAGACTTTGAATCTGGAGCAAGCGGATGGTCCAACAACGCTACCGATAGCGACAACGACTTTTCACAGTTCTTGGGCCGTTTCGCAGGCTCTGGTTCGGGGGCTGCAACCAGCAAGACCTTTGCCATGACCCCTGGCGGTACTAAACAGGTCGAATTCGACTTGTACCGTTTCGATTCTTGGGACAACGAACACTTCCGTGTCTTTGTGAACGGGGTCAATGTCATCAGCATCCCCCTGAACCATGGTGCATACGCCGGTGGATCAGGCGCCTCTGGGTCCGTCTCTTGGACCGCAACGCCTGTGGGTGCAAATGCCAATACCGCCTTCAGCGGGTGGTCAGATCAAACCATCCATTTCACCCTGGACATTGCAGATACATCCGGCTCCCTTGAATTGGGATTTGGTTCGACGCTGAACCAGTCCATCAACGATGAATCTTTCGGTATAGACAACATTGCTATCTACGAGGATGACCCCACCTCGTGCATCGCTACACCCACGCTGGTGCCCCCGGTCTACACTGACTGCAGCGCAGTAACAGTCACCAACGACGCTCCCGAAAGCTTTGCACTCGGCACAACAACGGTAACCTGGACGCTGACCGATGCCTCTGGTTATAGCTCCACCTGCACCCAAGAGGTAACTGTTGCCGATAACGAACCACCAAATTTGACATGTGTCCCTGTTTCTGTGACCCCTGCGTCAGGGGCTTGTGATGCGATCGTAACGGTACCGGCTCCATCTGCTACCGACAACTGTGGACTCGCCAGCCTGGTGAACGACCTTACAGGAACAAGTGATGCCTCAGGGCTCTATACCATGGGCACAACAATGGTGACATGGACCGCCACCGACTATGCGGGAAACACTGCGACATGCATGCAAGAAGTCACCGTGCAAGACGTGATAGCCCCGGCAATCACCTGCCCTGCAGACCTCGTATTGATGGCTGGATCAGAACTCCTTCACTACGAAGACTTTGAATCTGGAGCAAGCGGATGGTCCAACAACGCTACCGATAGCGACA
>JBMYJR010000004.1:0-101325 GCA_049594615.1 Flavobacteriales bacterium
TTTGGTGATATTCCCATCACCACCGAAGACCTGCCAGAAGGCGGTATCGGTACGTTCTCTCCCCGTTACAGCAACTTGGGCCTGCACTATGCCAAAGAGTTCTCAAACAGCATCTACGGAGGTTTGACCATGCGCGTGCTGAGCGAGTCGATCTCGAACGTTCGTGCGCAAGGCATCGCGTTTGACGCAGGTATCCGATACGTAACTGGTGAGTTTGACAACATTCGTTTTGGTATCAGCCTGCAGAACGTAGGTCCTACCATGCGCTACAGCGGCGACGGTATGACTGTAACCGGCTTGGTCAACGGTACTACCTTGACCGTAGAGCAACGATCGGCTCGGTACGAATTGCCTTCGCTGGTGAACATCGGCTTTGCGTACGACTTCCTGTTCGGTGAGAACATGAAGCTGACCGCCAACGGCCAGTTTACCTCGAACTCCTTCACCCGCGATCAGTTTGGTGCAGGTGCTGAGTTCTCGTACAAGAACCTGCTCAGCCTGCGCGCGGGCTACATGTGGGAAGAACAAATCGGTGGCACCGAGACCCAGACCGTATACAATGGCCCTGCGGCAGGCTTCACCGTTCAGGTTCCTACCGGCGCCAATGAGACCCTCATTGGTGTTGATTACGCTTACCGATCGACCCAGAATTTCGACGGCATCCACACCATTGGCCTGCACATCGACCTCTGACAGAAATCGTATATTTGAATATCCCATCCTGGCAGGAGCTCCATTCTTTGGGGCTTCTGTTGTTTTCACCAACACCTGCCGGGAATCAACGACAAACCCTTTTCTGGAACCCAATCCCTTTTTGCGATGAGCCAGATATCCTACTATACCGAAGAAGGCCTCAAACGCCTCAAAGACGAGCTGCACCAACTCAAAACTGTGGAGCGTCCCAAAATCTCGCAACAGATCGCCGACGCCCGTGACAAAGGCGACCTCTCAGAAAATGCTGAGTACGACGCAGCCAAGGAAGCCCAAGGCCTGCTCGAGGCCAAGATCAACAAGATGGAGAACTTGGTGGCCAACGCCCGCATTGTGGACGAGTCGCAAATGGACAACTCCAAGGTCTACATCCTGAGCAAGGTGAAAATCAAGAACCTCAACAACAAGGCCGTGGTGGAATACACCCTGGTGGCCGAAAACGAGGCCAATCTGGCCGAGAAAAAGATCTCGGTGGACTCTCCCATCGGAAAAGGCCTGTTGGGCAAAGAGGTGGGCGATATTGCTGATGTACAGGTGCCTGCGGGCTTGATCAAATTCGAAGTCCTCGAGATTTCACGCTGATGCCCACCCTCTTTTCTAAAATCGTCACCGGTGAAATTCCTTGCCACAAGGTGGGCGAGACCGACGATTTCCTGGCCTTTCTGGACATCATGCCCGTAGCACCGGGGCATACGTTGGTCATTCCCAAACAAGAAGTGGACTACTACTTTGACTTGGAAGACCACATGCTTACGGGGCTGACCCTGTTTGCCAAGACCTTGGCCCCGAAAATTGAAACGGTGGTTCCGTGCGCACGCATTGGCGTGAGCGTAGTGGGCCTTGAAGTTCCGCACGCACATGTGCATCTGATCCCCATCAACCACATCGGCGACATGGACTTTGCCAAGCAGCGCAGCCAAGCCGACCACGCCGAACTGGCGAAACTGGCGGAAGCCATTCGCAACGCCTGAAGTCCCTAGAATTTACTTGTTGATCAAGGCCGTCCAAATACTGAGGCGGCCTTTTTCGTAGCGTGTCCAGATGGGGCGTACCACGCCGTTCACGGCTGAGATGTTGTTGTAATCCCCAAAGAAAACGCCCTCTACGGGAGTAAACGGTGATTCACTGATGCGCTCGTTGATCCAGGTCACGCCTCCGTCAGTGGAGGTCGCCAGGTACACATCCGTGGCTTGGTCATCGTGGTCTCGACGGTCGTAGAACACCGCGTACAAGTGGCCCGTGCTGTTGTCTACCGCCAACCAAGGAAAAAACTGGTGCTTGCCCGGGGCGTCGTCGTTGACGCGTATAGCCTCACTCCAGGATTCTCCACGGTCATGGGAATGGATGCAAAACACGTCGGTGTCGTCTTCCCCTGCCCGCTGGTCGGCAAAGAGCACGTAGATCCTGCCGCGGTTAGGGCTGTCGCTGTGGTCCACCATGGTCACCGGCATGCCGTTGCAACGATTGATGCCCGGAATGTGCTGGTCCCATCCGCCGATGATTTCTCCGGCTATGCGGTCCTGGTCCATCCATGTTTTGCCGCCGTCCAGGCTGCGGTCAAACCACAACGTGTCGCCCAAGGCCCAGGTGACGTAAATCTCACCGTTGGTGCCGGATGCGGGCACAGCGCCTTCCACGGTCATGTCTCCGTCCAAACAGTTTCCCGCGAATTGGCTCAGGCGCACCGGCTCCTTCCATTTTGCGCCTTTGGCGTTGCCACACGAAAAGAGGATAAGCGTGCTGTCTCCAGCCTCCTTGCTGTTGTAGCGGTCGAATTGGGTCCAGGTGGCGTAGACGTGCTTGCCGTTAGGAGAAACGGTGGCCCATTGCTTGTCTTGATCCTTGTTGCCGTTTTTGCCCATGCCTGCGCCTTCGCTCCAGGTCTTGCCGTTGTCCGAGGAGTATTGGCACACGATGCGGTCAAGCAATCCTGGATCGGCCCAACCACGACCGCTGGGGTCGCTGAGGTGGAGGTAGTAGAAGTGGCCCTCGGGCGAGGCAATCAGTGTGGGGTCCCCGAAGACGCCGTACTTGCTGCGCAGCGCATCGGCGGTCCAGGTCTTGCCCGAATCCGCTGAGGTATACACGCGGTCCAGGATAGCACCAGCCACGACGTGAGACGGGTCAGAGGGGCTCACGCAGATGCTGGGCTCACACGGCGGATAGCCGAAGCCCTTTTGCGCCTCGATGAGCACGTTTTCATACGACGATTGCGCCGAGGCCAGTCCAGCCAAGAGCAACAGGTTAATCAGCAAGCAAACGCGCATAGTCTTTGGCGAAATAGGTGAGAATGATATCAGCGCCGGCGCGGTGAATGCTCAACAGCATTTCCTGCATGGCGCCTTCGTAGTCCAACCAACCGTTCGCTGCGGCGGCCTTGACCATGCTGTACTCTCCACTTACATTGTACGCGCTGATGGGCAGTTCTTGGGTGTCGCGCAACAAGCGAATCACGTCCAAGTAGCAAATGGCCGGCTTGACCATGAGGATGTCCGCACCCTCTTCGGCATCGAGGTATGCTTCGCGCAAGGCCTCGCGCCGGTTGGCGGGATCCATTTGGTAGGTTTTTTTGTCTCCACCTCGCGGAGCCGAATCCAATGCTTCGCGAAACGGTCCGTAATACGCACTGGCGTATTTGGCGGTGTAGCTCATGATGCTCACCCCGGAGTGGCCGGCTTCATCCAACGAGCGGCGGATGGTTTCCACGCGGCCGTCCATCATGTCGCTCGGGCCAATGATGTCGAACCCAGCCTGCGCCTGGGCCACCGACATGCGCGCCAGAATGGGCAGGGTTTCGTCGTTGAGGATTTCACCGTCTTCCACCAGGCCGTCGTGTCCGTCTGAGCTGTAAGGGTCCATGGCCACATCACTCATCAAACAGGCCTCAGGAAAGCGCTCCTTGATGTCGCGGGCCAACTTGAGGTAGAAGTTTTCTTCGCTCCAGGAATAGGTGGCGGTTTTGTCCTTAAGGGCGTCATCCACCGCAGGGAACAGCACAAAGCTGTTGATCCCGAGCTTGAGGCTTTCTTCCACTTCCTGCATCACCCCGTTTTGGCCGAGGCGGAACAGGTCGGGCAACGCGCCGATGGGCTCACGGCGATCAGGGCCGTCCACCACAAACAAGGGGGAGATCAGCTTGGCGGCGGGCAAAGCGGTTTCACGCACCATGTGGCGGATGGCGGCGGATTTTCGGTTGCGTCTAGGACGAATGAGCATGGGAGTCTTCTTTGGTTTGTTTGGGGTTGGGAGGCACCGGGTCGTGTCCATGACCTCCCCAAGGGTGGCACTTGGAAACACGTCGGAATCCCATCAGAGAACCCTTGATGGGTCCCCACTGTTGCAACGCCTCCGCAAAATACTGCGAACACGTGGGTTGAAAACGGCAATTGCTCCCCAGCAGCGGGCTGATGGCACCTTGATAAAAGCGCACCAGGCCCAACATCACCGCGTTCATGGCACGTGCGGGCCAGGAGCGTTTCACAACGGCCAATTTTCGTGAATCAGGACCAAGGCAATGCCTGCGCAAGCCGCACTCAAACCCAAGATCCATTCGCGGGTGCGGACGCCAGACAAGCTTTGAATCCAAGTGGTCAGCAGGAGAAACACCGCTACAATGGCCAGTTGCCCTACCTCGATGCCGAGGTTGAACGCCAGCAAGGCTTCAGCAATGCTTTGCCCCGATTGGAGCTTCATGCGCAACAAAGTGGAAAAGCCCATGCCGTGGATGAGGCCAAAAAACAGCACCGCTGCATACCCAAGGTAGTTGCGCCGTTCATTGCGTTTGGGGTAGATCACCGTGCGCATGGCTGTCACAAAAATGGTCACGGGAATCAAGAATTCAATGATGCTTCCTCGGATCAACACCACTTCAAATGCCGCCAGCGCCAAGGTGACACTGTGACCAATGGTGAAGGCTGTAGCCAAAAACAGCACGCGCTTGAAGTAACGGATGTCGTACGGCACGCAAAGGGCCACCAAGAACACCAAGTGATCGTACCCGTTGGGATCGAGGATGTGGTAGAGGCCTTCGAGGAAGTAGTCCAGAAACATGGGCTATTGCGAAAAGGTGAAGACGGTCCCGCTGACCGTCAAGTTAAGCGAGGCGTAAGTGCTGTAACTCTGCTCTTCGGTGCGGCAGCCGGTGAGGATGCAATACAGGGAGAGTGCGGCCAAACTGATCGTTCTCATAGGGGTAGGTTGGTACTGCAAATTAGCCATCCTCACGCACGCGCAAATAACGGGTGATGGTGAAGTCATGGGCGTGCTTGGCATCCTTGGGGTGGTAGAGCGCTTCTGAGCGTTGCCAATCGGCCCAGTTCACCTCGGGGAAGTACACGTCCGCTTCAAACTCGGCGTGTACGTGGGTGATGAGCAATTCGTCCACAAAATCCTTGGCCAGCGCCTTGGCGTAGATCTGTCCGCCGCCGATGATAAATGCATTGGTTTCGCCGTTGGCGCGCGCGATGTCCAGCCCTTCGCGCACGCAGCTCACCACGTGGGCACCGGGTGCGTGATAATTCGAATTGCGGGTCACTACCATGTTTGTGCGGTGCGGCAGTGGGCGGTACTTCTCGGGAATACTCTCGTAGTTCAGGCGTCCAGTGATGATGTGGTGTCCTTTGGTGGAAGACTGGAAAAAGGCCATGTCGTCCGGCAAGTCCCAGATCAAGTCGTTGTCGCGGCCGATGGCGCGGTTTTGGGCAACCGCTGCGATGATGGATACCTTCATGTCAGACCGCTACCGGGGCTTTGATGTGGGGGTGCGGATCGTAGTCCACCAACTCAAAATCTTCAAAACGGAAGTCGAACAGGTCCTTCACATCGGGGTTGATGCGCAGGGTGGGCAGGCTCCGTGGTTCGCGCTGGAGCTGCAGGTCGGTTTGTTCCAGGTGGTTGCTGTAGAGGTGGACGTCGCCAAAAGTGTGAACGAATTCACCCGGCGCATAGCCGCACACTTGGGCGAGCATCAAGGTCAGCAGGCTGTACGAGGCAATGTTGAACGGCACGCCCAAGAACAAGTCCGCCGAGCGTTGGTAGAGCTGGCAGCTGAGCTTGCCATCGGCCACGTAGAATTGGAACAGGCAGTGGCAAGGAGGCAAGGCCATGTCGTCGATGAAGCTGGGGTTCCAGGCCGATACAATGTGGCGACGTGAATCCGGTTTGTGCTTCAGCGATTCAATGAGCTTATGGATCTGGTCAGTGTGGGTACCGTCGGGGTTGGGCCACGAGCGCCACTGGTAGCCGTAGACCGGTCCGAGGTCGCCGTTTTCGTCGGCCCACTCGTCCCAGATGCGCACGCCGTTTTCCTTGAGGTAGTGGATGTTGGTGTCCCCTTGAAGGAACCACAAGAGCTCGTGGATGATGCTGCGCAAGTGCAGCTTTTTGGTGGTGAGTACCGGAAACCCTTCCGAGAGGTCAAAACGCATTTGGTAACCGAAACAACTCACTGTGCCGGTGCCGGTGCGGTCGCCTTTATGGGTGCCGTTGTCGCGCACGTGGCGCATCAATTCGAGGTACTGCTTCATGGCTGGGATTTGACCTTCAAAAATACGCCGGAAGCCTCCCGCTAGAAAGGGGTTTGGACGGGGTGTTGAAAACTGCTACTCGGCCTCTACCCGAATCATGTCTTTCACTTTCAACGCAATCTCTTGACAGGTTTGGGCGTCGGGATGGATGACCGCAACGTGGCCCATTTTGCGAAAAGGCTTGGTGGTGGACTTGCCGTAGATGTGCGGGTACACACCGGGAATGGCCATGGCCTCTTCCAAACCCGCGTACTTGACCGGGCCGGTGTGGCCCTCGGCGCCGAGCAGGTTGATCATGGCGCTGGGCATGATGGGATCGGTAGACCCCAGTGGCAAGCCCAAAACCGAGCGCAAATGCTGCTCAAACTGCGAGGTGTAGTTGCCTTCGATGGTTTGGTGGCCGCTGTTGTGGGGACGAGGCGCCATTTCGTTGACCAGCACCGAGCCGTCTTCCAACAGGAACATCTCGATGGCCAGCAGGCCCACTACATCCAGACTTTCGGCCACGTTGACCGCGATTTCGCGGGCGCGGGTCGCCACTTGGTCCGATACGTTGGCGGGCGAAAACTGGAACTCCACCAGGTTGGCCACCGGGTTGAAGACCATCTCTACCACCGGGAAGGTCTCGATATCGCCTTGGGGGTTTCGGGCCACAATCACCGACAGCTCTTTTTCGAACGGCACCAACTCTTCCAATACGGAAGGGCCGTCAAAGGCGCGGTCCAGATCGGCCGCAGACTTGAGGATTTGCACGCCCTTGCCATCGTACCCGCCGGTGCGCATTTTTTGTACGACGGGAAACGAGGTGATGGCCTCTTTGCCGTCGATCAAGGTGAAAGGTGCAGTGGGGATGCCGTTGTCGGCGTAGAACTGCTTTTGGATGCCTTTGTCCTGAATGATACGGAGCGCGCGGGGTTGGGGGTACACGTTGACGCCTTCGGACTCGAGTTGTTCGAGGGCATCGGTGGCCACGTGCTCGATTTCTACCGTGAGCACGTCCTTGCCCTTGCCAAAGGCGAGCACCGTGTCGTGATCGGCAAAGCTTCCTTGGGTGAAGTAAGGCGCCATGCGAGCGCACGGAGCATCGGCAGAAGGGTCGAGGATGTGGAGGCGCACATCGATGTCGGCAGCGGCTTGCAGGAGCATACGGCCGAGTTGACCGCCGCCCAGCACACCGAGCTTGAATTCAGGATGGTAGATCGGATTCATGGGGCGCAAAGGTACTGAATGGAATACGGTGAAAGTCTTGTTTAAACGGGTAGAAACGTTTGTACGCATTTCTACTCGGGTCGCTCCCGGGAAACGCGGATCGGAAGAACCACCTTTGAATTGGGGGACGCTGTGACCCCCTTGGGCGGGGGCTGAACGCGCGCGAGGAGCTCGTGAATCGGAATTTCCCATACGAATGTGCGGCCGATCGCAATAACCATCGGCTACAATCGTCTATTTTGTGAAACCTGCAAACCATCCATTGATGAAACCGACCCTTTTGACCCTCGTAGCCGCGCTTTTTGTGGCTTCTTCCCTGTTTGCCTCTGCCCCTGCAACCGTCACCTTTTCGGCGGATGGCAGCTATGTGCTTGCTTCTTCTGAGCGCATCAACCTCACCCACGAAGGCGAGTACTGGCAACTCTTTCAAAACAACGACCCCACTCCGCTGCACACCATTGCCTTGAAAGACGGGGCATGGAGTACAGTCAAATTGATCGATCCCTCGGTCAGCACCGAGCGTGCCCAAGTGCTGCAACCGATTGCAAATATTGACGCGTGGATGGCACAGTACCAACTCACCGACGTGGCGCAGGACGTTTCGGAATCATTGACCGTAGAAGCTTCATTTGTGTCAGTGCCCGAAAAACAAAGTGGTACGTTGCTGCAGATGAACTACTTGCTGGATGGCAAGGGTGTGGCCCGCGTGCAACTGGAAGACCACGATGCCTCCAACAACACCGAGCAACTTGCCTCCCTGCAAACCGAATTGAACCGCCGCGCACCTGAAGCCGTTTACGACGGCGACGGTGAGCTCGTCGGCCACCGCGTCGCCCATGCCAAAGCGTACCGAAGCGCTGCCGGACGCTTGTTCATCCACAGTGCGACCACCACCTCGGACTGGACCCCGGCGGCAGATCTCCCTGCCGGCACCGACTTGGTGCGTGAAGGCAACGCCGTGCACAGCGCCGTAACCCCAGGGTTGACTGTGGTCTGTATCATGCGCTAACCCACCCCGAAGGAAACCTTCGCGCTATATGGTGTGCTTGAGGGGAGCTTTTCCTTGAAGACCTTAAAGCTGCGTCCGTTGTTGGACGACCCTTTTCACGCAGTCTTATCTCGGGGTCAAGAGTTACCGCGTTCACCAGTATTGGTGAACACTCAAATGCGCCAATAGCGGTATAATGCATGCATGGCATATCCCCTCCCACCCCTTCCAGATGATCTGGAAAACGTCACTCCCGAGCAGCGCAAGCCGCTGATTGATGCACGCATCGAGCACCTGCTCGACAACCCACTTTGCGACGACAGTACATGCGTGGACGACCTGGAGAAGCTCTTGATCTATCAGGGCCACGCAGACTTTGGTCCCTTGCGAACAATGATCAAACGCATTTACGACCTCTCCGAATCCGGCCTTCGCACCACGTCAAACGCCAACTCCGGCATGCTCGGAACGTGGAACAAACGCAGCACCAAGCGCCGCAAAAAGAAGTTCTGGAAACGCGTCAAAGGCATGAAACCCGGGCGACGCTATGTGCGCATTTACGCCGAAGGCGACAGCTGGTTTCAGTTCCCGATCTTCATCAATGACACCATAGACTGGCTCAAAAAGCGCAAGGATTACTTGGTGTATTCCGATGCCTATGGTGGGGATTGGCTGACCAATATTCTGTACGAAGAGCAATATGTCCACGGACTGACCACTTCACGGGCGGAGGTGATGTTAATTTCAGGCGGGGGCAACGACCTGGTGGGCAACTATCGATTGAGTACCATGATCAACCAAGCCGATCCGCTGCGCAAATACAGGTCGCCCGAAGAGATCACAAGCAGGTTTTACGCGTTGACCGATGATGAACGCCAAGCCATGTTCGCAGCACAGGAATTCATCGGCAAGGAATTCTATGCGCTGATCAAAACCTTCGAGCTGCAGTACAAACTGTTCTTCACGCAACTCCTGCGCAATGCATCGAAGATGAAACACCTCTTATGCGTCACCCAAGGGTACGACTTCCCCATCCCGCGGAGCAAGCGCGGTTTTGGGCTGCGCACCCCCTTTCAGCCACTGGTCAATTGGCTGCTCGACAGCGGACGCTGGCTGCACCAACCGCTGATGATTGCCGGGGTCAGCGACGCCCAAGACCAGGCCGACATCATGCGCTTGATGCTCTTTGAATTCAACGAGATGCTGGTGCAATTCAGCCAGAAATACGAAGGCGTCTTCCACATCGACAGCCGTGGATTGACCAGCCGCACACGGGATTGGTACGACGAGCTTCACCTCAAAGGACGCGGCTTCAAACAAGTGGCGCGCGCCTTCGAATACGTCATCGACAACCACGAAACCCTGCTTCGTAACGGAGACAAAGTGATCCGCACCGTGGACCATTAACCTTGGGGAAACACCCTTGTTGCATCTTTGGGGCATGACCAACGCCTCCTCTTTGGCCGAAGTGGCCCGTGTGTTTTTCAAACTCGGTTGCATTGCCTTTGGCGGTCCAGCGGCTCACTTGGCCATGATGGAAGACGAGGTGGTCACCAAGCGCAAGTGGATGACCCGCGAACATTTCTTGGACATGATGGGCGCCACCAACCTGATCCCCGGCCCCAACTCCACCGAAATGACCATGCACTGCGGCCATGTGCGCGCAGGCGCGGCAGGCATGTGGGTGGGTGGGGCGTGCTTCATCGTTCCGGCAGTGGTGACCACCGGGCTGTTGGCCTGGTTGTACGTGTCCTATGGCACATTGCCCGATGTAGAGCCTTGGGTGCAAGGCATCAAACCTGCGGTACTCGCAGTGATTGCTGCGGCCGTCTACAAGTTGGGCAAAAAGGCCTTGAAAAGCTGGGAGTTGGGGGTGATCGGAGCCCTCGTGGTGCTGGTGTGCACCTTGGGTTGGGTGAATGAAATCACTGCCCTGTTGACGGCCGGACTGCTCGGTGCCGGCTACTTCACTGCGCGTGACCGCCTAAGCACTTCGGGGATCGCAATCCTGCCCTTGGTGATGGCTCCTGCAGCTGCCAAGGGCATCACTACTACAGGTGTATTCTTGAGCTTTCTGAAAACCGGCGCCATCCTTTACGGCAGCGGATACGTGCTGTTTGCCTACCTCGACGCCGAGCTGGTGGAGCGCGGCTGGCTGACCACCCCCGAACTGCTCGACGCTATTGCCATGGGGCAGTTTACTCCTGGACCAGTACTCAGCACGGCCACGTTTGTGGGTTTCCAACTGGACGGGATCGGTGGGGCACTGGCGGCCACTGCAGGGATTTTCCTCCCTTCGTTTTTGTTTGTCTTGCTCACCCACCGCTTCATTGTCAAGCTGCGTCAATATCCGTTTTTGAGTCGCTTTTTGGACGCCGTGAACGTCGCTGCTCTAGGGGTCATGGTGGCAGTCATGATCACCATGGGGCAGGCCACGCTGGCCGATTGGAAGGGCATCACGATCGCCGCGTTGGGGGCCTTTTTCACCTTCGGACCTTGGAAGCTGTCGGCCATGTGGATCATTGCCGGAGGTGCATTGTTGGGCGGGCTGCTACACTTGGTCTGAGGGGCACGCCTGATTCGGCTAAATTCGCGGTATGAAAATGCGCTTGCTCGTGTGTTTGTGCCTGGTTGGCACCCTGCTCCATGCCCAATCGGACTGGGGCCAAGAAACGACAAAACCCTCTGTCAAGGATCGCCTTTTTACTGGTGGAAATGTCGTGCTGAACTTTGGCACCAACACCATTGTGGTGGGCGCCACACCTACACTGGGGTGCCGCATTACGCCCAAATGGAGTGCCGGCATTGGCGCTACTGGGCTGTACTACCGCTTCAATTTCACCGGCCAGCAGTTCTCCAGCAGTGTTTACGGCGGGAACCTGTTTACGCGCTTTTTGGTGACCGACAACTTCTTTTTAGGCAGCGAATTTCACGCCATCAACACCAACGCCTGGGACCCCCTCTCGGGCGAAGACTTGGGCCGCCAAACCATTCCATTGCTTTACGTCGGTGGCGGCTTCCGTCAACAGTTGGGCGAGAATGTATTTTTGATCGTCTCGCTCATGTACGATGTATTCGACGACCCCAATTCGCCCTTCCAAAACCCGAACTACGGGGGAGGAATCATCTTTGGACTTTGACCCATGGAAACGCAAGCTCTGAATCGCATTTTTGAACTCTTAGGCCCCGGGACGCAAGCCTTTTTCATGCGTACTTGGGGCGAAAACACGTGGTGGGACATCCTGATCAGCCTGGGCATTTTCCTGGTGGGAATCCTGCTCGCACGCCTGCTTTACAAGCTGTTTGGTGGACTCATGCGCCGCATCACTGGACGCACCGCCACCAAGTTGGATGACATATTGGTGGACCGACTCGAGCAGCCGCTTGTTCTTGGTCTGATCATCATTTTCTCGTGGTGGTCGTTGGAACGGCTCCACTTTGCCGATGGGCCCCAAACCTTCATCAACAACATCTTCCATGTGCTGATCGCCATCGACATTACGTGGTTCGTAGTGCGGATCGTAGACGCTGCGATTTCCGAGTATGTGGTGCCCATGGTGGAGAAGAGCGAGAGCACGTTGGACGACACCATTTTGCCGATCCTGCGCAAGGGGCTGCGCGCCATTTTGTGGATCGTGGGCATCATTGTTGGTCTGAGCAACGCCGGCTACAACGTGGGAGCCCTGCTCGCCGGTGCGGGAATTGGTGGAATCGCCATGGCTATGGCGGCCAAAGACTTTGTGGCCAACATATTCGGGGGTATCACCGTCTTCTTGGACAAACCCTTTTCCGCCGGCGATCGCATCGTGATCAACAGTTACGATGGTATCGTGCGTGAAATTGGCATCCGCTCCACCAAGATGGAACGCCTGGACGGCCGCATGGTCACCATCCCCAACTACAAGTTTACCGACTCGGAAGTCATCAACGTTTCATCCGAGCCGAGCCGTCGGGTGAAAATGACCTTGGGGCTGACCTACGACACTTCTGCGGATCGCATCGAAGAGGCCATCGAGATCCTCAACGGATTGGTGCGCGACATTGACACCATCGAGGACAATCACTACGCGGTGTTTCAGAGCTTTGGTGACTTCTCGCTCAACATCCTGTTCATCTACTACGTGAAGAAGGACCAAGACGTACTCAACATCCCCAGTCACATCAACTTCGAGATCCTGAAAGCCTTCAATGCGGCCGGGCTCGATTTTGCCTTCCCCACCCAAACCATCATTCCTCAAACCGACGCCTCATGAGCGAGATCTGGATCCCGTTGCTCAGTGCCTTCGTCGGAGCGTTGTTTGGAGGCGCCGTCTCCTTTGTTCTCCAGCGCCAGCGCATCAAGCATGAACAAGCCCAATTGCGCGAAGCCGACAAAACCACCTTTGCTGCCGAAGACACCGTCCGCCGCATGCTCAAGCATGGTGGATACACGGAACGCACCTTGGGTGCGATCCGCGACAAAGTGGGCGGGTACGACAACGACCTTGACGAACTGCGTCGCATTTTGTTGCGCGCAGGTGCTACCCGTGTGAAGTTGGGAAGCGATGGAAAAGGTTTTCTGGATGAGAAGTGGCGATTGCAAGAGCGGGATGCTGAGTACGTCGCCAAAAAGAAGGGAGGCGTTAAGTAGCACCGCCTCCAACCTTTGAGCACGCAACCCAAAGGCGCAGCCTGCACATGCAGACCAGCGCTGCCAACGCAGCACCCCTCAGCCGAAACCAAGGCCCACGACTTTCGGAGACGGGGCTGCACACACCTCCCCTTTCAAGCCACCTCAATCAAGGCTTTTGAATGCCGATTGGTGAATGGCAGCTGACCAGAGACCGTTTGCACCCTGTCCTTTGTAGTTGACCAATGGGCGCAAAAAAAGCCGCCCCACATGGAGCGGCTTCAAGTTGGTTGGTGGAGGGCTTACAGGCCCAGTTTGGAGCGAATGTCCACCGGGATGGCGTCTTTGTGCACCATGATGCCCACGGTCTTCATGTTGAAGTAGGCCTCACTCACGTGTTGGAATCCGTCAAAGCTGTTGCCGGTGCCCCACGAGTTCTTGGTGATGTAGTACATGTTGCCGTTCTGGTCCTTGCTCATGCCGGTGATGTGCATCAGGTGGTCATCGGTGGTGGACTGCATGTCAAAGGCCTCTTGGCGCTTCTCTTGGGTGACGGTTTGTTCGGCCACCACTTTCTTGAACATGTCGTCTTTTGAAGTCCCATCCACAGGCAGGATGGCCATGCCGTTGCGGAAGCTGAAGCCGCGCTCGCTCACATCCGCGTCCCAAGCCACAGTATAACCGTTACCGAGCGCGTTTTGCGCCACTTTACCGAGGTCTTCCATCGGTACGTTGTAGAACTGGCCTTGCGAGAAATTGTCAGGCACTTCCAAAATGAACGGCTCCCACATGGCGTGGTGGGTGAACGACGAAAGGCTCACGTAGTCACTCGCATTGAAGCCCATGGCATCGCGGAAAGACTCCGGCGTGTATTCTTTGCCTTGGTAGGCGAACTTCTTGGGCACACGGCCGAGAGTAGCATCGAGCACAGCGTCTACTGCTTTCTTGTACGCATCGGTTTTGGAGCCGCGCACTTCGGTCACGCCTTTCACCAGGCCTTCGAGCATGGCGTCGAGTTCACCGTGGTTATGTTCGGTGACCCCTGGGTTGAGGCCCGAGTAGGCTTCTTCAGGGACCATGCCGTGATCGCGAATGGCGTTGATCACGTCATGCGAGAGGCTGCCCGGACCAAATTGCGCGCGGCCTTGGTAACGCACGTAGTTCTCCGCCTTTTTAGGGTAGGTAACGCGCACGTTGAACATCTCGCTCAGGTTGTGTTCGCCCTTGCCCATGCGGATCAGCTCAGATTCCACAAACGAAATGGTAGCAAAACTCCAGCACGTACCGGTGCGGCACTGGTCTTTGGTGGAGGTGTGGGAATTGTCCTTGACCACCTCAAAGGTGTACGGAAAGGCGTTGGCGTCAGATTTCTTGCTCTTCTTCTGAGCGAAGCCGCTGGCTGCAAATACCAGGGCGATCAACAAAAGCGCAGTCTTTTTCATGCAAGTGTGTTTGTATGTTGGGAGGAGAAAAATACGGCAGTGTGGCCCTGTGTCGCAACTTTCCACCCAAATCCCCCAGCATGAAACAGCTTGCCGTGGTGGCCGGCGGATACACCGGCGAACGTGAAATCTCGCTCAAAAGCGCCTCGATGATCCTCGAACACATCGACCGCACGCGTTGGGCGCCCACCTTGGTCCACATCGACCACGACGGTTGGCGCGCCGAAACAGAAGCAGGTACCTTTCCCATTCAACGCGAGGACTTTAGCTACGTATCGGATGGCAACAAGCACACCTTCGACGCGGTGTTTGTCATCATCCACGGGACCCCGGGTGAGGATGGTAAACTGCAGGGGTATTTTGACCTGATTGGCATGCCCTACTCCACCGGGCCCACCACAAGCATGGCGCTCACCTTCAGCAAAGCCTATTGCAATCACTATTTGCAAAACCAGGGGTTCAAAACCGCCAAAAACGTCTTGGTCCGCGCCAACGACCACTACTCCACCTCAGAGATCGTGCGCATCCTGGACCTCCCCGTATTTGTCAAACCCAACGGTGGTGGCTCCTCTTTGGCCACCACCAAAGTGGACGTCAAGGAAGGCTTGCACAAGGCCATTGACGCGGCACTGACCGTGGACCACGAGGTAATCATCGAGGGCTTTTTGCCCGGAACTGAAGTGACCTGCGGTGTGATCGAAATAGACGGCACCCCCACCGCCCTGCCCGTCACCGAAATCGTCTCTGACGGCGAGTTCTTCGACTACGAGGCCAAGTACCAAGGCAAATCCAATGAAATCACCCCTGCCCGCATTTCGGACGCAGTCATGGCCGAAGTGCAACGCCAATCGGTCCGCATTTGGGAGCTGCTGGATTTCCAAGGGATGATACGGGTGGACTTCATGATTGAGGCCGACGTGCCTTATGTGATCGAGGTCAACACCGTCCCGGGCTTCTCGGCAGCCAGCATCATTCCGCAACAAGCCGCTGCGGTTGGGATGGACAAGACCACGCTGATCAATCATGTATTGGCAGCGCTCAGCTAGCGCACGCCGTCCACTTGCGCTGGACCGCAAGGATTGAAGCCCGCCTGGTCTTTCAGAACATCCGCAATGTAATTCAGCATCCAAGCGGGCGGTACCCGGCCCCATTCGGCCTTGCCAAACAGCGTCTACTCCCACCGCATCACTTGATGCGTCCTTTGTTTTGGTTGACGAACGATGCCCAGCCGCTGTAATTCTTGCCGCCCACCTTGGTTTGACCGGCGTAGAAGTGGCACACCGCTGCGGCCAAGCCGTCGGTGGCGTCCAGTTCCTTGGGCATGGATTCCTTGGGAATCTTCAAGGTTTGCTGCAACATGGAGGCCACCTGCTCTTTGGCGGCGGCACCGTTTCCGGTGATGGCCTGTTTGATGCGGCGTGGAGCGTATTCCTCGTAATGCATTTGGCGGGAGAGTGCTGCGGCAATGGCCACCCCTTGTGCGCGTCCGAGTTTGAGCATGGACTGCACGTTTTTGCCAAAGAAAGGCGCTTCGATGGCCAGCTCGTCGGGGTGGTACTCGTCGATCAGGCCTTGCACGCGCTCGAAAATCTTGGCAAGTTTGAGCGCATGGCTGTCGTACTGGGCGAGTTTGATGACGCCCATGCCCACCAAGGCCATCTTTTTACCTTGGCATTCGATGATGCCGTAGCCCATGACGGTGGTTCCAGGGTCGATGCCCAAGATGATGCGTTCCTTCGGGGTGCTCACAGTTTCAAAGGTAGCCATCTGGCGCAAGGGGAATTCGTTTCTTTGGGACGTGATCGAAGCGGCGCTCATTGTATGCACTGGAGCCTATTTGGCGCTGGTGTTGTTTTTCATCCTAGGATGGGTGCGTCGCCCTGCCCCGCCAGCGCCTCCAGAAGCGCTTCCCAAAGTCAGCATCGTGGTTCCGTTTCGGGACGAAGGCCCCAACCTCATGGCCAACACCCCCGCGGCCCGCACCGACATCTACCCGCTCAACCGCACCGAACTCATCTACGTAGACGACCACTCCGAAGACGGTGGCCCCGAACACGTGGTGGACCTCATCCACCAATACCCCGACCTGCCGATTGATTTGATTTCCCTAACCAAAGAATCCGGCAAAAAGGCCGCACTTACCGCGGGCATCCGCCGTTCCAATGGGCAAATCGTCGCCACCTTGGATGCCGATACGCGTACCGGTCACCGCTGGTTGCACACCCTCGCCCACCGCTTTGGGGATGACACGCTCATGTTGGTGATGCCCGTTCAATACGCCGCGCCCAAACGCGGATGGCAAAGCCTGCTTGCACTGGAATTCACCTCACTGGTGGCCAGTGGTATGGCTTCGTTGAACCTGGGGTTGCCGCTCATGGCCAACGGTGCCAACCTGGCGTTTCGCCGGGCAGCTTGGCTGGAGGTCAACGGGTACCAATCCCACGCCCACATCCCCTCGGGCGACGACCTGTTTTTGATGTTTGCCTTGGACAATCTGGCGCCAGGAAGCGTGCGCGGCGTGCTCGAACCCGCGGCCATTGCTTACACCGACCCGCCCGCCTCCTTGCGCGAATTCGTGCACCAACGCATCCGCTGGGCCGGCAAAACCCCGGCCTACAAACACCCCTGGCCCATAGGCGTGGCCGTCACGGTTTTGGGATGGAATATGGTGGCCTTGGCCGCTTTGATCGGTGCGTTTTGGTGGCCGCAGCTTTGGGCGGTGCTGGCTTGGTGCGCCGCCGCAAAACTGGTGGTCGACAGCGCATTTTTGTACCTCGCCACCGGATTCTTCCATCAGCGCAAATTGCTGGTATGGTTGCCCGTTCTTGCCACCGTTCACCCGTTTTACACTGTGGGCATTGGTCTGGCTTCCTTGCTGGTGCGCCCGTGGTGGAAAGGACGAAAACTCGATTTTTGACCCGTGCAAACCCCAGACGCAAACCTATCGCCCCGCCGCCGAGCGTGGTTGCGCTTCCGGCGCAACGGACTGGCCATGGCCGGATTGGGGTTCATTGCACTGATGGTACTCGTAGCCTTGCTGGGCCCGTGGATTCGCCCTGACAGCACCCCGCAAACCAACGCCCAGCAAATCGTGCTCAGCAACCAATCGCCCGGGTTCACCGTGGAGGTGGTGCGCTTGCACAAACCCGATTACCAGCCTTCTTCCTTTTGGGAAACCCTCACACACTACGGTGCGCCCGAACCCTATTCGGAAGTGGCCATTCAATCCGCCACCCCCCAAGAAGGCGGCTTGGCTTGCACGCTTTATGGTTCAGGAGACGAGGTCTTTTACCCGACCGAAAAACTCTACGCCCCGCAGCCCGTTTCCCGCCGCTTTGTGCTCGGCACTGACAAGTTTGGACGCGACCTGTTGAGCCGTCTGATGGCCGGCACGCTGATCAGCCTGAGCGTGGGACTCATCGCCGTGGGCATAAGCCTGCTCATCGGCGTGGTGCTGGGCGCGGTGGCCGGCTACTTTGGCGGCTGGGTGGACCGCAGTATCATGTGGCTGATCAATGTGATTTGGTCGGTGCCTACCCTGCTGTTGGTCTTGGCCATGGTCTTTGCCTTTGGCAAGGGCTTCGAAAAGGTCTTCATCGCCGTAGGACTCACCATGTGGGTGGAAGTGGCCCGTGTGGTCCGCGGCCAAATCCTCTCGCTGCGCGAACGCGAGTATGCACAGGCCGCCCGGGTGCTGGGCTACGGCCACCTCCGCATCCTGTTTGGGCATTTGCTGCCGGGTGCGTGGGGACCGGTCATCGTGATCTCCGCCGCCAACTTCGCAAGTGCCATCTTGATCGAAGCCGGCCTCTCGTTCTTGGGCATTGGCGCTCAAATCCCGACCCCCTCCTGGGGGAATATGATCAAGGAGCACTACAGTTACATCACCACCGACCTCGCCTACCTGGCCTTTATCCCCGGTGTCATGATCATGGCACTCGTTCTGGCGTTTATGCTGGTCGGCAATGGACTGCGTGATGCACTCGACGTACGCGCCTCCAACTGAGGTCCGTGTTTGGTGGAAGTGCAAGGGGGAGTTAAAAGTGAAGAGTAAGAAGTGATGCACGCTGGCAGGGGCAAGCGCAGAGCGGTTGGAGCGTGTATACTCGATTGACCCTCTCCCAAAGCACTGTCCTTCCTAACCGCCTGAACAAACAACCACCCATCGCTCCTCTTCCACACTTGTAACAACCGCTTGCACTTGCACTCAACCAAAATCACGCTTCACTTTACACTTTTCACTCCCAGATATCACTTCACCCCGCCAATGCAGTGAAAGTGGCATCTTTGCAACCGTGAACCGCAACGATCGCATCTTCATCGCAGGGCACCGCGGCATGGTGGGGAGTGCCATTCTCCGCTTGCTTGAGGCCCAGGGCTACGCCAACCTCCTCGTCCGCCGTTCTTCGGAAGTGGACCTGATGGACCAGGCGCAAACCCAGGCCTTTTTTGAGCAGGAAAAACCAGACTACGTCTTCATGGCGGCGGCCAAGGTGGGGGGCATTTTGGCCAACAACACCTACCGCGCAGAGTTCCTGTACAACAACCTGATGATCGCGGCCAACGTGACCCACGCGGCACATACCGCAGGAGTCAAGAAGATGCTGTTCTTGGGCTCTTCTTGCATCTACCCCAAGCTCGCCGAGCAGCCTTTGACCGAGGACAGCTTGCTCACCGGCAGCCTGGAACCCACCAACGAACCTTACGCGATTGCCAAAATCGCCGGCATCAAGCTGTGCGAGAGCTACCGGGACCAATACGGGTCGAACTTCATTTCGGCCATGCCCACCAACCTGTACGGACCCAACGACAATTACGACCTGCAAACCAGCCACGTGTTGCCGGCTTTGCTGCGCAAGTTTCACGAGGCGAAAGAGGCGGGTTCGCCCACAGTCGAATGCTGGGGTACCGGCAGCCCGATGCGTGAATTCCTCCACGTAGACGATTTGGCTGAAGCCTGCGTATTCCTGATGGAACACTACGACGACAAACCGTTTGTCAACGTGGGCACCGGTACCGACGTAACCATCAAGGAGCTCGCCGAGACCATCGCCGAGATTGTCGGTTACCAAGGCGAGATCGTGTGGAACACCGACAAACCCGACGGCACTCCGCGCAAGCTCATGGACGTGGGCCGCATCCAAGCCCTGGGCTGGAAGCACCGCATTGACCTGCGTGAAGGCATCGAAAAGGTCTACCAAGATTTTCTTCAATTGTACCCCAACCTTGCATGAAACGACTGCTGCTGACATGCATGCTTTTGGCCGCTGCGGCCACCGCGTTTGCCCAGCAGAAAAACCTGTGGCTCAACCGCCAGCGCACCTTTGAAGTTGAACGCCAGCTGGTGCAGAACGACAGCACCGCCGTGCACAGCGCCCTGCGTCCCTTGCTCGAGAATCGCGTGGGAGCCGCCAGCGACGGGGAATACCTGGTGCCCGACCGCAAATACTACTACCTGTTGGGGTCTAAAATGCTGCGCGAGCACTTTGGATCCATCAACGATGGCGGCTTCCAATTGACCTTAGATCCACTGTTTGACTTGGGGGTCAACCACGATTGGAATGACACACTCCAATTGAACATTCTGGAATCGGGGCGTGTCGGCTTCAACCTGCCCGCCACCAATACCCGTGGGGCATTGTTGCAGGGTGACATTGGCATGAACGTCTCCTTCCAATCCATGCTGTACGAGACGCAAATGACCTACCCTCAATGGCTGTTTAACCAAATGGATTCCCTTGGCGTGGTTCCCGGTCAAGGGCGATTCAAACTGGTGGAAGGACGCAAGCTGGATTACAACCAGAGCTACGGTTGGATCAGCTGGAAGGCCGCCGACTGGCTGCAACTCCAAGCCGGACACGGCAAACATTTTATCGGGCACGGCTACCGCTCGATGCTGCTGAGCGATGCCGCTTTCAATTACCCCTTCCTACGCGGTACAGCCTACGCGCTCAGCGACAAACTTCAGTACACGTGGATGTACGCCGGACTCCAAACCTTGGAACGTCTACCCCGCGGCGATGTGCCCGAGAGTTTGTTCCGCCGCAAGGCACTGAGCATGGCCTACCTGAGCTACATCCCCATCCCGGAGTTGGAGATTGGCCTGTTTGAATCGGTGACTTGGCAACGTTGGGACAGTGCACAAGGCACTCAACCCATTGCTCCAGAGAGCTTGCTCCCTGTTTTGGGAACAGGCCTGATCGGCAAAGGCTTTGACGATGTGGCCCACGTGGTGGCAGGTGTCAACCTGCGCTACACCTTGCCCTTTGGCGGATGGCTCTACGGCCAGTTTGTGACCGACGGGCCGGCCGACGGGCGCTACGGGTACCAAGTGGGCGCCAAGTTTTTTGATGTGCTCGTGCCCCGCCTCCACCTGCAAGCCGAATACAACTTTGCCTCCGAAGGCCTGTACACCCACCCGGCGTGGCACCAGGAATACTCGCACTTCAACCAGCCGTTGGCGCACCCTTCAGGCACCCATTTTGATGAACTCATTTTGGGACTCTACTACCAATACAAACGCTGGTTTGTAGACGTGCGCCAGCATTACTTGGACCGCGATTTGACCGCAAGCGGGAACATCTTCCCTGGCGCCTCCGACCAAGGTTTCAACACCTCACCCTTCATCTCGCGCAGCACTACCACCAGCGTGCAACTGGGGGTGATGCTGAATCCGGTGACCAACATGCAAGTGGCCTTGGGCTACCAGTACCGCGACCAAACCGTGGGCCCACAAGTAGAAGTGGCCAACTGGACGTGGATCCGCTGGAAAACCGCTCTCTGGAACCATTACACCGACTTTTAACGCCGGGTTCTTCCCGAGTTCATCGGCTCAAAGGCACCCAACTGCCTGAGGATGCTATTTTTGAGGAGACCAAAATCGCTTTAACTGTGTTGACTGATATGTTGTTCGGGTTCGCTACTGCGTTTGGCATCGTCTTGCTTGCGATGCCCGCGCTGATTAAGGTTGCGAAGATCAAGCACCTGGTCGACGAGCCGAGTGAAGAGCGCAAGCTTCACCACAGCAGCATCCCTACCATCGGAGGCATCCTGATTTTCGCCGGCACCATTGTGGCTTACTGCCTGTGGTTTCCTTCGAAAGACACCACGGCCATCGGCACCAACTACAACGTGCTGAGTGCGCTGGACGAGTTCAAATACCTAGTCGCCTGTCTTTTCATCCTGTTTTTCCTGGGATTGAAGGACGACATCACCGGCGTCTCACCCTTGAAAAAACTGGGCATACACCTCATAGTGGCATTCATCATGGTGGTGCAGGCCGACATCCGCATCACCCAATTCTGGGGCCTGTTTGGACTCAACGAAATCCCCTATTGGCTCAGTGTGAGCTTTACGGTGTTTGTGTACATCGTGATTGTGAACGCCATCAACCTGATTGATGGAGTAGACGGATTGGCCGGAGGGGTAGGATTGATTTCCTCCATGGGCTTTGCCTATTGGTTTTACCTCACAGGAGACGCGCCCTTGGCCTTGCTTGCCATGGCTTTGGGAGGATCGCTGCTCGGGTTTTTGGTATTCAACTTCAACCCCGCGAGGATCTTTATGGGAGACTCGGGGTCTCTGCTGATAGGGGCCGTACTGTGTGTGCTGGCCATCAAGCTGATTGAATTCCCCAAGGACCGCATGCCCGAGGTGGTTGAAGGAGTCAGCAAGCCCGTGGTGGCCATGGCCTTGCTGGCCTACCCGTTGGTAGATACCCTGCGCATTTTCACCTACCGCGCGTTGCAAGGCCGATCGCCCTTCAGTGCTGACCGCAACCACATCCATCACAAGTTGATGCGCCTGGGGTTGGGACACAAACGCACCGTCATCGTGGTGTACCTCTACACCTTGTTCATGATCCTGTTGACCGTATTCATGCCCAATGAAAGCCCGAACGTATCATTCCTGATTGTGGGTGCGGCCGCCGTGCTGGCGCCTGTTGTGCTGTTTCTGATCAAAGACAAACAGGCCGCATGAAAGCGACATGGTTCATCAGCTTGATGCTGCTCACCGCAGCGGCAAACGCCCAAAACTGGGTACCCCGTTTTGCCCTGAACGGCCCGGACTCGATGCGCATACGCTCCTACGATGAGGGCAACGTATTGCACGCGTCGATGCAACCCCTGGATCCGACCCACCCGCTCACCTACCTCCGGTTCTCCCAACCTGAGATGATGCAATCGGGCCTGCACACCCAAGTATTGGGCGCCGCAGGAGGCGGCGCATCGCTGAGTACAACCACCCGTGGACTGGGCTTGGCGCAAGTGGGCGTGCGCGCCGATCAAAACTGGTACAACAAAGTGGTGCTCTCGGCCACCGTGGCTGGCCAAGCCGAAGTGCTGCCCGCTTACCTGGACAGTGTCGTGCGCGCCACAGGCATTTTACCTGGCATTGGCCGGGCCGAACACAACGGAGATGTGGCCATTGCTCCCTACCTCACCGGTTACCTGGGCTGGAACCTGAGCAAAAATTTCTATGCAGAGGCTGGGCACGGTAAGCACTTTTGGGGTGATGGGCACCGTTCGCTCATCCTGAGCAACAACACCGCTCCTTATTCGTATCTGCGCTTGGAAACCACCGGTTGGCACCTCAAATACGTCAACCTCTGGGCTTACTTGCGCGAGTACAACCTCGACGGCAACGGCGAAATGCAGGGCAAATTCCTAGCGGCGCATGCCTTGGATTGGAACATCACCAAGGACTTCAGCCTCGGCTTTTACGAGATGGTCACTTGGCAAGCGCGCGACACGCTGAGTGACAGAGGGTTTGAGCTAAATTACCTCAACCCTATTGCGTTTTACCGCCCCATCGAGTTTGCGCAAGGGTCTGCCGACAATGTGCTGCTGGCCATGACATGGCGCTGGCGGGCCTCTGAGCACAGCACCTTCTATGGCCAAGTGTTGATCGACGAGTTCTTGCTGGCCGAAGTCCGTGACCGCAACGGCTGGTGGGCCAACAAATTTGGCGGGCAAATCGGGTACAGCCTGAGCCCTGTGGAATCCGGAGTGTCGCTCCAAACAGAGGTGAACGTGGTGCGCCCCTTTACCTACACCCACGGCAGTGTGCTTCAGAACTACGGACACCTGAGTCAAAGCTTGGCCCATCCCTTGGGTACCAACTTTTTAGAGTGGGTCACCTTGCTGCGTTTTGAACGCAACCGGCTCACACTCAGTGGCGAGTACCTCTGGGCCATCTACGGCCGCGACCGTGATGGAGAAAACTACGGCGGCAACATCTACCGCAGCTATGAGTCGCCGTCACGCCAGTACAACAACACGCTGGCACAAGGCCTGAAGTCCACATTCCATTACGCCGCACTGCATGGCCATTTCATGACTTTTCCTGAGCAGCAGACCAAGCTTTCGGCAAGCATAGTCTTTAGATTCGAGGGCAACGATCTGCGTACCACACGTGAAAGCTTCTTCTGGGTAGGACTCACCCGAGGCTTGTTGCCCACTACCCGCGATTTCTGATTTTCGTTCACGCACGGGCTTTTTGTGATCAAAGGCACCCATTGGCCTGTTTATGTGGTGTATTTTTGCCCCCGATATGCCAGTTGTAGACGACGTGAAATACGGCTCCAACACCAGCACCCGCATGGATCAGCTCCGCGCGATTCCAGCCCTGTTCAAGCTGCGCTTGGCAACATTGGTGGTACTTTCCAGTGTGCTTGGGTACTTCACCGCCACCACTGTGGTGGACTGGCGTGCACTCGGCATCCTGTGCTTGGGCGGGTTCCTGCTCACCGGCGCGTCCAACGGACTGAATCAAGTATGGGAGCGTGACATCGACAAATTGATGGAGCGCACCCGCAACCGTCCCATTCCCACCGGCGTGCTTTCGCCGCTGCAAGCCACTGTGATTTCCACCATTGCCGGAATCTTGGGCATTGCGCTGCTGGGTTGGGGGTTGAATTTCTTGAGTGGGGTACTGGGCACCCTGGCGCTGTTCATGTATGTCTTCCTCTACACCCCTTTGAAAAAGCACAGCTCCTTGGCGGTGTTTGTGGGGGCGTTCCCTGGTGCCATCCCGCCCATGCTGGGCTATGTGGCCTGCACTGGCGACTTTGGCATCGAGCCCGGAAGTTTGTTTGCCATGCAGTTCGTTTGGCAGTTTCCGCATTTCTGGGCCATCGCCTGGGTGGCTCAGGAAGACTACGCCCGCGCCGGGTACCACCTGCTTCCATTTGCAGAAGGACGCACCTCAAAGTCGGCATTCATCATTTTGTGTTACACGTTGCTGTTGATCCCGGTAAGTCTCATGCCATGGGTATTCCCCGCTGAAGCGCCCATCATAGGGCACGTAGGCGCAGGCTTGGTTCTGGCCTCCGGAGCTGTATTTGCCTGGTATGCGTGGAAACTCTTCCGCTACCGGGATGTTAAACATGCCAAGCAATTGATGTTTGCTTCCTTCTTGTACCTCCCGCTGGTGCAGTTGGTGTACGTATTTGCATAAAAATCGACCCACGCCATGAGCGACCACGCAGTCACCGCCCCGGAGGCGGAAGAAGCACCCCGCAAACAAGATGTTTTCGAAGGGTATGACCCCGCGGTAAAAGTCCGCACCAAAAAGATGTTGATGTACTTCATCATCTTCGCCATTGTCATGCTGTTTGGTGGATTCACCTCCGCCATGCTGGTGATGTACGGTGGCAGCTATTGGGTGCACATCACCCCGCCTACCTCCATGTGGATGAGTCTGGTTTTTTTGGGCCTGAGCTCGTTGACCCTTTTTCTGGCCCACCGCTTGATCAAGGGCGGAAAGCAAACACCGGCATTCGCGCTGGTGGTCGCCACCTTTGCCCTGGGCATTGGCTTTACCGGCACCCAATGGAGCGCGTGGAACTACCTCAGCGAACGTGGCATGGGCGTGACCCAAACCGTGACCGAAGCCGGCGAAAAGACCACTTGGAACAACATCGATGAGATCCAAGGCGAGTACGGCGTGGACTTCTTCATTTACAAGGGCACCAAGGAAAATCGCTTGGTGCTGGACAAGGGCGAATACTACTTTGCCTCAGACACCCTGCGTACCGAGCCGGTGACCGATGACATCCGCGCGCAGAGCAATTTGTCGTCAAGCATGGTGTTTGTGTTGCTGTTTGCCCACGTGGTGCACTTGCTTCTGGGACTCATTTACCTGATTGTCAACGGAGTACGAATCAGGCTCAACCGCATCACTGCCGATAACTCCATCAGCCTGTATGTCAACGGCATGTACTGGCATTTCATGGGCATCCTGTGGGTGTATCTCTTCTTGTTTTTGTTCGTATTTCACTAACATTGCAGCAAATTTTAACGAACCATGGGAGGCGAGGCTTCTAAAGCGATTTCCAAAGAAGAATTGTGGGGCGGTGGACGCTCACCATTCAGCGTCAGCTACGGCAAAATGATGATGTGGTTCTTTCTGGTGTCAGATGCACTGACATTCGGAGGACTGTTGACCGCATACGGCGTTTCCCGCGCTGAAGTGACCGAAATCTGGCCGATCGGCGAACAAGTATTTGAGTCCTTCCCTATCTTAGGTAACGGTCTGCCATTGGCATACGTGGCGCTGATGACCTTCATTCTTATCGTTTCTTCGGTAACCATGGTATTGGCTGTTGAGGCCGGGCACCGCAACGATAAAAAAGGCGTCCTCAAATGGATGGGTTACACCATCATCGGTGGCTTCTTTTTCTTGGGCTCGCAGGCCTGGGAGTGGAGCCACTTCATCCACGGTTCAGGCGGCTATTTCCAAGTAAACAGCCCTGTAACCATCACCTACGCCGGTGAGGACGAAAACGGCAACGAAGCCCAACTTGAGTACACCGTAGCGGCCAACGAGGCGGTGTATACCAGCGGCGACTTTGGTCACGCTATGGAGCATTACTTGGTACACGGCTTCTTCCACGATGCCCACGGCCACGATGCTGACGGTCACGGCCACAACGACCACGCCCACGGTGCAGCAGATGCCCACGGCGACCATCACGCTGCCGACAACCACGGCGAGCATGGCGACGACACGGCCCACGCAGCCGGCCACGGTGAAGCTTCACACGACGCGCACACCACGCACATCCTTACCGAGCTCGAGCACTTGGGCATCGATGAGGCGAAACTTCTGAGCGTGACCGGACAATCTTCGGTGCACGCTGCTTTGGAATATGCAGCTGAGCAAGAACACGCAGGCAACAAAATCTTCTTGGCACACGCCATGCCTGCAGACCTGATGCTGAACAAGTACATCGAGAACCGCATTGAGTTGGACAGCGAAACCGACGCAGCGCAGATTGCCAAGTTGTACGACGTCACCAATGTGACCCAAAACGCTGCGGTGTTCGGTGCCACCTTGTCGGCCAATGAGTACGGTCCTACGCAATATGCCCAGTTCTTCTTCTTTGTGACTGGATTCCACGGCTTCCACGTGTTCTCAGGTGTGGTGATTAACATCATCATTTTCCTGATGGCCTACCGCGGTGTCTTTGAGCGTCGAGGCCACTACGAGATGGTAGAGAAAGTGGGCCTCTACTGGCACTTTGTAGACCTGGTATGGGTGTTCGTATTTACCTTCTTCTACCTCATCTGATTTTCACACCCCGCATTCTGAAATCATGGAAAGAGACGATCTGATTGTCAACGACCAATACTCCCTGGACGCCCACCACGACGAGGCGCACGGTGCAGAGATTCGCAAAAACATTTGGAAGGTAACCGCGCTGTTGACCCTGATTACTGCCGTAGAGGTGGTGATGGGTATCATCTTCAAGCGCTCGGATACCTTTACGTGGGAAGCCATCAAAATGGCCTTCATCATCTTGACCCTGGTCAAGGCTGCGTACATCGTTCTGGTATTTATGCACCTCGGTGACGAGCGAAAAAACCTCAAATGGGTGATCCTCGGGCCGTATGCACTGTTTATTGCTTACCTCATCTTCATTGGACTCACCGAGGCCAGCCGCACATTGGACATGCGCACGCCCGATGTCCCCGATGCGCAAATCGAGGCTACTGAATAGCATGACCAAACAGAACAATAATCTTGGAAAGTACATCCTACTGGTGGGTGTACTTTTTTTGTTGCCCTTTTTATGGATCCTGATCTTTAGCAAAGGGGCCATTCACCATTTTAACACCTTGCCGTATTACGGGCCCGATGGGGTGACCGTAGTGCTCCGCGATTCTACCGACGATATGTCGGGCATCGACGACCAGGTGGACCGCGTCATTGTTTCGCGCGAAGGCGTGACTTCCGACATGGCGTTCTACACGCTCCCTTCCTACAACCTGACCAATCACTTGGGGCAGCCCTACGGCTCCGAGCAGCTCAAAGGCAAAACCTACTTGGTCATGTTCATCTCCTCGGAGTCTGACTACATCAACGTGGCGGTCAAGGCCTGTGCGCCGGTGCACTTCAAGTACCGTGGAGAGGAGGACATCGAACTCGTGTTCATCACCAACGATCCCGTCACCGACACGCCCGAAAAGCTCAGTACCTTCATCGAGCAGGTGGACAAGAATGAGCAGTACGATTTTGTCAGCAACAAGTGGCAATACCTCACCGGTGATAGCACCTCCATCGCGCAACTCCGTGCAGGAGGGTTCATGATACCTTCTGTGGAAGAAAGTGCTGTCTTGTGGCTGGTGGACGAAAACGGTCACCTGCGCGGCAAGTACCGCCCAAGCTGGGACTTCCAATACGGCACCGATCAACTGAAGAAAGCGCGCGAGGACATTGCGCTGCTCAAGAAGGAAATGGATGTGCGCCGCCATGAATCCGGGAACGACTAAATACGTCTGTGCCCTTGTATTTGCTGCCTCGGTAGTCCTGTTGGCGGCATGCAATACGCGCCCCCCCCTGCCCTACCTAGGGCCGCACGATGTGTTCCGCGATGACCATGGAGCGACCGATACCGTGTATTACACCATCCCCAAGTTTGCCTTCACCAACCAAGAAGGCCAAGAGGTGACCCACCACGACTACGACGGGCACGTGTATGTGGCCGATTTCTTTTTCTCGAACTGCCCGAGCATTTGTCCCATCATGAGCTCGCAAATGGCGCGCTTGCAAGAGAACCTGCGCAGCGCTGAGTTGTTGGGACAAGTAAAATTGCTGTCCCATACCGTGGACCCCGTGCGCGACACCTTGGAAGCACTCGTGGCTTACGCCGACCGGATTGGCGCTGACCTCGATCACTGGCACTTTGTGACCGGTACGCCCGAACTGCTGTACAAACAGGCTGAACACGGATACCTGATGACCGCCTTTCCTTCGGACACCGCGGCCGGCGGGTTCTTCCACACCGACCAATTTGCATTGATCGATCGGGAGGGACATATTCGCGGGTATTATGACGGCACCTCTACCGCTTCGGTAGATGCGCTTTTTGAAGACATTCAACACCTTTTGAAGCACGCACCATGAGCACTTCAACCGTCCGGGATTACGACACCCGCGCCAACCACATTTGGATCATCGTTATATCGGTCGTATTGGCCGCAGCTGTGACCGCTATGCAAATGGTTCCAGCTATTGAATTGCCGGACAGCATGACCGGTTTCTTCAACAGCCTGCCCACCTTTAACGCCCTGGTGAACGGCACCACCTTTTTTGTGCTGATTGCCTCATTGCAGGCCATCAAGCGCAAGAACATCAAGCGTCACCGGCAGCTCATCATGGTGGCCATGGTACTGAGCGTTGTCTTTTTGCTGAGCTACGTAGGTTACCACATAACCCACGAAGAAGCGCGTTATCCCCAAGACGCCCCCTACCGCACCCTGTACCTGATCATTCTCAACTCGCACATTGTACTCAGCGGCATCATTGTACCCCTGGTACTGTACACGTTTGTGCGCGGCATCAGCATGAAGGTGGAAAAGCACCGCAAGCTCGCCAAGCTCACCCTGCCGATTTGGTTGTATGTGACCGCTACCGGGGTGATTGTGTACTTCATGATCCGTCCGTACTACGGCTTCTGACCTACCTTTGTACCATGAAGCGAATTGCAGCTCTCCTCGCCCTCGCACTTGCCCTGACTCTGACTGTTCCCGCAGACGCCCAATGCGCCATGTGTAAGCTCAACGCCGAAAGCGCGAGCGAAACCGTAGACGCCGGCATCGGACGTGGGCTCAACAACGGAATCCTCTATCTGATGGGCATCCCATACGTGTTGCTGGGCATTGGCGCCTTTGCATTCTGGCGCCACCGCCAAATTTCAGCGGGCACTGACACCGGCGCTTCGGCATAACTTCCAAGCCCTGAGGCGGACACCTAAAACCACAGGTGAACCTTTTACACAGGGTTGCGTACCCTTTAGAAACCGCCTTATCTCGATGAAACATCTGGTATTAAGCTCTGTGCTGACGGCCCTGTGTGCTTCGGCCTCGGCCCAGTTCACCCAAGAACGCCGCATCAGTGAAAACGAGCCCTACGTGGTGCGCCAACAAATGCACCTGAGTGTGACCGACGCGTCCACCATGGAGCTGGTCAATGCCGACGTTCTGATCAAAGGACTCAACCCTGAAAAAACTGTTGCATTCGAAGCGGTGGCCGACACCAGCTTCGAAATCAAAAACTACCGGCTCTACACCGTAAGCTGTGTTGAAAAGGGCTTTATGTATTACAACGCCAAGTTCTGGCCATCGGAAGCACAGACCCACGAACAAGTTGTAGAACTCAAGCCCATTGCCGTTGGACTCAAGACCGACATCCGCGACATCACCTTCCTGGGCGACAAGACTGAGATCTACCACAAATCCAAGCCCACCCTCGAGGAACTCATCGATTGGATGACCCTGAACCCCACAGTGAAGATTGCGGTGATTGGCCACGTCAACGGACCCGACAACAACAAGTCGCAGAAATTCTACAACAAGGCCTCCACCATGCGGGCCAAAGCCGTAGTGGATTACCTCATTGCTCAGGGCATTGACTCAGAACGGCTCGAGGCCAAAGGCGCGGGCAACACCGAAATGCTCTTCCCCAAGCCCAACACCGATTGGGAACACGAAGCCAACAGACGCATTGAAATTGAGGTGGTAGGGCTGTAGGCTCCTCTCGTCGATTAACAGTATTTGAACGGGCAGCACGCAGTCGCGCGCTGCCCGTTTGTTATGTTTGCTTCAGCGCAAACCCCCACTCATGACCCGTTTATTTGCCTTGGCCTGCCTGCTTGGCGCGACCCTGACCGCCGCAGCACAAAAGCCATGGGACCTCCACAAGTGTGTCGAACACGCCTTCGAACACAACCTGACCATCCGTCAAGCCGCACTCGGCGTACAAACCGCTGAAATCGGGATGACCGAAGCCCGTGGCCAAACCCTGCCCAACCTGAACGGACAGGCGTCCCACGGTTACAATTGGGGCCAGACCATTGACCCGTTCACCAACACCTTTGCTACCGAACGCATCCAGAGTAACAACTTTGGATTGAGTACCGGTATGGCCCTGTTCAACGGTTTGCGTACGCTCAACACCATTCGCCAGAGCGATGTCGAATTTGCGCGCAGCCAGGCCGATTTGGCCACCTCGCAAAACGTCATGGCATTGACGGTGGCAACCGCTTACCTGACCATCCTGCTCAACGAGGAATTCTACAACGTATCCAAAGCCAACGTCAGCGCATCACAGCAGCAAGTGGACCGCATCCGCACGTTGGTGGAAGCTGGCCAACTGCCCGAAGGCAACCTCGCTGACATAGAGGCCCAACTCTACCTGGACGAGGCCAACATGATCCAAAGCGAAAACCAAGTACAACTCGCCTACCTCAACCTCACCCAGCTCCTGCAGCTCACCCCACAAGAAGCCGAGCAGTTTGAAATCGCGCGCCCCGACCTGGATGCCCTGGGCGATGTACAGCTCTTGCCAGACGCAACCGCGGCTGTATCCTACGCCGTGCAGAACTTCCCCCAAATCCGCAGCGCAGAAACCGGTGTGCTCAGTGCCGAGTATGGCATGGCCATGGCCAAAGCGGGCCGCTACCCTTCGCTGTTTGTGAACTACAGTTACGGTACCGGATACTCGGGTGCTCGTCAGGTAGGCGTGGGTGACCCTGTGTTGGAAACCTTCTTGATTGGTGCCACCGCCAGTGGCGAGGAAGTGTACAGCGCGCAATTCACCTTCAACGAGTTTCAGACCAAGCCGTTTGCTGACCAGTTCTCCGACAACTTAAACCAGTCGCTGTTCTTCTCTTTGCAAGTGCCCATCTTCAACCGTTTCCAAGTGCGCAGCCAAATCCAGCGCGCGGAGATCGGTTTGCAAGCCGCAGTACTGAACCTCGAGCAGCAACGTCAAACCTTGACACAGGACGTGGAACGCGCCTACGCGGATGCCCGCGCCGCGCGCAAAACCATGGCTGCAGCCGAAAAAGCACTGGGCGCCAGCCAAACCGCCTTCGAATATGCTGAGGTGCGGTTTGAAGAAGGGGTATCCAACGTCGTGGACTACAACGCCGCGCGCATCCGCCGCGACAACGCTCAGGCCGACTTCCTGCGCAGCCGCTACGATTACATCTTCAAAGTGAAGGTGCTCGACTTTTACATGGGCCAACCCATTAACTTGCAGTAATCCCGCCCGCATGAAACGCTACGCTTTGCTCGCGGCCGCTGCCCTGGTTCTGGGGAGTTGCGGCCAGAAAAAAACCTCGCTGACCACCGAAGAGGTCGAACGCCGCACCCTGGTGGAAACCGTCAGCGCCAGTGGCAAAATCCAACCCGAAACCGAGGTCAAAATCACCTCGGAAGTCTCGGGACAGATCATTGGCATGCCGGTCAAAGAAGGCGACCTGGTGCGCAAAGGCGACCTGCTGCTCCAAATCAACCCCGACCTCTACGAGTCGGCGGTCAACCGGGGCATGGCTGCGCTGAATACGTCGCGTTCCAACCTGGCCAATGCCAAGGCCCGTGGTGCCCAAGCCCGTGCTCAGTTTCAGGTACAAGAGCTGAACTTTGCACGCAGCGAAAAACTGTTCAACCAAGGCGCCATCTCCCAGAGCGAATGGGACAACGCCCAATCGTCTTACCAAGTGGCGCAAGCCGAGGTGGAAGCCGCCGACCAAAGCGTGATGAGCGCTGAATTTGCCATCCAAAGCGCGCAGGCCACCCTCAAGGAAGCCCAAGACAACTTGCGCCGTACCACCATAATGGCCCCGCAGGACGGCACCGTTACCGCCCTGACCAAGGAAGTCGGTGAGACCGTGCTCGGTAACCAGATGATGGCCGGTGAAACCATCATGAAGATTTCGCAGCTGGGGCTCATGGAGGTAAATGTGGAGGTCAACGAAAGCGACATAGTACGTGTGGCTTTGGGAGACACCGCCACTGTTGAAGTCGACGCCTACCAAGACGAAGTGTTCAAAGGCGTGGTGACCGAAATCGGCAACACAGCGCTCAACTCGCTCAACGGCATGGCCCTGAGCATGGACCAAGTGACCAACTTCTCGGTCAAGATTCGCATCCTTGCTGAGTCCTACAACCATCTGTGTGAGAGCGATAGCACCTTGTGCATCCCCTTCCGCCCCGGCATGAGTGCCACGGTGGAGGTTGAAACCGAACGCGCCACCGACGTGATTACCGTGCCCATCCGCGCCATCAGTACCCGCCAAGACACCCTGGGGGGCGATGCCATGGCTCGATTCAAAGCGCGCCGTGAGGCCGAAGCTTCCGGCGAAGACATCGAACCGTTTGTGGTGGCTTTTGTGGCCAACAAAGGCAAAGGGATGGTGGACATGCGTGTGCTGGAAACCGGCGTGCAAGACAGCCGATACATCCAAATCCTCAGCGGATTGGAAGAAGGCGAAGAAGTGGTGACCGGTCCCTACGTGGAAGTCTCCAAAAACCTTTCGGACGGTACCCAAGTGGAGTTCTCTGGCGGACGCGACCGCCATGAAGACTCCGAAGCAGAAGAAGAAGAGTAATGGCCTCCATCCTCTGTTTGGAAACGAGCACCAAGATGTGTTCGGTGGCTCTGAGTACGGCCAATGGTGTGCAGGCGTACCGCAACCACCGAGAAGAAGGGTACAGCCACGCAGAAAAGCTCCATGTACTGATCCAAGAAGTGCTTGACGAAGCCGGCCTGACCGCCCGTAAACTGGACGCGGTGGCTGTGGCCAAAGGCCCCGGCTCCTTCACAGGCTTGCGCATTGGCGTCAGTACTGCAAAAGGGTTGGCCTACGCTTGGAACACCCCACTGCTCACGTGCACATCGCTGGACGTTCTGGCCGACGGCGCCCGCGCCGACGGTAAAAGCGCCGAGGTGATTGTGGGCATGCTCGACGCCCGGCGCATGGAGGTGTACACCCAAAGCTATGAACACGATTCAGCCAACGACACCCTGCGTGCATTGGTGGTGGAGGACGGTGCGTTTGGTCACCTGCACGGACGCACCGTTCACTTCTGCGGCGACGGCGCTCTGAAGTGTGCTGATCTGCTCGCCCGGGAAGGCTGGAGTTTTGCCGAACGCTTTCCAGAAGCGCGTCACATGCACACGCGTATGCAACACGCGTACGCCGCAGCACGTTTTGAAGATGTGGCCTACTTTGAGCCGTTCTACCTCAAGGACTTCATTGCAGGCAAACCCAAACCCTCACCTTTTACGTGAGCCAATTTGAGCAACCGTGAGAAACGCATTCCTGTTTTCGGCCTTGGCCGCTTTGCTGTTGACCGCTTGTCGCGAAAACACCTCCGAGGTACCCTTGGTATCGGTGGACTTTCAAATCAACGTCAACGAGCCTGCCTTTTTTGACTTGGCTGCCCCTACCGGCTGGCTGTACGCCACTGGTGGCTCACGCGGCATCATCATCTACCGCAATTCCCAAGACGAGTTCACAGCGCTGGATCGCCACGCCACCTACGACATCCAAGCCGGATGCGCGGTAACGGTAGCCGATGACGGCGTAATCCTGGACGATCCGTGTTCGGACTCGCAGTGGCTGATCATCGACGGCTCAGTGGTGACTGCCCCTGCCAACCAGCCGCTCAAGCAATACCGCACCTCCTTCAATGACCCGTACCTGCGGGTGTTCAACTGAGACCTTGCATTTCAAGACATAAAAAAAGCCCCGCAGAAGCGGGGCTTTTTGTTTGGCGCACGGTGTGCGGATCAGTAACGGTAGGTCTCGGGCTTGTAAGGACCTTCTACTTTCACTCCGATGTATTCGGCTTGTTCGGCAGACAGTTCTTCGAGCTCTACGCCGATCTTGGCGAGGTGCAGACGCGCCACCTTCTCGTCGAGGTGCATGGGCAGCGTGTACACTTTGTTCTCGTAAGCTGAGGCATTGTTCCAGAGCTCGATTTGAGCCATGGTTTGGTTGGTGAAAGAGTTGGACATCACGAACGATGGGTGGCCGGTAGCGCAGCCCAAGTTCACCAAACGGCCTTCGGCCAGCAAGATGATGTCGTTGCCGTTCACGTTGTACATATCCACCTGGGGCTTGACCGTATCCTTGGTGTTGCCGTGGTTGTCGTTCAACCAGGCTACGTCGATCTCGTTGTCGAAGTGGCCGATGTTGCACACGATGGCTTTGTCCTTCATGTTTTCGAAGTGACGGCCAGTGATGATGTCTTTGTTACCGGTGGCGGTAACCACGATATCGGCGTGTTTTACCGCGTCGTCCATCTTCATCACTTGGAAGCCCTCCATGGCCGCTTGCAAGGCGCAGATCGGATCAATTTCGGTCACGATCACGCGGCAGCCGGCATTGCGGAGCGACTCAGCAGAGCCTTTACCCACATCGCCAAAGCCTGCTACAACAGCCACTTTACCTGCCATCATTACGTCGGTAGCGCGACGGATCGCATCTACACAGCTCTCACGGCATCCGTACTTGTTGTCGAACTTCGACTTGGTCACCGAGTCGTTCACGTTGATCGCGGGCATCGGCAGGGTGCCGTTTTGCTCGCGCTCGTACAAGCGCAGTACGCCGGTGGTGGTTTCTTCAGAGATGCCGCGGATGCCCGCAGCCAGTTCTGGGTGTTTGTCGAGGATAACGTTGGTGAGGTCACCGCCGTCGTCGAGAATCATGTTCAAAGGCTCGTCGCCGAACATGAGGGTTTGCTCAATGCACCACTCGTACTCTTCTTCGGTCAGGCCTTTCCACGCGAACACGGGAACGCCCGCAGCAGCGATGGCCGCAGCAGCGTGATCCTGGGTTGAGAAGATGTTGCAGGAAGACCAGCGTACCTCAGCGCCAAGTTCAACGAGGGTCTCGATGAGTACTGCGGTTTGAATGGTCATGTGCAGGCAACCAGCAACGCGGGCGCCTTTGAGGGGTTTGCTAGCGCCGAATTCTTCGCGCAGTGCCATCAGTCCGGGCATTTCTGCCTCGGCGAGAGTGATCTCCTTGCGGCCGAAGTCCGCGAGGGTCATGTCTTTGACTTTGTAGTCTGTAGAAGTTGCCACTTGAGTCGTCATGAACGTGGATGTAAATGTTTCGCTCTTCATAGGAAAAGCGGTGCAAAGATAGGCTTTCCTTGGAGGAAGACCTTGGTTTTGGGTTGTAACAGATGTGAATGGGGTGTGTTCAGCCTCTTGTAGAAAACTGCACTGGTCTTGGTCCGGTTTGCGCGAGGGTCGCCCCCGCGGGCCTCGGCCCTTCGCCCCCAACAACGCTCACCTGCCGTCTATCTCACGACGTTCGACGCCAGAAAATTCCCAGGCGCACACCACGTTTGACAACCACCCCCCACTTGACTTTGTGGATGGTGGAGCCGGCTTTGTGAATGACCTTGACACGCCCTGTGACCTACCCCCTACATTTGCGCCATGCCCCAAGTTGCAGAACACACCTATCCGGGTAACACCTCCATGCGTCTGTGGCGCACGACCGAGTCCTTCGAAGACTTGCAAGCCCGCTTTGCCCGTGATGGTGACCTCGAGAGGTACGCCGCCATCAAACTCGGCAAGCGCAAGCGCGAATGGTTGGGGCTGCAATTCTTGCTCCGCACCCACCCCACTCCGCTTGAACTTTCCTATGCCGAAACCGGCAAACCGGTCTTGCCGGCTGGGCACATCACCCTTTCGCATTGCGAGGAGTACATCGGCATGGTCACCAGTGATTTACCCGTGGGCCTTGACATCCAATCGCCCACGCCACAACTGAACCGCATCCGCACCAAGTTTTGCCGTGCCGACGAACTCGACGCTGCCGTCATCGCCCCAGATCCCTTGGGCCTGCTTACGCGCATATGGTCGGCCAAAGAAGCGTTGTTCAAGATCTACGGGACCGACGTGGACTTCCGCGAAGAAATGGCCTACAGCACCGAAGAGCAAGACCACATCTACTTGCTCAAGCATGGAGGCATGGTGCGCCACGAGCTCTTCACCAAAAAGCATGCGGACATGTGGATGACCCTGTGCCTCTATCTAGGAGGTTAATGCAGTGTTCTGTTTCGACTGTTGGAGGGCACTGAGGCCGCGACAACTACACGTGGACCGATGCTGCCGATGAGTGGTTCCGCAACGAAATCCGCAAGTGGGCTGCTACCATGGACGCACCGCTTATACCCCTTGAAAACGCCTCCATGTCGTGACGTTTTTTGTTTCTAGCAGGGTGATTTTGCCCAAAAGCCTGTACCATTGATGCATGCGCATTGAACGCTGGACCATAGCCGGGCTGCTGTTTATAGCCTTTTGCGAGTGGGGGTGCAAACCCGACCATCAAAGCTTGGTGCTGCCTTTGGACCGCGCGGTGGACGTTGCCGTTCCAGATCACTTTCCTGCGCTTGCTGTCCCCCAAGCCAATGCCCTCACCGAGAAGCGCATCACCTTGGGACGCCGCTTGTTTTTTGACACGCGCTTGAGCCGCACAGGCACCGTTTCCTGTTCCAGCTGCCATTTGCCCGCGCAGGCCTTTGCCGACGTAACCCCGGTGAGTTTTGGTGTGGACGGCATGGCCGGTGGCCGCAACGCTCCTTCCTTGGGCAATGTGGGCTATGCACCTGTGTTAAATGCCGACGGAGGCGTACCAAGCCTGGAATTGCAAGTCCTGGTCCCCTTGCACGACGAAAACGAATTGGACTTCAACGACCCCGAAGCCGTGGCCGCGCTTGGGCAAGATCCGGTCTACACCCGCCTGAGCGAGGTGGCTTACGGCCGCGACTTCGATAACTTTGTCATCACGCGTGCTCTGGCCGCGTTTCAGCGCACGTTGATAAGCGGCAATTCAAAGTACGACCGGGTACAGCTGGGCCTGGACACCTTTTCCGAAGAGGAGCAAGCTGGGCTCGACCTGTTTAACAGCGAGGCTACGCAATGTGCCAGTTGCCACAGCGGGGTATTCCAAACCGACTTTGACTACGCCAACGTGGGCTTGTATGCCGACTACCCAGACCTGGGCCGTCAACTGGTCACCACCAATTCGGAAGACGGCGGTAAGTTCAAGACGCCTTCGCTGCGCAACGTGGCACTCACCGCACCCTACATGCACGACGGTTCGCTCGCCACCTTGGGGGAAGTCATCGCCCATTTCAATGCGGGCGGAGTGGGCCACCCAAACCAAGATCCGCGCATCCAACCCCTCGGCCTGGATGCCGCCCAACAAGGCCAGCTCCTGGCCTTCCTTCACACACTGTCCGACTCGACCTTCTTGGCCAACCCGGCCTACCAACCGCTGGACTGACCTAAAAACGCAAGCACGAAAAAACCCCCTCTGGATTCCAGAGAGGGTTCGAATATTTTTAAGCGCAACGCGAGGCTAGCGTACGTAGCCTTTGTGACGACGCTCGTCGCTTACCGACAGTTTCTTGCGGCCTTTGCGGCGACGAGAAGACAATACACGGCGACCGTTTTTGGTCTCCATGCGTGAGCGGAATCCGTGCTTGTTGCGACGTTTGCGGTTCGAAGGTTGGAACGTGCGTTTCATGGTCTAAATCAATTGGTCCCATCTAAGGGGAGCGCAAAAATAGGACTTTCCTTAGGATTCACAAGGGGCCGGCACGACTTTTTGTCGCGTCATGTTCCGGTCAAAATTCGGAAACATTTGGAGAAGACCGCCTTGGAAGGGTCTACCTTTGGACCACCAATCCCCTCGCCACGTGGCTGAGCAAGAAGAAAAACCCAAATTCAACCGGGACGCGTACCGCCGCGCCCGCCGCATTTTTGCCTACATGCGTCCCTACCGCGGACGCTACATCTTTGGCATGGTGCTGTTGTTCCTGACCAGCGTTGTGTTTCTGGTCTTTACCCTGCTGATCCGCTACTTGGTGGACTCCACCGGCATCCAAGAAAACGTGGAGGTTGAAGTGCCCTTTGGCTTGGAGCTGAATGACATTGGACTTGCTTTGCTTGGGCTGCTGGTCTTTCAAGCCGTCGTCTCCTACGCCAGGGTCTACCTCTTTATTTGGGTGACCGAACACACCTTGGCCGATGTGCGCAAGGCCGTGTTCCGCAATCTGATCAGTCTGCCCATGACCTTCTTTGCGGAAAATTCCAGCGGAGAGCTCAACAGCCGTATGGCCTCGGACATCACCCAAATTCAAGACGCGTTCACCACCACCTTGAGTGAGATCATCCGTCAAGTGCTGATCATCATCGGGTCAATTGTGGTGCTGTTTGCCTTGTCGCCCAAACTCACCTTCACTTTGCTCGGCGTGGTGCCAGTTATGGCTGTTGCCGCAGTGGTCTTTGGACGCCGCATCCGCACCTTGTCACGCGGGGTGCAGGACCAAGTGGCCAAAAGCACCAACATCGTCAGCGAGGTTGTAACCGGCATCATCAACGTAAAGGCCTTCACCAACGAACACCTGGAGAACAAGCGTTTTGGCGCTGCGGTGGGTGAGATCCGCAAGTATGGAGTCAAGCTGGGCGTGTGGCGCGGCGTGTTTGCGGCGTTCATCATTGCGGCCATGTTCGGCGCGATCTCAGGCGTGTTCTGGTACGCCATGGCCATGGTGCAAGACGGCGAGCTGACCTACGGCGAATTCTTTGCCTCGGTGATGCTGGCCATGACCATTGGCTTCTCTATTGGCGGCTTGGCCGAATTTGTGACCAGCCTGCTGAAGGCCATCGGTGCCACCGAGCGCGTCATGGACCTAGCCGAAGAACCCCGCGAAGAAGTCCAACGCGACCGCGAACACAAAGTGGCGCGCTTCCTAAGCGGCGATTTGGTGGTGCAAGGCCTGAACTTTCGCTACCCCACCCGCCCTGATGTGCATGTGCTCAAGGACGTGAGTTTTGAAGTGCACCCCGGCCAGCAAGTGGCCATTGTGGGACCATCGGGCTCGGGAAAATCAACCATCACCGCGCTGATTCTGCAATTTTACAAAGCCAGCTCCGGCAGCATTTTGTTTGACAACAAACCCGCTTCAGAATACGACTTGAGCGAACTGCGCGATCACATGGCCATCGTGCCCCAAGAGGTGCTGTTGTTTGGCGGCTCCATCCGCGACAACATCGCTTACGGCAAGCCCGACGCCACCAACGAAGAGATCGAAGCGGCAGCCTTACAAGCCAATGCTCATGACTTCATCCTCGGGTTTCCCGAAGGCTACGACACCTTGGTGGGCGAGCGCGGGGTACAACTCTCCGGAGGGCAACGCCAGCGCATTGCCATCGCCCGAGCAGTCTTGAAAAACCCGACCATCCTGATTTTGGACGAGGCCACCAGTTCGCTCGATTCTGAAAGCGAGCGTTTGGTGCAAGACGCCTTGGACAAACTCATGGAAGGCCGCACAAGCATCGTGATTGCCCACCGCCTGAGTACCATCCGAGGTGCCGATCAAATTCTGGTCTTGGAAAATGGGGTACTCAAGGAACGCGGCACTCATGACGAATTGGTGGCCTTGGACGCGGGCATCTACAAGCACCTCTGTCAATTGCAGTTCACCTAAGCGGCATTTTTTCCGCGTTTGATTTCGGCTACCTTTGCCTCCATGAGCGCAAAGAAAGCACTGATCACAGGCGTTACCGGACAAGACGGAGCCTACCTGGCAGAATTGCTCCTGAAGAAAGGGTATGAAGTACACGGTCTAAAACGTCGCACCTCGATGTTCAATACCGACCGTGTGGACCACCTTTACAAAGACCAGCACGAAAACGACGTAAAGTTCAAGCTCCATTACGGCGATTTGACCGACAGCACCAACCTGATCCGTCTGGTGCAGGAAATCGAGCCGGATGAGATCTACAACCTCGCAGCCCAAAGCCACGTACAGGTCTCGTTTGACACCCCCGAATACACCGCCAACGCCGATGCGATTGGCACCCTGCGGTTGCTGGAGGCCATGCGCATTTGCGGCCTCGGCGATAAGACCCGCTTTTACCAAGCGTCTACCTCAGAGCTCTACGGCAAGGTGCAGGAGATTCCCCAAAAGGAAACCACGCCCTTCTATCCGCGCAGCCCCTACGGGGTAGCCAAACTCTACGCGTTCTGGATCACCAAGAATTACCGTGAAGCCTATGGCTACTACGCCTGCAACGGCATCCTGTTCAACCACGAAAGCCCCATTCGTGGGGAAACCTTCGTGACCCGTAAAATCACCCGTGCCGCCGCCAAAATCTCCCTCGGCTTGGAGAAGAAGCTGTACTTGGGCAACCTCGACGCGCAGCGCGATTGGGGCCACGCCAAGGATTACGTCGAAGGCATGTGGCGCATGCTCCAAGCAGACGTAGCCGAAGACTACGTGCTGGCCACCGGAGTGATGCACTCGGTGCGTGATTTCTGTGATTTGGCCTTCGGCGAACTCGGCATCCAACTCGAATGGAAAGGCGAGGGCGTAGACGAAAAAGGCTACCGAACGGACAACGGCGAATGTGTGATTGAAGTAGATCCACGTTACTTCCGTCCTGCGGAGGTAGAACTGCTCATCGGCGATCCCACCAAAGCCAAGGAAGAACTCGGCTGGGCACCCACCCACGACCTCAAGGCACTTGTGGCCGACATGGTTCAATCAGACCTGGCGCTGTTCAAGCGCGACCAGTACCTGATGGAGGGCGGTCACAACGTCATGAATTACTTCGAGTAAGGGTCATTCCCCGGGCCGGGCTACCCGTACATTCACCGCTTTCCACACCTCATCAAACCGGCGCACCACGAGGGTGTACTGCCCGCTTTGTATTCCCTGCAAATCCAGGGTCAACTGACGGTGTCCTGCATTGAGCGCGCCGTCCCACTCACGCACCTCTCGGCCAGCGCCGTCGATCAAGAGCGCACTGAATTCAGAGACGTCGGTGTCGAGCACGACGTCCAGGTGGAGCACATCACTAGCCGGGTTGGGATAGGGCAAACTCAGCAGATCGGTCTGGCCGTCTGCGGCATTGCAGGTGCGGTTGTCCGCCAAGTTGGTTTCCACCAGTTGGGCGGTCTGCACCAAGTACACCGTGGCGCACACCATGCCGGCGTAATCGCCCGGAAGCAATTGCGCCAAACGCACTACCTCTGCTTCTCCCGCAGGAATGTTTACCGCGACTTCTTCCTCCAATCCCGCATCGCTATCGGTACCCAACTGCACGCGGATGCGGTACACCGGATGCGAAGATGCGTTGGCCACTTGCACGTCCACCACTTGCTGGCCCACGCCGTTGGGCGTGGCTAACACAGCATCGGCTACCAGGTTGGTGACGATGGAGTCGGGGGTCAGGGTCAATTCCGCACTGCCAATGCACCCGGTCTCTGCCTCGATTTGGTGCCACACATCCACGGCACCCAAATTTTCAAACGTCCAGGTAGGCTGCAAAGTGAAGAGGGGGTCGTTGCCGTCGATGGTCCACTGGTGGATGCCTTCGGTTTCAACCGGCGCCAACCTATAGGTGTTCGGGGCCTCAATGGCCTCCATTACAAAAGTGGGATCCGGGCCTTCGGTGACCTCCAAGGTGCTCGTAACCGAGGTGGCGCACCCGTTGTAGCCCACGGTTTGCGTGAGCGTATAGGTGCCCCCAGCTGGAAACTCAACGGTGTATGTGGACCCCCCGGACCATCCGCCATTGGCACCAGGAATGGACCACCCGTAAGAGGTGGATCCGCTGCCAAGCGGCGTGGTATTGGTGAAGACCACATCGGTGCCACTGCACAACTGCTGGGAGGTGTAGCTCACCTCTTCAGGGTAGGGCGACACGACCAAGCTGTCGTTGGTGGTGGACACGCAGCCGTTTTCTGTGGCTGCAGAAAAGACCACTTCGTAACTGTCTGCTTGAATGTAAAAGTGCGTGGGACCCTCTTGGCTGGAAAAGGTACCGTCGCCAAAATCCCAGTTGTAAGTCAGGTCGCCCTCGCATCCTTGACAGTTCACGTTGCCATTGAACTCGAGCAGTGCGCCTTCACAGCGAGGGTTGGGCACGACGAAATTGAGCTCAGGCGCGGGCAACACGTCCACCAACGTATCCAACGTGGTGCTGCAACCGAAAGTGCTGTATACCTGCAAGGAGATATTGGCAGGGCCGGCCTCGCCCAAGCTGCCCAAGTAAATGTCTTGTTGAAGTAAAGTGCCTGCGACATCCCAATAGATAGGTCCGACTTCGCCGCCGGGCACCACTACCAAGGGCTGAAGCGCAAAATCCACACCGCGACAGACTTGGGGCAAGCCCAAATCAATCACAGGATTGGCCCGCACGTTGACCGTGGAATCCATGCTAGCTGTGCACCCCGCTTCGGTGGTCACCGTCAGCCCAAAGGCCACATCGCCAAAGAGGTCCACCGGCACTTCAAAGCTGGCTTCGGTGGATACCTGCTCGCCATTGACCGTCCACACCCAAGCTGCCATGGGGCTGTCGCCGGTGCTTTGGTCGGTGAAGGTCACCGGGTCGCCTTGGCAACCGGCATCGGTGGCGGCCATCGGGGTAGGTGCAACGCCAAGGATATCGACATAGGTGGAGTCTTGAAGCAGGCAGTCGTTGGGGTTGATGACCTCCAGGACATGCCATGTGCTGGAGAAGACGGGGAGGGCGGGTGGGCCCGCCTCACCGTCCCAAGTGGCGTCCAAAGCCGTGAAGTCCAGCACGTCTGAGGTCAGCGTGTTGCCCGCGCACAGGACGGTGGTGTCCGGCAGCGCATCCAGCAGCCCAAAGTCGTCCACGTCCACAAAGGTGGAACGGGTGACACTGCAGCCCAGTACATCGGTTGCCGTATAACCATAAGTGCCCGTGTCATCGGCCAATTGAGAAGTCTCAGGAGCACCGTCCAGCCAGGCCACGGTGTAGGTGTCGGTGTCCAATCCCGACTCCAATAGCAGGGTTTCACCGCTGCAAATGATGGGGGATTCAGGCAAGGGAACACCCGGGTAGGTCACGTTGATGGTCTGCCCTGAAGTGCGGCCAAAGTCGTCGATTACTGTCAGGGAAAGCGCTTCGCTGTCGGTGGTGGTGTAGCACTGGTTGCCGGGTTGACCGTTCCAGAGGTATTCGGCAAAGCCGTCGGGCGCGCAAATGGTGGAATCGCAAAAGCTGAAGGTGATCACATCCTCCAGCGGGGTGAACGCCGGCATGTAACGGTCGGCCAGGTAGTTCTCCACTTGGGCCACTTCCTCTTCGGACAGCACCCAGTCGTAGATGATGAGTTCGAACCAATCCCCGCCCCACACGCGCACGAACAGGTTGCGGTCTACGCTCAGCTGGTTGGCCCGCAGGGGCTCCTCACTCCGCAGTGACAACAAGGAGGGGGCGTGCGGATAGGTGGTGGCCGTGCCGTCGATTTCGGTAAAGTTCAAGCGGGTGATGCCTTCCAAGATGCCCGGATGGGCAAACTCGGGGTGCCAAATCACGTCGTCGGGCCCACGGTGAAAATCAAAGACGGTGCTGTGCCCCAAGACCGGGCGGAAATTGCCAGTAACGTCCTCCATTTCGGCACACACCACAAACACGGTGTGGATGTTGTCTTGGTCAGGGAAGTACATGAAGTCGTTGCCGCCACTGAAACGGATGGAGGGGTATCCGGCCAGGACATCCTCAAAAATGTTCGGAGCCAAACTTGCGGGGGTCTGGGTGGCGCCTTCCCCACCCACGGCGTTGCCCCACGCGTTGACCTTGCCCACGTCTGAGACGGTTACCAAGGTATCAGAACGCAGCCAAAGGGCCAGTCCTTCCAAGTGATCGGGGCGAAATTGGGACCGTCCTGCCAAGGCAAACAGACAACACAGGCTCATCAAAAGTGCTGCACGCATGGAGTCAAATTACCGCAAAATCGCGCGCAAGGCCAACCCGCGACGTATGTCCCCGGCCGACTTTTGCACCTTTGTCTGAATCCTGATTCCTCGGAATGCTCAAAAATCTCCGTCAAATCGTCCGCACCCCGGGCAGTTTCGCACAGAACGTGGCCTTCATGTTTACTGCCTCTGCCGGCGGCATGGCCATCCAGTTTCTGTTCATGCCGCTGCTGAGTCGCATCTACGACCCCGAGGCGTATGGGTTGTTTGGTGTGTTCAACGCGGTGCTTGTGGTGTTGGGCACAGCGGCCACCTTGGGGTACAACCAGGCATTTGTCTTGCCTAAAACCGAGTCGGCGTTCCGTGGATTGATGAGCATCACCCTGCGCATCGGGCTGCTGTTCAGTGTGGTGGTGACTGCCGTGACCTACTTCAGCATCGACTGGCTCGTCAGCCATGACTCCACCTCAACCTTAGGCCTCTGGTGGCTGCTGTTGGGCCCACTGCTGCTGCTGTTTGTGGTAGATCGTGTGATGATGGATTGGTCCATCCGCGACAAGGCCTTCAAACGCCAAAGCTTGTGGAGCGTGCCCACCATGCTGGTGAGCAAAGGGTTCAATGTCGGATACGGCATGGGCATCTCCCCCACCGCCGACGGCCACATCTTAACCACGGCACTCACCTATGTGTTGCGCATTGGGGTGTACCTGCGTTGGGTGATCCCCAATGCACTTCAGCGGCTGCTCACCCGCTCCACCCGCGAATCCCGGCGCCAAGCGGCAACCGAGTACGCCGACTATCCACGCTTCACCTTGTGGGGCAACCTGCTGAATGTGGGCTCCAGCTACATTCCAGTGTTGCTCCTGCCCATCGTACTGGACCAAGTGGAAGTCGTCGGATTCTACACCTTCTCGCTGCTGCTGTTGGAAATTCCCATGCGCTTGATTGCCGGAGCCGTCACCCCCGTGTACATGAACAAGGCCGCCGAATTGGTGAACCGACGCCCCGACGAACTCGGTCCGCTTACCTTCAAGTTGTTCCGCAACTTGCTTTGGCCTGTGGCCATCGGCATGGGCCTGTTGTATGCACTGGGAGAACCGGTGTATGTGTTTGCATTTGGGGAACCTTGGCGCACCGCGGGACAAGCCGCAGAAGTGTTGGCCGTGTTCTACTTCTTCCGACTGGTGTCCTCACCGCTTTCTCCGGTCATCAACATCATCCGCAAGGAAAACGAAGTGTTCCGCTTCCAGGTGGGCTTGTTCATTGCACGTCTGTTGGCCTTGCTGCCCGGCCTGTTTTGGGAATTGACGTTTGTGGAACTCATGTGGCTGTACTCAGTAGTGAATGCTGTGACTTACGCCGCGTTGAACCAGCGCATCTTTGCCCTGATCAAGCATCGGGTGTGGCGCGTGTTGTTGGAGTCATGTGTGGCAATCGGAGTATGTTTACTGCTGGCCCACTTGCTCAAGCCTTAAACGGACCCGTTCCCATGAAGCGCCTGCTCCTGCTTTCCTATCATTATGTGCCGCTGAACAGCATTGCCACCCAACGTGCGGTCGGATTTGTACGCCACTTGCCCGAGCACGGTATTTATCCGGTGGTGGTCACCCATGATTGGCAACGCGCGGGCGATTCCGAATGGGATTGGCAGATCCGCAGAGGAACCGAACACCGCGTCGAAACCCATCCGGATCACACCGTGATCTACCTGCCCCTACCTGCTGAGGCACGGCCCTATACTGCCACCTCGCTTCAAACCTTGAGCCACCTGTATCGCGGACGGTTTGACCTTGGCGGTTTGATGCCCGCCAGCCGCAAGGCTTACGCACGTTTCTTAGCCGAACACGGGAGTACCTTGGGTCCTTTGGACGGCGTGCTGGCTGAATTCAACCCGCATCACCACTTGGAATTGGGCTACCGCTTTGCCCGCCAACGCGCCCTGCCTTTCTGTGCCGATTTGCGTGACCTGTGGAGCCCTACTGCAGAAGTGGGACACGTGGAAGGAGGCCCCACCGCCCGCCTGCGTGACCGGTTTGTGCGCCGTTCCTGGAAGAAATGGTTGAAGCGAGCTGCAGTGGTTAGCACCGTTTCTCCACCGCTGGCCAAGTTTCTGGAAGGGTTTCTGGACAGATCAGCCATAACTGTGCGCAACGGTGTTGAACCCGACTTGTTCCACGGCATCACCCGGGTTAAACCCGAGCGATTTACGCTCGCCTATGTGGGCACCCTTTACCGCGATCAAGACACAGCCCTCCTGTTGGAGTTCTTACAAAGTCTACCGCAAGAAATGGATTGGGAATTGCATTGGCTCGGCGCCACCGATCCCACCCGCGAAGAGGCCTTGCGTTTCCAATGGTCGTCGGTAGGCCTTCACTTAAACAACCTGCGCATTACCGGACGCAGCTCACGGACCAACGCATTGACTCTGATGCGCAGTGCACAAGTGCTGCTCTACCCCACTTGGCCCGGTTTACCTGGAGTGGTTTCGGGTAAAATCTACGAGTACTTGGCCAGCGGCACGCCCACTGCAGTGCTGTCGCGAGATCCCAACATGGATGTCGTGGAGTTGGTAGCGGCCGCACCCAACGGCCAGGTGTTCTTGGAAGGAAGTAGCGCCTCCTGGAACGCTTGGATCGGCGAACTACAATTGGCTTGGAACGACGCGCAAGGCTCGCCTGTGCCACACACTTCGCCCTATGAGCGCAGCGCAGGTGTGGCGTTCTGGGTACGTGCATTTGAACAAGCCACCGCATCGAAGAAGAAGAAAAAAAGGGGGTAAAAAAGCGAGGCGTCGGTTCCCGCTTCCGACGCCTCTTAACTAGCACTTGCGAAAGGCACGGTTACTAAACTTCGCCGGCCCATCATCTTAAATGTCTTACAACCGCTGAAGGGTTGTGAGGAAATTACACAGAGACTAACACGGTCCCCGCATGCTTGTTCAGCAAACGGCAAAAAATTTTGTACCCGTCCACCGCCATTTAAATCTGAAGCCCCAGTTTTTCTGGATTTGAGAACATGTGCAGCAACCCTTTTGAACCTACCTGCGTGTTCAATTGTGACTGCAGTGAGGAAAACAGGTAGTGCAAAAAAGCGATAACTTCTCCCTGTTTCCCCGCCACCTAATTGAACGCCATGCCACGCCTATTGACTTTGCTGCTGGTGGTCCTGACTGTGACCGCCTCGGCCCAAACCTATTGCGGGTTCGATGCTCTGCACCACCTGAAGCACACCCACCCCGGAGAACAGTTCCAGGAATCTGAGGCCAACCAACGCCTGCTGGACCGCATCGTAGACGGCGCTACGCGCGACGGAGAGGTGTTGACCGTGCCAGTGGTGGTGCACATCATCCACCAAAACGGCCCCGAAGACATTCCCGACAGCCAAGTGTTTGACGCCATCGACCATTTGAACAGCGCATTTGCCAACCTGGGCTTTTACCAAGACGACGAAGGGGTCACTTCCAACATTGAGTTTTGTTTGGCTGCGCGCGATCCCGAGGACAATTTCACCACGGGCATCAACCGCGTGGAATCTGCCCTGACCGACATGCTGGTGCCCTCCCAAGAAGCCGACCTCAAAGCCTTGAGCTACTGGGACTCGGAGCAGTACCTCAACATTTGGGTGGTGGGGGAAATCACCCGAGAGCCCTCCAACGCAGGTGTGGTGGGTTTTGCGACGTTCCCCGATGCGCACGGTTCGGCCACCGACGGCATTGTGGTGGAGGCCGGCACCTTTGGCAACAACGAAGTGGGCAGCGCCGTGCACATCCACGAGTGTGGGCATTACCTGGGACTGTACCACACCTTCCAGGACGGCTGTCCCAACGACGATTGCCTCTCCAGTGGCGACCGTGTGTGCGACACCCCTCCCGACCAAGATGTTTACACGATTTTCTGCAACGACGGGACCAACTCCTGCGACACCGACGAGGACGACCTGAGTACCAACAACCCCTTCAGACCGATTTCCGAAGGTGGTTTGGGCGACCAGCAGGATTTCCAGACCAACTTCATGGACTACAGCAACCTGGCCTGCTTTGAGCGGTTCACCGAAGGCCAAGTGGAACGCATGCGCGCAACCATCGTGGAATTGCGTGCCACGTTGCTCGACGGGGTGCAATGCAGCCCGCCCTGCGAGGATCCGATTGAGGCCATGTCCACCAACACAGGTTTGGAGTTCGACGTCGGCGGCAACGTAGTGTTTACCAACGCGAGCACGAATTTTACTTCGGCCATATGGCAGGTAGACGGGGAAAACGCCGGTAGCGGCGAAACCTTCACCTTCGAACCCGAAGTCCAGGGGACCTACTTGGTTGAACTGGTGCTCAACAACGCAGACCCGGGCTGCACCCAGGTGTTGGCCTATGAAGTTGTGGCCTCCTGCCCCATCGAAGCACTTATCGGGTTTGACCAAACACAAATCCCGGTTGGAGGTGAGCTGGAACTGGACAACCTCTCCTCTGGTGCCGACACCTACACCTGGTACATCGACAACGAACCGGTGCTCACCACAGAGAACTTCGTCTTCACCTTTGAAGAAACCGGCGGATTTACCATCACCTTGGAGGCCACCGCAGACAACTGCTCTGTATTCAGTGCCCCCCTGTTTGTGACGGTGGGCACCTGCACCACAGGCAAGGAGGCCAACCTGTGGTTCCACTACAACGCCTTTGGCGACAACTACGGCATCGATTTCAACCAGAATCCCGCCGGCACCATTGCCGACAACAACCTGACGGTACCGGCCGCTCACTGCAAGGCCAACGTGTGTGATCCCAATGGCAATTTGCTGATGCTGTCCACAGGGGAACAAGTGCTCAATCGCAACTTTGAGGTGATGCCCAACGGTGCAGACCTCGAGGGAGGCACCTCGGCCCACTACGGCGCTCTGTTCGTGGAAAAACCGGGGTCTGACACCGAATACTACCTGTTCACAGCTGCCGAACAATCCCAATTCTCCAACGGCCTCACGTACCATGTGATTGACCTCAGTTTGGACGGCGGTTTTGGCGACGTGACCGAGAAGAACGTATTCATCGCCAACATCGGACAAGAGGCCATCACAGCGATCCGGCATTGCAACTTGGTGGACTTTTGGCTGGTGACCTACGACCAGAATGCCTCGGAATACCTCGCGTGGGAAGTAACTGCAGAAGGGGTGTCCGATACCCCGGTGGTCTCTGCGCTGGAAAACGAGGTGATCTTCAGCCTACCGCTAACGGTGACCTCACGCGGAGATCGGATTGTACACGGAAACCGCATCTTGGACTTTGACGCCAGCACCGGCACCCTCACCGACAACATCAATATGGCCGCCGTGCCCGAATTGGTGGGGTGGGAAATCAGCGCCAACGGCCGCTATCTCTACCTCTTTGCCGGGGCCTTCACCACCGAGGTGTACCAATTGGACCTCGAGACGTTTGATCCCGCCGATCCTTTGGCACAAGCCTACACATACCCCATCACAGGACTACCGGTGTACTTCTACCCCCAACGGGGCCCCGACGGAAACATCTATGTGGAAGATGTCTTCACCAACAACATTGCACGCATCATCAACCCCAACCTGCCCGCAGAACTCTCCACCCTGGAAACACAATGGGACAATGCCGGAGCCCTGATCAACTCCTTTGGCAACTACTTCCACGCATACGTGTCGGGCAAAACCATTTTCATTGACGGTCCCACCGAGGTGTGCGCCGGGCAAACCGTGGAATACAACATCTACGGCCACGCCTGCATCGCAGACCTCATCACCTGGATGCCCGAAGGTGCAACGGTGGAAGAACTTGAAAACGGCGTGGTGGCCGTCACCTTTGGCGCCCCGGGCACCGCAACCCTTACCGCCATGATCGAGACCAGCTGCGGCGAGGCCACCGATGTGCTGGAAGTCACCGTAGGCCCCGCTTCAGGCTTGGACTTGGGCCCCGACTTTGGCCAGTGCGCAGGTGGATCTGCACCGGTGATTGACGCCGGCGAGGGCTACTTGAGTTACCTCTGGAGCACCGGAGAAACCACCCCATCCATCGTGCCCGATGGGCCCGGCACCTATTCGGTGACTGTGACCACGGAAGCCTGCACGGCCACCGATGAAGTGACCGTTACCGAAGACTTTGTAGCCCCCATCGAACTTGGTGAAGACGACGACCTCTGCGACGGCACGGTCATCGTGCTGGACGCGGGCGCCGGATACAACGACTACACCTGGCAAGACGGCACCACAGGCCCGAGCTACACCGTGTTTGAAGGCGGGGCTTACACCGTGACTGCGACGGTGCCTTGCTTCAGCACAGATACCATTGTGATTGACCCTTGCGACCAAGACGTTTCCCAAACCAACATCGAGGAGGTGGACGGTTTGCAAGTGGCGCTGTTCCCCAACCCGAACTCCGGTGCGTTTGTGCTCTCTGCCGGTTCGGAGGTGTTGGAACGCGTGACGATCTACGCCGCCGAGGGCAAACAGGTGTACTCCACCCCAGTGCTGGGCGAAGGTGAGCTTGTACTTGACTTGGAGCTGGCTTCAGGCACCTACCACGTAGTGGCCCGCAGCGCACATCAGGTGTGGCGCGGACGGGTGATCATCCAATGATGTTCACCTCGCGTTCAAGGGTGACCCCGTAACGGGTTTTCACGTCCTGAAGGATGTCTTCGGACAGTTGCCAAATCTCTTGGCCTTGGGCCCCGCCATGGTTCACCAGCACCAAGGCTTGACGGTCGTGTACCCCGTGGGTGCCGCGCAAATGGCCTTTCCATCCGGCTTGATCGATGAGCCATCCGGCAGCCAGTTTCATGTGCCCTTCACCCGCAGGATAAGCCACCACATTCGGGTGGGCCTCGCGGATGCGTTCGTATTCCAAATGGGGAACCACGGGATTTTTAAAGAAGGAGCCCGCGTTACCAATTTGCGCCGGGTCGGGCAGTTTGGATTGGCGGATGCGGATGACCGCATCGCTGATTGCGCGGATGCTGAGCTCGGTGACGCCCATGGTTTGCAACTCGGCTTGAATGGCGCCGTACTCGGTGTGGAAGGTGGGGGTCAAGGACAAATCAAACTCCACGTGGGAGATGATGTGCTGGCCTTTGAGGGCCCGCTTGAACACCGACTCGCGGTAGCCAAACGCGCACTCTTGGTGGTTGAAGGTGTGCACCTCTCCGGAAGCAATATGCAAGGCCTCCAAGCGGTGGAAGACGTCTTTGATTTCCACCCCGTATGCGCCAATGTTCTGCATGGGCGCTGCGCCCACACTCCCGGGAATCAGCGAGAGATTCTCGACCCCGGCCCAGCCTTGATCAATGCAATGCAGCACAAAGTCGTGCCACACCACACCTCCGCCTACGCGGACGCGTACACGGTCTCCTTCCTGGCTGACCACCTCAACCCCGGGGATGCGGTTGACCAAAACAAATCCGTCGACATCGCCACGCAGCAGCACATTGCTGCCACCGCCCAACACCAAATCGGGGGTGCCATGGGCGTCGATGAGCGCGCGCATTTCGTCGACACTGTGGGCCTCGGCCAGTTGTGCGGCTTGGGCCTGGATGCCAAAAGTGTTGAAAGGTTGAAGGTTGGCGTGGGTGTGCATACTACAAACTTACGCTGCACAGAGGGCGGTGGGCGTGGTTTTCAGAATTCGCTTAAGAACCGGTTGTGAACTGTGCATGCCAAGCTTCAAACGCTGCGGCATCGGTCACTTCCCAGCGCCCGTCCCTGCAGTCCATCGCATCTTGGATCAGGACGCGGTCGGGCAAGATTTTGGCTTCCACCTCGTACACCAGCACGCGCGAACCGAGCTGTTGGTATTCGGTCATGGCAGTGGGAGACTGGATCACAAACCACGAGCGATTGCCTGGGTATTTGCGAAACAACGGGAAGGCGGGGTTGTTACTTTTGTCCATCATGAGCGGAGTTCCGTACAAATATCAGGCGCAAGCCGAAAAGGCCATGGCCGCAGAGCAATTGCTCGAAGCCGCCGAATGGTACAACAAAGCGTTGACCGAAGCGCCCAACAACCCCGACATCTTCAACGACCGGGCGGTGTGTTACTTCCACCAGGGCCGCAAACGCGATGCCTTGGCGGACTTGGACTACGCCGTACAGCTCCAACCCGATTACAGCTACCGCTATGCGAGTCGGGCCTACCTCAAAAGTGCCCTCAAGGACATCGACGGCGCCATTGCCGACTACCAAAAGGCCGTGGAACTCGACCCCGACGACGCCATTGCCCTCAACAACTTGGGACTGCTCGAAGAGCAACTCGGCTACATGCAAAAGGCCCAAGAGCGCTTCAAGCAAGCAGATGCCCTGAACAACTTGCTCGACGACAGCGGCATCACCTTGCCCGAACCTCCCCAACCGCGCAACATCCAACGCGAAATCAATCAAGAACAGGTGGAGAAAGCCACCCCGGGTGCCACGTGGCGCGAGGTGCGCAAGGCGCTGACCAACAAGGAGGATTGGAAGGCGTTCAAGCGGTTCGTATCTCGTGGCTTCCGGTTGGACAACGAGGACAAATAATCGACATCTTGAGCAGCACAAACTGCTGCTGTGCATTCCTTCTTAGAACAAGCCGTTTCCCAATTGCTCGACCGTCACGGCGACCGGCTTGACCGTGTAGCTTTGGTGTTGCCGGGCCAGCGTCCCATGGTGTTCCTGCGCGACTTATTGGCCCAGCGGCTGACCCGCACCACTTGGAGTCCGGCCATGTTTACCATCCAAGAAGCCACCGAACGCCTCAGCGGTTTTCGACGGATGGATGCCATGGAACTGTGGTTGACCAGCTATCGCATTTACCGCGACACGGTGAAAGACCCCGAACCGTTGGATGCCTTTCTCACTTGGGCGCCTACGGTGCTGGCAGACTTCAATGAAATCGACAACTACGGCCTGCACGGGGAAGACGTCTTCCGCAACCTGGCCAGCTTCACCGAAATCGACGCCTGGAGTTTTCACCTGGACCCGCTGAGCGAAGGGCAAGAACGCTTTCAGATACAATGGGAGAGCATGGGGCGATTTTACACTGCCCTGCGCGCCCACCTCTCCGCCGAAGGAGCCGGCTACAACGGCCTGGTCAACCGCGAAGCCGCCGACCGCTACGAAACCCGCCTCGACACCCCGGACTGGCCTTACGAGCACGCCTATTTTATGGGCTTCAACGCGCTGAGCGCTTCGGAAGAAGCCGTGTTGTTTGGGCTCCAACAAAAGGACCGAGCCACCCTGCTCTGGGACGCCGACCCCACCTTTGTGGACCCCGAGGTCAACGAAGCCGGACTCTTCTTGCGCCGCTTTGCCGAACGCCACGGCGCACTTGAACTGCCCAAACGGTGGGCGCTTGAGTCTGATGGCATCCGCCTGCACACCACCGCAAGCCGTGCGGCGCAACCCAAAGTGCTGGCCTCACTCTTGGCGTCCATCCCGGCCGAGGAACTGTCCAAAACCGCCGTAGTGCTGGGCGACGAAAGCTTGCTCATCCCTGTGCTGGAAAGCTTGCCCCCACTGGGCGACCCTGAGTCCCCCCTGCCCTACAACCTCACCCTGGGCTATGCCTTGCGCTGGACGCCGGTGTACGACCTGATCCACCTGCTGCACAGCGCCCAAATCCGCATGCGAGGCCAAGGGGTTTGGCACCAAGACTTGCGCAGTCTGCTGCGTCATCCGGCTTTGGTCACTGCCCTTTCCGACCACGCAGAGGCCATCAACACCTTGCTGGGCACCATGCGGGACAACAACCACGCGTACTTGCCGGTGACCGAGCTCGAAGCACACATGAATGTACCGGTGATCGAGGCCATGTGCCGCCTGCTGACCCAACGGTATTCCGCGCCACAAACCACTTGTGCGCTGCTTCTGGAAGTATTGGATGCACTGCGTGTGCCACTTGAGCACCACCCCTGGTTGCTGGAGATGGTATTCCGCACCCACCGAAGCATCACCGCATTGCAAACCTGGAGCGCGGGGCTGGCCCCAGACACCCCACTGGGCGAAGCGGCATTTTGGAACCTCTGGCGACGCCTGGCTGGCCAAGAGCAACTCGACTTCCGAGGGGAACCCCTGAACGGATTGCAAGTCATGGGGATGCTCGAGACGCGGACCTTGGGATTTGAGCGCCTGCTAGTGATTGGTGCCAACGAAGGACACATGCCGCGTACCCCGGTGCAAAACAGCTTCATCCCCTACGACCTTAAGCGCCATTTTGGCCTGCCGGTACGCCACGAGCGTGACGCGATTTACGCCTACTACTTCTTCCGCTTGCTGACCGACGCCAAGCACGTAGACTTCATTTACACCGAGCAATCCGAAGCCTTCGGCAGCACCGAGCGCACCCGCTACCTCGGTCAACTCGAGGCCTTACTCGACACAACCTTCACCCCACAGCACTGGCAAAACACCTTGCCGGCAGAAGAACACAATGTCTGGCATGTTGCGGGCCACGATCCGGCCATAGCCCCGGCTGTGAAGCAATTGCTGCAAAACGGACTCTCGCCTTCAGCCATGAACACCTTTGTGCGGTGTCCACTGGATTTCTACTTCAAGTACATCCTAGGGTTCCGCGAGCCCGACGAGGTCAGCGAAGGGGTGGACCAAGCCTTGTTTGGCACTTTGGTACACGGCGCACTCGAGCACCTCTACCTGGGCGGTGAACCGGCCGATCCCAAGCGCGATGCGCCCCTCAACATCCGCCTGACCCCGGCCTTCATTGACACCTGTTTGGATGCCCTGCCGCAGGTCTTCGTCCAAATGCGTACCCGCCGCTTGGCGGTGCCCGAAGATCCCAGCAAACCGGTGCGCTTGCCAGACATGCACACTGGCATCAACCGCCTGACCCTGGAGACCGCCGAGGCGTACGTAAAGCAATTCCTCCAAGCCGAGAGACACCATGCCCGCGAACACGTGCCGGAAATCCTGTTCTTGGAAAAGCAGCTCCAAGTGGCGGTAACACTGCCCGAAGGCAGCGCCGTGCGCGAATTGACATTGCGCGGCACCGTGGACCGCATTGACCGCGTCAACGGCCAGGTGCGCATCATCGACTACAAAACCGGTTCGGTAGACAACGCCAAACTGCGTTGGAGTGGGCCAGAAGCACTGGCCAAGCAAGACCGGGACAAGGCCCGCCAACTGTTGGTTTACCACCTTCTTGTGGAAAGCGAAACCTGGCTCAATGGCATGCCGGTGATTTCGGGGATGATCAGCATCAAGCAGATTTCCAAGTGGTTCCAAGCCGGGCAAAAAGAAGGCCCAGGCGAACCGTTCACCGAAGAGCAGATTGAGGAGTTCAAAACCGTGCTCGCCACCCTGATCGGCACCATGCTGGATCCGGAATATACCTGGCAACACGCCCTCGACAGTGACTTCTGCGCCTTCTGCACCCCGTGACCTACATTTGCCGACATGGCCGAGCTCAAACGCGTGCTGATCATCACCTACTACTGGCCGCCTAGCGGTGGCGCAGGGGTGCAGCGTTGGCTCAAGTTTGCCAAGTACCTGCCCGAATTTGGGTGGCAACCGGTGATCTACACCCCTTCCAACCCAGAATTCCCGAGTGAAGACCCCAGCCTGCTCAAGGACGTTCCGGTGCAGGCCGAGATCATCCGCCAACCCATCCGCGAACCGTACGACTACTACCGCAAACTGGTGGGCGCAGGCAAGGGCGAAAAGATCAATACAGGCTTTCTCACCGAATCCGAGCGCCCCAAACGCACCGAAAACCTATCGCGTTGGGTGCGGGGCAACCTGTTCATTCCCGACGCGCGTAAGTGGTGGATCAAGCCCAGTATTGTGTTTTTAAAACGGTATTTGGCCGACCATCCGGTGGACGCCATCGTCTCTACCGGACCGCCCCACAGCATGCACCGGATCGCTTTGGGTGTCAAGCGTGTCACCGGTCTGCCTTGGATCGCCGATTTCCGCGATCCGTGGACCCAAATCGACTTCTACCAAGACTTGCACTTGACCCGCTATGCCGATCGCAAGCACCACCGTCAAGAACGCGAGGTACTCGAAGGCGCCGATGTGGTCACCGGCGCATGGCCCTCGATGCAAACCTTATTTTACCAACACGCCTCTCCCAAGCGGGTAGAGGTGATCACCAACGGGTACGACCCGGCAGACGTGCCCACTGAAGCACCTGCACTCGATGCGCAATTCACCCTGGCGCACGTGGGCTCATTTTCACCGGCGAGGAACCCCAAGGCCCTCTGGCAAGCATTGCAAGAACTCAAGTCCTCCCGTCCTGAGTTGGGCGAGGCCCTGCGCATCAAGCTCGCCGGAAAGGTGGATGTGTCGGTCCGCAAGGACATCGCTGCCTACGGACTGGACTCGCACCTAGACGTGCACGATTACATTCCGCACGCCGAGATCGGCGCCTTCCAAGCCAGCAGCCGCATGTTGCTGCTGGTGGCCAACCAGGCCCCGACAGCCAAGTGGATCATCCCCGGTAAAGTATTTGAATACTTCTCGGCCAAGCGCCCCATCCTGGCAGTATGCCCTCCTGATGGAGACTTGGCCGCCATGGTGCGAGACGCCGGCGCGGGCACAGTTGTGGGTTTTGATGACGTACCTGGCACCAAAAAAGCCGTACTCGAGGCCTTCCTCGCTTTCCAAAGCGGCCAAACCCCTCCTCCTACACACGGCTTGGAACGCTACAGCCGTGTGGCCTTGACTGCCCGGCTCTCTGAGGTGCTCACGGCGGTTTGTGGCCGCATCTGACGCGCGCTTGGGACGTTCTTTGCCACCGGGTCACAACTCATTGATGAATCTTTATCCCCGATTCACCTGAAATTGACATGAATTCATCCATCTTGCCGCTTCTGGAGCGCCCGAACAGCATGCAGCCGTTGGGCACCGTCCACCCAAATCCGCGAACATGAAACGCGTGCTCATTTCGGTCGGTACCCGACCCAACTTCATCAAGATCACCCAGTTCCGCCGGGTGGCCGCCGAACGCGGCGACCTGGAGGTACGCATCGTGCACACCGGACAGCACTACGACCGTTTTATGTCGTCGGTGTTTTTTGAACAGTTCAACTTGCAACCGGACTTCTTCTTGTCTCTTGAGGCACGAACCCCCGCGGCCCAAGTGGGCGAGATGGTGACCAAGCTCGCCGAGCTCATGGATGCCTACGAGCCGGATATGGTAATCACCCCAGGCGACGTCAACTCGACCCTAGCCGCAGCCATCGCGTGCAACAAAATGGGCATTCCACTCGCCCACCTCGAAAGCGGCCTGCGCAGCTTTGACCGCAGCATGCCGGAAGAAATCAACCGTCTGCTGACCGACGAGATTTCGGACCTGTTCTTTGTGACCGAGCAGAGCGGCATGGACAACCTCAAGACCGAGGGCAAGTCCATGGACCACGCCTACTTGGTGGGCAACACGATGATCGATACCCTGGTGGCCTTTGAGCCACAAATCGACGCTTCAGACATCTTGGAAAAATGCGGGGTCACCGCCGGCAACTTCGCCTTGATGACCATGCACCGTCCGGCCACGGTGGACAACCCCAATGGCCTGGATTTTATCACTCGTGTGGTGGAAGGTGTGACCGCAGAACGCCCGTTGGTGTTTCCCATCCACCCACGCACCAAGGCCAAGTTTGAGTCCTTTGGAAAATGGGAGACGTTCAAGGCCACCCCGGGCCTGATCCTCACCGAACCCCTGGACTACTACGCCTTCCAGAAACTGATCCGCGACGCGTCGTTCATCCTCACCGATTCGGGCGGTATACAGGAGGAATCCACCTTCCGCCAAGTGCCGTGCTTCACCCTGCGTGCAAATACGGAGCGCCCGGTGACCTGCACGGTAGGCACCAACGAATTGGTGGAACTCGATGCCGATGTGGTGTTGAGCAAGATTGCGCGCGCGCATGAGAAAACCGGCCAGATCCCGCAACATTGGGACGGCAAATCCACCGAACGTATCATGGACCATGTGGCCGCTTATTTGGGACTCCCGGTAAGCAAGGCCAAGGCCTGATCGAGATACGTGTGGGCCTGGCGATGCTGCCGGTCCACTGCAGACACTACCCTTTGACGCACGCCGTCCAGCTGGTCTACCAAGGCCTGGTGGGCGGCGTTGCCGATTTCTACAGAGGCGTTGTAATCGATCGAGAACTCGAGCATGCCCAAATAGTCGTAGCACTCCTTGCCTTTGCGCTCGTAGGAAATATTGAGCGCGGGCGTACCGCTCATCAAAGCCAGAATGCAAAAATGCAGGCGCGTACCTATGACGTAATCGAAGCTGCGCAACTGCTCACGCAAATCCTGCATGCGATGGAACTCGCGGTCCACGGTTGCAGCGATCCCTTCTTGCGCCAATTCTTCAGCAAACTCCGCAGCCAACGCAGAATCGTCCACGTATCCGGGCACGCCTTGGCAGGTGCTGAGGAAATGCACCTTCCGGCCAGCTTCGTGCACCTCGCGCGCAAGGCTCAGGATGAGCTTTTTGAATTGATCGGCGCTGCGTGCGTCGTGGCTCCAGCGGCGAACGCTGATGGCGACAGTTCCGTTAGCGGGCAGAGGGGGCAGGGGTTTGAGTAAAAAGGCCGCGTCGTTGGTGCGCAAGACTTGCTGCGGATCCACCTGCCATTCGGCCAGACTTTGTTCGGAATGGGCGTCGCGGGCCAAGAGCAGCCCCAGGTGGTGCTTTTGGGCTTTGAACAACGCCAAGTCGCTCCCTTCCAGCGGGCCAAACGACTGGCTGTACACCCCGACTTTCTTACCCATTCTGGCTGCTGTTCGCAGCTTGAGGACGTGACCGCGGATGCCGTAATAGCTATTGAAATACCCTCCTGGGCAGCCCAACACAATGTCAGCGTTGCGGTACGCCGGACGCATCTGAGGCGTGAAGCGCTCCATCAAAAAACGCAACGGCGGAAGTTTGCGGTAGATCCACCCTTGCACACCCTCAGGCGTGAGCGGCAATTCTGGGTATAGGGATTGGGTGGTTTGGAAATGGTAACTGGACACCTCTACGGCCACTCCACGTTCTAAGAGCCCTTCGTACAACGCAAAGAGCAAGGCGGCGTCGCCTCCGTTGACCGGAACCGCATTGGCGATGAGACAGGAAATGGGACGCTGCATGGACGGTGAGGAATGCCGTAATTTGCGGGGAAGAACGGAAATTTTCCCTTTCGGCTCATGGCCTCACCCCCCTCGAAGCAGCCCACAGTGGGCATGGTGTACGACAACCTGGCCACCTTCGTGGAACGCGACATCCGCATTTTGGAATCCGAGTACACCGTGCTGCGCATGCCTTTTGAAGCGCGGCCCAAGTGGCGGTTGCCCCTTGCGTTTGTTCGGCAATTTATAGCCCTGCTGCGCCAGCGGGGCAAGGTGAAGGTATACGTGCATCAAAGCGCGGGATATGTGTCCTTTTTGGCCTGCGTGCTGCGCCCTGTTTTGGGCTGCCGCAACATCATCATCGCCATTGGCACCGATGCTGCCCGCCTGCCCGAAATTGGCTATGGACACTTTTGTAAATGGCCGTTGCGTTGGTTTGCATCGGTGAGTTACCGGCGTGCGGATTTGGTGTTACCGGTGCACCGTTCACTCGAACGCAGCAGCTACCACTACGAGGCCGTTGAGTTCCCACAACAAGGTTTTCGCGCGTTTGTCCCAGGCATCAAAACCCGCGTGGTGGAGATGGTCAACGGCTACGACAGCGACCGCTGGCGGGTCATCACTCCTGTTGAGGATCGTCCCAAACAGTTTTTGACTGTTGCGGTCAAACTCGGCGAGGCGGGATTCTACCGCAAAGGCATCGATGTGATTTTGGAGGTGGCCCGACGCCAACCGGACCTTACCTTCACCTTGGTGACGGCCTTTCCAGATTTGGAAGCAGTACCGGCCAACGTAAACGTGATTCCCCCCATGCCCCAACAGGACTTGCTGGAAGTCTACAACCGCCACGCCTTTTACCTGCAAATGAGCATGTTTGAGGGCTTCCCCAACGCGCTGTGCGAAGCCATGCAATGCGGGTGCATACCCATCGGCAGTGCGGTAGCAGCCATTCCAGACATCATCGGGACCACCGGTTATGTGTTGGAGCGCAAGTCAGCCGATCAGCTCGAAGCCCTTCTGGCAAAAGCACACGCCCAAGGCCTGCCCGGCAGCGTGCGACCCGAACAGCGCATTGCTCACGAATTCCCCCTGGAACGCCGCCAGCGCGAGTTCTTGGATCACCTGAAATCTTTGGTGCGATGAGTGCAACCAAACGCCTGGGACTGGTCACCCGTCAAGCAAGCTTCAATGCCGTGCACATCTTGCTTGGCACTGTGGCCGGTGCAGTAAATACCGTGGTGGTGCTGCCCCTCGCCTTTGCCGAACAGGACGGCCGCTGGGGCGTGATCATCGTACTGACCTCATGGGCGCTGATTTTTGCCCAACTGCTGAACCTGGGCACCCCCAACACCCTGATGCGCTTCATGCCGCGCTACAAGGACGAGCCCGCCCAATCCCGCGCACTGCAGGGGTTCAGTTTCAGCATGTTGCTGCTGGGCATCGCGGCTCTGGGAGGCTGTTTGCTGCTGGGCAAAGCGTGGTTCCTCAGCTTCTTTCAGCAAGGCGATGCGGTCAAGATGCGCGATCACATTGGGCTGCTGTTCATGCTGTTTGCGTGCATGACGCTCAACGTGGGGTTCACCGGATTTTTGTGGGCACGCTTGAGCACGACCATCACGCAGTTTGTGCAGGAGACCTTCCTGAAGACCACCTACCTCGCCGCAGCCTTTGCCTATTTGATGGGGTGGATCGACTACACGTGGTTGCTTTGGTTGTATACAGGCAGTTATGTGATGAGCACATTGATCTTGGGAGGGCTCGCGGTTCAACGCGGCTTGCGCCCCTCGCTCCAGTGGAACGGACTGCCCTTGGGTGAACTGGTGAGTTATGGGTTGTTCTCGGTCTTGGACCGCGGAATTGCGGTGATCGTGCATCGTACCGATTTTGTGATGATGGCCATCCTGCTCAGCCTGTCAAAGGTAGAGGCGTACAACCTGGCCTTTTACATCGCGGCGGTAGCCATGATCCCCCAAAAGGCCATTTCGGCCATTGTCAATCCGCTCATGGCCAAGGCGATTCACGCGCAGGACCGCACCGAAATGCAGACCCTCTACACCAAATCCGCTCTGAACCAATTGCTGGTGGGCGGACTCATTTTTGGATGCACCTGGGCCAGCATCGACGAGGTCATGCTGCTGCTGCCCGAACGCTATGCCGGGGGCAAATGGGTGGTGCTGTTTATAGGCATTTCTCGCTTGGTGTACCTGATGTCAGGTGCTGCGGGCGCGCTGATCCAATTCAGCAAATGGTACCGCGCCAACTTTGTGCTGAACCTCGGGTTCTTTGCGCTGACGGTGGCGTCCAATTACTTCTGCATGTCGCCCGACTGGTTTGATTTGGGCATGGAAGGAGCAGCGCTTGCTACCGCGGGTTCCTTTGTGATCTACAATGCAACCAAGGTGATGTACGTGCGTCAAAAGCACGGCATGCACATGTTCAGTCGCAACTTGGTGGTGGCCCTTTTGCTCACCACCATTCCTGCAGCGGCCTTGCACGGCTGGCATCCTTTGGAGGGCATGCCGTTTTGGGCCATTGTGCTTAAAAGCGGCGGCTTGTTCGCGGTGGTGGTCACCACCGCGCTTTACCTTGAAATTTCTGAGGACGGGCAGCTGCTGGTCAACAAGCTTCTGCGCCGATCATGATACCCGAATCCAGGTCTGGGTTCGAAAGAAGAAGGCCACGTACCCGCGGACTTTGAGTTGGTTGGGGTTGTCTTCGTCCAACCACAGTTTGCAGTCGTACACCGTCCCGTTTTTGGGGTCGAGGATGGTGCCGTCGTCCCACTCGTTGTCATCGGCGTCGAAGATCATGCCTTCGACGATCACCATGCCTTTGATCTTTTGGTTGTGCTTGGCGCCTTCGCACTCCTTGCAAACCGGATCTTGGTCTTCATTGGGCTCGCGGAAGAGCTCCACAATGCGGCCGTACAGCTTGCCGTCTTTCTTGTAGATCTCGACAATGGACTTGGCCTTGCCGGTTTCATCGTCAATGGTTTTCCAACGGCCTTCTACCGATTGGGCGTGGATCAATGTGGCCACAAAGAGGCCTGCGAGGAGGAATGCGATTTTTTTCATCGTGGGGGAATCAAATTCTTTCGTTCAGCGTCCCGGCGGGCGCGATGGATGCTGGTGTTGAGCTCAAAGCCCAACAACAAGATCAGGCTGTTGAAATTAACCCAAATCAGCAACACCATCAAGGTCCCCAGGGAACCATACAAACGGTTGTAACTGGCAAAGTTGTTCACAAACCATGCAAACAAGAGCGATGCCAGAATGAAAAACAAGGTCGAAAAACTGGCGCCAGCGCTGAACCATTTCCAGCGCTTCTTGCGAAAATTTCCAGTGTTATAAATGATGCTGATCGAGAAGTACACCAGTGCTACAGCAATGACCCACTTGGCCAGTTGGAGCAGAATAACCGTGACTTCGTTGGTGAGGTATTCCCGGGCAATCAACCAGTCAAAGAACCACCCCGAAAGCGCGATCAACGCCACGGCCAACACCAAGAACAGTCCCAGCAAAAGAAGCAAGACGATACTGGCCAAACGGATGAACACCGGGTGGCCCTTTTGTACCAAGTTGTAGGACCCGTTGAGCCCCATCAAAATGGCATTCACCGAGTTGGAGGCGTAAAAGATCAACAGAACAAAACCAAAGCTCACCACCGAGTTGTACTTGCGGTACATGAGGTCTTCCAAGGTGGATTCAAACAGGTCAAAGCTATCGCCTGGCATCAGCCCTTCCAGCCCTGCAAACAGATTCACTTGAAAGTTGTCGATGGGCACATACGGGATCAAGGAGATCAACAAGATGATCAACGGAAATACGGCCAAAAACAGCCGAAAAGAGATGGCTGCCGCGCGGGTAGAAATCCCGCCTTTTTGCAGCCCTTCCACGAAAAACACGCTCACGTAGTAAAGCGAGAGGCCTTCAAAACCCCACGGACGCAAGCGCTTGGCGAAGGCCACTGCGGCCTGCACCCAGCGCAGATTGCGGAACCAGTCCAACAACCGCTGGATCATGCATGGATGGCTTTGAGGCTCAAATCAAGCGACTTGACACTGTGAGTGAGTGCGCCCACGGAAATAAAATCCACACCGGTTTCGGCGTAGGAGCGGATGGTGGCCTCAGTGATGCCTCCGGAGGCTTCGGTTTCGGCCTGGTCTCCGATTTCGGGGAGGATGGCGCGGATGGCTTCTGGGGTGAAATTGTCGAGCATGATGCGGTCCACCGGCCCGGCGGCCAAGATCTCACGGACCTCCTCAACATCGCGGGCTTCTACTTCTATGGGGATGTTGATGCCCTTTTCCTGCTGGTAGGCCTTGGCACGACCGATGGCGGCTGTGATGCCTCCTGCGTGGTCGTTGTGGTTGTCCTTGATCATCATCATGTCGTACAACCCAAAGCGGTGGTTGGTTCCGCCACCAATCACCACGGCCTGCTTTTCCAAAAAGCGCATACCCGGGGTGGTTTTTCGGGTGTCCAACAACCGAGCACCGGTGCCCTTGATGATGTCGACAATGAGGTTGGTCTTGGTGGCGATGCCGCTCATGCGTTGCATGATGTTGAGCACGGTACGCTCAATGGTCAACAGCGAACGACTGGAGCCGTGCACACGGAACACGACATCTCCAGGATCGACTTGGTCCCCGTCATGCATGAGTTGCTCAAACGTGAGCGAGGGGTCAAAGATTTCGAAGATTTGACGGGCCACTTCCACGCCGGCTACGATGCCTTTTTCCTTTGCCAGCAAGCGCGCGCTGCCGGTGCGGTCGGCCGGGATGGTGGCCAAGGTGGTGTGGTCGCCATCGGCGATGTCCTCGGCGAGGACGGTTTTGATCCAGGTAGTCAGGTCCCAATCCATGTCCTCAAAGTAACGGATTCCGAGCGGGGTGGGCCAAAAAAAAGCGCCACTCATCGGTGGCGCTTTCGATCCCAAATCTGGGGGCTAGAAGTCGTCTTCTTCAAAGGACTCGATCCGCAATTGCTTGACCTGCATGCCCGCGTCGGTACGGTGCATGAAAAAGGTCACGCGGTAGGTTCCATCGGCACAGACCAAGTCGCCAATGCGGTAGTGGTCGTCCAATTTGGAGGTGCCTTTGTGCATGATCTTGAAGCTCTTCGGGACATGGCCGCGGAAGAAATTGTCCAAGGATTTTTGGGCGGCGGCCGGCGACATGGTGCCTTCCTCGTCCAACACAGTGATGTCTACATTCGGGCCGAAGTAGCTGGCGAGCTTAGCGGCATTGCCTTTCTGCAGCGCCAGAGTAAACCCGGCGGTGATGTCTGATTGTGCGCTCAACGCCGTGCCTAGCAGCAGCGCAAAAGCAATTCCCAAATATTTCATGACCCATCTCAATTTGATCGGTATAGCGCAAAACTCTTGCCAAACTGCAGGTGGAGCGCACCGGGGTTTTTCCAAATTTAGCGATTCAATCCGCTACATGTGAAGTGTTTGTTGTTGTCCATCGGGAAGACCCAAGAGGCCTGGATACGCTCCGGAATGGAGGTGTACCTGAAGCGTCTGCCCCACTATTTGCCCTTTGAATACCACGAGTTGCCCGACGTGAAGAACGCGCGCAAACTGGGCAACGATCTGCTTAAAGAAGCCGAAGGCAAAGCCTTTCTGGCCAAACTCGACAACACCGACCACGTGATCCTGTTGGACGAAGGCGGCAAATTGCGCACCTCGCGAGAATTGGCCGGATTCTTTGAGAAACACATGCTGGGCGGCACCCGTAGGTTGGTGCTCGTCATCGGAGGGGCCTACGGGTTCTCTCCCGAACTCTACAAACGCGCCAACGGCGAACTCTCGCTCTCGCCCATGACCTTCTCCCACCAGATGGTACGCGTCATTGCGCTCGAGCAGCTCTATCGCGCACAGAGCATCCTCAAAGGCGAGCCCTACCACCACGATTGAAGATTTAGGAAACCAATAACATTTCGAATCCCACTCTGGCACTGCCCTTGGATGGCTGACACCATAGCGACCGGTTTTGGGATGGGATCTTGAGATTCAGACCCGAAGCCACTTGGCCGCAGACGCCTGCATCGATTCAGGCGCTGGTGTGCTTTTGACATGAAGCCGCTCCTGAAGGGGGCGGCTTTTTTTGTCAAGGTCATTCACAAAGTGAGGCCTATCATCCACCAACCCAACGCGGGGGTGGTTTGGGTGCGCGTGTGTGGAGCTGGACCTTTCACGTGTTGTTTGCTCGAAAGACAAGCGACAGGTGGTGGCGGCGGGGCCGGAGGCCCACGGGAAGGAACCTGGGCGATCTGCCATTTTCAGCGCTGTTGTACCTTCCCTGCTATGTGCGGCCGCTACGTCTCAGTCACCAAAGTCAAAACCCTCGAAAAGCGCTTCAACGTCCAAGCGCCTACCCCCGAACTGTTCACCCCCAATACCAACGTGAGCCATGGCAACACTGCGCCGGTGATCACCAACGAAAAGCCGGGTGAGTTGCAGTTCTTTCAGTTTGGATTTACGCCTTCCTGGGCCAAAAAGCAGGTGTACATGGTCAACGCCCGCAGCGAGGGCGACCACAACAAGGCCAACGACCCCCACTATTCGGGGGCCATGGGCATCGTGAACAAACCGATGTTTCGCAGCTCCATCCGCAAGCGGCGGTGTTTGGTGCCCGCCGATGCCTTCATCGAAGGACCTGAAAAAGAGCGTCTGAGCAAGCCCTACGTGATGTATCGGTCCGATGGGGTGCGTCCCTTTGCGTTTGCCGGGATTTGGGACGAATGGGTGCAGCCCGATACCGGGGAGATCGTGTCTTCGTTTGCCATCATCACCGCGCCTTCCAATGCAGCCACAGCAGCCATTGGACACCACCGTAGCCCGGTGATCCTAGACAGGGATGACGAACGGTTTTGGATCGATTCCAGCTTGCCTTTAGCGGAGGTAACCTCCATGCTCAAGCCCTTTGACGGGCGCAAGCTCAACGCATATCCCATTGCCACCGACATCAAAAACCCACGCACCAATGGTGTGAGCTTGCTCGAGCCCATTGGCCAGCGCATCGTTCCAGAATACACCTATGAGCTCTACACCGAAATCGAACGCTTCGGCATGGGCGAATCCCGGGCCCGAAAGCGTTCCAAAGACGAAGGAGACTCGGGCAGACAAGGCATCCTGTTCTGATTCGTTGCATCTTGCGTGCTGTGACGGTTCTCGCGATGACATCTTGGAGTTTTGCCGGTCCACTGGTGCAAGTGGCCACCTTGCCGCATGTGCGCATGCTGCAGCAGGCTGCGGGCCCCAACACCCATGTAGTTCTGGTCACCCAAGAAAAAGCAACATATCCTATGACCGCGTCCGAACGCTCGGACACCCACAAGGCATTGCGGGATGCGAACATCACTTGGTTGCCGCTCGAATACAAGGCCTTTGGTGCAGGTGCAGCACTTCGTTGGGCCAAAGACTTCGCAGTGTTAGCCCGTGCCTGCCGCAAGCACAAGGTGGAAGTCATTCATGCGTTCGGAACGCCCATTGGGTTTATCGGTGAACCGCTTTCCAAGTTGCTGCGCGTTCCGTTTGTGCTGGACAGCTACGAACCGCACGCAGAAGTGATGGTCGAAAACGGTACCTGGTCCCGGAACGGACGCGCATTCAAATGGCTGTTCGCCTCCGAGAAACGCCAAGCCCATCACGCCACCGCAGCGCTGGCCACCACGGCAGCCATGGAAGACTACGCCAAGCGCACCTTCGGCAAGGCGCCGAACCTGTTGGTACCACGCCCTGCACCCGTGGATTTGGTACGGTTCAATCCAAACACCTCTCCACACCCTGAGTTGGCCGCCTGGAAAGCAGAACAAACCCTGGCCGTTTACGCCGGAAAACTGGGGGGAATCTATTGGAAAGAGGAAGTCTTTGCGCTGATGGCCACCAGCATTCAGCATTGGCCCGGTGGACTGAAGTGGGCAGTGTTGACTGACCTTCCCGAGCACGAGGTGCATGCCTTGGCATCAGAGGCCGGCGTGCCCCAAGAACACCTGTGGATCCGCCATGCAACAACCGAAGAAATGCCCAGCCTTCTCGCCACGGCCGATTTTGCCCTCAACCCTAAAGTCCCCGTCCCTTCACAACGCTACTCCACCTCCATCAAGGACGCCGAGTATTGGGCGAGCGGCTTGCCGGTGATGATCCCTCCGGGGATTTCTGACGACTCAGAACTCATTGCTACCCACCGGGCTGGTGTAGTGATCGAAGGCGTGGACTTTAGAGGTGCTTGCAGGGCTATGGCACAACTCCTGGCCGAAGACGGCTCTGGCGCCCAAACACGCGCACGCCAACTTGCGGAAGACCACCGTTCGCTGGCGGCCTCGCAGTTGGCGTACAACAAAGTCTACGGTCCCGAGGGGCCGCTTAAAACTTGATCTCGTCGGTAGCGATGTCGGTTTTGAAATCGACCTTGACCTTGCGCCCGATGCCCATGGCCTTGCCGCGCACGTAGCCCTCGGCCTTGAGTTCCACCGATTTGGCAAACAGCAACGTCAGCGTGTTGGCCAGAAAATCCCCGCTCATATCGGAGATGTCTGCGGTCATGCGCAGCGCTTGCACACTCACCTCTTTCTTGCCCAACTCCAGTGGTTCACGCAGGTGCAGCTTGCCCATCTTCTTGCCGTTCATGAACAGGTCGATATCGCTCTCGGTGAGCTTGATCTTGTAGAAGTTCGGGTTGTCGATTTTCAGGAAAATGTCGGCAGCGATGATGTCTTTACTGAACTCTTTGACGTCCACATTTTGGACTTCAATTACCTCCACGTCCTCGTACAAGGAGCACGAAGAGAGGCTCACGGCCAGGAAAAACACCAGGGTCAGGTGCAGGATGCGGGCTGGTTTCATGACAATGCTTTAGGGTTCAATGGCAAGCATCATGCCTTGAGTGCCGCAAAGTGCTTGTAAAAGAGTGGAATGGTCTCGATGCCGCGGAAGTAATTGAATACGCCGTAGTGCTCGTTGGGCGAGTGGATGGCGTCTGAATCCAAGCCGAAGCCCATGAGCACAGTCTTGAGTCCGAGGATCTTCTCAAACGACGAACAGATTGGAATACTTCCCCCGCTGTGCACAGGAATGGGCTTGCGGCCAAAGGTCTCTTCCATGGCGGCCGAAGCAGCTTTGAATCCGGTAAAGTCCGATGGGGTTACGTAAGGTTGGCCCCCGTGCATGTCGGTCACGGTCACCTTCACGCTGTTTGGAGCAATCTTCTCCATGTATGCGCGGAACTTTTCGGTGATGTCGTGCGGGTCCTGTCCAGGCACCAATCGCATCGAAATCTTGGCCTTGGCCCACGAAGGAATCACGGTCTTGGCACCCTCACCAATATACCCGCCCCACATGCCGTTCACGTCCAAGGTTGGACGGATACTCATGCGCTCGGGGACAGTGTAACCGGCCTCTCCTTCCACATCTGAAATGGCGATGCTGGCTTTGAAGGCGTCTTGGCTAAACGGCGCTTCTGCCATGGCCGCGCGCTCCTCAGCGGTGTATTCCACCACGCCGTCATAGAAGCCGTCTACGGTGATGCGTTGGTTGTCGTCCTTGAGTTTACCGATCATCTCGGCCAGGATGTTGAGCGGGTTGGGCACGCCACCGCCGTACAAGCCTGAGTGCAGGTCGCGGTTGGGGCCGACCACTTCCACCTCCGTGTACGCCAAGCCACGCAGGCCCGTGCACACCGAAGGCACGTCGTTGGCAATGATGCCAGTATCGCTTACCAAGACCACATCGGCCTTGAGCATGTCTTTGTACTTCTCCAAAAAGCCGTCGAGGTTGGCCGAGCCCACTTCCTCTTCGCCTTCGATCATGAACTTGGCGTTGCAGGGCATGCCCACACCATTGTTCATCAGCTCAAACGCCTTTACGTGCATGAAGAATTGGCCCTTGTCATCGCATGCACCACGTGCAAAAATGGCGCCCTCGGGGTGGAGGTCGGTTTTCTTGATCACGGGCTCAAACGGACCGCTCTCCCACAAGTCCATGGGATCCGGTGGTTGCACGTCGTAGTGACCGTACACCAGCACGGTAGGCAGGTTGGGGTCAACCATCTTTTCGCCGTACACGATGGGGTACCCTGGGGTCTCGCACAGTTGCACGTTGTCCGCACCAGCGGCCTTGAGGTGCTCGGCCACCGCTTCTGCGGTTTTGCGAACATCACCTGCGTAGGCAGGGTCGGCAGAGATGGACGGGATGCGGAGCAGGTCCATCAGTTCATTCAAAAATCGGTCTTTATGGGGCCCGAGGGCCGCGCGTACTGCGTCGAGTTGCATGGGGGTTGGGTTTGGGAGTGGGAAGTTCGGAATCGAAATTGAATTGGCCACAAGGCGAGTGGGATGAGGGTGGACAGATCAACAAAGTTCGCGTTCGGTGGGTGTCATTTCTGACCACTCTGCAGAACACGGATCGTGCATCTCAAGTTGGTGTGGCGGGCGTATCGTGGCGAGGACGTTTTGATTCAGAGATGTGACCCCAATTCGACTTCCACACCACCACCTCAATTATATTTGCCCTCCCCAACATGCAACCCAACACTTTCGACAATACCGAGATCGCTTTTCGGCACAAGTCCGACGGTGCGCTGGCCAAGGCGTACTGGATGTTCAAGCTCATCGCTTACCCATGGACGGTAAGGGTGGGCAAGGCGCTCATCAACGTGGCTCTCGCCTTGCGCATTCCTGTTGGCTGGGCCATGCGCTGGAACGTCTTTGAACACTTTTGCGGCGGCGAGGACATCGAATCCTGCCAATCCACTGCACAGGAGCTCAACCAATACGGCATCGGCACCATACTGGACTTCAGTGTGGAGGGCAAGGAGTCCGACGAGGATTTTGAACGGACCTTCCAAGAAATCCTGCACACTGCCGATGCGGCCGCGGGCAACAGCCACATCCCGTTTTGCGTGTTCAAAATCTCGGGGATTGCGCGCCACGCATTGCTCCAAAAAGTGAACGCATGCACCGTGCTCGACCCCCCCGAGGTGGTCGAGTTCAAAACGGTCACCGACCGCGTGGATGCCATTTGCAAACGCGCCGCAGATGGAGGCACCTACGTGCTCATCGACGCTGAAGAAAGTTGGATCCAAGACGCCATTGACGAAGTGGCCTTGGAAATGATGCGCCGCTACAACCGCAAACGTGTAGTGGTGTTCAACACTTACCAACTCTACCGCCACGACCGCTTGGATTTCCTGAAACAAAACCTGGCCTACGCAAAAGAAGAAGGCTTCCACTTGGGCGCCAAACTGGTACGCGGGGCATACATGGAAAAAGAGCGTGACCGCGCCGAAGTCCTTCGCTACACCTCCCCCGTCCAGCCGAACAAAGCCGCCACCGATCAAGACTTTGACCGCGCCCTGAAGTTCTGCGCCGAAAACATCGACTGCATGGGCGTATGCGTGGGCACCCACAACGAAGTCTCGAGCCTGTACATGACCGAACTGATGGCACAGCACGGCATCACCAAAGCCGATCCCCGCGTGTACTTTGCGCAGCTGTTGGGCATGAGCGATCACATCTCCTTCAACCTCGCAGCCGAAGGCTACAACGTGGCCAAGTATGTGCCGTACGGCCCCATCCGCGAGGTGGTACCCTACCTCATCCGCCGCGCTGAAGAAAACACCTCGGTAGCCGGGCAAACCGGACGCGAGTTGCAGCTCATCCAAGACGAGCGCAAACGCCGCAAAGCCAAGAAATAATCGGGGTTAGCGCACCAAGATACGCTCGATGCGTACGCCGTAATCGGTGCGTACTTCCACCAACACTACGCCAGTAATGTCTGGCAATTCCAACCACCCGCTGCGCACCAGCCACGGCTGTTCCAAGAGCAACTTGCCGTCTGAGGTGTACGTGCGGATCTGTTTGATTTCTTCCGAGCACTGCACGCGCACCCACCCGTTGGCCGGGTTGGGCCCGATCTGCAGTGCAAAATCTTCAGGAATCTCATCTACGCCCGTGGTAGTGTCCAAGGTGACCGACGCAATCAACTCGGGCTCGGGATCTACGGCTGCGTACATATCCTTGAAGGTGTTGATGGGCCCAGAGTCGTAGGTGAACATCTCCTCCAACCAACGCGGCGGTACACTCTGATAGAACACGTTTGCCTGGGCCACCACCTCACCTTCGTAACCGTCCAGGGCAATGCGGTAGGTAACCAGATCCGACCCTGACCCTTCGATACCGTCTGCAGCGTTGAAGTTGAGGTCGGCTATGGCCAAACCGGCCACCAAGGTGGTATCGTACGTGTAGTGGGTCGTGCTGAAGCCCTCCGGCACCAAGCGATTGTCTTTCAAAGGATATGCGGCATTCTCCAGTACGGTAGTGGCCAGCCCGTCATTGTCACCCAAGACCATTTCATACACCTGCACTTGGTCTTCGTTTCGGATGACTTCGTGGTGGGGCTCGTAGGGAAGGTCGCGGCCGATCAGGTTGAACTCTTCGTCCAACAACCCTTGTTCAAAGAGCACATTCCCGTCCACGTCCTCCAATCGGAAATGTACCCAAGCGATGCGCGCCGGATAGCCCGAAGGGAACTTGTGTCCGGCCTTGTTCCACAGCTCCAGCTCAAAGGTGAGCGTGTCTTCGACATGGTCGATTTTGGTCAGGGTCAGGTCAAGGGTTTGTTGTTGGAGCTGCTCGCGGGTGCGTTCCTCGACCAGGGTCAACTGCTCTTGGGTGGCAGGCAAATCGAGTTCATCCTTGAATTCCTTGAAGAGGCGCAACATGTAGGTGTTGCCCCCCACCAGGTGGTGTTTCGCATACGGCTGCTGGGGGAACAACCAGGTAGGCAAGCTCGCCGCCACCGCTCCGTCTTCGACCAGTGGCATGTGGCAGGTTTGGCATTCGGTGCCCTCGTCCGGATAGGCGGAATTGACCCACTCGTGGTAGGTGGCTTGCTCGAAGAAGACGTTTTCGGTGGGGGCCCCGTCCACGAAAGTGTGGGTGAACAAGCTGTGGCATGACGCACAGAGTTCCGACTCGCGCACGTGCTCGCTGTAGACCGGACTGAAGCCGGTTTGGCCGCTCATCAAGCCGTCCCAAGGGTTGATGAATCCGCCGTAGGCGGCGTGGTCGTCGTTGTAGGGAATCTCGCCCGTGTTGAGGTCACCAAGCTCAGGAACATCCGCAATGGCGTGGCAACCGATGCAGCCCACCCCGTCTTGGCCGAGTTCGTCGGTCTCGAGGTGTTGCATCAGAAACGCTTGGCCGGTGGTGAGCTCCATTTCGTAATGGCCCATGGGGGCGTGACAACGGGTACAGGTTTCCTCGATTTCGGCCACGTAGTTGGGATTGGCCAGGCCTTCGTGGCTCACCTTGGCCTTCCAGAACGGATCGCGGGCCGAGTTGGCCATAATGGTGCCCATCCAGTCGTTGATGGTGCTCACGTCGTTGCCCTCGGCGTCTACCTGGTCTTCACCGTCCAAGCTGGTGTTGTGGCAGTTGACGCATTTGCCCGAGCCTACAAACCACTCTCCTTCAAACTCGCTGAGCTCCTCAGGTGTGCGGTCAGCGCCGCAACCATTTTCTCGGGGCGCATCGGTGAGCGACAGGAACAGGATTCCTGCAGTGAATAAGACAAGGGCAATTCCACGTTTGCGCATGAACAGGACTTTGAGTCGTTGACTTTCTTTGCAAAAGAAACAATTGGACGCCGAAACCACTTTTGATTCGCATGAGAAGGATTCCATTTTGCCTGCTTTTTCTGTTGACGACCGCTGCGTTGCCAACATGGGCCCAACCCGACACCCTGCTCGCAGACCGGGTGCTGAACTACGAATGGCCCATTGACTTGGTCCACACCCCCATGGACGACGACGACCGCCTGTTCATTGTAGGCCACTTTGGCAAAGTGGACATCCTGGTCGACGGCGAATTGCAAGAAGGTTCCTTCCTGGACCTCAGCGATACCGGGCTGAACATCTTGAACTTCGGCACCAACTCCGAGCAAGGCATCAACGGCATGGCCTTCGATCCGGACTACGCCAACAACGGCTACTTCTACGTGTGCTACAACGGCACCCGCCCCGACGGAACCGGCGACGAAATCGAACAACGCATCGTGTGTTTCCAAGTGGATTCCGACAATCCCGACGTGGCAGACACCTCCACCTGGTACGAACTCTTGGAGTTTGACGAAGGGGACGACCCCGAACCGGGACACAACGGCGGCAAACTCGCCTTTGGGCCGGACGGCTACCTCTATGTTTCCTGCGGAGACGGCGGAAGCACCGGCAACGGCCAACAAGGCGGGAACAGTGGCGGCGACGACCACGGCGAAATCGGCAACGGACAAGACTTGCAAACCTTCTTGGGTAAACTCCTGCGCATCGACGCGCACGGCATGGAACCCTACACCATCCCTGAAGACAACCCCTTCGTGGGCGACCCAAACGCTTTGGATGAAATCTGGTCCTACGGCTGGCGCAACCCTTGGCGTTTCAACTTCGACCGCCTCACTGGAGACCTTTTCATTGCAGATGTAGGCGAAGTCGATTGGGAAGAGATCAACAAGGAACCCGCTGGATTTGAAGGCGGTGGCAACTACGGATGGCGTTTGCTGGAAGGTCCCATGTGCTACAATCCCACCGTCGATTGCGACCCAGAAAACGCCACCATCTCTCCCATCCACGCCTATCCCCACAATGACGGGGAATGCGCAACGGTAGGGGGCGTCATGTACCGCGGCACCGAGATCCCCACGCTATACGGCCACTACCTCTACAGCGATTTTTGTGGATTCTACGACGAGAAATTCTGGACTATCACCGAGACCGCTGACGGTTGGGTGCGCAAGCCCTGCTGGGTCGAAGTGCCCGGCGGATTTACCCCATGGCAAGAGAACCGGTTCGGCTTTGCCGAGGACCGTGGCGGCGAGGTGTACTTCATGACCACCTTGGGATTGTACCGCCTGACCCTGGACCCGAATGCCACCTCAGAGAAAAGGCCATTGGTTGCACACCCCAACCCGGCAAAAGGCGAAGTCATTCTTCAACCGGGCGTTGGCATTACCGTCGATGGTATTGAAATGGTGGACAGCAGCGGTCGCATTGCCGCCTACCCTGCATTCACCTCGTTTGAAGGGGTGGTTCGCTTTGATGTATCCGAAATGCGCGCGGGCGTGTACATCCTCAACGTCAGCTGCAACTTGGGCAGCGATTTCCAACAACTGCGGTTGGTGGTGACCCCCGACGGTCAGTAGCCGTTAGGGGCAGTCACAGGTCTTGCCGCTTCCGGTTTGCTCCACACCAATCACCTCGACGGGCGGCTTGACATTGGTACCTAAGGGCAAAAACTTAAAGCGCAAGCGAGTGGTGACCCCGTTTTCCAGGTGCTCCAGCTGGTATTCCTTGGGCTCGTTGTCCACTTGACTTTCGCTGAAGAGCACATCACTCTTCTCGGCCATATCTATCAGGGAAGCATTTGAAAATCCGTAGCACTGCAGCTTGCAAAAGTTCTGGTCGCTCCAGCTCAGCTCGGCCGCGGCGATGCGTTTGCGCACCTGGTTTTGCGGCAACCAGCCCAGCCAGTCGCGGCCGTTGAACATCACAAACACCAGGATCAGGCCCAAGGCCACGCCCAGCAAATAGCGGTTGAGTCGTTGTTGAAACTTCATGGCAGAGTGTGCGGGCAAAGGTGAAACAAAAAAAGCCTTCCGCGGTTGCAGAAAGCCTTTGGTTCTCGAGCTCGGCAGATGCCTTTCGCTCTCACACCGGTCTTTTATCCAGCAAGACTACCGATGGGAACGGGTTTGGATTCCGGGGGGTGTGCCAACAAATGCTAAGTGCTTTTTGAACCGGATTCCGACCCGGCTGTTGCTCTTTTATGCAAAGTGCTACCTTGATGGCAGAAGTGAAGCTGTCAGAACAAGATATTGTCCGGTTACTCGGCCAAGGCGACCAGCGCGCGATGGCCATGATTTACGACCGGTACGCAGATGCCCTTTACGGGACACTGCGACGCATGCTGCCCGATGAGGCAGCCACGCGTGATGTCATGCAGGAAGGCTTTGTCAAGGTGTGGAAACACGCCGACCATTACGACCCAACCAAATCCACATTGTTTACTTGGCTGCTGCGCATTTTGCGCAACACGGCCGTCGATCGCCTGCGCTCGGATAAAGTGCGTGCAGACCTCAACATCCAAATGGCGGGTTCGGCCGTAAGTGAGGTAAGCAACCGTTTCAAACCCGAACACCTCGATATTCCCGAGCTCTTAGCCGGGCTGGATCCGAAGTACCAAGATGTGATTCAAGCGCTCTTTTTCAAAGGCATGACCCAACAGGAAGCCTCAGAAGCGCTGGAAATTCCCCTTGGTACAATCAAGACCCGACTCAAAATTGCGCTCCGAGAGCTTAGAAACGTGTTTGATGAACAACAATTGCTGGTTTTGCTTGTAGTGACGATGTTGACATGAGCGAGGAGAAACAAACATTCTTGGAATCAAGCCTGCTGGAGGAGTACCTTCTGGGGTTGACCACGCCCGAAGATGCGGCGAAGGTTGAGCGCATGCTAGAGACCGACGCAGATGTTCGAGCGGAGTACGCGCGCATGCAGCGCGACGTAGAACAATTTTGCGATACCTATTCTCAGGCACCACCCCCGGACCTGCGCGAATTTGTGCTGGGCGACTTAAACGCCCAACCCGAGCCTGAAATCGTAACTCCAGACCCTGAGTCTGCACCGCGCGAGGAGTACAAACCTGTGATGGTACCCGTCCAAGGAGGGAGTGGCCTAAACTGGATGAGTGCTGCTGCCGCATTGGCCGCCTTGATCGCGGTAGCCGCAGCAGTGTTCTTGTACGACCAGAATACTGAACTTCGCACCCAACTGGCCGCCAGCATGGAACAACAGGAAACCATTGCCCGCGAGCTGGCAAACATCCGAGGTTCCCTGCAATCACAGCAGACCGCTCAAACTGTGGCCTACCACCCACAAACTGAAACCGTTCTGCTGCGCGGCACCGATAAATCCCCCGGATTGGGCGTTGTAGCCTACTGGAACCGCGAAACCGAGCAGTCTTTCTTGAACGTACTCTGGCTGCCGGACATACCAGACAAGTGTTACCAGCTTTGGGCAGACGTCCACGGTGAAATGATCAACTTGGGAGTACTCGATCTCACCCAAGCACCGTTCGCGCCCATCGAATTCAAGGTGGATGCCGAAAGTCTGAACATTACGATTGAGCCCATCGGCGGCAGCGATCACCCGACGGTGACCGACTTGGTGAGTAGCATTCAGATCTAAGAAACGATCCGATTTACATCTGACTGAAGCCCACTTTGCTGCGCACGCGGTTCAAGACTTCGCGTGCCACACTGCGGGCTTTTTCTGCGCCCTTCAGCAGTTCGGCCTCGAGCTCATCACGGTGGGCCATGTAGTGGTCGAAACGTTCGCGTTCAGTGGCAAAGCGGGTGAGGATGGCCTCGAGCAAATCCTTTTTCGCATGGCCCCAACCGTACCCACCTGCGCGGAGTTTGGAGGCCAACTCGGCGCTCTGCTCTTCCGTGGCAATCAACTTATAGAGTTCATATACCACAGCGCCTTCGGGCGCTTTGGGGTCTTCGAGCGGGGTAGCATCGGTGACGATCTTTTTGTTGATCTCTTTTTTGAGCTGTTTTTCGGGGAGAAAAATGTTCAGGGTGTTGTCGCGTGACTTACTCATCTTCTCCCCATCGGTACCCGGAATCAGCATGGTGGATTCCTGGATTTTCTCTTGCGGCTCCACAAAGGTCTTGCCCATCAAGTGGTTAAAGCTGCCCGCAACGCGGCGTGTCATTTCCAGGTGCTGGACTTGGTCTTTGCCCACCGGAACGAAGTCGGCATCGTAAAGCAGGATGTCAGCGGCCATCAGCATGGGATAGGTAAACAGGCCCGCATTCACATCTTCCAACCGCTCGGCTTTATCTTTGAAGGAGTGGGCCAGGGTCAGGCGCTGGTAAGGAAAGTAGCAGCTCAGGTACCACGACAGCTCTGCACATTCAGGCACGTCACTCTGACGGTAAAACACAGTCTGGTCGGTGTCGAGTCCAAAGGCCAGCCATGCCGCGGCAACGGCAGCGGTGTTTTCGCTCAATTCTTCCCCGTCCTTGATCTGGGTTACCGAGTGAAGGTCGGCGATGAACAGGAAACTTTCGTTGCCCGTTTCACGACTCATGCGGATGGCGGGTTCGATGGCGCCAAGCAAGTTGCCGAGGTGAGGGGTGCCGGTGGATTGGATGCCGGTGAGGATGCGTGCCATAAGGGTTGGATCGGTCGCGACAAAAGTAGGAAAGGGCGATGTGGGTGTGGGTGTGCTGGCCCAAGGATTGCCACAGAATGTTGACCGGGGCGCCAGGTTCCCTCCCGCGGGCCGCCGGCCCCGCCGCCCCCGCCTCCACCTCTCTGCCCGCTTGAAGCGAACGCCCGAAAGCTCATTCCTCCTTCCTTCACTTCCAAACCGATGTGCCTTTGACTTTGTGGATGGCCGCGCTCATTTTGTGGTTGCCCTGGACACGCTTTTCCCGCACCAGCGTTTCGTACCTTTGCAAAGCAGCTGTGAAGGTTATTCTCGCCCCCCTATACTTCCTCTATAAATGTTGGATCGGACTGGTGTTCTGGCTCACGTTGTTGGCGCTGTACCCTCGGTTCCGCTACTTACTGGCCAAACCCGAGCGCTACCCGCGCGCCTTTGCCTTGAAAAAAACATGGAGCCGCATGCTTTCGGGGCTTATGGGATGCCCGGTGAAGACCGACTTTCGTGCCGCATTGCCCGCGGGGCCGTATGTGATCTGCGCCAACCACAGCTCCTACATTGACACGTTTTTCTTTTACCAGGTCTTTACCGATTACTTCCTATTCATGGGCAAAGGAGAACTGTTGAAGTGGCCGTTGTTCGGGCTGTTCTTCCGCACCCAAGACATCCCCGTACACCGCGGTAACTACCGCAAAGCTTACGGCGCTTTGGCCCGCGCCGGCCGAGCACTGCAACGTGGAGAACCCGTGGCCATCTACCCAGAGGGCACCATCCCGCGGGACAACCCGCGCATGGCCCGGTTCAAAAACGGGGCGTTCAAAATCGCAATCGATGCGCAAGTACCCATTGTTCCGGTCACCTGGCAAACCAACTGGCGCATCTTGCGGGATCCGCAGCGATTCTTCGAGCCCGCCAGCCCGCAGGCCTCCAAGGTCGTCGTGCATCCCCCCATCTCCACAGCGGGCAAAACCGAGGCCGATTTGGTAGCTTTACGCGAGGAGGTGTTTGCCGTCATTGACAGCGCCCTTCCTCAAGAATACCAACGATCGTGAAATTCTGTGTGACGTTTCTTCTATTGCTGGCCTGTTCGGCCGGTGTTTCTGCCCAATCGTTTGTGGACGTGGCCGCCGACCTGGGTATTTCCCACATTTATGGCGAATGCGGCAAAGCATCAGGATTGGCCTTCACCGACTTCAACGGCGACGGATTGGACGACGTACTGCTGCCCACCTGCAGCGGGTTACCCATCCGCATTTTCAAGAACACCGGCGGCGGCTTTGTGGAGTACTTCCACCCGGTGTTGATGGAGAGCGAATACGAGTCCAAATGCATCTTGGTGGTGGACTACGACAACGACGGTGACCGCGACATCCTGGTGGTCAACGCCGGGGCACCCAACCAACTGTTCCGCTGCGACGGCACCAACGATTACACCGATGTGTCCGGTTTTGCCGGGCTCTGGAACGAGGACTACGACTCGTATACCGCATCCTTTGGTGACCTCGACAAAGATGGCGACTTGGACCTCTACATCGGCAACCGTGCCCCTACAGGCATCTGGCAGCCCAACCCCTTGTACCGCAACAACGGCGACGGCACCTTCACCGAAATCGGCGATGCAGGTGGGGTGTACGACGGCAACGGCGCAGCACTTGCGGTGGGCTTTGTGGACATCGACAACGATACCTGGCCCGATATCTATGTGGCCAACGACAAGCAAACCGGCAACAAGTGCTACCGCAACTTGGGCGACGGTACCTTTGCAGACATCTCCGCCTCCAGCGAATCTGATTACGAGATGGACGCCATGAGCGTAAGTGTGGTCGACACCAATCAAGACGGCTACTTGGACATCTACGTGACCAACACCCCCACGGGCAACGTCTTCTTCATCAACGACCAGGACCTCACCTTTACCGAGGTGGCCGAAGACTATGGCTTGACAGTGAACAAGGGCACTTGGGGCGCCATCTTCGTAGACCTCGATGCCGATGGCGATCAGGACCTCTACGTCCCGGCCATGGGTCCCAGCCAAGACCTGTCCAACGACTACTACAGCGTGGAGGACAACGTGTGGACCTTGGATGAAACCGCCTTCCCCTTGGACGACCGCCCAGGCATGGGCGCAGCCACCGGTGACCTCAACCAAGACGGCAAACCCGACCTCATCGTCACCAACATGGGCGCAGAAGCCTACTTCTTCGAAAACACCGCCCCCATCGGGCACTGGATAGAAGTGCTGCCCATCGGGACCACCTCGGGCACCGAAGCAGTGGGCAGTTGGATTGAAGTGTACTGCGGTACTGATGTGTTCCGCCGCTACACCACTTTGGGCAGCAACTTTGCCAGCCAAGACAGCCGCAGCGTACACATCGGCATCGGCGACCACACGGTGATTGACCACGTGGAAGTGCACTTTCCCTTGGGTCACGTTCAAACCGTGGATGCCCCGAGCATCGATCAAGAGATCGAAGTGGTGGAAGGCCCGGCAACAACTATTGTTGAAGCCTCCGCTCCGTGGCTCCTTTCCCCTGTGGGTCCGGCCCGCTGGCAACTGGGGGGTACTGATGCAGCGACTTGGCAGGTACTCGACCTTTCGGGGCGCACTGCGCTTGTGGGCAGCAAAAACGCCGAACCGTGCACGGTGGATCTCACCACGCAGCCGGCCGGCGCTTATTTCTTACACGTGCAATCGGGCGGTACCCAAGCCCACGTGTACCGCTTGGTGCGGTGATTCAATCTTTAGCAGTACTCGTCGTACGCCATCTTGAGGTTGTCCGCAACCATTTCAGCAGTGCGGCCCTCAATGTGGTGGCGCTCAATCATGTGCACCAACTTGCCGTCTTTGAACAGCGCTATACTGGGCGAAGAGGGCGGGTATGGCAACATGTATTTGCGGGCCTGATCGGTGGCGTCACGGTCCACACCTGCGAAGGTGGTGGTGAGGTGATCAGGGCATTTGGTGTTATCGAGCGATGCACGTACACCCGGGCGCATCATGCCCGCGGCGCAACCGCACACCGAGTTGATCACCACCAGGGTGGTGCCTGATTGCTTCAGGGTGTCGTCCACTTGGTCGGGGGTGACCAGTTCATTGAAGCCGAGCGTCTTGAGCTCGTCCTTCATGGGGGCTACCAGTTCTGGAGGGTACATGGATTCAAAATTTGTGGTACAAAAGTAACCGGAACGGCGGGCTGCTGTTCCGGTCAATCGTGAAAATGTGTTGTCAACAGGTTTGTCCTAGTCCTCGTCGCCTTCTGGAGCGGTCGAGTCCAGGAAGAGTTCATCGAGTTGTGCTTGGTCAATCGGCGAGGGCGAATTGATCATCACGTCGCGGCCCGAGTTGTTTTTCGGGAAGGCGATGAAGTCGCGGATGGTCTCTTGTCCGCCTACCAGGGCGCACAGCCGGTCAAAGCCCAGTGCCAGACCGCCGTGGGGAGGCGCGCCGTATTCAAAGGCGTCCATCAGGAAGCCAAACTGGGCTTGCGCCTCTTCTTTGGTAAACCCGAGGTGGTCGAACATGAGCGACTGGGTGGCGCGGTCGTGGATTCGGATGGAACCCCCGCCAATCTCAACGCCGTTGAGCACCATGTCGTAAGCATCTGCACGCACGGCTGCAGGATCGGTGTCAAGCAGTGGAATGTGCTCGAGCTTGGGCGAGGTGAACGGGTGGTGCATGGCGTGGTAGCGCTCGGTGTCTTCGTCCCATTCCAAGAGGGGGAAGTCCACCACCCACAACGGCTTGTAGTTGTACGGATCGCGCATGCCGAGCTCGGAGCCCATGTGCAAGCGCAATTCGTTCAGCATTTTGCGGGTCTTGTCCAGGTCGCCACTCAGCATGAGGATCAAGTCGCCTGGTTTGGCACCGGCATGCGCGGCCCAAGCGGCCTGCGCTTCTTGATCGAAGAATTTGTCGACCGATGACTTGAAGGTGCCGTCTTCGTTCACCTTGCAGTACACCAGCCCTTTGGCACCGATTTGCGGGCGCTTTACCCAATCGGTGAGTTTGTCGAGTTGCTTGCGCGTGTAGTTGGCGCAGCCTTCGGCCACAATACCGAGTACCACCTCGCAGTTGTCAAAGACTTGGAAGCCTTTGTTCTGCGCCACGGGCGAGAAATCCACGAACTCCATCCCAAAACGCAAGTCGGGCTTGTCGGAACCGTACTTCTCCATGGCCTCGTCGTAGGTCATTCGGGGGAAATCGCCGAGCTCCACATTCTTCACCGTCTTGAGCAAGTGGCGCACCAAGCCTTCGAAGGTATTGAGCACGTCTTCTTGCTCCACAAAGCTCATCTCGCAGTCGATCTGGGTGAACTCGGGTTGGCGGTCGGCGCGCAGGTCTTCGTCGCGGAAGCAGCGCACAATTTGGTAGTAGCGGTCATAGCCTGAGACCATCAGCAACTGCTTGAAGGTTTGAGGCGACTGAGGCAGGGCGTAGAACTGGCCGGGGTTCATGCGGCTGGGAACCACGAAGTCACGGGCACCTTCCGGGGTCGATTTGATCAGGTAGGGCGTTTCCACCTCTACGAAATCCACGCCGTCCAAGTACTTGCGCGTTTCCAGAGCCAAGCGGTGACGGAGCATCATGTTTTCACGAAGCGGGCCACGGCGCAGGTCCAAGTAGCGGTATTCCATGCGGATTTCCTCGCCGCCATCGGTGTCGTCCTCAATGGTGAAGGGCGGAAGCTTGGCCGCGTTCAACACCTCCAGTCCGGTGATGACGATTTCAACGTCCCCGGTGGGCATGTTGGCGTTCTTGCTGGAACGCTCGGCAACGGTGCCTTGCACTTTGATCACGTACTCGCGACCGAGTTTGCGCGCGGCCTGGCAGAGTTCGGCATTGGTGTCCATGTTGAAAGCCAACTGGGTAATGCCGTAGCGGTCGCGCAGGTCGACGAAGGTCATGCCGCCCAGGTCACGGGCGCGTTGGACCCATCCGCTGAGGGTCACAGTCTGGTTCACGTGCTCCATTCGGAGCTCTCCACAAGTATGCGTGCGGTGCATGGTTCAAGGGTTCAAATTGCCGGGCGAAGATACCGCCTTTCGGCCCCAATTGAAAATGGGAGGTACGTGAGAAAATTGCACCGCTGCGCGTACTCCATGCCGAAATGTCGAAGGCCCTTTCTCGGCTGTGATTCACCGGAGCTTTGCAAGGGTTATATTTACAAGAGTGAAGCGCATGGCCACCCTGGTACTCGGCGTTGTGACCGCTTGCGCGTCACACGCCCAATTCGGCAACGACTGGATCAACCCAGCGCTGCCCTATTGGTCGTTCCCTGTGGCCGAGGACGGCGTGGTAGAGCTCTCCTACCAAGACCTGTTGGACGCAGGCGTACTCGCCGGGCCTGTGCTTTCAGATGAAATCAAAGTCTACCACCGCGGCCTGCAACAACGTCTCTGGATGGACGACAGCGGGGACAACACCTTTGGCCCAGAAGACCGCTTTTGGTTGCTCGGACGCCACAACGACGGTTGGCTTGATGCCCAAGTCTACGACGACCCCGAAAACCACCTACACCCCGACTACAGCCTGTTCAACGACACGGCCACTTACTACTTAGCGGTGCACCCGGGCATCCCCGAACGTGCAGGCAACCAATCGGCTGCGGGAGCGGATGCCCTTTCCCCCGAACCCTTTGGCTGGCACACCAGCACCGTGCAACACACCGCCGCCTATCACATTGGCCGCCAACACCAATACGGCATTTCGCTGCCGTGGTACGAGTCGGGCGAAGGCTGGGGCGCCCCACGCTTTGCCTTGGGACAGACCTTTAACACGCCTGTGCCCACCCCGGGCGCGTTCGACAGCCCCGGGGCTCCGGACGCTGAAGTGTACGCCGTTTCGGTGGGTGCTTCGTCGGCGCTGGGCAACAATCCCAACCACCACTTGCAAGTAGGCAGCGGAAGTACCACCGCGGTGGACACCGCCTTCTACGGTTACCTCGCCAACAAACTGGACTTTACCCTCAGTAGCCCACTTGACCCCACCACCACGGTGTGGCACCGCAGTGTGGACGACCTGGACGTGGCCACCGACTTTCAAGCGGTGGTGTCAGTGGCGGTGCGCTACCCCCGGCTGTGGCAAGCTCCAGAAGGTCTGTTGGAAATGGAGGTGCAGGCCCAGCCCGGAACAGCCGAAGCCCGCATAGACGTGCCCGATTGGGACGGCACCGATTACGAAGTATTTGTGGTGCGTCTGGACCTGCAAACCCGCCTGGAGGTGGATGTGGTGGACGGAAACGCACGGATGGTGGTGCCGCTGGCAGGGGGCGGCGCTACGTTATGGTTTGTGCCGGAATCGGCCATCACCTCCCCAACGGCATTGACGCCGGTGAGCAGCACGGGCACGTTTACCGATTTCGAAAACGTGCCAGATTCTGCGTTTGTGATCATCGCTCCGGACGCCTTGATGCCAGCCGCACAGAGCTACGCTTTTTACCGCGAGTCGCTGGGTACACCGGTAATTTTGGCATCCGCAGAAGAACTGTATCACCAATTTGGTGCCGGTGTTTCTAAGCATCCGCTGGCCTTCCGCCGCTTTGCCAACTACCTCATCCAAAACGGCGACTACGGCCCTGCACATTTGCTGCTGCTGGGCAAAAGCGTGCACGAAGCCAATGTTTCCAACCAACTTGGTGGACGTCAAAACCCCGAGGTGGATGCGCTGAATTTGTTGCCCACTTGGGGCTGGCCCGCAAGCGACATCATTTTTACCGCAGGACTCAACGGCACCCAATACCAACCTGCCATCCCCACCGGACGCATTGCAGCGCGCACCACCGAGGAAGTGCTTGACTATTTGGACAAGGTCATCGCCTTCGAAAACAGCCCGCCCGCACCTTGGCAAAAGCGCATCCTCCATTTTGGTGGCGGCGGAAATACCGATGAACAGCAGGATTTCCAATACTACTTGGAGTCCTACGGATCGGTGGCACGCGACAGCCTCTTTGGTGCCGACATCCGCGCGTTCTACAAGGACACCACCGACCCTATTCAGCTCCAACTCGGCGACAGCATCACCGATTTGATTTCCGAAGGCTGCGCACTGATGACCTTCTTTGGCCATGCCTCGGCCACCGGCTTCGACCAAAACATTGACGACCCGTCCAACTACGACAACGTCGGACGTTACCCGCTGCTGATCGGCAACAGTTGCTACACCGGGAACATCCACCTGGCCGATGCTAACTCCACCTCCGAGCGCTTTACCCGAGCCGCAAACGCAGGGGTGATCGGCTTTATTGCCAAGGGCGACGTGGGCATTCCGGGGTACCTCGACATCTGGACCCAAGCCTTCTACGAGGAGATCTTCCGCGACAACTTCGGCACCACGATTGGCCGCGCCATGAAAGCCGCCGCCGGGGCTGTGGAAGGAGGCGGCACGGTCACCTTGTCCGTCAACACAGCCTTGACCTTTGGCCTGCACGGCGACCCGTCCTTGACCCTGTACCACCGCGAGCACCCTGATTTTAACATCACCCCCACTTCGGTATACACCGTGCCCGAGGCCATCACCACCCAACTGGATTCCTTTGACGTGTTTGTGGTGGTGGACAACTTGGGCAAGGCGCGCAACCTCCCCGTGGGCGTGGAAGTGGTGCGCACCCTTCCCGACGGCTCAGAGATGAGTCAAACCCGCGTACTGGACCGCATCTTCTTTCGCGACACCGCTGTGTTCCGATTCCCAGTAGAACGCCTCCTGGGCCCAGGCGACAACAGCTTGGACGTGTTTGTCGATTTTCCCGCCAGCTTGGTGGACGAGCTCGACGACACGGGCAACAACACAGTTACAGACTGGCCTTTCTTTGTGCGCGCCTCTAACGTGCTACCGGCCTACCCGTACGACCACAGCATCCTGCCCGAACCGCCCGAGTACCTTGTCGTGGGCACGGGCGATCCGTATTTCGAAGGCGGCAACCTGCTCATGGAAATCTCAGACACCCCGGAGTTCACCGGTGCGGTCTGGGAACAAAACCTCGCCTACGTCACCGGAGGCCTGTTTTACTGGGACCCCGTCCTCACCTTGGAACCCGGCACGACGTACTTCTGGCGCACCTCACTGGAACCGGTGCAAGGCGATCCGGATTGGAGCGTCCGTTCGTTCCGCATTGCCAGCGGTGAAAGCGGGTTCGGTCAGCACGTCCCTGCGCAGTTTGCCGCCAACAGCCTCACTGGCCTGAACACCGACGGCACCACCCTCGCCTACGCCACCCAAACCGCCGACCTCACCTGCACGGTACACGGCAATCCTTCCACCCAGTTTGACTTGTTAGACACCAACTTCCAACTCGGACTAGAGGTGATGGATTACGCCGGTTGCGCAGGCACACCCGCCTTCCACGTAGCTGTGCTGGACAGCGTGACCCTGCTCCCGTGGGAAACCAACTACGCGGGCGCCAACCCGGACTACGACTTTGGGAACTACATGGCCTGCAGCAATGCGCGCGCTCGACCGGAGCGATATTTCATCTTCCGCATGAACCAACCCGCCGAAATGCAAGGGTTGGTGGACCTGTTGGAAAACCACGTCCCCGAAGGCAACCACCTGTTGCTCTACACGTACGGCTTTACCGATTACGATGCCTGGGACGCCAACGCCCCCGAACTCTACGACCTGATGCAGGAGTTGGGCTTTGGTCAGATTGGGCAAAGCACGGACAGCATTCCTTTTATCGGCTACGTGCGCAGGGGCTTCCCCGAGACCAGTGCCGAAGTGTTGGGCACCGCCATCGACGATGTGATTGAACTGCAATTGCCGTTGACCGGCTCCTCGGGCAGCGGGGTGATGGCCTCGCCGTGGATGGGCGTGGGGCAAAACTGGGACCTCGGATCGTGGGACTTTACCTCGACAGATTCCGATTCGGTGCGGGTGGTGGTGCGCGGGCGCGATGCTTCCGGTGTAACTTCGACAGCTGCGCTGATTGACCTCCCACTGGATCCGCTGAGTCTGAGTGCCCCACTGGCCCAAGCCACCGAAATTCAACTCTTGGCCGAACTCTGGGACCCTGGCGCCACCGCGGTCTCCCAACCGGCCTTCTGGCAAGTCACCGCCGACCACTTGCCCGACGCTGCGGTCAACCCCAACGCCGGTTCCTTTCAAAGTGCCACCAATGTGGAAGCAGGCGCCGAAATCGGCTTTGCGGTAGCGGTTTCCAACACCTCTCCACACGCCATGGACAGCCTGCTTGTGCGCCATTGGATCGAAGGCCCCGAGGGCCAAACACCGCTCTCGATTACGCACCGCTTGGACAGCCTGCGCGTAGGCGCACAACTCACAGACACTGCTTGGTTCAACACCGAACTGCTCAGCGGCCCGTATACCTGGTGGTTTGAGGTCAACCCCATCACCGAAGGCACCGCCGACCAACCCGAACAGCACCGCTTCAACAACACCGCTTTCCGCAGCTTCACCGTAGAAGCAGATCAGGAAAACCCACTGCTAGATGTGAGCTTTGACGGCCGCCACATCCTTGATGGCGAGCTCATTTCACCGACACCTGAGGTGCGCATCCTGCTGCGCGACGGCAATACGAACCTGTTGATGAACACCCCACAGGATACCTCGCGTTTCAAACTGTTTGTACACACCCCGGCCGGCATGTCCTACCCGGTGTACTTCGATCAAGAGGAACTCGAATTCATCCCGGCCACGGGTGCTGAAAACCGCGCTGAAGCCCACTGGAACCCGCGCTTTGAGGAAGATGGCATGTATCAATTGATGGTGCAAGCCGAAGACCGCAGCGGCAACTCCGCCGGGCCGGACTACCGCATCTCGTTTGAAGTTGAAACCGAAGCGGCCATCACCCAAGTGCTCAACTACCCCAATCCGTTTACATCCTCTACCCGTTTTGTATTCACCCTCACCGGCGAAACCGTACCGGACGAATTGGTGATCCAAATCTTTACCATCAGCGGCAAAGTGGTACGCGAGATCACCCAGGACGAATTGGGCTTGCTGCGCATCGGCCCCAACATCACTGATTTTGCTTGGGACGGTACCGACATGTTTGGCGACCCGTTGGCCACGGGCGTATACCTGTACCGTGTGATTGCACGCCAAGGCGGTACCGACCTCAGCCTACGCCCATCGGATGCCGATCCTCTGTTCCAACAAGGGATCGGGAAGATGTACCTGATACGCCAATAAGGCTTGCTATTTTAGCCGGGCAAATCCCAACGCATGTCCTCCAAGTTTGACACCCTGGCCCAGAAGCAGGCCGAAGCCCGCCTCGGCGGCGGCGAAAAACGCATCGAAGCCCAACACGGCAAAGGCAAACTCACCGCACGTGAGCGCCTGCACTTCCTCTTGGATGAGGGGTCGTTTGAAGAATTGGGCATGCTGGTGACCCACCGCAGCACTCAATTTGGACTGGACAAAAAGAAATTCCTCGGCGACGGGGTGGTGACCGGGTACGGCACCATCGGAGGCCGTTTGGTGTATGTCTTCTCGCAGGACTTCACCGTACTCGGCGGCTCGCTCGCAGAAGCCCACGCCGAAAAAATCTGCCGTGTCATGGAACTGGCCGTGCAAAACGGCGCTCCGGTCATTGGCCTGAACGACTCGGGCGGTGCGCGCATCCAAGAGGGCGTGGTTTCGCTCGGAGGATATGCCGACATCTTCTACCGCAATGTGCAAGCCAGCGGCGTGGTGCCCCAACTCAGTGCCATCATGGGCCCATGTGCCGGTGGTGCCGTGTACAGCCCAGCACTCACCGACTTCATCACCATGGTGGAGGGCTCGAGCTACATGTTTGTGACCGGTCCTAACGTGGTCAAAACCGTGACCCACGAAGAGGTGTCCAGCGAAGAACTCGGTGGCGCCTCGACCCACGCCTCCAAGTCAGGTGTGACCCACTTCACGTGCGCCAATGACATTGCGGCTATCGACCACATCAAACACCTGCTGAGCTACCTCCCGCAAAACTGCGAGGAGGACGCCCCGCACCTGGACTACAACCCGTCCAACGAGTCGCGCCCCAAGCTCAACGAGGTGGTGCCTCAAAACGCCACGGTCCCATACGACATCAAAGAAGTCATCACAGAAGTGCTCGACAGCGAGTCGTTCCTTGAGGTGCACAAGGCCTACGCAGAGAACATCGTTGTGGGGTTTGGCCGTTTGGGCGGACGCAGCATCGGCGTGGTGGCCAATCAACCCGCCTACCTGGCGGGTGTTTTGGACATCAACTCCTCCAACAAGGCCGCACGCTTTGTGCGCTTCTGCGACAGCTTCAACATTCCTTTGCTGGTGTTTGAAGACGTACCCGGTTTCTTGCCAGGTACCGACCAAGAGTGGAACGGCATCATTTCCAACGGCGCCAAGCTGCTGTATGCCTTCAGTGAAGCCACTGTGCCGCGCGTGACCGTCATTACCCGCAAGGCATATGGCGGTGCGTACGACGTGATGAACTCCAAACACATCGGCGCTGATATGAACTACGCGTGGCCCTCGGCCGAGATCGCGGTGATGGGCGCCAAAGGAGCCGCCGAAATCATCTTCCGTGGTGACATCAAAGATTCCGCCGACCCTGAAGCAACTTGGAAACAAAAGGAGCATGAATACGCCGACGCATTCGCCCACCCTTACTTGGCTGCTGCCCGTGGGTATGTGGACGAGGTCATCAAGCCCGAGGACACCCGTCAAAAGCTGATCCGTGCGTTCAAAATGCTCGAAAACAAGGTCGCCACGCTCCCCAAAAAGAAGCACGGCAACATCCCACTCTAACTGAGCGGATCTCAGAAAACCTCACGAAAAAGCGGGGAGGCCGTTTAAGCTTCGGTCACTTCAAAGCTGTAGCGCTCCATAATCATGTTGCACAGCAGCTTGCGGCACGCGTCGTCCACTTTGCTCTCGGCGTCGGCTTGGGTGTCGGCCTCGACCTGAAGGGTGACGTGCTTGCCAATGCGCACGCCTGAAATTTCCGGCAAACCAATGTTGCCCATATTGTTGGATACGGCTTTGCCTTGAGGATCGAGGAGTGCCTCGAGGGGCATGATGTCAATTTCAGCTTTGAACTGCATGGCGGCTTCGCGAAAAAAGGGTTGACGCAATCGAAATAACGAGGTACAAAAGTAGCACAATCGGAATGGCGGCAAACGGGTTGAGGTAAACGATTGAGGTCGCGGCAATCACCGCCACCGACAAGCCCAACCAAATCCACAACGGACGGCGTTCTCCGGCCTTCATTTTGAAGGACATCAACTCCACACGGCTCACCATCAACACCGACAGCAAGACGGCAAAAAAGGCCACCAAACTTCCGTGACTCAACAGGTCCCACCACGGGTCTACGGCCGTCTCAAACTTGGCTGGAGGCAACATCGTCTGCAGCTCAGAAAGCAAAGTCGGCGCCTCAGGAACCGCACGGTAATCCCGCAAGGTAAAATCAGCCCCCGCCGCGCTGTACCCCGCACGAATCCCAAAGAATTCGTTGGCTGTACTGGCCAGCAACATGAGCGGAATGCTCGCCCAGAACACGCCATTGGCCGGGATGGGCAGGCCTTTAAATTTGGTGCTGGTACTGTCAGTCACATTGAACACAGCCAAGCGCCACGCACCGGCCGCGGGAATCAAAAACGCCGTGTAGCGGACCCACTCAGGCATCCATTCGTCCAGGCCCAAGCCGTGAACGGTTACCGGGATGTAGGTGTAGGCAATGAGCCCTGGCAACACGCCAAAGGTCACCAAGTCCGCAAGCGAATCGAGTTGTGCGCCGATGGGCGAAGAGGCCTTGAGCAGGCGCGCCACCGCACCGTCACACACATCAAACAACCCGCCCAGCAAGATGCATCCGGCGGCCACCTCAGGAAAGCCGTGCCAGGTGAGGGCCACAATACCAAACACCCCGGACAACAGGTTGCCCAGGGTGAGAAGATTTGGAATGGTGTTTTTGACCGACATCGCAGGACGAAGGTAGTCACTTCGCCCTGCCCAGCCGGTTATTCTTTCACAAAGCGCACGGTTTCACCCTGTAGCTCCACTACGTACGCGCCTGGTGCCAATACCGAAACGTCCAGCTGTGCACCCGAGCGCACATCCTGACGTAGCACCACTTGGCCTTGCAGGTTGCGCACCTGTACAGGCTGGGTGCCCGGCTGTGCGAACTGCACGGTCAATTGATCCACCGCGGGGTTGGGGAATACGCGCAGGTCGTCTGGACCCAAGAGGTTCTCTACGCCCACGATCACTTCACCGGCCACAAAGTCGGCGGCGATCGCCTCGTCGTATGCAGCGCGTCCGCCGTTGTTCACCGAGCCGTTGTCTTCGATCAACATGCCGATGATGTACATCTCGTTGGTGTTCCAACCAGCGTCTAAGGCAAAGCTGAAGTTGAAGGTGTAGCTCTCACCAGCAGTGATGGTCCCTGGCAGGTCTTGACCGCCCAAGAAGCTCGGGCTGATGGCACGAGCCACGTGGTCGTACACCATGTCGGCTGCAGGAACGGTGCCCGGGAGGCTCTCGTAACCGCCCATCTCACCGTTGTCGCCACCGGCGTAGTAGTTGGATTGGGCATAGCCCGAGCTGGTACCAGTCACGCCGTCCTCGGTCAGCACACAGGCCACACGCCAGTCCGCATTGATGTCTTCCTGGAAGGTGTAGGTCACCGATACATCCAGCATACCGGTGGTCACGTTCTCTTGCGCAGCCACATCCAAAGTGGCCGCCGCAGGCACCACGATGCGCTCCAGGAATCCAGGCTCAAAACCGAGCGGATCAATGGTCGCACCCCGGTCCACCACTGCACCCGGATACCCCGTCAAGTGAATCGAGCTGAAGGGGTCGTCGTAAGCATCGACGGTCATGGGGTCGCCGTTGTGCACGGCAATGCCCGCAAAGAAGTCGTGGTAATCGGCCTCCATTCGCGCCAACGCCACAGCGCCACGCGGACACCAACCGCACCACGTACCGGTGCCTTCCTCACCAATCACCAAACGACCCGGAGCCGGAACCACGGGATCAAGGGTCATGGAAGACGTGTTGTCCACCGCATTGTCGTCCTCACCACCGTTCACGTTAGAAAGGGTGATGGTCAATTCATTGGAGCCTTCCACCAAGGTGATGGGGTTGGCAAATTGGATCTCCATGCTCTCCAACGAGGCCATGGTGGCCCCGGTCACGTTTTCGGTTTGATCGCTGCCGTTGTAGCTGGCGGTCACGTCAAACGACGTGATCTCGTCCAACCCGTAGTTGTTCACCACTACCGATACCTCGCGCTGCTGCCCAGCGATGCCCGAAGTATTGGGCTCCACATTGGTCAGTGCACCGTTCAACCCGGTGATCTCGAAATCCGACAACGCCCAGCTGATGTCATCCAAGTACATGCTGCACATGTTGTTGCCCCCAAAGTCCGCGCTGTTTAGCGGGTACACGTTAAGCGAGGCAATCTGGTTGACACTGTTGCTGAACGCACCAATGGTCAAGTCATTGATCTTTACCGACCAGTTGTTCAGCGTGAAATTGATCACATAGGTCACCTTGAACCACTCGCCAATCGGGTAGCTGAAGCCCATCACAGGCTCGTTGCTGGAATCGGTGATGTTGAAGTCGCCGTTCTGGTTCAGGAACATGTTCAGCGCCCAGGTAGTCCCAATGGCCTCTTCCCCTTGGAAGTTGAAGTAGGCACCATTGCCCTCCTCGATCAACAACCACATGTCCATCTCGAACAAGCCCTCGTCGATCAACTGACCAAACTCCAACACAATGTCCTGCGGACCTCCGTTGGCACTGGTAGAACTCACATAAATAGAATTGGACCCGCTGTTCGCATAATCGGTCACGATCTGCGCATCCTCGGTCCCGCCTTCGGTCCCGCTCCAAGTCACCCACTCATCGGTCAACTCACAGATGTAGTCCCCCGGGGTGTAGCTTTCAAAATCTTCAGAATACGACTGGGCCCATCCCCCCACTGCCAGCAGCAGGGCGCCCATCATAAGTACAATTCGGTTCATAGCATTGAGATTGGACCCCTAAGCTACACCAATTCCCCCGCGGCACCATCCACACATGTCCATCTCCCTTGGACCCCAATCCCTCAACTGAAACCTTCCACCCCCTCACCCCGTATTTTTCCCGCACCCATTTGCATCCGGGACTGGCTTTTCACTATTTTTGCCGTCCCCTCGAAAAAGGGTCTGGTGGCCGAGCGGTTAGGCAGTGGTCTGCAAAACCATGTACAGCGGTTCGAATCCGCTCCAGACCTCAACACGAAAGAAATCCCGTGAGTTTTGCTCTCGGGATTTTTTCTTTTTAACTCGGCCCCAAACGCCGCATGCTTTGAGGGACTGGCTAAAAAGAAAAAAGTCCGGTCAGCGCCGACAGGCGATGTAGGGATTTCTTTCTTGTTGGTGCACCTCCTCCCGGATCACGCACAGCGTAATCCTTCTGCCCCAACAACCCACTACACATCCGGCTTCTGCCAACACCCAACGCCCGCCAAAAGGCACTGCCTCCAGACCATCACCGCCCAAAAATCCCAAGAGAACAAGGCCCAACCTGCCCATCACGCAGTGATGAAAGGTTACTACTCTCCGAACTCAAATAGCTCCCGCCAATTCTGCCCATCGCCCCGTGATGAAAGGCCACAACCTTCTGAATCTTATCAGCTACCGCTCACCCTACCCATTGCCCCGTGTTGTAGTAGCATCCTTAACCAGCCGCATCAATTCTATCTAAGATTCCAACCAAAAATCACGACCTTAACCAATACTAACGAACCTATTCATGCCCTCTAGGCCAACTCCCTTGCTGCGCGCCCTTGGCCAACGGGTGCTCTTGGCTGCGCTGTGTACAGCGTTGTGCTGGGCCACCACAAGCGCTCAATCCTTTGTGGACGCCACGGCTGATTTTGGTCTGAGCGGCTTTTCGGACGGGTACAACGGATCGGGCATCACCGCAGTGGACTTCAACCTCGACGGCTGGGACGATTTGGCCATCTGTACCCCGTCGGAAACCGTGCGCCTGTTCCAAAACAACACCGACGGCACATTTCAGGAAATCGACGCCTTTGACGCCTTCACCGAAGCACGAATGGTGTCCTTTGTAGATGTGGACAGCGACCACGACTTGGATGTGTTCGTGACCTGCTACCTGGCTCCCAATCGACTTTTTCGCAACGATGCGGGCACCTACGTGGATGTGACCGAGGGGTCAGGGATTTGGACCATCTCGGATCCCTCTTACGGACACTGTTGGGGCGACGTGAACGCCGACGGGTACTTGGACCTCTACGTGGCCAACTACGCGGGCAACGACATTGAAGAAACAGAGAACGCCCTGTACCTGAGCAACGGCGATTTCACTTTTGAAGAAGTGGCGGCATCCTGGGGAGCCGACGATGGCATCCGTGCTTCGTTCATGCCCACGTTTTTTGATGCGGATGATGACGGTCACTTGGACCTGTTTGTCATCAATGACCGCATCCTCTATCCCAACACCTTGTTTCTCAACTCCTCCAACGACAGTTTGGAGGACGTCACTTTTGACTGGAACATTCCGGACTACATCTGCGCCATGAGCAACACCGTGGGCGATCCGAACCACGACGGCAAACACGACCTCTATGTGACCAACGTCGCAGACGGCAACCTGCTATACATCAACAACGGAACAGGAGTGAATGAGCAAGCAGGAGCGTGGGGAGCCGAGTTGAACCGCTTTTCTTGGGGCAGTGTCTGGGGCGACTGGGACAACGACCGTTGGCAAGACTTGGCCGTATGCCACGACCACAACCCCGGCCAAAACGCATACGGTGGCACGACTTTGCTGCGCAACCAACTGGCAGGCTCCTTTAACGAGGTGACCTCCTCGCCAACGGCAGCGGAATCGTCCACCAACTACAGCGTGGCTACCGGAGATTTTGACAACGACGGACGCCTGGATTTGGTCACATTGGGCGAAGCACCCACCGGAATCAAACTATGGCTCAACAATTACCCCCCACGCAATTTCACGAAGGTGCTACTGCACAGCGAGGGCCCAAATTGCATGGGCGTAGGCGCCCGGGTTGAAGTTTGGAGTGGCGAACACCGCCAGCTGCAAACAAGCGCTGTGGGTTCGGGGTACTTGAGCCAGAACAGTTACACGTTGCACTTTGGACTGGACGACACACAGCAAGTGGACTACCTGCGCGTAGCATGGCCCAATGGCACGGTAGATCGGTGGTTTGGACTGCCCGCCAACCAGCTTACCACCATAGAACAAGGCACGGCACCGCAGCTAACAATCGCGTTTGAAGGCTCCGGAGTGGTTTGTCCAGGAGTGCCTGTTTTGCTTGCTGTGACTCCCAACCCTGGTTATCCTGTGGTGTGGTCGGATGGGGCAACTGGCGCAGAACGTTTGGTGAGTGAGGCCGGCGTCTACACCGCAGAAGTGCTGCTCCCCGGAGGCGAAGTGTTAGAATTGGAACCCCTCACCTTGCTGGACGGCGAGGGCGATTGGACCTTGGAGGTCACCCTGCCAGGGTGCTATCCGGACACCACCGCCCAAGTAGCCTTGGCCGGTCCCGACAGCGCAGCCATTGCCGCCTTCAATCCCGACTTTGCGCCCCTGATGGCCGGGGTGCAGACCTTGGAGGTGGCCACACCCTGGGGTTGTGTGGTGCTGCAGGACATCGACGTTCCCGAGCGCCTACCCCTGCAATTGGAGATCGTAGCAACCGCGCCGCTGTGTTTTGGCGACGCCAACGGCCAGCTGGCGATCACCCCTTCTGGCAACGGCCCCTTCGAACTTGCAGTCACCCCCGGCACAGAGAATTTGCCGGCCGGACCGGTTTACCTTTCCCTCACCGATGCCAATGGCTGCGCACTGGACAGTACCTTTACGCTCACCGAACCTCCCGAATTGCTCGGCTCCTTGATCACCGAAGGAGTCAACGACTCAGGAGTGGGCTTGCTGGAACTCGCGGTCGAAGGTGGTAGCCCACCATACACGTATGCTTGGAACGGCGAGGTAGGTACAGCTGAGTTTCCGGTGTTGGAACCGCAAGAGGTCGTGTGGGTCATTATCGATGACCAAGGCTGCATCAGTGAAGGCGAGTACCTCATCACCGCCATCGACGAACGGGGAGGCTCGTCTTTCGCCGCCTTCCCGAATCCGGCTTTTAAACGGATGCATCTCAAAGGCCCCGTGGGTAGCACTTGCCAGCTCCGCGATGCCCAAGGACGCATTCTCATTCAACTCACCATCGACGCCGGCCAACAGGAGTTGGAGGTCGACCACCTTGCCGCAGGAACGTACCTGCTGTGCTTTTACCACCCTTCCAGCGGAAGTAAACAGGTACGTGTACAGGTCCGCTGATGGGGCTTTTCGGACGGGTACAACCGATGGTATCCTTGTGTAGATGTGGACATTGAAGAAACTGTGGACGCGTGTGTCATGAGAACCAGCTTTTACACGCTGGAAATCCTAACCGCTAGCCAAAGGCACCACGCAACGCGCGTCTTGAAATAAAGCCGCTCACTCCTTGGTCCAAATACGCGTATTGAGGTCCAAGGATTCGATCAATTTCGAATTCAATGCAATCATGCGCTCCATCAGTGCGACATCGTCCATGTTCACGCCTGATTTCCACACCCTCGGCTCAAACAGGTTTCTGTTTACAGGGATTGCGCAACAGATTCTGCCATCCACAAAGGCAAACCGTACTCCCGCACCCAACTTGGAGCGCAATAAAAGCATGGTTTCCATCAGTGCCGGAGTGATCAAATAGCGTGCTTCTTGATCGTTGGTGGAATGCACTGCAAATGCCCGTTCAAATCTGGGGTCTTCCATGCGGACCAACGGCATAGACTGTTGGAACTTTTGGAGGGCATTCCCAAATCGGCCCAAAAATTTCTCCAGCTTGTCAGGAATGACGATGGTATGCCCCTGGAAATGTTTGTTGCAATCCGCATGGAAAAACAAGCCTTGAAAAATCGTCTCCCAGGTGGTCTCGGTCCTGCTACCGTTCTTGGTGGTAACCCTTCTTTGCTTGCGTTCTTCTGTGTGTACCTCAGAACACAAAAAGGCCGTGGATTCCAGTTGCCCTTCAATCAGATCTTCTTCACTGTACCGGTCTTCTTTCTTGAATAAACCGCTCTTGCGGAACATGTTGCGACCAATGCCCTGATTTGGAAAAAACTTCCAGTCTGGATTGAAGTTATGTACGATCTGCCCGACGATTTCAGACTTGTATCTTTTTCGGTATGCCGACTTTTTTTTTCCGATCGTCCACGCTCCATAAGCCGCAACCCCGATGCCCAATAAAGCCCCAATCTCTTGTATACCGATTGCACTGAATGCTATTGCAATCACCAAGCCCAGCAACGGGATGAGGTGCATTTTTTGGACTTCCTTCCGCTGAGTTTCAAGTGCAACCAAACAGGCCTGCAGTTCTTCCTTCGTAGCCATAACCTTGGTTTAGAGTAGGCTGCCAACATCTATATTCTGACGTTCCGTCTCGCTGACTTCAATCAGATCAATACTTCCAAAGCCAAACATGCCGGCCAACAAGTTTCCCGGGAACATTTGGGTGCTCGTGTTGTAGTCGGTCACCGCCCCGTTGTACGACCGACGTGCAGCTGCCAGCTGGGCCTCCAACTCATTCAAAGACCGCTGCAATGACCCAAAGTTTTCGCTCGCCTTCAAGTCGGGATATGCTTCTACATTGACCATGAATCCTTTCATAGCAGCTGTAAATTCCTTGTCGTTTGCAAGCCGATCCTCAGCACTTTTGAGTGATCCTGCCTGCGACCGCAGGGCGGTAATTTGACTGAGTAGCTCTTTCTCGTGCGCCGCATACTTCTTCACCACACTGATCAAGTTCGGGAGTAAGTCGTAACGCTTTTTCAAGTAAACATCCACATTGCCAAGCGCATTGCGCACCTCGTTGCGCATACGCACAAAGCGGTTGTAAAACACTACTGCCATGATCAGGATCAGAGCAGGGATAACAAGAAGGGAAATCATAAGGAGGTGTTTGATGGTCTGTCCAAACGCAAGTCCAATCCTGCGCTCTTGGGAAACGAAGAAACAACATGTTTTGCACTTCTTCGGAATTCTACACATTGGTTGCAAAGTCGCTCGGCTCCTTTGAAGAGCTGTTTCGCCGCCCCCAGTTATTTTATCTCTTTGAACGGGCACCTGTCCCTGAGACGGCTTGCTGGATGCTCCCCTTTTTGTTGTTCGCATAATTCACCAAGTACCCCGGACCCTCATCACCATAGTCGGGGTGCGTATGCCAGCACAGCGGCTGGGAGCTATGCTTCTTTCTACCATCTGCGCTATTGAGAAACGTATTGCATGTTCTGATTGAGCAGCTCCCTTGGGATTGCAGGGTCCAAAAAGGACTTGCACCAGCGCAGTCAACTTTCTTGGTAGAAAACCACTTAGTTTAGTGGCAAATGCACATCTGATCCGCAGCCAACTGATATGAAAACACGCACACTACTCACCCTCTTTGCGCTGCTGCTCAGCCCGTGGAGCTTCGCCCAATCTTGGGAGTCCATGATCGACCATAACGGCGTAGGACGGCACCACCCCATCACTGTAAGCAACGACCAATACGGGTATGTCATCGCGGGCCAATCTGGCACGGGTACCGATTTGGACGACGTACACCGCTACGAATTTGCCACCGGCACTTGGACCCAACTCGACAACTTTCCCGGCGGCCCTCGCGGCTTTGCGTACGGGGTGAACGAAGGCAACGATGCCTACCTCGGCTTTGGCTCAAACGCGGTGGGCTACCCCACCGATTGGTGGCACCTGGACATGACCACCGGCACTTGGACCGAACTTGCTTCGTTCCCCGGCGAGGGACGCAACCACCCGGCATTGGTGTGGGTGAATAACCAAGTGGTGATGGCCCTAGGGGGCAACGCAGACGGCAACCAAGGCGACACGTGGGTGTACGACATTGCCACCGACACCTGGACCGAAGGCGCGGCCTTTACCTACGGTGACCGCCACCACCCGTTTTACTTTGGCATCGATGGCATCGCTTACATCGGCATGGGCCACGGCAACAGTGTAAGCGGCAATTTGACCATTTACAATGATTGGTACGCCTACAACCCGGCGGCCGACACCTGGACCCAATTGGCCTTTTTCCCAGACGAAGCCCGAGTGGCCGGCACCCAATTCGCCATCGGCGGAAAGGGCTATGTTCTCAGCGGCGACGGTGACAATCACGGCCCTTTGGACTACGGCGAGTTTTGGGAATACAACCCCACCACCGACACTTGGACCGAACTCACCCCCCACCCCGGCGGCGCACGCTGGGCCCCAGGCACCTTCGTATCGGGCTGCTTCGTGTACCTCACAGGCGGACTTGAAGGCATCATTGACGTGTACCACAACGATCTGATGCGCTTCTCGATCAACACCGATTGCGGCTGTACCGACAACACCGCCTTCAACTACGAGGCTGACGTACTGTTCGACGACGGCTCTTGCTGCTACAATGCGGGCTGCACGGATGCCACAGCACTGAATTACGACCCTGAGGCGTGCTTTGACGACGGCAACTGTATTGCCATTGTCTTGGGCTGCACCGACCCCGAAGCCGACCTCTACTATCCCGAGGCCAATGCGCAAACCGCCACCGGCGGCCCCCTAGACGAAACAGCACTTGGCCCCGGCGGCTACCATTACAACGACCTCTGGGACATGATCTTTGACGTGTCCGAACCCACCTTGCTGGTGAGTGTGGACGTACTTGCGCAAAACAGTGGCACTTTTTCTGTGGACATCCTCGACAGCAACAGCGAGGTGGTCTACCAAGACAACCATACGGTTGCTTCAGGATGGAACACCTTGGAGCTCAACGTCCAACTGCCTGCAGGAACCGACTTCACCATTGGGGTGACCGGCAACGGAAACAACCTGGGCCTCTACCGCAACAACGCCGTTCCGGCAGGCACCTTCCCCATTCCTGTGGCCGACCGCATCGACATCACCGGCAACACTACCGTGAGCGCGGAAGCCTTGTTCTACTACTTCTATGCCTGGGTGTTGGAAGCGCCTTGTGATCCTTTTGTGGGCGTGGCCTCGCTGACCGGTAGCCCTGTGCAGTGGTACCCCAACCCGGCCCAAGGCGACCTGTGGCTGCACGGGCAAACTGGACGTTATACCCTGGCCATCCGTGACCTCAATGGCCGCTTGCGACTGACCGAGGAAAACCAACTCAACGGCAAGCAGCACGTAGACATTTCTGCCTTGCCCGCGGGAGTCTATGCCGTTGGCATACTGACCCAAGGCCAATGGCACCGAGCACCCTTAGTGGTCCGCTAGGCCAAATGAACTGCAGGGAATATGATATTTTCGAACACCAAATCAATGCTACAATGATCCGTGTTCTGCATGCGCTTGGACTGGTTTTGTTCGCCCTGTCCTGCCCTACTGTCCTTTTTGCCCAAAACACTGTTGGCCTCATGTCCTATGATACCGAGCAGGTGGTGGAAGGATATAACCTCATCTTTCCCCAATCCGGCAACCAAGACACCTGGTTGTTGGACAACTGCGGACGCATCTGTAAATTCTGGGACGGCGACACCTACGGCCCGGGCAACCAGGTCTTCTTGGGAGAAAACGGCCTGCTGTACAAAGCCATAGGCAACGGCGCCTCCAGCAATGATTGGTTCCATGCCGGCGGCGGCGGCCAAGGCCTAGAAATCCGCGATGTGAATGACAACATCACTTGGCAGTACTTCCTCAGCGATTCGATTTACCGTTTTCATCATGATTTTTCGGTGATGCCCAATGGCAACATCCTGGCCATCGCCTGGGAGCGTCACTTTGAGACCGACTGCTTGGCCAACGGCGCCGATCCCGAGCGCTTGCTCGACGGCGAACTCTGGAGCGAGGTCGTGTATGAAATCGAGCCGGTGGGCAGCGAGGAGGCAAACATCGTATGGGAATGGCACGCCTGGGACCACTTGGTGCAAGATTTTGACGAGGCACAAGACAACTTCGGCGTGGTGGGCGACAACCCGTTCAAGATCAATATCAACTTTACGCCTGACAGTGTTGGTGATTGGTTGCATTGCAACGCCATAGACTACAATGCCAACCTTGATCAAATTGCATTGAGCATTCCAACCTTCAATGAAATTTGGATCATCGATCACAGTACCTCTACCGAACAAGCAGCTACCTCCTCGGGCGGTTTGGCCGGACGCGGTGGAGACCTCATTTACCGATGGGGGAACCCACGCGCCTATGATCAAGGCACCACAGAGGATCAAATACTCCACTACCAACACCACATACATTGGTTGGATCGGGAGCTCCCTGTGGGTCACCCCGACTACGGAAAACTAGGGGTGTTTAGCAACCGATTGCCCGACAACTCTTCGGAAGTGCTCCAGTGGTTCGCCACTTTTGACGATTACGAGTGGGAATACCCGCTTACCGATGGCGTATGGGGCCCTTCTGCTCCAGAGTGGACCTATACCACCGAAGATCCGGTATACATGTATTCCACTATCCTCAGCTCGATGCAACGCCTGCAAAATGGCAACACTTTGAT
>JBMYJR010000005.1:0-99317 GCA_049594615.1 Flavobacteriales bacterium
ATCATCAGCAGGCGCGATGCTCAAAGCCAACGTCATGGACTCGCAACTCAAAAAGGTGATCGCCGAGAGCAGCGGTTCAGCCACCAAATCGTACGGCTCACATCCGCACCCTTCTACCACGATTTGCTCGCAGTGCGTTTCGTAGGTCAACAGGCCGTTCGCGTCTTTACAGCAGTCGGTGTAGCACACGGTGTAGGTACCGTCTTGCTCAAAGCAGAATTCGTAGTAATCGCCGGTGGCCGAACCGATCAGGCCACCTGCAGCATCATACACTTCCCACGCATCGCAATCCAGGTCTGGATCTGGAGTGCTATCTGCAAATGCATAGCAGCAGTCGGCCATAGGATCGATCACGAAGAACGCATCCGGAGTGCAGCCGCCGCAGCCTTCGATGGTCAGTGTTTGACAATAGGTTGCGTAGGTCAGGGTGCCATCGGCGTTCACGCAGCAGTCGGTGTGGCAGATTTCGTAGACGCCGTCTTGGGTGAAACAGTAGTTCCAGAACTCACCGCTGTGGGCGGCAATCACGGTACCGTCGAGGGTGTCAGTGATCTCCCAAGTCGAGCAATCCAGATCTGGATCCGGCGTGGGATCGGCAAACGCGTAGCAGCAGTTTGAAGTCGGATCAATCGCAAAGGTGGGGTCAGGAGTACAACCGCAGTCCTGAGCATCCCAAATCAGGCACATGGCCAAGGTGGTAAGGGTCCCGTCAGGGTTCACGCAGCAGTCCTCGTGGCAGATGGTCCAGGTGCCTGGGGTCAGGTCACACAGGGTAATGCTGGTACCGGTGTAGATATTGTCGGTACCGTCGGGACCGGTGATGATCCAGCGCTCACAGCTCAAGCCCGAGGGATTGAGGTCGACAATCTCGATGCAGCAATCGTCCAAGTCAACGATTTCAAACGAAGGGTCTGGGGTACACGGGCCAGTGCCGCACTCAATCACGATGTCTTTGCAGATCTGCACTTTGGACGCACCGGTAGGGTCGTCGCAGCATTCTACGGTCAAGCACACGGTGTACACGCCGTCGGCTGCATACATGTGGGTGGGCGAAGCGAGGGTTGAGCTGTTGCCATCGCCAAAGTCCCAGGTATAGCAGAGGCTGGTGCCGGCAGCGGCAACGGTCAGGTCTTGGAAGAATACTTGGCCGCAGATGTCGGGGTCAAGAACGTAGTCCCAGTCCATGGTAAACTGGCAGTCAGGATCTTGGATGGAACCGCAAGGGTGGTCAACTTGAGCTGAGCCGATTTCAATCAGGAAACCACTTACTTCGTCTACACTGCCGGGTTGGATGAAGGTCACGTCTTCAGAAATCCAGCTTTCGGTAAAGAACGAAATGCCGAGGGGCTCTTGTTCACAGGGGTTCTGCCCCAACAAGTCGGTTTCAATGGCCTCGAGTTCGTAAGGGTCGGTCAGGGCGTCAAAGCGGAAGGCGTTGAGCACATATCCGGTACCGTCGCCTTTGGGATGCGCCATTTCTGGGTAGAGCACGCGGGGCTGTTGGCCGGCTGAGAACGAATCGTAGATGTCCGAAGAGTTGGAGTAGCCCGATGAAGGCACCGGATAGGTGTGTTGCCAATTGATGGCGGTACCCGCAAGGTTCACGTTCAACATAAACGGGAACGAACCTGAAATGGAAATGGGGTTGCCATCAGCATCAAAGCCGCTGGCTGCGGCGTCGCGGACCAAACCGGCCACCGTCAGCGAGCCTCCGGAAGGGTCCATGTGCAAGCTGTAGCCCGCAGTGTTGGAATAGTTGCCGTTGATGAAGGTCATCGACTCGGGCAGGCGCACCAAGGCACCTGCACTGGCATCGTACGCGCTGATAGCAAAGCAGTGGGTCTCGCTCAGGTTTACCAGTTGGTAAATGCGATCACCCGCTGGGTCGTACACCGCGCTGCTGGCAATGTTGTACTCGCCGTTGGGAGCCGTGTCGTAGTGGTAGCCTTCGTCCCAAATGAGGTTGCCGGCGTAGTCGAACTTGGCCGCGTAGGCACTCTGTCCGCCAACGCCATTCACCGAACCGCTCAGGAAAAAGCCCTGGCCGGGCAGCTCAATGCCGTTGCTGAGCAAGTCAAAATCGTTGCTGTACAGCGGAGTAGAGTCAATGAAGCGTGACCAGGTGACCGTCAGCGAGGCCTGGTCGATCATCGCGACAAAGCCCTGCTTTTGATCGGTGTCGGCAAAGCCTTGGGCCACAAAACCGGTCACCAGGTAAGCGGGGGTTGGGGTTTCAGCTGGACTCACGTGCAACACCGAGGTGTGCACCCAACCCGCAGCAATCAGCTCCAGGTAATTGGCCATGCCACCACCGTCACTCACAAAGCCGAGTACACCGGTGTTGCCCGCTGCACCTTCAAGGATGCCCCCGAAGTAGTAGTTGTTGGTGCCAGAGGCCGCAAGGGTGTTGAAGGGATCTTGGTCGATGTGGAAGGCGCGCACAGGAATGTTGTTGGCCTGCGCTTTGGCCGATTCCCACACCAAGTTGCCCGCGTCGTCCACTTCTTGGAAGTGCGCCGCGTTTAAGCCCGCAGCGAAGAGTGTGCCCGCTTGGACGGTGTTGCCACCGGTGTACGCTTCCGCGACCGAGTTGTGGTCGTGGTTCGCGCTGGGGTACAAGAAAGAATTCTGATAAATCTGGGCGGTACAAAGGCTCGAACAACAACACCACACAAGTGCGCAGATGAGCCACGCCCGAAACAGCGTGAAGGGTTTCATAATAAGGTCGGTTTGGTTGATAGTAATTGGTTGACAGAAACAAACATGGCCCGGAAGTCACATACTGGCGGGGGAGATTTTGCGTGAGGGGAGGCCGCGTTAGAATTCGGTCGGGCGTTTGAGAATTCGGAACACCGAAATGGAGTGCAAGTGGAAGTGCAAGGGGTAGGTACAACAAAAACGCCCGGTGATCTTCCGGGCGTTTATGAGTTGTTGTTGTTGAGAGAAATCCGTGGATGCTCACCGTTAGGGAAGTGAACGTCGTCTTTCAGAGTGGCGTCGGGTTCCGTTGAGCCGTTGGCCAGAAGTGTTTAACCTTATACCAAATCGTGTCGCGTTGACAAGTCAAACATACCGCGGTACTTCCGTTCGATTTGGGGCCATTGAGCATCTGGCTGGTTTGAATGAGTAAATGGTAAATCGAGCAGGAATTCAGGAGCGCTCGGGTGTGCAAACCTTGCAGGATTGGTAATTTCGCCGGTGACCAAATTTGTCGGCACTATGGCTCAGGCAGTCCGTTCTTACGCGTTGGAAGACTTCTTCCGCAACCCCGAAAAATCCGGTTTTCAAATCTCTCCCGAAGGCGGCTACCTGTCCTTTATGGCCCCGTATGAAAACCGGATGAACCTGTTTGTGCGTCCATCGGCCGGGGGCGCGGCTGTGCGCATCACTTCGGTCACCGACCGCGATTTGTCTGGGTACGCCTGGGCCAGTGAAGGCCGCTTGCTCTACCTGAAAGACAACGGCGGGGATGAGAACTTTGCCCTCTACGGCGTGGATCCCGATGGCCAAAACGACACCCCGCTTACCCTGTTTGACGAGGTCCGCACCCAACTCATCGACGACCTCGAAGGGGACGACGATCACGTGCTGGTTGGCCTCAACAAACGCGTGGCACAGGTCTTTGATCCGTACCGCTTGAACGTTCACACCGGCGAGCTCACCTTGCTTGCCGAAAACCCGGGCAACATCTCGGCATGGGTCACCGATCACGATGGCGTACTGCGCATGGCGGTCACCACCGACGGTGTCAACACCAGCCTGCTGCACCGCGCCAGCGAAAACGACGACTGGCAAGCGCTCTTCTCGCTGAACTTCAAGGAGACCCTCTCTCCCCTGTTTTTCACCTTCGACAACACCGACTTTTACGCCGCCAGTAATTTGGGGCGCGATAAGACCGCCATCATCCGTTACAACATCGCCGACAACAAGGAAGCCGAAGTGCTTTTTGAAAGCGACCAAGCCGATGTATCCAACCTCAACTTTTCTCGCAAGCGCAAGGTGCTGACCTCCATCACCTACGCCACCGACCGCCGCAAGCGGGTGTTCCTGGACGACCACACCGAGCAACTCTACACGCGCTTGGAATCGGCCTTCCCCCAGTACGAGGTGGTGATCTCTGGCGCCAACAAGGAAGAGAACAAATTCATCATCCGCACCTACTCGGACCGCACCCTCGGCGCCTACCACTTCTACGACATGGAGGCCGACACCCTGCAGTTGATTGAAGAAGTGTCGCCTTGGCTCAACGAGGATGACCTCAGCCCCATGCAAACCGTACACTACACCTCGCGCGACGGTTTGCGCATTCAAGGTTACCTCACCCTGCCTGTCGGGCAAGGGGACGGTCCATTCCCAGTGGTGATCAACCCGCACGGCGGACCGTGGGCCCGTGATGCATGGGGCTTCAACCCAGAGGTGCAATTCCTGGCCAATCGGGGATATGCGGTACTGCAAATGAACTTCCGCGGTTCGGTAGGCTTTGGCCGCGCGTTTTGGGAGGCGAGCTTCAAACAGTGGGGCCGCACCATGCAAGACGACATCACCGACGGCGTGCACTGGCTCATCGAACAAGGCCTTGCCGATCCCAAGCGAGTGGCCATTTACGGCGGCTCATACGGCGGGTACGCCACCTTGGCTGGCCTCTGCTTTACCCCTGACCTGTACGCCTGCGGAGTGGATTACGTAGGGGTGTCCAACCTGTTCACCTTCATGAAGACCATTCCTCCTTACTGGGAGCCCTACTTGGAAATGATGTACGAGATGGTAGGCCACCCCGAGGAGGAAAAGGACCTGATGGCCGCCGCATCCCCGGTCTTGCACGCCGATAAAATCACGGCTCCTTTGCTTGTAGCGCAGGGCGCCAAAGACCCGCGCGTGAACGTGGACGAATCGGACCAAATGGTCGAAGCCATGCGCCAACGCGGCGTAGAGGTGGAATACCTGGTGGAGCCCGAAGAAGGCCACGGCTTCCGCAACGAGGAAAACCGCTTCAAGTTCTACCGGGCCATGGAACGCTTCCTGGGCGAGCACTTGGCTTAAAGTCGCACCACAACTCTTCTACCTGTTGGTCTCAGCGCGAGTCAGGAGTACTCAAGTGTGCATGCACGGCCATTCACAACACAAGTGCAATGCCAAAAATCACCATCCCAGCTGCAAGCAAAAGCAGGGTGTAGGGTAAAATATCCCGGGCTTTGAGGCCGGTAATGCTCAGCAACGGAAGCGCCCAGAATGGCTGCAACATGTTGGTGAGCTGATCGCCATAGGCCATGGCCAAGATGCTCTTGTTGAGCGGCACACCCAGTTGCGTAGCCGATTCGATGATGATGGGCCCTTGCACGGCCCACTGCCCGCCTCCACTGGGAACAAACACATTGACCAGTCCTGCACTGAAGAAGGTGATGAGCGGATAGCTTCCAGGCGCACCATCGGCCAGCTCCACAAAGAACGCACTGATGCCGCCGATCATGCCCGAGGACTTCATGAGTGCCAAAATGCCGAAGTACAGCGGGAATTGCACCAAAATGCCCGATGCTCCGCCAACGGCGCTGTCCAAGGCTTTGAAAAAGGACACAAACCGCCCGTGCAGCACCAAGGCCGCACCGAGCAGTGCAGTGTTGATCCAGTTGGGATTCAACCATTTCAACGGATAAGCACCTTGATTGAGGCAGGCCTTGTACACCATCAGCCCCAACACTGCGCCTCCTACACCGATGCACAAAGCTTTGGAAAAGTCCAGCTTCTCGGCGGCGTAGCCTTCGGGTTCTGGCAAAGCGGGTTGGCTCTGTACTTCGGGGAGTGCGGTGGTTTTATTGGAACGCTTGCCCATCCAACCCATCAGCGCTGGCAGTGCAATCAACAACACCAAGGACAAGGTCAGGTTGAAGGGCGAAAACACCGTCTCAGCAAAGGTCATCGACTCGGGCAGAGCGGCCACTTGCGCCTTGGAAAGTCCGGTGCCCGTGGCCATGGTGCGGATGTTGCCCGACTCCACCACCTTGATCAGCGAGGAGCCCGAGATGCCGCCGTGCCACACCATGAGTCCGGCGTAACCGCAGGCGCCTATGAGTGCGTAGTTCAATGCAGATCCTGCGCGGGCCGCTGCCTCCCCCACTTTGCGCGCCAACACCGCGCCCACAATCAGTCCTAGCCCCCAATTCACCCACGCCACCGAGATGGTCACCGCCGTGACTACCAATGCGGCAGTAGCCGACGAATGCGCCACCCGGCCCGAAACCAAGGAGAGCACCCGATCCACAGGTGTGCTCAGGGCCACTGCATGGCCCAGTACAAGCATGAACATCATCTGAAATGCAAATACAATCAGCGGCGCGTTCCAAACACCGTGGTACCAATCCACCGCCAACGTGCTGGCGTAGCGTGGCAGCGAAACGTCCGCAGGAACCGTGAATAACAGGGCGCATACAAACACAAAAGCCGTCAACAAGACGGCAATTGTGAAGGGGGACGGCAGCACCGTCCGGAATGCGTATACGAACCGATCGGCGAACTTCACGACTTAGAACGGGAGGTCGTCGTCGGCGGCTTCTTCGATGTCTACCGGCTTGATGGGAGGTAGCTCTTCGAATGAGGGTGGGCCTTCAACCGCAGCGTTTTGGCCTTGGGCCACGCCTTCGATTTTCCAAGCCACCAGGTTCACGTAGTACTTGCCTTGCCACTCGCTGCCGCGCAAGTCAAAGTGCACCACGAGCTCGTCGCCAGGGTTTTTCCCTTCGATGAGTTTGGTGCGGTCCTTCAGCAGTTCAAACTTGAGGTCCTGTGGGTATTGCTCTTGGGTGGTGATGACGAATTCACGCTTGGTGAAGCCACTGTCGAAGCGTTGCTCGTCCATGATGAGCTTGATCTTTCCGCGGATGTCCATGGGGAGGGGGTTCTTAGTATTGGAAGACCGAAGATACGGTGGAATGCGCCGGGGGACAATGCAGTTTATCCACGGCTTATTCACCCATTGTTAAACGCCAGCAGCGTCATCCACGCCTCGTCGACCTTGCCCTCGGCGAGCAAGTCCTTGGCGCGTTGATGCAAGGTTTGTTCAAGCTTGGCGGGCTCATCTTCGAGGTCCATGAACACCTCCGAGAGGTCGATCAGTTTGTACTCGTTGACGTCGGTCTCGTTGGGCAATTCTTCCACATTGCCCAGTTGGCCCAAGTCGTTGCCAGAAAGGATGTGACTGGAACGGATGTCTTCGGGAATCTGATCCAACCCAATGCCAATGGTGGTGATGGGCTTGGTGACCTCAAACATGGTCTCGGCGTTGGCGCGGGTATACCAGTTGGCGCCGTTGCGGGCCACTGCATCCAACTTGATGGGGTCAAGTTTGCCCTCTGGGGTGAGCAGGTCGTCGTGGATGTGGAAGCGCTGTACTTCAGCAATCACCAATTGACCCGCGCCGCCATGGTCGCCCAAAGAAATGACCTCACGCACGGTGCATTCAAACTGCGCGGGTGACTCCTTCACACGGAAAGGCTTGATGGTTTCGGAAGCCACCGGTGTGAAGCCGGCCTTTTCAAACTCATTCACATCTGGAGCATACGGGCTCGAAGCCAACGACATCTGGTGCACCATGGGGTAGTTCACGATGTTGATCACCACCTCGGGCACCTCCAGCACGTTGTTGAGGGTGTCTTTGGTTTTACCGGTGCGGCCACTGCGTGCAGGGCTGAAAATCATCACCGGCGGGCGCGAAGAAAACACGTTGAAAAAGCTGAACGGCGCCAGGTTGGGGTTGCCCTCCTTGTCTACGGTCGAAGCAAACGCAATGGGACGTGGAGATACGGCGGTCAACAAAAAGCCGTGCACCTCCGGGATGCTCATCTCGCTAGGGGTGAACGATGCCATGTTATGCCTTTTCGACGTCCGCAATCGAGTCCATCACCTTGGACTTGAGCCCTTCCTTGTAGGCCGCCACGCGGCCACGTACACCCGGGTCAGAGGCGCCGATGATTTGCGCAGCGAGGATGCCGGCATTTTTACCGCCGTCCAAGGCCACAGTAGCTACAGGCACGCCGCCAGGCATTTGCAGGATGCTGAGCACGCTGTCCCACCCGTCGATCGAGTTGCTGCTCTTGACCGGCACCCCGATCACCGGGAGCGGGGTCAACGAAGCAGTCATGCCCGGCAAGTGCGCAGCGCCGCCGGCACCTGCAATGATCACACGCACGCCACGGTCGGCGGCGGTGGTGGCGTATTCAAACATGCGTTCGGGTGTGCGGTGTGCACTCACCACGGTCATTTCTACCGAAACACCGAGTTCACGCAGCACATCTGCTGCCGGTTGCATCACGGGCAAGTCCGACTTGGAACCCATGATAATGCCTACGTCTGCCATAGCTTAGATTTTCAGAGCGAAGGTAGCGGGTTTGCGGGACGCAATCAAAGCATCATCCCCACAATCGCCGCCGTCAACAAACACGCCACCGTACCGCCCACGAGCGCTCGGAAACCGAGTTTGGAAAGCAGCCCTTTGCGGGTAGGCGCAAGCGCGCCGATGCCACCGATCTGGATGCCGATGGACGCAAAATTGGAGAAGCCACAGAGGATGTAGGTGCTCAACTCAATGGAACGCTGCTCTGCAAACTTGCCGCCGTTCTTCATGGCACCCAAATCCAGGTAAGCCAGGAATTCGTTGAGCACGGTCTTTTTGCCCAGGAGCTGGCCTACGAGCACCATGTCGTCGCTGCACACCCCCACCAACCAGGCTACCGGCGCCAGTGCATAGCCCATGACGAACTCAAAGGACAACTGGGTAAACTGCCCGTCGGTATGGGCGGCAATGACCTCGTTCAGTCCGCCAATGCGGCCGCCATAGCCCAACAACATGTTGATCCCGAAGATAAGCGCGGTAAATACGATCAGCATGCCCGCCACGTTCACCGCCAAACGCAACCCATCGGTGGTTCCATTGGCCAAGGCTTCCAGTACGTTGGCTGAAGTGCGATTTTCATCCAAATCCATGGAATCCGAGAATTTCTCGGTTTCGGGCACCAGCATTTTGGCAGCGAGAATTGCTGCCGGTGCGCTCAGGAGCGAAGCGGCCAAGAAGTGCGAGGCGTACTCCTCTCCCAATTGTCCGATGTAGGCCACCAACACCGACCCGGCGATGGTTGCCATTCCCCCAGTCATGAGGCTCATGAGCTCTGAACGGGTCATGGTGTTGAGGAAGGGCTTGACCAGCAACGGGGCCTCGGTTTGCCCCAAAAAAATATTGCCCGCCGCCGATAAACTCTCTGCCCCCGAAATGCGCAATAACCGGCGCATTACCGTAGCCAGAAACTTGACCACCTTTTGCAGAATGCCGTAATGATACAACAGGCTGGATACTGCTGAAAAGAAGATGATGGTAGGCAAAACACGCGCAGCAAACACAAAGCCCACGGGTCCATCTTGATCCACAATCTTACCGCCAAAGATCATCTCCGCACCCGCCAGAGAAACCTCCGAGATTTTAGCAAAAGCGCGGGCCACGAAATCAAAAGCATCTGAGAAGTATGGAGCCTTGAGGATCAGGACCGCTAAAATCACTTGCAGGATCAGTGCTTTGGCCACCAACGGCCAGCTGATGGATTTGCGTTTCTCGCTGCACAGCCAGCACACCCCAAGCAAAAAGGCAATGCCCAACAGTCCGCGTAGGATGGCTACAATCATAGGATCTGGGAGGGATTAACTCTGCGACTTGCGCCGCTCGATTTCATCCCGCAATTTGGAAGCGCGCTCGTATTCCTCACGCTCAATGGCAATGGCCAACTGCTTCTCCAAATCCTTCAGCGAAAGGTCCTCGTCGCGGCCTTCGGTCGAGAGTTCCTCGAGGCTGACGTCGGAGGCGGTTTCTTCTTCCATCTCCAGATCGGCTTCCTCGGCGGTCACGCCGGCAGAATCCAAGATGAAATCGTAACAGTAAATGGGGCAGTTGAAGCGCACGGCCAGGGCCACGGCATCCGAGGTGCGGGAATCAATCTCGGCTTTGCGGCCGTCTTGGGTGGCGATGAGTTTGGCAAAGAAGATGCCTTCAATCAAGTTGTAGATGATGACCTCCTCTACCTCAATGCCAAACGAGTGCGAAAAGCTCTTGAACAAATCGTGGGTCAGTGGGCGACTTGGGGTCATCTTCTCCAATTCAATCGCGATGGCTTGCGCCTCGTGCCCGCCAATAACGATGGGCAGTTTGCGGTTGGTCGATGCACCTACTTCACTCAGCACCAGGGCGTACGCGCCGCTGGTTGACCCGCTTGGGGCGATGTCTGAAATCTCCAGCTCGATCTTGTTCATAGACAAAAGAAAAGGGGCAAGACGATTACCCCTTTGTTGTTCTGCGAATATACCAAAATCGCGCGCCGACCAAATCAGTGATCGGCGCACGATGATGTAGGTCAGTTCAGTGCTTGTGCGGCTTCTACGAGCTTGGGCACGACCTCAAAGGCGTCGCCCACAATGCCGTAGTCGGCGGCCTTGAAGAACGGTGCTTCGGGATCTTTGTTGATCACCACAATCACCTTGGAGCCGTTTACGCCTGCCAGGTGCTGGATCGCACCCGAGATGCCCACAGCGATGTACAGGTTTGGACGGATGGCCACACCGGTTTGACCCACGTGTTCGTGGTGCGGGCGCCAATCCATGTCCGATACCGGGCGCGAGCAAGCGGTGGTGGCACCGAGTGCTTTGGCCAGGTCCTCGATCATACCCCAGTTTTCTGGGCCTTTCAGACCGCGACCGGCCGATACTACGAGCTCGGCTTCGGGGAGCGGCACCATGCCGTCGCCCGAGGCAACTTGTTGCTCGCGAACAGTCACGCTTGCGCTGCCGGCGTCCACGCTCAGGGCGCTCACGTTGGCGCTGCCGCCGTCGGCGTCGATGCCAATGGCGTTGGGCATGACGGCAATCACCTTTTTGGCCGAGGTGATGCTCACATCAGCGGTGGCCTTGCCCGAGAATACATTCTTACGTACGGTAAAACCGTTGGAGGTGTCTGGCAACGCTACGGCGCCAGAAACCAGTCCCGCGTCCAAGCGAACGGCAACACGTGGGGCCACCAATCGGCCGGTGTTGTCGTTGCCCACTACCACCACTTCGGCGCCAGTGGCGTTGGCAGCAGCAGCTACCATTTTGGTGAGTTGTGCGGAATCCGATGGGTTCACGCCGTCGGCTACGTGTACGGTGCTTACGCCGGCCGCACCCAAACCGCCGTCGCCTTCGAGGCCTTCGGTGGTGACTGCTTCAACGTCTGCACCCATGCGCTTGGCGTACGTGGCAGCTTCGAGCGATGCTTTGGTCGCTTTCCCGCCGCGGTGATCTGCAAATACAAGAACTTTCATGGCATCAGAGGACTTTGGCTTCGTTGCGAAGCAGGTCAAACAATTCGGCGGGGTTTTCAGCGTCGATCATGCGACACGCGCCTTTTTCTGCTGGCAGCGCGTAGCTGGCCACCGAGGTGTGCGATGCAGCTTCTACTGCAGGCACCACTTCAAGCGGTTTGGTGCGGGCTGCCATGATGCCGCGCATGTTCGGGATGCGCTGCTCGGCCAAGCCTTTGGACGCGCTGAGTACAAACGGGCCATCTACGCCCAATACTTCGCTGCCGCCTTGCACATCGCGAGTAATCACCGCAGTGTTGCCTTCCATGTCCAGCTTGGTGGCCAACGAAATGTAAGGCCAATCGAGGTACTCGGCGATCATTCCGCCTACTGCGCCTGAGTTGTATTGGATGGTTTCTTTACCGGCAAAGACCGCATCGTACCCATTGCTTTTGGCGTACTCGGCGATTTGTTTGGCCACGTACATGCTGTCACCGCCATCGGCGTCGATGCGCACGGCGTTGTCGGCGCCAATGGCCAGGGCTTTGCGAATGATGGGATCGTTGTCGGCGCCACCTACGGTGATGGTAGTCACCTGGCCGCCGCCGGCCTCTTTGAGCTCGAGAGCACGCACCAGGGCGTACCACTCATCGTAAGGATTGACGATGAACTGCACCCCGTTCTCATCGAACTTGGTGTTCCCGTCGGTGAACGCAATGCGCGAGGTGGTGTCCGGCGCCTTGCTGATGCAAACGAGTATCTTCATATCTGGGTCTGTCTATGACGTTGTGTTCTATTCGGAGTCGAAAGGTAATTCAAATTTCGTATGCACGCATAACAAATCACAGTTCCGGATACACTCCGGGATCGTTTTCGTGCATGATGGCGTAAGCCGCCTCGGTGATGTCCTCGATGCTGGGCTTCGAGAAATAATCGCCATCGGTACTGTAGGCCGGCAAGTGAGGTTGCGCAGTCAAAGTGACCGGCGCTGAATCCAGCAATGCATACCCGCCCTGCTTGTTCAAAACTTGGTCCAGTATAAAGGCCGAAGCCCCTCCTGGCACATCCTCATCCACAATCAACAAGCGGTTGGTCTTGCCCACTGACGCGACTGTACCGTGATCCAAGTCAAACGGCAACAACGTGCGCACATCGACCAATTCCACATCGATGTCCAACTCCGCCAAGCGCGCCGCCGCAGCCATGCACAGGTTGAAGGTAGAACCGTAGGATACGATGGTCAGGTCGGTGCCTTCGCGCACCACTTCCACCTTGCCGATGGGGGTGCGGAAGTCGCCCATGTTGGTGGGCAGCGGTTCTTTGGAGCGGTAGCCGTTGAGGCATTCCACCACCAATGCCGGGTCATCGGACTCCAACAAGGTGTTATACATGCCTGCGGCCTGGGTCATGTTGCGCGGCACCGCCACGATCATGCCGCGCACCGAGTGGATGATGGCACCCATGGGCGAGCCCGAGTGCCAAATGCCTTCCAAACGGTGGCCGCGTGTGCGCACGATGAGCGGGGCCTTTTGCCCGCCTCGGGTGCGGTAGTGCACGGTGGCCAAATCGTCGCGCATGATCTGCAGCGCGTAGTAGAGGTAGTCCAAGTATTGGATCTCAGCGATGGGACGCAAACCACGCATGGCCATGCCAATGCCTTGGCCCATGATGGTGGCCTCACGGATGCCGGTGTCCGACACACGGACGTTGCCAAAGGCCTCCTGCATGCCCTCCATGGCTTGGTTCACCCCGCCGATCACACCGGTGTCTTCCCCGAAGGTAAGCACCTCTGGACGGCGTTCGAATTGGGCGCGGAAATTTTCGCGCAGGATGATGCGGCCGTCTTCCTCTGCTCCGTCGTTGTTGTACTCGGGAGCAACTTCTTCAATGTTGGTGGCTGCCCACCTCGACGCGGAGTACAGGCGATCGCTGTACCGGTCGCGACTGCGTTCGTGTTGGGTGGCGTGCCACTGGGCCAACGCTTTGCGGGCCACTGAATCGCCCCCTCGGTCCAGCATCAGGGCTTGGCGGGCAGCGGTGAGTATGTCTTTGCGGATGGGGTCCAAGGTGGAAGCCAATCCTTCGGCAATGTGGGCAATGGCTTCCCGTTCTCCGGCTTCTGCGGCCAGGTTGCGCAGCAGTTGCACGCAGGTATCGCGCTCGCCGTCGATTTCGGAGCGGTAGGCGGCCCATGCGGCTTTTTGTTGTGCGCGAACTTCTTTCTTAGCCTCCTTGCGGATGGCGTCGAGTTCTTCTTCCGAAACGCCGCCTTCAAGGGCAATGAAGGACTTGAACTGGTTGATGCAGTCGTATTCTTCGGCCCAAGCCAAGCGCTCAGGGGTCTTATAACGTTCGTGTGAACCGGAGGTAGAATGGCCCTGGGGTTGGGTGACTTGCTCCACGTGCACGAGTACCGGAGTGTGGTTGTCGCGACAGTAGGCTGCGGCACGTTCGTAGGTGGCGACCAACTCCGGGTAGTTCCAGCCTTTGGCGCGGAAAATCTTAAGTCCGTTGGTGGTGCTGCCTTTTTCAAACCCGGCCAAGGCTTCGCTGATGGACTCCTTGACGGTTTGGTATTTCTTCTCGACACTGATGCCGTACCCGTCGTCCCACACGCTCATAAGCATGGGCACTTCCAGCACGCAGGCCGCGTTCATGGTTTCCCAGAAGAGGCCTTCGGAGGTGGACGCATCGCCAATGGAACCGAAAGCAACCTCGTTGCCTCCGTTGGTGAAGTCGGTCATCTGGGCCGCCAACTCGGGCTGGGTTTTGTAGACCTTGGAGGCTTGCGCGAGTCCGAGCAAGCGGGGCATTTGACCTGCGGTGGGTGAAATGTCCGCGGAACTGTTGTACTGCTCCGTCAGGTTTTTCCAAGCGCCGTTTTCGTCCAGGGAACGGGTGGCGTAGTGGCCGCCCATTTGGCGTCCGCCTGAGGTGGGCTCGTGTTCAAGCGAGGCGTGGGCGTAGAGGGCGGCGAAGTACGGCTGTACCTCCAATTCACCAAGGGCCATCATCCAGGTTTGATCCCGGTAATAACCGCTGCGGAAGTCTCCTTTGCGGAACACTTTCGCAAGGGCCACTTGGGCCAGCTCTTTGCCATCGCCGAAGATGCCAAACTTGGCTTTTCCGGTGAGAACTTCCTTGCGACCGAGCAGAGACATTTCACGGCTCAGGCAGCACAGGCGGTAATCGTCGAGCAATTGTTGGCGTAGGGAGGCTTCAGTAACGACCGAATCGGGCGCGATATCCTTCGACATACAGGTGGGTGTTGGGCGGTGCAAATGTACGGGAAACGCGCGGTGCGACAAGGTTTTTTACCCACCGCACGCAAGGAGTTAACAACCGTTTGCCCTCAGCTGTTCTCCGCCAAGGCCACCGCTATGCGGGCTGCAAGACGCGCGTTGTTTTTCACCAGCGCCACGTTACTGACCAAGGATTGTCCAGCGGTGAGCTCGGTGATGCGTCGGAGTAAAAACGGAGTCAGCTGCTTGCCGCCAATGCCCGCTGCTTCGGCTTCGGCAATGGCCGAGGCAATGGTGGACTCGATCGCTCCCGCGTCCAAAGCATCGCTTTCGGGAACGGGGTTGGCGATCAACACACCGCCTTCCAATCCGGCAGACCATTTCGCCTTCAAAAACGCGGCGATCTCCTCTGGGGCATCCATGCGTGCGTCCACGCCCAAGCCGCTTGTACGCGAATAAAAGGCCGGAAACTCATCGGTCCCCACCCCCAATACAGGCACGCCAAACGTCTCGAGCATCTCGAGGGTTTTGGGCAAATCCAAAATCGCTTTGGCTCCGGCACTCACGACCGCAACACTGGTTTGGCGCAACTCCGTCAAATCCGCCGATACGTCAAAGGTGTATTCCGCCCCGCGATGCACCCCACCTATGCCTCCGGTGGCAAACAAGCGAATGCCTGCAGCTGCAGCAATGATCATGGTACTGGCTACGGTAGTTGCTCCAATCTCCCCAGAAGTCAAGGCCAAAGGCACATCCCGCCGGCTCAACTTGCGCACCGATTCTGCGGTGGCCAATGCGTGGAGTTCCTCGTGGTTCAACCCCACTTTGTACTTGCCTCCCATCACCGCAATGGTGGCCGGTACCGCACCCTCTGCTCGGATGATCTCCTGCAGCGTACGGGCGGTTTCCACGTTTTGCGGATAAGGCATACCGTGGGCAATGATCGTGGACTCCAAGGCCACTACAGCACGGCCAGCATCCAATGCTTTGGCCACTTCAGGGGCGAGGTCCAGGGGTGGAAAAACGGTGCGATTCATGGACAACAAAGCTAGTCCAACCCGCGTATTGAACCCATGCGCCTGTTTCTGTTTGCATCGGCCTTGTTGCTGGCTTTGGCTTCGTTTTCGCCTCCCCAGAAGCCAGACCAACTGCCCTACGACCCCGATCGTCCACTGACGTGGGACGACTTTCGTCCGCGCGCTATGGTGCCGATTACAGGGTACAAAGCGTACACCTGGTCGGGCATTGCGATCGACCTGAGTTCGGATGACACAGGCATTCACGTCAACACTTACAGCTACTTTGTTCCCAGTGAATCCTGGGTGGAGAAGGATGCCGGCACCCCAGAACTCCTGCGCCACGAACAAGGCCACTTCGACCTCACCGAACTCTACACGCGCGAGCTGCGTCAACTCCTCGAACCCTTCCAAAACATGGAAGTTTCCGAATTCGTCCGCGCCGATGGACAAGCCATTGTTCAGCGCCTGTACGACGAGACATTCAACCGCATGAACGTAGAGCAAGAGCGCTACGACAAAGAGACCGAACATTCGGTCAACCGCGAAAAGCAACAAGTCTGGGATGCCGATATTGCCCGACGCCTGCACGCCACCCGCTGATCCTCCCCTACCTCAGCGGCATGACTGCCGCATCGCATTTGCTGAGTGAAAACCCATGTCTCAGGGCTGGAACTTTGCCATGTCTTTGACCATCAACCGCGAAAAATGAAAGGAGCAAGTCCACCGCAAACGCGAACTCCAAGCCCTCAGTAAGCATCCACCAGCCGCTGGCAACCAGCATTACATGCAGTCCAATCGGTATTGAACCATTGGGGATGCATGCGTCAGCACTTCAAAAGATTCACAAGAAAGATTGCTTCGGAAGGGTCAATCACCCCTGAATCGCCGTCCACACCATGTCCTTCAAACGGTCCACGCGTTGGCCGGAGACCGAACTGAAAAAGATGTGCGGCACGTCGGGGAGTTCTTGGGCGAGCTCGGCTTCAAGTTCCTCGTCGAGCATGTCGCATTTGGAAATGGCCAGAATGCGCTCTTTGTCCAGGAGTTCGGGGTTGTGCTTGCCGAGTTCAGCGAGCAGAATGTCGTATTCCTTTTGGATGGAATCGGTGTCGCACGGCACCACAAACAGCAGCACCGAGTTGCGCTCAATGTGGCGCAGGAAGCGCAGGCCTAGCCCCTTGCCTTCTGAGGCGCCTTCAATAATTCCCGGGATGTCGGCCATGATGAAGGAGCGCCCATCGCGGTAAGGCACCATACCCAAGTTCGGACGAAGGGTGGTAAACGGGTAGTTCGCAATCTCAGGCTTGGCCGCTGAGATCACCGACAACAACGTGCTCTTGCCCGCGTTGGGGAAACCCACCAAACCGACGTCGGCCAGCACTTTGAGTTCCAGAATTTTCCACTCCTCCCGCCCGTCTTCACCGGGTTGAGCGTAGCGCGGCGTTTGATTGGTGGGAGACTTGAAATGGGCGTTACCCAGCCCTCCACGGCCGCCAGGAACGATGATTTGCTCCTCGCCGTCCTCGGTAATCTCGAACAGTACCTCACCGGTTTCGGCATCTTTGGCAACCGTGCCGAGGGGCACTTCCAGAACCTCATCCTGGCCTTGCGCACCGGATTTGTGGTTGCCGCTGCCCACCTCGCCGGGTTTGGCGATAACGTGCTTGCGGTACTTGAGGTGCAGCAATGTCCAGAGTTGTGAACTGCCGCGCACAATGACGTGACCACCGCGTCCACCGTCTCCGCCATCGGGGCCGCCTTTAGCGGTGACCTTGTTGCGCATGAGGTGTGCCGATCCTGCCCCGCCCTTGCCGGAACGGCAGCAGATCTTCACATAGTCCACAAAATTGCTGGGACCGCTCATGCCCGTGTTGTCTGATTGGAGTTAGGCCGGTTTGCCATCGATCACCATGCACAAACGCTCGGTGATCTCCTCGATGGTACCAATGCCATTGATGCCCATGTACTTGTCTTGACTGCGGTAGTAGTCAGCTACAGGAGCCGTCTCGCGGTTGTACACATCAATGCGGTTTTGGATCACTTCAGGATCGGCGTCGTCTGCACGGCCTGAGGTTTCGGCACGTTTGAGCAGACGTTGGCGCAGCTCCTGCTCTTCTACCTCCAAGGCGAGCATCCAGGTGATGCCGGTGTCGCGTCCAGTGAGGAAAGCGTCCAATGCCTCGGCTTGCGCGGTGGTGCGTGGGAAGCCGTCAAAAATGAAGCCCTTGGCCTCGGGGTGCTTGTTCACCTCGGACTCGAGCATTTGGATGGTCACGTTGTCGGGCACCAATTCGCCCTTTTCGATGTATGACTTGGCAAGTTGGCCGAGCTCGGTGTCGTTCTTCATGTTGTAACGGAAGATGTCACCGGTGCTGAGGTGTACCAAGTCGTAGCGCTCAATCAAGTTTGCGCTTTGGGTGCCTTTGCCGGCCCCTGGAGGGCCAAAGAGTACGATGTTAAGCATACGCTGCTCTCGTTGTTTTGCCACGGCACAGGCCGCAGAAATGAAAGAGCAAAAGTACAGGTTTCCTTAGGAAATCAGGGCATTTACCCGCCCGCGCTTATTCACAATACGTGCCAAACATGCCGAGGAGCTCCAGCAGGTCGCCGGTGCCTATAATGCCGTCTGTGTCCAAGTCTGCCGGACAAGGATCTTCGGTCACCGTTCCTACACAAACAAGCAGCTCCGGATCCCAGATCGTACCGGGTCCACAGAATTGCGACCCTTGCACGCAGCTGCCATCGTCTACCGTAGCAGCGGGGTCGTAGTTGTCCGCCTCGGGATCGGTGCACCCCAAGCAACTGTAGTCGCAGGTGCCATTGTCGATGGTGGCCTCCGAGCTGTAGTTACACGCGAAGGGGTCGGTACACCCAAAGCAGGTGTAATCGCAGGAGCCGTCGTCCACGGTGGCGGTCACGTCAAAGTTGCACGCCAATGCATCGGTACAGCCCAAACAGGTGTAATCACATGAGCCGTCATCGGTCACAGCAGTGGGGTCGTAATTGCAAGCTGTGCTGTCGGTGCAGCCTTCTTGGCCAGCGCCCGGACACAGGTCACAGGTACCAAAACACACTGCATCTACCACTACGTCGTCCTCACCAAAGGAGGCAAAGCGGTTGAGGTTGACATCCGCATCGGCGCACGCGAGGGGTACGGTTTCGTCCTGCCCCCAAGCGTTGCCATTGATGAACTTCCACTCGGCCGATGCGTTGTTGGGCAATGTAGCGGTGTACGCCCAAGTGCCGTCACCTTGATCGGTCATGGGCGTGAGTCCGGGTGTCCAGCCTTGGAAATCCGCGCCAATGTGCACGCCTTCAGCAGCCACGGTCTCTGCGGACATGTTGACCAGGAAGGTCACCTCAATGACGCCGTCGGGACACGCCGTACAATCGCTGAAGCAATGCGCGTCCAGCGTGGCATTTCCATTGACCACATGCAGGCGGTTGTAGCCGCCAAAGCCGTCATCAGTACCGCAGCCTCCAGGCACGATTTCCGAATCGGGCCAGTCGTTGCCGTTGATGAATTTGTAGATGAGATGGTCGCCCTCTTGAGCGGTCAACGTGTAGGTCCAAATGCCTGTACCGCCGTCCACCATGTCCGTGGTACTCGGGCTCCAATCTTGGAAGTTACCCGCCACGTGCAGGCCCAAGGGGCTCACAGCAGAAGTGGTCATGTCTACTTGCAGAGTGATGGTAAACAGACAGCTGCCGTCATCAATGCCTGCGCTCGGATCGTAGTTCTGCGCAGCGGCATCGGTGCAGCCTTCGGTACCGGTTTCCAGCGCGGTGCTGCCGTCGGTATCGGGCACAGCGTAGGGCTGGTCGATGTATATGCGGTACTCCCCCGGCTGGAGCAAGTACGGATTGGACAGGTTGTTTTCGACAATCGCGCTGCCGTTCATGTAATCGTACCACGTACCAGTGTATGGGAAGCCCGGAATGATGCTTTGGGCCACCACATCGAAGTTGGCAATCACAATGCAATTCATGTCTGGGTGGTACAGGCGAAGGGCCTTGGCGTACCCGCCCACGTCCATGTTGAAGTCGTTGGTATTGAATACCGGGTGCGAGCCGCGCAGTTGCAACATCGCACGGGTGGCCTTGAACAGGTTCTTGCGCTCCACATCCTCGGCATATCCCCATTCGATCGGCTTTTTGTCGGTGCGACACCCGGAATCTATGCTGAGGTCCCAACAGGTATTGATGGAGTAGTCGTACCCCAGCTCTTCGAACTGCCACATCATCTTAGGGCCTGGCACCATCAGGAACATAGCCATAATGGCCTCCATGCGCTCAAGGGCGGTGTCTTCGTCCTTGCAACTGTAGCCGTCAAACTCGTTGCCGTAGAGTTGGGTGTTGTATAGAATGCGTTCCTCGTCGTGGCTGGAGAAGTAGCCCACCAAGTTTTGGAACGCCCAGCCCCTGCTTTGGTGGCTGATGCCAAACAGGTTGGAAGGGAAGCCCATCAGTGCTTCACCGTAATCGTGATTGGAGTTGCCCCACAGCATGCATCCACTCGCAGCCAAGGCCGATTCTTCGGAGTTATCTGCAAAGTGTTCGAGTATGAAGTACGACCCCGGCGATACGCCCCAACAATGATTGGCGTAGTCGGTCAGGATGTTGATGCGCGATTGGTCGTAGGCATTGAATGCACCCAAATCGCCCTGAGTCTGGTTGTTGGTGAAGCCCTTAGACAGGTCCATACGGAAGCCGTCCACATGGTACTCCTCCAGCCAATATTGCAGTACACGCTTGCAAAATGCCCGGGTATCGCTGCTCTCGTGATCAAAATCGTAGCCCACGCCAAAATCATGCGGAGAGTAGGTGTTGAACCAGGGGTTGTCTCCGGCCGGGGCATTCAGCCCTTGATCCCAGTACAACCGTACTTGCGGGTTGAGTCCGTAGCTGTGATTAAGCACCATATCCATGATCACCGCAATGCCTCGCTGGTGGGCCTCTTCAACAAAACGCTTGAGCGCATCCTTGGTGCCGTAGTACTTATCGGGAGCGAAGTAGAAATTGGGGTTGTAGCCCCACGATTCGTTGCCATCAAACTCGTTGAAAGGCATGAGCTCGATGGCGTCCACGCCCAGGTTCTCCAAGTAAGAAAGCGTATCCTTCATGGTCTCCCAGTTGTGGTCGGTGATGAAGTCGCGCAGCAGCAATTCGTAGATCACCATTTTGTGGCCTTCTGGGCGCACGTAGCCGCCTTCGTTCCACACAAATTCCGACTGACCGGTTTGAAACACCGACACCGGATCGCCCGCATCCATCCACGGAAAATCAATCAATCCCGGGTAGGTGTCATTTGAGATCCATTGGTCGTTCCAGGGATCCAAAATCTTGTCGGCAAACCAGTCCGCTACGCGAATGCCTCCCGGGTACACGCTGTATTGAAAGCGGTACTCCTGCAGCGGGGTCAAGTTGTCCAACAGGATCCAGTGGGTATTCCCGTCCAGCGACTTGCGCATCAGGAACTCCTCCTGCTCTGCCCACCCCGAAAAGTCGCCCACAGCGTACATGTAATCCTTGCCCGGGGCGTAGCACTGCAAAATCACGGCGTCGTCCCCTACATAGTTGATCCCAGCTTGCGTCCACGTAGGTGGATCCTGGATCACAGGAGTTTGCGCTTGAACGGCAACAACTACAACAAGGAGGGCGGCAGTTAGGAGATTACGCATGTCTCGAAATTAAGCAGACGGAAGGTACAAAGTGTTGCTGGAACACACTTTGGAAAGGAGGGGTTAGTGCACGTATAAGGTGGTAGAGCAAGGCTTTTTGAAATGAAGAATGCGATGTACAGGTGAACCGCTTGCGGCATGCTTTGGATGATCCAATGGTGGTGTCGAGTACACTCAACAGCTTGCACTCGCTACTTGCACCAAACCCTCCCCCCAATTTTCACTGTTAACTCTTCCCCCAACTATCTGCTTGCACTTGCACGAACCACCATTGGTTCTTTCACTTTTATTCCAACCACAACCCGCACAAAACCAGTTACCTTTGCGTTGACTTAATAGGTCCGTGCGCGGAAGTTGTTGATAACTGGAAAGTGTCTGACACGAAGCAGCGTAGGATGTGCCTAACTTAAGGGTGTCACCTGAACAAACGCTATGAACGAAGAAGCTGCAAAGCGCGACGATCATCAACCGGCTCGAGAACTGCAACAGCGGTACGAAGCCATGCTGAAAGCCCGCCAATCGTGGTACTTCGACATCGATCAATTTGAGCAGATTGTCGATTTGTACTTCGATCAGGGACGTGTACGCAAAGCGTTGAGCGTCATCCACTACGCCCGCACCATCTTCCCCGATGCCTTTGTTCTTCGCCTACGCCAAGCCCAGTTACTGGCCGGCATGGGAGAACTGAATCGGGCCCTTGGGTTGCTCCGCGCACTCGAGGAAGTGGAACCCACAAACGACGAAGTCTTGCTGACCCTCGGCACGGTATTTTCGCAGTTGCGCGACCATCGCAATGCGGTCCGCTACTACGAACGTGCCCTGCGTTTTGGACAGGTCGAGCTGCAGGACGAAGTCTACATTGACCTTGCATTGGAGTACGAGAACATGGAGCGCTTCAACGAAGCCATCCGCGTACTGGACCGTGCCTTGCGTCAAAACCCTGAGAACGATACCGCCGTCTACGAAATCGCATACTGCTTTGAAATGGCAGGGCGCTTTGAGGACGCACGTGCTTACTACGTTCAATTCTTGGACGAACACCCCTACTCGTTTGCCACGTGGTACAATTTGGGCAACAGTTACTTCCGCACCGCGGAGTACCCCAAGGCTGCTGACGCCTTCGAGTATTGCCTGGCCATCGAAGACCAATTTGCCCCGGGTTGGTACAACTTGGCCAATACCCTGGTGTACTTGGAGGACTTTAACCGTGCCATCGAGTGCTACAAGGAGACCATGGAGTTGGAAACCCCACAAGCAGGGGTCTACTGCCTGGTGGGCGAATGCTACGAAAAGCTCGAGCAACTCAAAGAAGCCGACTTCTATTACAACCTCGCCCTCAAACTGGATCCCAAAAACGTGGACGCCATCATTGGCAAGGCCGTGGTCAACGACCTGCAAGGCCACTCCGAAAAAGCCATCGAGCTCCTGCGCGAAGCAGACGGCTTGGAGCCCAACAACCCGGACATCATGCTCATGATGGCCGAAGCCCAAAAGAACGTGGGTAACGTATCGAGCGCCCGAGAGATTTACCTGCGTGCCATTGAAGCCCACCCCAAGTGCGTGCAGGCTTGGTTGGACTACGCCCATTTCCGCTTCGATTTGAACCATGTGGACGGTGCGGAAAACCTAATTGAGCAAGCCCTGGGTGAAAACCCGGATAACACTTCGCTCCTCTTGCGAAAAGTTGCATACTTGCACGCCCTTGGAAAGCAGAAGCAAGCCCTGCTGCTGCTGGATTACCTCCATCAGAGCGAGAACAATGATTTCGACGAGCTGACGGACTACTACCCAGAAATCCTCAACGATGCGGATGCCCGGGAGTTATGTAAAAGCCCTGAAGAATCATGAAACCAACACTCAAGTACTTGCCCGAACGTCCCGCCAAGCCCCGCCACACCGGGGTGACCATGGTGATGGACAAGGGACTCAGCTACCGACAAGCAGAAGACTTCATTGAAACCTGCGGTGAACTGACCGATGTGGTCAAGCTCGGCTTCGGTACCACCATGGTGACCCCGAACGTGGAGCGCAAAATCCAGCTTTACCGAGACGCCGGATTGGACGTATACTTTGGAGGCACCTTGTTTGAGGCCTTCTATGTACGCAACCAGCTGGCGGACTTCCGTCAAATGTGCCTCGACTTTGGGGTGAACGTGATGGAGGTGTCTGACGGTTCTATCGTTTTGAATCACAAAGAAAAATGCGACCTGATCACCTCCTTCTCAGAAGACTTCAAAGTCCTCAGTGAGGTGGGTTCCAAGGAGGAAGGCATCTTGATTTCTCCAGCCAAATGGATCCGCATGATGCTCGCCGAGCTCAAAGCAGGTTCTTGGAAGGTGATTGCCGAGGCGCGTGAATCGGGCAACGTGGGCATCTTCCGCCCCAACGGTCACGCACACACCATCCTGATCAACAAGATCATGGCCAAGGTGAACAACGACAATATCCTTTGGGAAGCTCCTAAGAAGCCACAGCAAGTGTGGTTCCTCAAACTGATGGGCGCCAACGTCAACCTGGGCAACATTGCGCCCAACGACGTGATTCCTTTAGAAACCTTGCGTTTGGGACTGCGTGGCGACACCTTCTTCGAACACCTCCCCGAGGCCATCGTGAAGAAAGCCCAGCCCATTGTGCCAGAGCCCGCCCAAAAACCCACTGCCAAAAAGACGCCGGCCAAGAAACCCGTCGCCAAAAAAGCACCGGCCAAGAAAGCGGCACCCAAGGCCAAGGCTTAAGCCCACTCGGATTCCAAACGACTGATTTTCTTGTTGTAGTAGAACGCGGCCCACACCGACCGGAAGGCCAACCATGCGGCAAAGCCCCACCACACGCTAGTAAGCGCATCGGGTGAGAAGAACAGCCATCCGCTGTAAACACACAGCGCAAGGAGCATCATGTTGCGCAGGAAGCGCGCATCGGCCAACCCTTTGAGAATGCCGTCGTAGGTGAAGGCGATTGCACCTGTGGGCAGCGACACAATCATCACCCAGAAAATGTCCTCAAAAGCCGTAACTGCCTCGGTATCGTTGCTGAGCAAGTGTCCGATGTAGGAGTACACCAGCAGGTATCCGGCAATCATCAATACACTGATTCCCAGTCCGATCAGCTGCAAGCGCCGCAGCAAGAAGCGCAGATTGAATGCGTCCTTCTGGCCAAAGAGCTTGCCGCTGAGGGCTTGCCCGGCGTTGGAGTACCCGTCCAACAGAAAGAAGGAAAAGGTCCAGATTTGGATCACCATGGTGTGCGCTGCTAAGGGCGCCTCCCCCAACCCTGCGGCCGTGCGATTGGCCAAGAACAGCACCGTGTTGATGGTGATGACGCGGATCATGAAGTTGCCGCTCACCCCCAAGGTCCCCACAAGTTCTGGATGGCGCTTCCAATTGGGACGCAAACGGTATGGCGTGTGGCGCAGCAAAACAAACGAGGCGACGACAAACATGAACACCTGGCTTCCCAGAGCACCATATGCAGCGCCGCGAACTCCCATGGGTGGAATCCACCCTTCTACGCCGTATACGAGCAACAGGTCCATCGTCAGGTTGATGATGCCACCGCTGAGGGCGATATACATGGCCCACCGTGTATTTTGCAAGCCTTGGAAAACCCCGAATAACAGGTAGGTCACCAGCATGAGCGGCAGTCCCACCGCCCGGATCCGGAAGTAATCAATGGCATTTTCGAGCACCAGTCCTTCAGCGTTGTAAAGCTGAAGTAAGGAGGGGGCAAACGTGCTGCTCAAGGTCCAGATCAGCACACCCAATCCGGCGTTGAACACCACCAACTGGAACAGCAGCGGATCCAACGAAGCTTCGCGCTTTTCACCCACGTACTTGCCCACGGTGGCCACCATGGCAGGGCGAAGCACCATGAAGGTCCAGAACAACAAAAAGAATAAGCTCACCGCCACACCGATGCCCCCAATGGCCTCGGTGCTGTTCTCGGGGATGTGCCCGATGATGGAGGTGTCTGCCAGACTGATCAACGGTTCGGCCAAATTGGACACAATGGCCGGCAGGGCGAGTGCATTGATGGTCTTTTGGGACAGGCGTTGGGGCATGGGTGAAATTTGCAACGAAAAAAGGCCCGGACAAGACCGGGCCTCTCGGAATTTTCTCGGGGAAAATATTAGCCGTTCATGCGGGCTTGCAAACCGTTGTCCAGGGCTTGGAGGAATTCCTCGGTAGTGAGCCAGTGGTCTTCGGTCATTTGCTTGCCGTGGATCAGCAGGGCCAGATCCTTGGTCATTTGGCCGCCTTCTACGGTGTCGATGCATACGCGCTCGAGGGTTTCGCAGAAGTCGATCAGCGGTTGGTTGTTGTCCAACTTACCGCGGAATGCCAGACCACGGGTCCAGGCGAAGATCGACGCAATCGGATTGGTCGAGGTCTTCTCGCCGGCTTGGTGACGACGGTAGTGACGGGTCACAGTACCGTGGGCAGCCTCAGCTTCCATCACGTCACCTTCGGGGGTCACCAAGGTCGAGGTCATCAAACCGAGTGAACCAAAGCCTTGTGCTACGGTGTCTGACTGTACGTCGCCGTCGTAGTTCTTGCAGGCCCAAACGAATCCACCTTCCCACTTGAGGGCGGCGGCCACCATATCGTCAATCAGGCGGTGCTCGTAGGTGAGACCGGCTGCGTCAAACTTGGCTTTGAATTCGTTTTGGAACACTTCTTCGAAGATGTCCTTGAAGCGGCCATCGTACGCCTTCAAGATGGTGTTCTTGGTGCTCATGTACAGTGGCCAACCCTTATCCAAAGCGCGGTTCATGCACGAACGGGCGAAGCCATAGATCGACTCGTCGGTGTTGTACATGCTCATGGCAACTCCGCCAGCACCTTCGAATTCAAAGACTTCCCACTCAGTAGCTGCGCTGCCGTCTTCGGGGATGAAGCTCATCATGAGCTTGCCTTTGCCTTTGATCACAGTATCGGTGGCCTTGTACTGATCTCCGAAAGCGTGACGTCCGATGCAGATCGGCTTGGTCCAGCCCGGTACCAGACGCGGTACGTTGCTCATGATAATGGGCTCACGGAACACAGTACCGCCCACGATGTTGCGGATGGTGCCGTTGGGTGAACGCCACATTTTCTTGAGCTTGAACTCCTCTACACGCGCCTCATCGGGGGTGATGGTCGCGCACTTGATTCCCACCTTGTATTCTTTGATGGCGTTGGCCGCGTCGATGGTCACCTGGTCGTTGGTATCGTCACGGTGCTCCATACCCAGATCGAAATACTTGATCTCGAGGTCGAGGTATGGGAAGATGAGTTTGTCTTTGATGAATTGCCAGATGATGCGGGTCATTTCATCGCCGTCCATCTCCACGACGGGGTTGGCCACTTTGATTTTTTCCATGGTGGGAATCGGGTTAGGAGTGAATACTTATGCGTGCTCGCGCTGCGAGAAAAAGAACGCGCCTTCGATGGCGGCGTTGTCGTCGCTGTCTGAACCGTGAACGGCGTTGGCAGCGATGCTCTCAGCAAAATCGCGACGGATGGTGCCTTCGGCAGCTTCCGCTGGGTTGGTAGCGCCGATGAGGGTACGGAAGTCCTCAACTGCGTTGTCTTTCTCAAGGATGGCCGCGACGATGGGGCCTGAGGTCATGTACTCCACGAGCTCGCCGTAGAAGGGACGCTCTTTGTGGATGGCGTAAAAGGTTTGGGCATCAGCGGTGCTCAGACGGGTCCATTTCAGCGCCTTGATGGTGAAGCCCGCACCAATGATGCGGTCGATGATCTTTCCGGTGTGACCGTTGCCGGTAGCGTCCGGCTTGATCATGGTAAATGTGCGGTTGGTAGCCATGTTGGTTCTTTTTTTTGGCGCGACAAAACTAGGGCTTTCACCCCAAAAGAAGGGGTACTTTGGACACGTTTCACATCGGAAAAACGCCTGACTTCAGAAGAGATTGCGGGTTATCATGTACTGGCTACACTGTTAAGCACCACCACCCCGACGGTCCCGCGTTGTGTGGCACAACCAAGAAGGGCCCTCGCCAGCGCAAGTGCGCTTGTCCAAAAACGTAAAACCTATCCATTCTAAAGGCCATGGTCTTTCGAAAACTTAAACCTCTGCGGTTTTTCGCTCGCGACAAAAAAGAAACAAGGCGTGCGTCAATCTCTCCCTATCGACGCACCTTTCCACTGGCCACATTTTCTCTGCCCCCTTGTCTTTGACGCTTCTGGCGGTTGTCGGTCACGGTTGAGACGCACACTATTCGATGGGGATTCCAACGGTTAGGCATGCAGCGCATCATCGGCCGCGCCGTACCGGAAAACACCGCTTCGGTTCGGGTGCTGGAAAAAGTCGGCATGCAAAAGTTCTGGGAAGGCGAATGCGATCTGCACCACGCGCACTACCTCAGCGTGGATCGCTCCCAATTCGAATCGGTTCGAACCGGGCGGTATTCGGGCTTTTCGGTGCAATTTGAATAGTTTTGTGGCCCGCCGGTATGTTGCCGGTTTTGGACCCAACCTGAATTCCCATGCAGACCACCACTTCACACCTCTCATCGCAAGAGGCCATGCGCCTCGAAGACAAACACGGCGCCCACAACTACCACCCACTTCCGGTTGTGCTTGACCGCGGTGAAGGCGTATTTGTTTGGGACTGCGAAGGCAAGAAATACTACGACTTCCTTTCGGCCTACTCGGCCGTCAACCAAGGCCACTGCCACCCCCGCATCACCGGTGCCATGGTGGAGCAAGCTGGCAAACTGCAGCTCACCTCACGCGCGTTCTACAACAGTGTATTGGGCGAGTACGAGCAGTACATTACCGAGTACTTCGGATACGACAAAGTGTTGCCCATGAACTCGGGCGCTGAAGCGGTAGAAACCGCACTGAAGCTTTGCCGCAAGTGGGCCTACGAGAAAAAAGGCGTCGCAGCCAACCAGGCCAAAATCATCACCTGCGCCGAGAACTTCCACGGCCGCACCACCACCATTGTCTCGTTCTCAACCGACCCCGATTCGAAAGGCGGCTTTGGTCCTTACACCCCGGGCTTTGAGGTGATCCCTTACAACGACCTGGACGCGCTGGAGCAAGCGCTCGAAGATCCGAACGTGGCCGGGTTCATGGCCGAGCCCATCCAAGGGGAAGCGGGCGTCAACACCCCAGCCGACGATTACATCCACCGCGCCGCAGCCCTCTGCAAGGCCAAGAATGTCCTGTTCATTGCCGACGAGGTACAAACCGGCATCGCACGCACCGGCTCGCTGTTGGCCACCTGCGGCAACTGTACCTGTGAGGCCGCCTGTGAGCGTCAGTCCACCTACACCAAGGCCGACATTTTGATTCTTGGAAAAGCCCTCTCCGGAGGTGCGTATCCGGTTTCAGCCGTATTGGCCGACGACGAGGTGATGTTGGTGATCAAGCCCGGTGAGCACGGTTCAACCTTTGGCGGCAATCCCATCGCGGGCAAAGTGGCCATCACCGCTTTGGAAGTGGTGAAAGACGAGGCCCTTGCGCAAAACGCGCGCAAACTGGGCAACCTGTTCCGCGCCGAAATGAACAAGCTCATCGGCGAGTCTGACTTGATTACCCTTGTACGCGGCAAAGGCTTGCTGAACGCAATCGTGATCAACGATACGCCCGACAGCTCAACTGCCTGGGACATTTGTGTTGCACTCAAGGACAATGGTCTGTTGGCCAAACCAACCCACGGCAACATCATCCGCTTTGCACCACCACTGGTGATGACCGAAGATCAACTGATGGATTGCGTATCCATCATCCGCGAAACGATTCTGAACTTTACGAAATAGCCTGGATGACATCGGTGCGTGTCACAATGTGATGCGCTCCGTTTTCCAGTCGTACCAAGACCGCTGGCACGTCCTTGTTGATGTGCGCGGATACCTCCGCAAGGTTGGCTGACTCAGCTACCACTGGGAGCGGTGCGCCCATGACCTTGTCGATCTCTGCGTCAAGCAGCTTGGGGTTCTCCACCATTTTGTTGAACAACTGGGTGTCGTCGATCACGCCCACGCATTCGCCGCCTGCCATCACAGGAATCTGCGAGATGCTGTGTTGACGCATCTTGGCCACCGCGTGGCCTACCAATTCTTTCGGAGCCACGGTCACCAGCGGCAAATCGCGGTGTGCGGCAATGAGGTCGCCGGCGGTTTGAATGTCCTCCTCGAGGAAACCACGGTCACGCATCCAATCGTCGTTGTAGACCTTGCCTACGTATCGGCTGCCGTGGTCGTGAAAGAGCACCACCACCACTGAGTCCTCGTCCAACTCGTCCTTCAATTGACGCAGTCCCTGAAAGGCCGAACCGCAGCTGTAGCCCAAAAACAGGCCTTCTTTGCGTGCCAATTCACGGGTGCAGCGCGCACCGTCACGGTCGGTCACTTTCTCAAAATGGTCGATGACGTCAAAATCCACGTTGGCCGGCAAGATGTCCTCGCCAATGCCCTCGGTGATGTAAGAATAGATTTCCTTCTCGTCGAACTCACCGGTCTCGTGGTACTTCTTGAAGACCGAGCCGTAGGTATCGATGCCCCAGACCTTGATGTCTGGGTTCTTTTCTTTCAAGTACTTGCCCACCCCTGAGATGGTCCCGCCAGTGCCCACACCTACCACAAAGTGAGTGATTTTGCCCTCGGTTTGTTCCCAGATTTCGGGACCAGTGGTGAGGTAGTGCGCCTTGCGGTTACTGAGGTTGTCGTACTGGTTGACCCAGTAGCTGTTGGGGATCTCCTTGCTCTTGCGCTCGGCCACCGAGTAGTAGCTGTCGGGGTGATCCGGCGCCACATTGGTGGGGCACACAATCACTTCGGAGCCCATGGCGCGCAGCACATCAAACTTCTCCTTAGACTGTTTGTCGGAAGAGGTGCAAATCAGCTTGTAGCCCTTGACAATGCACGCCAACGCCAGGCCCATGCCGGTGTTGCCCGAGGTACACTCGATCACCGTTCCTCCGGGCTTGAGGCGTCCATCTGCTTCTGCATCCTCCAGCATTTGGAGGGCCATACGGTCCTTCACCGAGTTGCCGGGGTTGAAGTATTCCACCTTGGCCAGCACAGTGCCGGGCAGGTCTTTGGCGATCTCGTTCATGCGGATCATTGGCGTGTTGCCAATGGTGTCGAGGATGTTGTCGTAGATGGGGCGCATAGGAGTGCTTGCGAGTTTCTGGTGCAAAGCTAGAATTGTATACTACACAACCCTTGCCCCTGGGAACAATTCTGCCAACGTCGCGGTGGCTCAGCGTTGGCATGGTCCTGTGCTGAACTTGCTATCTTCCGATCCGTGAAACGCTGGATGTTCTTCCTCCCCTTGCTCGCCTTCTGCGCCTGCCAAAGCCCCGACGACTTTATGGACCGGTGCACCGGCTGGGAGCTGAACACCACCACACTGGAGCCTTGCACTGACCTGCTCGGGCACTTCTCCATTCCCAAACCCGCCCTGTGGGCGGGCCCCTTCACCGAGAACAACCAAGATGGCAATCAGCTGATTCTGCAAGACACCGCACGCAAAGTCCTGTTGCTGATTTCCGAATTCGAAAAAGCACCGGGTTACAAAGGGTGGGAACAAGAACTGGCACAGATCCAAGCCGAATTCGACGTGCGTGATCAAGGCGAAACTCAAGTAGGTGGACATCCCGCAAATTGGTGCTTGATGTATGACGCCCCACCGGAAGGCCAAAGCAGCTGGTCGCTCTTTGTCAGCTTCGATCATCCTTCAGACAACCGCACCTATACCGCCACTGTCCGCGCTCCTGGCCGCCGGAGCATCAACGAACGTTTGTGTGAAGTAGCACCGCTCTTAGAAGGGTTCGAGTTCCTACCATGAAAGAGCTCCTCCCCAAATGGGATAAGCCCCTTGCATTAAACATTTGCAAGCCCCCCTTTCACTTGACCTAGTCCCATCGTATCGCTTTTACCGGCGAAATCCGGGTCACATAAAGCGCTGGAAGCACCAAGAACAACACGCAGGTAGCGAGCGTGCCCACGTTGAGCGCAAACATCAGCCACCAATCAAACGCGATGGGCACCGTGTCCACGAAGTAGTTGGCCGGGTCGAGGGTGATAAACGCCCATTGGGACTGCGCCAAGCAGAGACCTATCCCAAGTAGATTTCCCAAGATCACCCCGCGACCGATGATGTGCGAGGCGTTGCGCAAGAAGATGCGAATGACCGCGCCGTCGGTAATGCCGAGCGCCTTGAGCAAACCAATCATCCGCGTTTTCTCCAGGATGATGATGAGCATGGCCGAAGTCATGTTGATCACCGAGATGAACACCACCAGCGCAATGATGATGATCACGTTGATGTCTAGCGAACGCAGCCAGTTGAAGAGCTCCGCGTTTTGCATGAGCACGTTGCGTGTCTGCAGGTAAAAAGGAATCTGTCTGAAGACCTCATCGTCCTGATCGAGCACCTGCTCGTAGTCGGCAATGGTGATTTCAAACCCGCCGGTGTAATGCTGGTAGCTTCCTCCGGAGGTAGTGAGTTCGGTTTCCAATCCGCAAGTGCAACAAGCTGGATCGGGTCCGGGAGTGACCGTGATCCATGCGGTATCAGGCAGGGTTTCAATGCGGTCCTTGACGATGAGTTGGTAGGTGCTCGCAACGCAGGGGTCCACCTCCACCTTGGCTTTGCCGTACGCGTCTGGATCGTCCCAAATCAAACGGCGGACCGGGTCGCCTCCGAAGCCCAGCCCTTCAAGCACAAGGGTTCCAGCCAATGAGTCTATGTTGGCACGGATTTGTGCCTCCAATCCCCATCCGCTGCTTTTGGCCACATGCAGTTGATCCACAAACACGTATTGGCGGTCGTACTCTTCCAAGCCCGTTTCGTAAATGCCCGCCACGGTGTAGGTGCGGGGTTTGATGTCGGTGGTTTGTTGCACTACGTAAACGCGTACACGGTCGTCCACCTCCAGTTCCAGCCGGCGTGCTTGCCAAGCCGAAATCATGATTTCGCGGTCCGAAGACGTGCCGATACGCAGGATGCGACCAGCCGAAAGGTGCTGGGCAAAAAAGGTCGAATCAAAGTCCGATGCAATGCCCTTGATGACGACCCCTTGCAAGTTTTCTGCGGTTTCCATGATGCCCGGTTTGAGGGCAAATTGTTGGATGTGGCGGATGGAAGGGTCTTCGGTGATGGTGTGGTAAAAGTCCTGGTCGGCTTCGATGCGCTCGCTCTCAGTGGAAGAATCGTTGGACGAGGAGACCACTTGGATGTGAGCGCCAAAGCCCACCGCCTTGTCTCGAATTTCACGTTGAAAGCCTTTGAGCACGCACACCGAGGCCATCATCAAGGCCACGCCCACCGCGATGGCACCGGTAGCGATGCGCACGATCGGGCGACTGAGTTTGTTCTCAGGGCTGCGCAACATGCGCCGGGCTATGCGTCGTTCTATACTCAGGGCATGGAGTTTGCATCAAAAATAGCAACCCACGCCCCCGGTTGCATGAACTCGTTTAACTTCCACCCCATGAAAGTTCAGGTCTTGCTCTTGTGTCTCATCAGCATTCTGGCCTGCGGGCAACCCAAACCGGTGCCCGCGCCAGGCCATTTGGACACTCCGGCAGAAATCACCCTCATGACCGGCGCAGAGCGCTTGGACCTCTACCTGCCCATCCTCAAAGACAAGCGCGTGGGCATCATTGCCAACGCAACCTCCCTGGTGGAAGGCACCCATTTGGTGGACACACTTCTTACGCGAGGCATCAACGTGGCCAAGGTGTTTGCTCCCGAACACGGTTTCCGTGGCAACAAGTCTGACGGCGCAACCATTGTTGATGAAGTCGACAGCAAAACCGGTATACCAGTCCTTTCGGTGTACGGTAAAACCAAAAAGCCCACGCCGCAGATGCTTGAAGGGCTGGACATCTTGGTGTTTGATATTCAAGATGTGGGCGTGCGTTGCTACACCTTCATCTCCACCATGCATTTGTGCATGGAAGCCGCCGCTGAAAACAAACTGCCCTTCGTGGTGCTCGACCGTCCCAACCCCAACGGCTTTTACTTCGACGGGCCCTTGATGCAGCCGCGTCACATGAGTTTTGTGGGCATGCATCCGATTCCGCTCGTACACGGGTTGACCGTAGGCGAGCTCGCCAACATGATCGACCAAGAAGGGTGGCTCGACACCGAATCGTTTTTGGACCTCACGGTGGTGCCCTGTATGGACTATACCCACGGGGACCGGTACGTGTTGCCGGTAGCGCCTTCTCCCAACTTGCCCAACATGGCTGCGGTGTACCTTTACCCTTCCCTGGTGTTGTTGGAAGCCACGGTCACCAGCGTTGGGCGCGGTACCGACAAGCCCTTCCAGCGCGCCGGATTCCCAGGCAACACAGAGGGGTTGGTGGAATGGACGCCGGTATCCCTGCCAGGGGTATCGCTCCACCCCAAAGCCGAAGAGGAGGTGTGCAGCGGGTGGAACGCCACCGCAGCCGACGTCAACTACACCTTCACCGAACAGCAACTGGACTTGCGCTGGATGTTGCGCACGCACCAGGCGCACGGGGATTCCGAGGCGTTCTTCAACCGCGCCAAATTCTTTGACCGGCTTGCAGGCACAGGCGCACTCCGCCGCTCCATCCAAGCTGGATTCGACGAAACCAGCATCCGCGCAACCTGGGAGTCCGATTTGGCGTCTTATGCCAAACTGCGCAGCAAGTATTTGCTCTACCCTGATTTTAAGTAACTTCGTCTGTCCTGAAAACAGCATCAGTATGAACCGATTCAAACTTGCCTTCATTGCCCTGCTGGGAGCCATTGTGCTCGCCGGTTGCCAGGAGAACACGGAGTTCGAAAATCCCGTCTATACCTGCGAATGCGGATCTGTAAGTTGGAACGGTGCTGCCTACGATTTCCTGATGGCCGAATACCTCCACCAGCCCGACACCAACCTGTTGTCGCGCCGGTACTACACCACCACCAACGTGGCTGTGGAAGGAGAAACCGAGCCACACCACCTGAACATCTCGTTCTACGTGGAGGATGTCACCGGCCAGTTCTTCACCGCTGAGGACGATTCATTGGCCATCAAAATTGAGGAGGTCAACTACAACGAAAGCTTCATTCAAATCCGCGAGTACCAAGCCGACTTTGCGGCCATCGAAGTGGTTCCTGCGTTGTTGAACGGGCCCGAGCAAGTCACCTTTTTGATGCAGGTGACCGAATACATCAACGGCAGCCCGGCAGGCTTCCCATTTGAAGTGCAAGGCGTATTTACCGTTCCTGTGTTCTACTGAGCCTAGCGGCGAATCACTACGCGGTTCGCACCCAAGCGCGCACCGTTTTCCGAAACTTCTACCAAGTATACTCCGGCGGGTAATTCGGCCACGTCCCACATCAATTGTGGTCCGTGGAGTTGATCTTCACGTACCACGGCGCCTGTCATGTCACGCAATTGCACGATGGCGCTGCTACTGCTGCTTACGGGCTGGATGCGTAGCACATCTGTTGCTGGGTTGGGGAAAATGTTCCACCCCTGCTCGTCGAGTTCATTGACGTTAATGCTGCCTTCAATGACCACCGAATCCAAGTAAGACACTGCTTGGGTGCAAGAGCTGTAGGCCACGTAATCAAGGTAGGTGGTCTCGGTAAGAAACAGCTGGTTCACATCGCCGTCTTGCCACACAAATTCCTGGCTACCGGTATTCACCACAACGCTATCGACATAGCTACTGGTGCTCACCTCAATGGTGTAGCCGAAAGGTCCTTCCTCGATGTCCAAGCTGGCCTGGATCAACTCATACTGGCGCCAGAAACCGGGCGCGTTTTGCCAAACGTCCCAAACGGCATTGTCAATGACCTGGCTGTCGTCAAAGTCCAAACCTGCATCGAAGACAGAAGTACTCGGGTTTTCCCCAAACATGGCCACGAACAGCGTGCTGGCTGCCAAGTAGCTTCCGGCCAAAGAAGGGTGCGACCCATCCTCATCAAACACCTCGATTGAGGTGCCCAAAAAAACATCTTCCCACACCACACCAACGGGAGCACACCATGAGGTGTTCAAGTCGCAAGCCTCGAGGTAGTTGTTGGTCAACAATTCCTGCATGCCCTCATAGGTGCATACTGGGGGCCAATTGTCGCAGTTTTGGGCGTCCCCCTCCTCACGTCCCCACGTCATGTAAAACAGCGGAATTGCACAGTCGTTGTTGTCTCGGATGAAGTTCACCAAGTATTCCGCTGCGGGGAAGAAATCCGCTTCCACTTGAAAGTCGGGAAACGAAGGAATTTGGCTCTGCTCCTGCAGCACCACAAAGTCCCAACCGCCCTCAGCGATCAGGTCGAGCGAAGTGTCATTGGATGCGTGGCCCTGCAGGGTGTACCCGCCCGGGGTGTTGGCTGCGGTTTCCACCACATGGCCCATATCTGCGGCCAGATCAGTCAGCAGTTGGGGCAAATCGTTGTAGTAGGTGTAGCTGTTGCCCAAAAACAGGACGCGAGTGGTGTCTTGAGCTTGGCTGGAAGACACCAGAGCACATACGGCCAAAAGGATGAAGAGGTGTTTCATTGCTGTTGCGGTTACGCATTAGGAACCACACTCAGGCTCAAAAGGTTGGCTCGAAGTCGGAGTTTCGGGCGCATTTTCTTGCTTCTCGGTGCGTTCCGCCTCAAAAATGAGATACAGAAGTAGCAGAGCGATCACGACAAATAGGAAGAGTCGGCGGTCCTTGTAGAGCGGCTTGCGGTGGAAGTCGTGCGCAAGTTTCTGGTACCCGGTCACCACCTTTCCGAAGTCTTTGTACTTCGAAAGGTCCTCTTGAGGGGGAGTCTCTGGGGGTGTATGGTCGAGTTTGAACTTACGCATCGGATGCAAAGATTGCTTTTTTCAGAGCGCTGAGCGCGCGGTAAGTGCGGACTTTGGCGTTGTCCTCGCTTATGGCCAACAGGACACCCATTTCGGCAAAGCGGCGGCCTTCGAAGTAACGGAGCTCAATGAGCATGACCTGTTCTTCATTCAAAGCATTGAGTCCGTTGATCAGTCGTTGGCGCTGGTGGTCAGAGTGGTTGCCTTGTTCAAATTCGTCCAACAAGCGGTCCACCACTTGGGGTCCCAACGGCACCTCTGCGCGACGTTTGGCCTGGCGGAAGTGCATGTTGACCTCGTTGATGGCAATGCGCATGAGCCAAGCGCCGAGCCCCACGCCCCGATGCTTGTATTTACCAATGGCCGCAAGTGCCTTGCTGAAGGTCTGCGAGGTCAGGTCAGCCGCCAAATCCCTGTCTTTGACTCTACTCCACACAAAGCGGAACACCTCTTCAAAGTAGTGCTCATACAACGGCGCAAACAGCCGCGGGTCGCGCTGGGCGGCGGCAATGAGTTTGGCTTCGTTTGCAAGTGGGGCGTTCAGGGTTAGCCGGGTTGGTACAGGTACAATGCCTGTTGGTCGTTTCGGAACACAATCTAAAAAAAGCGCCCAAGTGAAACCTTCCTAAGGGTGATCCGTATGGAGAAGGGAATTCAATGCTACATGTCTAAGTATCTGCTTCTTGCCCTGATGGGAGCCCTCCCATTCGCCTCCCAAAACGACGTCGCGCGTTACGTGCTGCGCAAGCACGACAGCGGCAACCCGTATGTGGTGTTCTTCTGCAAAGGCGCCGACAACGAAAAGGTCAAGGAGGAACTTTACTACCCCAACGGCCAGCTCGAAAATGTCGGCCACTTTCTCAACGGGCTTGAACATGGAGAATGGATCTACTACTGGCCCAATGGCGAGGTCATGTCCTTTGAGTATTACGAAAAAGGCAAAGAAGAAGGCCTGCACTACGAATGCAACGAAAAAGGCAAACGCATCCGCGAGACCGAATGGAAGCGCGGTGTGTTGGTTGCTCAGCGGGACGTCTAGCTTAGACTCCAACCACCTTCTTGCCGGTGGATACAAACACCTGATCCCCTTTGATCGGACGCACGCGGTGGGTCCCGGTCATGCTCCCAAACGCAGGCAACACCGCCTGGTACTTCCCAAACCAAAAGCAGGGCAAGCGCATGTACTCTGATCCCGCCCCGCGCAAGGTGACTGCCGGGTGAATGTGCCCACACAAAATGTATTTGGTCTGGGGGCCATCTACGGGCTCGTGCACCAATCGAAACGGTCCGCAATCCCAGGTGGTAACCACCTCCAATCCTTGCGAGGTGTATTGCGCGTCGTTCATGAACTCGTGGTTGCCTTTGACAAGGACCGCATGCACTTCCGGATAGTTGGCCTGAAAATCGGCAAACACGTCCCACTCTCGGTTGCGTTTGCTGTGGTAAAGGTCGCCCAAAAACACCACCGTCTCAGGCGTATACCGGTCGTACAGTATGGACAGGTTCCAACAGTTTTCTTGAAAGGCCCGCAACGGAACCGGAATGCCATTGGCCGCATAGTGGCCTGCCTTGCCTACATGGACATCGCTGACGATCAACGTATTTTTTCCAGGCCACCACACCGCACACAGCGGGTGGAGCTCCAGGTGCTCCCCTTGAATCTCTACTGACAGGGTATGGACGTGATCTTTTGGTTGCATAACCGAATGAGGGTCTGGACGGATTCATGCATGGGCCCCAGCATCTGTTGGCTTTTTACATCCCAGATCACCGCGAAAATCAAGGAATGAATCGCAAGTAAAAATACCATGGGTCTGCACCATCTGCTCGGTACAACATGACTTTTTCATCCATACGGCACACGAATTACACACGCGCGCTACAAGCAAAGCTGTCTCACTTTACTCGCTCGTGTTTTGCCTGATGCACATGCGCGCCTGTTCACACGACAGGGATGACGTTCTTCATCCCGAAACGAATTCCATATCCATCGGAGTTTGTCCACATTTTTATTGTGGTACAAAAATTGTCTAACAAGATTCAAAACACCTTTTTTCCGATGTTTGACCTGCTCCGCGGAGCGTGTAAAGCATTTAACTCAAACCCTCTGTATCATGAATTTATTTAAAAAATTGGCGCTGCTTTCGGTTGCCACTTTCTGCCTGAGTGCAGGTGCACAGGCTCAACTGGACGTCAAGTTCAACTTCCTGGGCTTCCTTTTCAACCAATACCAAGTTGGTGGGGAGTATGTACTCTCAGAAGAAATGTCCACCGGTGCGTTCGCCAGTTACAGCGTATGGAACCTCGAAACCACCACCTTGGATGTCAACGGAAACCTTGTAAGTGAAGAATACAAGCTTACCGGTCTTTCTGTGATCCCAAATGTGCGTTTCTACTTCAACCCAGACGACGATTGTGACGGCTACTTTGCCGAGGGTTACCTCAAGTGGCGTCAACGTAAATCAACGAATCAGAGCATTTATGTGCCAGAAACCAATGCATTCGGTGGAACCGATTACACCTTGTATAACTATGACATCACCCAGAGCGCAACCGCACTCGGTGTAGGTTTTGGTCGCAAGTGGATGACCAATGTTGGTTTCTTCGCAGAGTCTTTCATTGGTATCGGGAAGAACCTCATTGAAAACACCAAATACTCGGAAGATGCCGTCACAGAATACTACGAGGCAAACGACAATACTGACCTGAATTGGGCAGGTATTGACCTCCGTTTGGCCTTCAACGTAGGCTGGCGCTTCTAACAAGCAGTCGATCTCATATCAACAAGCCGTGCCCAGTGGGCACGGCTTTTTTTGTGTCTCTTTTCTCGGAAATCAGCTGCTCTACAGCACCCCCTAACCCGGATCGACCTGTCCCCAGCCCCTGAGCAACCTCGAGTAATGCCACACAAAAAAACCGCGTCCAAATGGACGCGGTTTTCAGTATCACAAAAGACAGGTCTTAGCCCTGTTGTTGCTTGATCAGGTTCAAAGCAGAACCGGCGCGGAACCACGCAATTTGTTGCTCGTTGTACGTGTGATTGGTTTCAATCACATCCGATGAGCCATCAGCGTGTACCGCCTCAATCTTGATGGTGCGGCCAGGAGTAAACTGATCCAAATCCAAGAAGTTAAAGGTGTCGTCCTCCTGGATCTTGTCGTAGTCGCCTTCGTTCACAAAGGTGAGCCCCAGCATGCCCTGCTTCTTGAGGTTGGTCTCGTGGATGCGGGCAAAGCTCTTCACCAACACAGCGCGTACGCCCAAATGGCGTGGCTGCATGGCGGCGTGCTCACGCGATGAACCCTCGCCGTAGTTGCTGTCGCCCACCACCAGGGTAGGCACGCCAGCAGCCTTGTATGCGCGTTGCACCGCAGGTACTTCGCCATACGAGCCGTCGAGTTGGTTCTTCACCTTGTTGGTATCCATGTTGTAGGCATTCACCGCACCGGTCAGGGTATTGTTGGAGATGTTGTCCAGGTGGCCGCGGAAGCGCAACCACGGGCCGGCCATCGAAATGTGGTCGGTGGTGCACTTGCCGTGGGCCTTGATCAGCAGCTTGGCGCCGGTGATGTTCTGGCCATTCCAAGGGGCAAACGGGGTGAGCAGCTCGAGGCGCTCGCTGTCATCTTTGACCACCACTTGCACGCCGCTGCCGTCCTCGGCGGGCGCTTGGTAACCACGGTCTTCAACGGCAAAACCAGCTGCGGGAAGCTCGTGGCCCGAAGGCTCCTCGAGTTTCACTTGTTCGCCTTTAGTGTTGGTGAGGGTGTCTGTGATGGGGTTAAAATCCAGAGTTCCGGCAATCGCCAAGGCGGTCACCAGCTCTGGGCTGCCCACAAAGGCGTGGGTGTTGGGGTTGCCGTCCGCACGCTTCGAGAAGTTGCGGTTGAACGAGTGAACGATGGTGTTCTTCTCTTTCTTCTCGGCGCCCTCGCGTGCCCATTGGCCAATGCAAGGACCACAAGCGTTGGCAAATACGCTCGCGCCCAACTTATCGAAGGTGTCGATGAAGCCGTCGCGCTCGATGGTGTAACGCACTTGCTCTGAACCTGGAGTGATGGTGAACTTGGCTTGGGTGTCCAGGCCTTTGTCCAGGGCTTGCTCGGCAATCGAGGCCGAGCGCGAGATGTCTTCGTACGAAGAGTTGGTGCACGAACCGATCAGGCCGACCTCCACTTTGGTGGGCCATCCGTTGGCGCGGGCCACCTCACCCATTTTTGAAATGGGGGTAGCGATGTCTGGCGAGAACGGGCCGTTCAAGTGCGGCTCGAGTTCGCTCAGGTTGATTTCAATGACTTGGTCGAAGTACTGCTCGGGGTTGGCGTACACCTCGGGGTCACCGGTGAGGTGCTCCTTGACGGTGTCGGCCAGCTCAGCCACATCGGCGCGGTCGGTGGCGCGCAGGTAGCGGGCCATGCTGTCGTCGTACCCGAAGGTCGAGGTGGTGGCGCCGATCTCAGCACCCATATTGCAGATGGTGCCTTTACCGGTGCACGAGAGGTTCTCAGCCCCTTCGCCGAAGTATTCTACGATGGCACCGGTTCCACCTTTTACAGTCAGGATACCGGCCACCTTGAGGATCACGTCCTTGGCGCTGGTCCAGCCGTTCAAGCGGCCGGTCAGCTTGACGCCAATCAGTTTGGGGAATTTTAGCTCCCACGGCATGCCTGCCATCACGTCCACCGCATCAGCTCCGCCAACACCGACGGCCACCATGCCCAAACCACCTGCATTCACAGTGTGGCTGTCGGTACCGATCATCATACCGCCGGGGAAGGCATAGTTCTCAAGTACCACTTGGTGGATGATGCCTGCGCCGGGCTTCCAGAAGCCTACGCCGTATTTGTTGGACACCGACTCCAAGAAGTTGAACACCTCGTTGTTGCCATTGATGGCCGCCTGCAGGTCCTTATCGGCGCCGATTCGGGCTTGGATCAAGTGGTCGCAGTGCACCGTCGAAGGCACTGCCGCTTTGGCTTTACCGGCTTGCATGAACTGCAGCAGGGCCATTTGTGCGGTGGCGTCTTGCATGGCCACACGGTCAGGAGCGAAGTCCACGTAGCTGCCGCCACGGGTGTAGCTCTCGGTGGCGTTGCCTTGCCAAAGGTGGTTATAGAGGATTTTCTCGGCCAGTGTGAGGGGCTTGCCAACGGCTTCGCGCGCTTGCGCAATGCGGCCAGGCATCCGTTCGTACACGGCTCGGATCATGTCGATGTCAAAAGCCATAAATCAGAGGTTATCAGTGGACGATCAAAAAGATCGATGCGGCGCGAATTTACAAATTCTCATGCCCTGATTCGCCCCTGATTCCGGTAGATTTCGCCCGCCGGTATGATTTCAAAATTTATCACATCTCTCCCCTACCTCAGCGGCGTCCTGCCTACATTTGAGCATGCCCTTGTTGTCCGCCAAAAGCGCCGAAAACTTCAAAGTCGCCCTGCACTCCATCCGTTCTCAGAAGGGACGTACTGCGCTCACGGTCTTGATGATCGTGCTGGGCATCATGGCGCTGGTGACCTTCAACACGGCCAAGGAGGCATTGCAATCCAAGATTTTCTCGGAGTTCTCGGCCATGGGTTCCAACACCTTCACCGTGCGCTCGGGCCGGGGGGGCATGTTTGGCGGCCAAGGCGGCGTGCGACGCAAGGAAAACGACAACATCTCTTACGACCAAGCCCGCCGCTTCACCCGGGAGTTTCCTGAAGGGGCCTTGGTGAGTATGAGTGCCTATGCCAGCGGGGCCAGCGTGGTCAAACACCGCAGCAACAAAACCAATCCCAATGTCCAGGTTATCGGCGGCGACGGCGATTACATTGAGCTCTCCGGCTATGCAATCAGCGAGGGCCGCAACTTCTCCGAGACCGACATCCGGTTGGGCAACAACGCAGTCATCCTAGGAGCGGAGGTGGTCGAAAAGCTCTTTCCCGATGACCGCAAAGCCCTCGACAAGGAGGTGTCCATCGGCAGCTTCAAGTACCTGGTGGTGGGCGTGCTGGAAGCAAAAGGCGCCAGTTTTGGATTCTCCCAGGACAACCAGTGTTTGATTCCGGTGTCCAACCTCAAAAAGAACTTTGGCAGCACCCGTACCGACTACAGCATCAACGTGCGGGTCTTCGACAACAAAACCCTCGAACGCTTCATCGACGAGGCCTACGGGCTGATGGGTGCCATCCGTGGCGACCTGCTCGAACCCGAATCCACCTTCCAAATCCGCAAAAGCGACGCCATGGCCAGCGACATGAACGAGGCCGTAGATTCGGTGGGTGTTGGGGTGACCGTCATCGGGTACATCACCTTGTTTGGTGCAGCCATCGGGCTGATGAACATCATGCTGGTTTCGGTCACCGAACGCACCCGTGAAATTGGAGTGCGCAAAGCACTGGGGGCCAGCAGTAAAACCGTGATGCGCCAATTCCTGGCAGAAGCGGTGGTCATTGGACAAATCGGTGGGGTCTTAGGCACCCTCTTTGGGGTGTTGGCCGGCAACGCGGTCTCGCTGTTTTTGAGCACACCTTTTACCGTTCCGTGGGGATGGATCTTGACCGGCACCCTCTCGTGTTTCATCATGAGTGTGCTCAGCGGCTATTTCCCCGCGCGCAAGGCCGCCCGCCTCGAACCCATCGATGCACTGCGCTACGAGTAACTGTGACCCCGAATTTGCCATCTTTGGGCTTCACCAACCGAATTGCCATGCGCTGGATTGTCCTGCCCCTGTTTTTGCTCTCTTCCACCCTCTTTGCCCAAACCGAACCCACGCCGCGTGAGCAGGCCTACGCCTCGTTTGACGCCCTGCTCGGCACCTGGGAAATCGAAGCGTTCTTTTTGGACGGTACCAAATTCGAGCAGAAGTTCGAGATCGTGCGAGGGGTGCAAGGCGCGGTGTACAAGTGCACCACCTGGCAAAAAGACGACGCCGGCCACTACCAACTCAAAAGCGAAGGCATCCGCGCTTGGGACGAAAGCGCCCGCGCCATGAAGTTCTGGGACTTTGGGATAGACGGTACCATCACCACCGGCAGCGTGGCCTTCGACGGCGAAAACATCCTCTACATCTACGACTACGGCGGCGAGATCCTTACCGACTACTTTGGCTTTGAACGCGACGGACTCTACGAGTACATCATCGGGGTCAAAGACGGGCGCCAATGGCCCACGTTGTACTGCAACGGCGGGGTCAAGCGCGTGACTCAGTGAGCCACCTGCACGCGTTGCGCAGCGCTGCCTGCACGCAAGAAGTACGTACCAGACGCCAAGTCCTGCACGTCAACAACAGTGGTTTCACCGGTTGAAGTGCCTTCCACTACCACGCGTCCGCTTGCATCGCTCAAGCGCCATGGGATTCCAGACGGGAATGCTGCACTGAACCCGGTGTTGGCTGGGTTGGGGTACACGTCCATGGTCTGAGGGGTGCCCGTGACCTCATCCACATGGATGGGGAATCCACAGGCCGGTGCCTCGTCCACATCTTCCGTGAACAGCTCACCTTCGATCACCCACCAACGCTGCCATTGGTAGCCTTCCACGCTGTTGCCGTTCCACTGCAACTCCACCAAGGTGCCCTGCTCAGTGCCGGCCACGCGTAGGACGTTGACGGCGTTCTCGCCCTGGTTCCAGGTCAGCGGCTGGCCGGGCTCCAAGACCTCGGGCAGGTATTCCGAAGGATCCCCCCCGGTCGTATACGCGCAGTTGGGGAAGATCAGATAGGCGTAGTCGTCGTACACGGGGTACTCGCCATACACCTTGAACAGCGGCAGTTCCCAGATGCCCCACCACACGTCAATTTCAGCGGTGAAGGCAGTGTACTCCTCGCAGCCTATGGCCATTTGGTACTCCCCCCAATCGCCATCGACCTCGGCTAACGCCAACTTGCGGGCGAAAAACGCCAGCAATCGCCCTTTGCGGTCCGGGTCGTCCAAGTGGGTATCGGTGACGGTGGTCCACCACACGTTGGGTGAGGTCAAAAAGTCGTTGTGACCCAGGGTCATGTAGGTGTTGAACGGATCTTCCAAGGCTTCGTCTGAATACACGGTGCCGTTCTCGGCAGAGAAGTAGGTCTCGCTCAAAATGGCCATGCCGGCGCTGGTACCGCCAATGGGGCCTTCGTGGTTGTTGAGCAGGTCTTCAATGGCGTTGTCCTTCCAATACTCCACATATACCGACTGGTCGCCGCCGGCAATGAAAATGGCCTCGGCATTCGCGATTTGGGTTTGCACGTAGTCATCACCAGCGGCCGAGGCGTCATTGAAGACGATGGTCTCTACAGAGTTGACCGTGATGCCCAAGTCTGCGTACAGGTAGTCGTTGTAGCCGTCGCTGCCCGATGCGCGCAGCACCACCACATCGCCCCCGTCGGCAGCGCTCAAAAAGCTGATCATGGCCGCGTCACTGTCCCCGCCCCCGCCGGCCAGGACGGTGCGGTTGAAAGGTTCGGTTTCTACGTCTGCCACGTCGCCCACCAAATAACTGGTGTAACTCTGGGCAGAGGCGGCTGCCGCGAGTGCGGCAAACATCAAGCTCACAAGTGTTTTCATGGGGCAGGGATGGCAAAGGATTGGCCGGCCAGCAAGAGGTCCGTTTGCACCCCAGAGAGGCCAATGTTTCTGAATTGTTGTTGCGTGGAAGTTGGCGGACGCAGGACCACCACTTGGCTCTCACCGCACACTTCGGCGCGGCCACCTCGGACCAGGAGTGCGGTGGCCTCGTCGATGCCTATCCCCCACTTTCCGGGGTGGTCAGCCAACGCGCTGAACAGGCGGTTGTAGCGGCTGCGGGCCACAAAATGTTGGTCTACCACCGCCCAGTCGAGCATGCCCAGACCGCTGGCGTAAATGCCGTTGTCCTTCCACACCTTGTCGTAGGTAGGCTGGTATGCTTCGCTGAAGTGTTGGTCGCCGGTGATCATGATCTCACTCATCACAGCTGCACCTGCACTGGTACCGCCCACCACCGCGCCGTGACGGTACGCATGGTGAATGGCCTCGGCAATGGGGTTGTCGCGCACCACTTCCATAAAGCGGGACTGATCGCCCCCGGTCATGTAAATGGCTGCGGCATTCTTCAGGCTGTCCAGTGCCGGTTTGTTGACCACATCGGCCAAGGTGAGGTTGAAATGAATCGGGTGGCCGCCCAAGCGTTCAAACTGCGTGGCCGCATAGGAATAGGCCGTGTCCCGTTCGCTGCTGGACATGGTCAGCACCGCGATGTACGGAGCACGGTCCGGGTCTGCAGCATCCAAAAAGCGTTGCATGAGGCTGTCTGGACGGGCTCCGCCGCCGATGATAAACAACGCACCTTGCGGGCCATTGGTGTGATTCGCAGTCGTCTGGGTTTCTGAAGTGGGAGACTCGGAAGCGTTCGGAGGTGTTGGGGCACACCCGTGAGCCAAAAGCAGGGAACAAATCCACGCGAAAAGCAGCAAACGCATCATGCATTCAAAATTATGTAAATGCCTTGTTAAGTGGGTTTCGGAGCGAAAACGGGGTGTTATATTTGGGTTCGCTAGAACAAGACACCTTCGATATGTTGTTGAAACCGCTCTTTTACGCTGCCGCCAGCCTGCTGTTGCTGGGAAGCTGTGACGAGGCGCCTGCCGCCAAAACCACCCAACCGGCTGCCAAGCCGGCCACCCCAGTGCAAGAAACCGCTGCCGCCGCGGCGCCCAATTTTGTAAATGGCATCACCGAGGCCAACTCCGGGTCCGCCACAGGCCCCATCCACCTGCACGGCAAACTGGACCGCGCGTTGCCCGCCAAGATGGTCTACCTCTACCGCATGGAGGGCAAAGACACCTACGCCTTGGATTCGACCAACATCCAAAACAACCTGTGGGACTTTGGCACCGCCGATTACCCGGTAGGTCTCTACACGCTCGCCTTGGGCCCCAACGAAAAGAACGTGGCCACCATCGTGCTCAACCCTGTTGAGAAGGACGTGGAGCTCGGCATCCGCGGCTCACAACTGGCCAGCGGACTGTACGCGATCAACAGCGCCGAAAACACCGCCTGGTTGGCCTACGCCAAGACCGAGATCAGCACCACCAATGGTATCCGTAGCCTGAAGCGTCAAATGGGCCAGAGCTCGCTCAAAAGCAAGTTCAAGGAGCAAATCTCCCTCAAAGAACGCGAGCTGATCGGGGCGCAACACGCTGTCATCCAAGCCAACCCCGGCACCTTCGTGGCCAAGCTGTTGACCTGGAAGCAATCGCCCTACAAAACCGACAAGTCGCGCTACTGGGACGACATCGACTGGACCGACGAGTCCATCATCCGCACCCCTGTCATTCCAGACCGCATCCAAGAATACATGCGCGCCTTTTCTGGCGGTACCGACACCGGCTTTATGAATGGCATTGATCTACTCGCCGGTAAGGCCTCAGACAACCCACAAGTGAAGCAATTCGTGCTGTTTACCTTGCTGGAAGGTTTCTACTCTTCAAAGAAAGACAACATGTGCCTTTACATCTTGGAAGACTACATCTACGGCGACAGCTGTGGTGATACCGACCTCGATGAAGTCATGCGCAAAAAGGCACAAGGCGTGGCCAACCTACAGCTCGGCAAACAGCCCCCTGGTTTCAGCTTGGCAGGCCACGACGGCAAAAACGTGGACCTGTACCAAACCGCGCAGCAGAGCAAGTACACCTTGGTGATGTTCTGGAGCAGCTGGTGCCACAAGTGTGAGCAAGAAATCCCCGTACTAAAGAACGTATACAACTCGTACAACAGCCAAGGGTTTGAAGTAATTGGTGTTTCCCTGGATATGGACCGCAACGATTGGCTCGGCGCCATCAACGAACGCCAAATCCCCTGGGCGCAAGTCTGCGAGTTTGCGCAGTACGAAGGCCCCATTGCCAAGGACTACCGCATCAACGCCACCCCAACCCTGTACCTGCTGGACAACAACCTCAAGATTGTGCTCAAGCCCGAGCGCATCCACGAGGTACAGGCCTTCCTGCAGCAAAACATTTAATCCACGGTTGATTCCCGGATGTTGGAAAGCGCTCTTCGGAGCGCTTTTTTTGTGGCATGCGATTGCTATTCACCGCAGCTGTGGCGGTTCTCTTGGCCGCCTGTGCCACTGCTCCTAAAGGAGCAGCCACCCCACCTGTCGATGCCGCTCCTGTTGCGGTTGAACTTCAAGGCCACCGCGGGTGCCGCGGGTTGCGGCCTGAAAACACCTGGCCGGCGTTTCAACACGCCATGGATTTGGGAGTGACAACGTTGGAAATGGACGTGGTGCTCTCGGCAGACAGCCAACTGATCGTGAGCCACGAGCCGTGGATCAACGTAGACATTTGCGCCTGGCCGGATTCCACCACTGAAGATCCCCAGCGCTACAACATCCACACGATGACTGCTGAAGAAGTGGCCGGCTTTTCCTGCGGCACCTTCCCGTTCGAGCGATTTCCGGAACAGCGCCAAGTGGCCACCTTCAAACCCGTGTTCGGAGACGTCCTCGATTCGGTGGTGGCCTACAGCAACCAACACCGCTTAAACCTGCCCGACATCAACGTGGAAATCAAGAGTCGCCCCGCGTGGGAACCTCACTTCCAACCCGCCCCCGAGGTGTATGTAGACGCCTTTCTGCGCAAGCTCGATGCGGCGGCTTACCCTGGACGCGTCACCGTCCAAAGCTTTGACCCGCGCATTTTGATTGCATTGCACGACCGGCGCCCCACGCTGGAGCTGGTCTACCTCACCGAACAACCGTTGGACTCCCCCGACAAGGCCGTGGAAACCCTGGGCTTCACGCCGGCGGTCTACAGCCCGGCCTTCCAATGGGTGACCGCGCGGACACAGAGAGCCTGCGCGCGTTTAGGGATGGAGCTGGTGGTGTGGACGGTCAATGCGCCCGAAGACATGCAAAAACTGGTGGCGTTGGGCGTGGATGGCATCATTACCGATTACCCCAACCGGTTTGTGGCTTTTGCCGAAGAGAACGGGGTGACCATTCGCTGATCAGCGGCGCTGGGCTTCCCACTCCTGAAACATCCGAAACACCACCCCGTCTGACAGGCCCACTTTGGGCACCGACATGTGCTGCACGCCTGCAAAACGCATAAAGTTGTGGTAGATCTCGGCAGCCGGGATGATCACATCCGCGCGGTCAGGACGCAGTCCAAGTTTGTTGACGCGCTCGGTATAGGTGTAGCTGCTGTAGTGGGCGTGCATCTCCTCGATTTCCTCGGCAGTGATGGTTTCGCTGGGGCGCTTGCCCACCTCCTTGAAGATCTTGTTGATGTTGCCACCGGTACCCACGGCCACCAAGTCCTGGTAGTCCGAGGCGCCGAGTTCTTGGACCCAGTGGCGAGCCTTGACCCACTTCTTCTTGTTGACCTTGCCTTGCAGCATCCGCACGGTGCCAATCCCAAAGGACTTGGAATGCACCCGCTTGCCTTTCAATATCAGGGTCACCTCCGTGGAACCACCGCCCACGTCGATGTAGAGGTAGTTGCCAAGCGGGTCGAGCTTTTGGTTGAGGAAGGTGGAAACGATCAGGTCGGCTTCTACTTCACCGGTGATGATCTCGATTTCGATGTTGGCGCACTTGAGGATGCGCTTGACCACTTCGTCCCCGTTTTCGGCCTCGCGCATGGCGGAGGTGGCCACTGCGCGGTACTGCTCCACGTCGTGTACATCCATGAGGTACCAAAAGGCCTTCATGGCGCTTTCCAAACGCTCAGCGTTGCGCGTGCCGATGCGGGATTTGCTGAAAACGTCTGCTCCCAATCGGATCGGGATGCGGAAAAAGGCCACCTTCTCGATGGCGTAGCCGTCGCTTCCACTGCTGACCTTTTCGATCAACAGGCGTACTGCGTTGGAACCAATGTCTATCGCTGCGAGTTTCACGCTGAAAAACTAGGGATGGTGGGACGAGGTGCTGTCATCGGGCGTCTGACTTTTTTCAAGGGGATCACTTCAACTTGTTCGCATACAGGTTGTACACCTCTTCTTGGCTGTTGAAGATTTGCCCGGGTTTGCCCTTGACGTAGCGGTTGCGCAGCTTCTCGTCCACGTGGCGAGCCTTGACGTTGTCCTTGAATTGGGCGTTGAGGTATTCGGTGAGTTCGGATTGCACGCGCACGTCGTAGACCGGGGCGGTGACCTCGATGCGGTGATCGATGTTGCGGGTCATCCAATCGGCCGAGCTCAGGTAGTACAGCGGGTCTCCCCCGTTGCAGAACACAAAAATGCGGCTGTGCTCCAGGTAGCGTCCTACAATGCTGATGACGGTGATGTTCTCGCTTTGTCCGGGCACGCCGGGCACCAAACTGCACACGCCGCGCACAATCAAACGCACGCGCACACCAGCGCAACTGGCTTCGTACAACTTGCCGATCATGCCCGGGTCCACCAGGTTGTTCAGCTTGAGGGTGATCCACGCCTTTTCTCCGGCCTTGGCCGCACGGATTTCGGCGTTGATCAATGCGGTAAACTTGCGGCGAGTGCCGTAAGGCGAAACCACCAAATGGCGGAAGGTCGGACGCAGGTAATTGCTCTCAAAAAAGTCAAACACCTTCTTGACCTCGTTGGTGATGCGGCGGTCGCAGGTCAGCAGCGAAGTATCGGAGTAGATGCGCGCGGTCTTCTCATGGAAGTTGCCCGTACCCACGTGTGCCACACGGTAGGCCGACTTCTTGTCGCGCAGCGAAATCAAAATGAGCTTGCCGTGGACTTTGAGTCCAGATACGCCAAAAATCACCTTGATGCCGTTGTCCTGCAGCTTGTTGCTCCACTTGATGTTGTTGCGTTCATCAAAGCGCGCCTGCAGCTCAATGACCACGGTCACCTTCTTGCCGTTCTTGGCTGCGTTGATCAAGGCGTTCATCACCGAGGAATCCTTGGCCACCCTGTACAGGTTGATACGGATGCGACGCACCTTGGGGTCGATGGCCGCCTCGCGCAGCAAATCCACCACATGCCCAAAGGTCTGGTACGGGTAGTTGAGCAACACATCGCGCTTTTTGATCTCGCGGATGATGCTGGTTTTGCCCCTGAGGTCCGGATGCGGAACAGGCGGCTGCGGTGAAAAACAAAGCTCCTTCGAACCAAAGTCCGGGAAGCTCATGAGGTCGCGTTTGTTGTGGTAACGTCCCCCTGGAATCATCTCGCCGGCCTCCATGCCGGTTTGGATCATCAAAAAGTTCAGGAACCGTTCTGGGATGGTTTCGTCATACACAAAGCGTACGTACTCGCCCTTCTTGCGGCGGGCGATGCTCTTGGACATCTTCTCCACGAGCGACTTGGAGATGTCGTCGTCGATGTCCAACTCCGCGTCGCGGGTGATCTTGAGGGTGTAGGCCTCGGTCTGCACGGTGTTAAACAGGGCAAACAATCGCTTGAGGCGGAAGCGAATCACATCATCCACAAACATGACATGGTGCTGGCCTTCCGGCGCGGGCAACTCCACAAAGCGCGGCAGCGAATCGGGAATCTCCATAAGTCCGTAGCGCACCTTGCCCGCATCGTCTTCGAGGCGAACGGCAAAGTAGATCACGCTGTCCTTCAACTGCGGAAACTTGGCCCGGCCCGAGAGCATGATGGGCACCAAACGCGGGCGCACTTGGCTGCGGAAGTATTCGGTCACAAAGACCTCTTGCTCGGGGCTCAGTTCGGTGTGGTCCAAGAGGTGGATGCCCTCGGTGGCCATGTCTGCTTCCAAGGCTTCGTACGCCTCTTCGAACTTGTCTTGTTGACGCAGGACGATGTCATGGATCTGGTCCAGGACGGTGTCCGGATCGTCCACCGGGTCGGTCTCGGGGCGCTTTTTGAGGGCGGCCACGCGACGAAGCGACGCCACACGCACCCGGAAAAACTCGTCGAGGTTGTTGGAAAAGATGCCCAAGAAACGCATGCGTTCGATGAGCGGATTCCGGTTGTCCTCGGCCTCTTGCAGCACACGTTCGTTGAACGAGAGCCAGCTGATTTCCCGGTTGATGTGGGTGAACTTCATGGGCAGGTCAACCTCAATTGAGCGAGGCCAGTTTTTCTTCCAGCAGTTTGATCTTCACCTCGGCGTCTTCTTGCTTTTTGCGTTCGCTGGCCACCACTTGTTCGGGTGCGTTGTTCACGAAGCGCTCGTTCGAGAGCTTCTTGCTCACCGACTGCAAAAAGCCTTTGGTGTAGTCGAGTTCCTTTTGGAGTTTGTCGCGCTCGGCGTCGAGGTCCACGTGATCACCAAAGGGAATGAAGAATTCATTGCGGCCCACCATGAAGCTGAAGGCCTGGTCGGGCTTTGCGTCCACGCGTTCTTGGCTGGACACGTTGCCAAGTTTGGCCACCACCGCGTCGAGCATGTCTTGCCCGGCGTCGTTGACCTTCACCAATAGCTCCACGGCGTCTTTCTGAGGCAGGTTGTTGCTCTTGCGGATGTTGCGGATGCCGGCCACCACTTCCGCGGTGCGCCCGAAACGTTCCAAAAGGGCGGAGTCGCTGTGGCCCCCTTCGGGCCAGCTGGAAATGCAGAGGGCTTGCTCAGGCGTGCGCTTCTGCATGCGTTGCCAAATCTCCTCGCTGAGGAAAGGCATGAACGGGTGCAGCAAACGCAGTACCTCACCCAAGAAGCCTTCGGTGGCCTCCAAGGTTTTGCGGTCAATGGGCGAACCGTAGGCGGGCTTAACCAACTCGAGGTACCACGAGCAGAAGTCGTCCCAAATCAGTTTGTAGGTGCTCATCAGCGCCTCGCTCAATCGGAAGCGGTCAAAGCTGTGGTCGATTTCGGCCAACACGCCGTTGAGTCGCGCTTCAAACCATTGGATGGCGGTTGCGGCAGCTTCGGGCTGTGGGGCGTCGTCGCTGACTTCCCAGCCGCGTACCAGGCGGAAGGCGTTCCAAATCTTGTTGGAGAAGTTGCGGCCCTGCTCGCACAGTTTCGGGTCGAAGGGCAGGTCGTTGCCGGCCGGTGCGGTCAACAGCAAACCGGCGCGCACGCCGTCTGCGCCGTACTCGGCAATGAGCTCCAACGGATCGGGGCTGTTGCCGAGCGACTTGCTCATTTTACGGCCTTGCTTGTCGCGCACGATGCCGGTGAAATACACGTTGGAGAAGCATTTCTCATCGCGGTAGTACTTGCCGGCCATAATCATGCGGGCCACCCAAAAGAAAATGATGTCCGGTCCGGTCACCAAATCTGAAGTCGGGTAGTAGTAGTCCACCTCTTCGGGCTTGTAGAGGCCATCAAACACGCTGATGGGCCACAGCCATGAGCTGAACCAGGTGTCCATGACGTCCTCGTCTTGCTTGAGGTCAGCCAGGGTCAGGTTGCCATTGCCGGTGATTTCACGTGCCTTGTCGAGTGCGGCATTTTCGTCTGTAGCCACCACAAATTGGCCTTCCTCCTCGCCGTAGTACCAGGCGGGGATGCGGTGGCCCCACCAGAGTTGGCGGCTGATGCACCAGTCCTTGATGCCAGTCATCCAGTGGCGGTAGGTATTGACGAATTTCTCGGGGTGAAATTGGATGTCGCCTCCTTCCACCAAGTCGAGCGCCGGCTTGGCCAACGAGCCCATACTCACCCACCATTGTTGCGAGAGGCGCGGTTCGATCACCGCATCGGTGCGCTCGCTGAAGCCCACCTTGTTGGTGTGGTCTTCGGTTTTGATCAAGTGGCCTGAAGCGTCGAGGTCGGCAGCAATTTTCTTGCGGACCTCAAAACGGTCTTCGCCGATGTAGAAGCCGGCTTCCTCGCTGAGGGTACCGTCGGCGTTGAGGATGTCGATGACTTCCAGGTCGTGCTTCACGCCCAGGTCCCAGTCGTTGACGTCGTGGGCCGGAGTCACCTTCAAACATCCAGTACCAAACTCACGGTCCACGTAATCGTCCAGGATGATGGGCACTTCACGCTCGGCCATGGGCACGATGGCGCGCTTGCCATGTAGGTGGGTGTAGCGCTCGTCTTCGGGGTGGATGCAGATCGCCGAATCGCCCAAGATGGTCTCGGGACGGGTGGTGGCGATGGTCAGCCACTCGTCTTTGGTCCCGGCCACACGGTAACGCACATGGTACAGTTTGCCGTTGACCTCCTTGTGGATCACCTCTTCGTCCGAGAGGGCGGTTTTGGCCGCAGGGTCCCAGTTGATCATGCGCTTGCCGCGGTAGATCAAGCCGTCTTCATACAGCTTTACAAAGGTGTCGATCACCGAGCGGTAGTACTCGGGATCCATGGTGAAGCGGGTGCGGTCCCAATCGCAGCTCGCACCGAGTTTCTTGAGTTGCTCGAGGATGATACCGCCGAATTCGTCTTTCCAGGCGTAGGCGTGGCTCAGGAACTCATCGCGGCTCAGATCGGATTTCTTGATGCCCTTTTCACGCAGGCGGCGGACCACTTTGGCCTCGGTGGCAATCGAGGCGTGGTCGGTGCCCGGCACCCAGCACGCGTTGAATCCGCGCATGCGGGCACGGCGCACCAAAACGTCTTGGATGGTGTTGTTGAGCATGTGCCCCATGTGGAGCACGCCGGTCACGTTGGGCGGTGGAATCACCACGGTGTACGGCGGGCGCTCGTCGGGTTCGGAGTGGAAGTAGCCGTTGTCCATCCAGTACTTGTACCAGTGGTCCTCGGTTTCGGCGGGGTTGTATTTGCTGGGAATTTCCATGCGGAAATGCGGTTTCGATCAAACCGGCAAAGGTAACAAATGCATCAGGCTAGAACGGGGGTGAAAACCTGGAATTCTCGGGGTACCCAAAAAACACCTACCCCCGTTTTTGATCAGTAGTGGCGCGGGTTTCAAGTTTGTTAACAAGCAAAACCGCAGCGTTAGTCGTCCTACAAGTGTCATCCAGACAGAACAGCAAAAACACACCGTCATGAACCTCAAATCATTCTTTACCGCCGTCCTGCTCGCTGCAGGTACCCTTTCTTTAAGTGCCACCGCTCCAGCTAGCGCTGCTGCCAAAGGCACCCTTACCTCACCCGACAGCATCCGTTCCCAAGTGCTCGAGCAACTGGAAGATGCCGACATCTGCACCAAACAGTGGATGGACACCCAAGCCCGCATCCACTTCTCGGTGAACGAGCTGGGCGAAATCGAAGTGATCGACGTGGAAACCGCAGACACCAACCTCAAAAACTGCATCATGCGCAAGCTCAACACCGCCCAATTGGCCATCCCGCGTCAAGGACAGGTACAGAGCTACAGCATCAAGGTGAACTTCCGCGTGGTGTAACGCCGCACACTGCCTGAACAGCAACCCTGTCCAAAGGGACATGAACCTCCGGCCTGGTTGGACCGGAGGTTTTTTTTGCCTAAACCTCCCACAAACCCAGTGCTGTGTGTGTGCTCTGGGCGCCTACGGCTGACGTCCCCTTGTGATCCTGATTGTAGGCATCACACCCTGCGTGAGGTCTTTTTAATCAACACGATGCACCTGCTCAGGCAGGTGCCCGCCTCCCGCCGCACCTCTGCTCCTACCCGACCGCAACGTGGCCCATCGGACTACAACCACGACGAGGACTTACAAGGATTTGTGAATTCCGGCAAGGGCTTGTTAAGCCTTTTAATCCTTGGTTAAATCGGGAACCGAGGCTGCGCTGTGCGGGTATGTTCGTGATGTAAACCACAACACAATTACATCCATGAAACACCTAATGACATTGGCCGCCGTGTTGGCCACCCTGCTCGCCACCGCACAAACCCCGGTGAATGTTCCCCAAGCTTCGTTTGAAGCCGAAGTGTTTGACTTTGGCACCATCGACAAAGGCGCCAACGGCGTGCATACCTTTGTACTGACCAACACCGGCGACAACGCCTTGGTGATCTCCAAATGCGAGAAAACGTGCGGGTGCACCATTCCCAAATGCAACCCCGCACCCATCGCACCGGGCAAATCCAGCCAAGTGGTGGTGACCTACGACACCGAGCGCCTCGGGCCGTTCAACAAGACCGTCAAGGTGCATACCAACGATCCGGACCGTCCAGTGATCCACCTGCGCATCAAAGGAACCGTGGCTGCGTAACCCCGCCACTGACAAGGGCTGTAGGGCAATTCTGCAACCACAGAATGCGCTGTTATTTTTGTGTTAAAGCAGGTCTTGTCCCGCAGCTTGGCTCTACATTTGTTTCACCGATATTCGAGAAATTCAGGACAATGAAAAAAGCAATCCTTTCAGTAGTATTTGTAGTGGGCGCGGCTCTGGCCATGGTAGCTCAGCAAAAAGAGATTTTTAACGGCCCAGCCATCCAAGTTGACAAGGAAGTGCACGATTACGGCACCATCCAGAAGAACGCCGACGGCGCCTGCGAGTTCATCGTAACCAACGTGGGTACTGAGCCGCTGGTGATTGAGAAGTGTAAAGGTTCTTGCGGTTGCACGGTTCCTAAGTGCGACAAAGCTCCTGTACTCCCAGGGGCCACTTCAACCATCACCGTGAAGTACGACACCAAGCGTGTTGGCCCGATCAACAAGTCGGTGACCATCACCTCAAATGCCACAAACGAGCCCACCAAGATGATCCGCATCAAGGGCCGCGTTGAAGGCGAGACCGGTACCAACGGTTCTCCCGTGAAGGCGCCCGCCGCCGGCGCGCCTACCAACGGCAAGAAGTAAAACTTTCGTCGCGCAGCGACGTATCAAAGGGGTCCAAACTACTTGGGCCCCTTTTTGTTATCCTGTCATTACAACGCACTGAAAAACGATGAGACTGCTTCTGACCGCTCTCAATCTCGTACTTGCCGCTGTGCTCTCAGCACAAACAACTACCGCCAAGTTCGATACCAAAATGATCAAGCGTGATCCGGTGGAAGAAGGCACCCCCCAAGGGTACCGCTACGGGGTGACCAACACCGGCGATGTGCCGCTGTACTTCGACGCTGCAGACGTGGCCTGCGAATGCTACGAAGTGACCCTCCCCCTGCCCCTGATGCCGGGCGAATCCGGCGCCATCATTGTGGTCTTCAACACCGAAGACATGGTGGGTTTCCACCGTGGAAAGGTCGTGGTGTATGGCAATGTCAAAAAGCCTGTTTCCCTGCAATTCCAAGTGCAGGTATTTGAAGAAGGTGCCGATACCGGCGGCGGCTGAACCTGATGACAGGTGGTGTGTACAGAGGTGCAAATCTGTACACCATGAAACACCTGTTTTCCCTCTTTGTCATTGCCCTTCCCTCCATAGGAACTGCCCAGGTTTCGGGCAACTACATGTTCAACAACTCCAACCGTTGGAACAATGTGGCTGCACAAATCCAGGCTGCGCCCCAGCAGCACTTTGACCAACACCACATGCAGGTGTCGACCAAGGCGCTGTTCAACGCCAAGGCCACCAGCTACCTGGCCATTTTCCATGTGACCCAAGTGGGCCCCACTGCGCGTGGGGTAGACTCACTTATGCAAGCACGCATCGACGGCTTCAAGGCCGAAATCGCCCAGGTTGGCGTGACCGATCACGATGTGTATGTGGACATGCTCAACCTGGTCCCCGTCTTTGAAGTAGAGAAGGTGGGACGCGTCTTCAGCAAGCGGTACAATGAGGTACCTGCGGGGTTTGAGATGCAAAAGAACATCCACGTGCGCTTCACAGATGCCGAGGTCCTGGACCGCCTGGTAACCGCTGCCGCATTCGAAGAAATCTACGACCTGGTCAAGGTGGAATACTTCATCGACAACCTCGCAGAAATTTATGCTGAGCTCCGCTCGCAAGCCACCGAGCTATTGCAAGGACGCTTGGCCCAGTTTGATTCACTCGGCATTGCAGTGGAAGGCCAATGGCTGCTGGCCAAGGACCACAAGGCCATGTACCAACCCCAAGATCGCTACTCGAGCTACAAGGCCTTTACCAACACTTCGCTGGAAGCCTCTGTGCGCAAGGGCCAAGTCACCCAAATGAAGCGCCCCTCCACCCACTACTACGACAAGCTCAGTTACGCTGATTTTGACCTGATTGCCAATCCGGAAATCCTGGAGCCTGTGGTGCAGCTCACCTACCAACTGGACCTACAAATCGAACTCCGGCGCCCCGAGCCCAAGCCAGAGGCCGAACCCCAAGTGCGCATCGAAACCCAAACCCGATACTTCCTGTTGGACCAAGCCGGCGACATCAAACCCCTTGAACTGCATGACTGACCCCGCAGTTTTACCCAACAAAAAAAGGGCAGCCAACCGGCTGCCCTTTTTCTATGATGATGGAAGGAATTACTTCACGATCAGACGCTCGGTACGGCTGGCCTCACCCGCGCGCAGGGTCACAGTGTATACACCGGCCTGAACGCCTTGGAGGTTGAGTACCACTTCGCGTTGGTTAACAGTAGCATCCACAGACACCAGTTGACCTACAGCGTTGCGCACTTCCACGCGCTCCACGTTTTGCGATGCACGCAGGCGTGCTTGACCGCTGGTGGGGTTCGGGAAGATGGTGAAATCAATTTGATCCGAACCGCTCAGGTAATCCTCGTTGATATCAACAGAGGTACAGAGATTTTCGGGCAAGTCGAGCACACACATTACGCGTGGCAAGATGTAACCGTTGATTGAATCCAAGTAGGCCAAGCCTTTCTCAGGAGACATGTCTGGGTTTGAAGCGAGTGATGCCAAGTGGGCGGTAGCGCCGCTTACGGGATCGATCACAGTGCTGGGGATAGGTCCTTCTGGATCCCACCACTCCCATGGAGCAGACTCGTTTTGGAGGAAGCCATACAGCGGACGGATCAGTGGGAGCAAGCCCTCTGGGGTATCGTTTACAGTGATGGTCTGGGCGTTCGAGCCTTCCCATGAAGTGCCGTACAGGGCACGTGCTGCGTCGGTGTAGGGATCGCCGTCAGGCAGGTCCGCAAACACGTCGTTGTTGCCCAAGTCGTTGGCCTTTTGGATGAAGGTATTTGAACCGTGTACATCCACCACCTCTTCACCGGTGGTACCTACGATAACAGTTCCGAAGGTGAACGGCGCAAAGTCATCTCGTACTGCGTGGATAGCCACTTGTGGGATGTCACCCGCTTCCAACCACGACTCATCGGCCATGGCGCCACCGGCGTTGATCGACATGTGCACGTCAGCGCTCACGCCGTTGTCACGGTAGAGGTTGAGCGAGTTGGGGAAGCCGAAGCCATCCACAGTACCTACCAGCAAGGTATCTACATACGATACGTCTGGCTCAAAGGGGTTGGGTATGAACTTGTCAAGGAAGAGCTCCTCAGCAGGGTTGTCCAGGGTGCCGTATGAGGTGGCCACATAACCACCTGAACCTTGACCGTAGATCACCATGCGCGACTCATCGATCGCCCACGTGTTCGTGTCACCGGCATCAGCACGCAGGTAGCGCACGCCCATTTTCACATCCTGGATGGCACGGTAAACGGCATTGAGCAGGGTACCGCGGCGCTCTTGTACGGATTCAGCGAGTGGGTTCCAGCCCAGACGGTAGTCCATCGATACCGCTACATAACCGCGCTTGGCCCACTGCATGCAGAGGTTAACCGCAGCAGAGTCGGTCTTTTGACCCGTGGCCGAACCGTTGAGGGGCGGTGGCAAGAAATTACCGGTGTGTACGTACACCATGACCGGACGGGCTTCCACCTCGTCTTGTTCGGGGTCTGGGTAGTACACATCCATGCCGATGGAGGTCAACTTGACGTTGGTGCTGTCATCGAACGGATCAAAGTACACAGAGGGGTATTCGCCGCCTACGTCCGCAATGGCGCTCAAGGTACCCAGGTCGATCGCAGTCTGGGGATCCTCGCCGTCGAGGTTTGAAAGTAGGAAGTCAATGTTTACAGCGAAGGGCACATCCGAGTCGACCATAATTTGGTCGCCGGTGAATACCTCTTCATAATAGCGTTGCGCAGCGCCGGTCAGAGCCGGGAGTACGCAACCAAGCAGGAGCAGAGAAGATAGAATTTTTCGCATCGGTTGGTGTTTGTGTTCGCGAAGGGGTTGATTGTTCGTTAAAGCTACTGGATTTCGAATAGTACGGAGGCGTACAGCAAGCGTCCAACAAGCGGACCGCCGTATACCTGTAAGTTTCGGTTATTGAAGGCACGCTCGCGCTTGGCGGCGAAGCCTTCAATGCTGGAGTCAAAGAAAGGACGGATGCCCAAAATATTGGACCCGCCGAGTTTGAAAGTACAATTGAGTTTATCCACACCGATGTTGATCGATGCATCCACCATATCGTAGGTAGGCACGTTGCCGGTAAACTGTGGTGAGCCTTCAAACAAAAAGCCCTGCACCCACTTGTAGTTGATGCCAAAGCCCACGTTCGGAATCTTGCCCCACAGGCTCAAGTCGCGGCCGCTGAAGCCGAGGTTGAATTTGTGTTCCGGAGTGTTGAAGGCCGGGATGATGGGGTCGTCCTCGCCGGAAATCAATCGGTTCCAGCTGTAGTTACCACTTACGGTGTAGCGCTTGAAGAAGTAGTTGGCGCCTACCGAGAAGCCGGTGGTGGTCACGCGTTCTTGCGCATTGGACGCCACACGGAAGGCTTGAATGGCCTGGGTGGGAAGTCCGGTGAGGGGATCAAAGCGCGAGCTCAGGCCAATGTTGTAGCCGATGAAGTCGCGGTAAATGCTGTAGTAGAAGCTCGCATCCACATAGGTGTTGTCCCACCAAGTACTGCGGTAGCCCGCCTCGATGGTGCGCACGCGCTCCGGACGGATTTTGTCGAGGTTGTACCACTCCAGTTTGGAAAGCCCGGTGGACAAGGATTCTGAATTACGGTACTCGGTAAACGAATCGATGGTGAAGAGCGAATCGCTGCCCTGCTCAAAGCGGCCGTCGATATTGCCCAGCAGGATGGCGCGCCCCACGTTGTAGTACAGGTATTGGTCGGCCAGGGTGGGGTTGCGGACTGCGGAGCTGAAGGTGAAGCGCACCGTGGTCTTCTCGTCCGGGAGCCACACCAGGCTCGCGGCCGGTGACACCAAGTAATCGAAGTTCTGGTTCTTGTCAACACGGACAGTCACGTTGGCCTTGAGGGTCTCCTCGCGGAAATCTTGGTCCCATCCGGCGTACACACCCCACTCGCGGTTGCGGATGTCCACATAGCTGGAATCCACCGCGATTTGCTCACCCTGGTCATTCAACGCATAGGTGTACTGCAGGGTGTCGGCAAAAATGGTACCGCGGGTATCTGGACGGTACAAGCGTCCAGAGAAGCCCATGGTGATGTTGCCCACCTCGGTATCCAGCTTGTATTCTCCTTGGGCGTGGTACAGCGCTGATTTGTCGTAGAACAGCGAGCCGCCTTCGGTGAAGGTCCGCGTGGTGACATCGGTCAGGAGCGAATCAAAGCGTGCGGTACCCGGCTGGTAGAACGGGTCAAAGTCAGAGCCGTCCTCGGAATTGGTGATGTCCACCGCTTGCTGGTAGAGGTCGTTGAAGTAGGCGAAGTCCTCCACATACCACTGCTGAAGCATGTCGCCAAACAGGATGAGCTGCTGGTCGGGCTCCAGTCCAGAGTCGATGACCTCTTGCAGAATCTCATTGTAGCGGGGCTGGTCTTGGACTTGGTCCACGAAGGTGGCGCCCCAGGTGTTGCTCAAGCGGGTGTTCCAGTCTTGGGTGGACCCGTTGGCATCCAGCATGCGGATGCCGGTGGTGACCACGTCATAGGTTTGGCCAGCGTCCTCGTTGGTGGAGTACACGCGCAAGAACCACTTGTCGTTGTCGCTGAGCTCGAGTTTGTGCTGGAAGAACTGCACCCCGCGTAGGGCATAGCGGTTATCACCCTGGTAGATGGTGTTGCCCGTGCTGTACGCAAAGTTGTAGTTCAGCATCAAGGTAGGGTTGAATTTGTAGTACAACCCGGTGTTGAACTTGCGGTTTTCGGTGTTGTAGTTGACCAGGTCGATCTCGCGGTACCCGGGGCGGTAGAAAACGCCCAAACCCGTTTTATTGAACGGATCATCGGTGACGTCGTTGTTGGAGGCCACGGGCTCGTCGCCGTAGATGTTGACCGCGTCAAAGCCAAAGGGATTGGTCTCGTTGTGGGGGCTGTCGAAGATGGCGCCGTAATCCTCGGCCTCCCATTCGCGGGCTTCCAAAGAGAAGAAGTTGACTTTGAATCCAAAGCGGTCCTCGCCGTTTTTGTCCTGGATGACTTTGGCGTAACGGATGGCGCGTTCGTAAAGCGAGCGCTCGCCTTTCTTGAGGCTCATGCTGAAGCCGGGGAACAAGAATGGGTCCTTGGTTTCCATGTTGACCACGCCGTTGAAGGCACCCGGGCCATAGAAAGCAGAACTCGCGCCTGCCACGATCTCTACCCGCTTCACATCCAGGTCTGAGGAGCCCAAGAAGTTGCCGAGGGAGAAGTTGAGTCCGGGGCTTTGATTGTCCACCCCGTCGATGAGTTGGAGGGACCGTACCGGAGAAGTGGAGTTGAATCCGCGGGTATTGATGATCTTGAATCCGAGGCTGGCAGAGGTCAAATCCACCCCTTTGAGGTTTCCAAGACCTTCATAAAAACTGCCGCTTGGGGCTTCCTTGATCGCGAGTACGTCCATGGACTCCACGGTGAGTGCTGCTTGGCGTTGCTTTTCTGAAACGCGGGACCCCACTACCTCTGCTTCGCTGAGCACTTGGCTGTTGGGGGCCAAACGGATGAGCAGGCTGGAAGTGGGTGCAGGCACGTTGACGCTCTGGTCGGTGTAGCCTACGCAGGTGATCATCAGCGTGGCTGGAAATTCAGCCACTTTCAAGGTAAAGTTGCCGTCGAAGTCGGTCTGAGCCGCATTTCCGTTGGCCTTGAGGATGACGTTGGCAAAGGGCACAGCTGCTCCACTGGTGGCGTCTTTGACCACCCCTACAATCGTCTCCTGGCACCACACAAGCATGCTGCACAGCCAGCAGCAGCAGAATAGAGCAAGTTTTTTAGCCATCATCGTTTTCTTCCAAATCACGCCGACACGCGAACATGACGAAATATAGGCAAACAAATAGTCGGCACGCATACCTTATTCGCTTGCCGGCGCAGCCACTTCCACTTCCCTGTCCATGAATTGCACCTGGTCTCCGGGGCGGAGTTTGCGGCGCTTGCGCAATTCCACCTCCCCGTTTACCACCACTTCGCCGTCGGTAATCAGCTGATTCGCAACGCCTCCGCTGGGCACCCAATCCAGCACCTTCATAAGTGCGTTCAAGGGGATGAATTCTTGGGTCAGTTCAAATGTTTCCATGTACTGCGTACACTTTATCTTTTAGAAAAAACAAGATCGGCCAATTTTCCCGGCCTTTTCACGGGCAAATGAGCAAGTTTTCCACGCCCCATGTGGCGGTTTGTTTCCTAGATTTGCCCACCTCAATTCGGGAAACCATGCGTGAAATTCAATTCCGTGAAGCTGTGGCCGAGGCCATGAGCGAAGAGATGCGACGCGACGAGAGCGTCTTTTTGATGGGCGAAGAAGTCGCCGAATACAACGGTGCCTACAAGGCATCTAAAGGTATGCTCGACGAATTCGGTCCCAAGCGTGTGATCGACACCCCCATTGCTGAGCTCGGTTTTGCGGGCATCGGTGTGGGTGCGGCCATGAACGGCCTGCGTCCGATCGTAGAATTCATGACGTGGAATTTTGCCATCCTCGCGGCCGACCAAATCATCAACTCGGCGGCGAAAATGCTGCAGATGTCCGGTGGTCAGTACAACGTGCCCATCGTTTTCCGTGGCCCGAACGCCCAGGCTGGCCAACTCGCGGCCACCCACAGCCAGAGCTTTGAGAACATGTACGCCCACATCCCAGGATTGAAGGTGATTACCCCTTCGAACCCCTACGACATGAAAGGCCTGCTCAAGTCCGCCATCCGCGACGATGATCCGGTGCTCATCATGGAAAGCGAGAAGATGTACGGCGACAAAGGCATGGTGCCCGAAGGCGAATACATCATCCCCATCGGCCTGGCCGACATCAAGCGCGAAGGCACCGACGTGACCATCGTGTCTTGGGGCAAGATGATGAAGACCGCACTCGCCGGCGCCGAAGAGCTCGCCAAGGAAAACATCAGTGCTGAGGTGATTGACCTGCGCACCATCCGTCCGATGGACATCGGCACCATCATCCAGTCGGTGAAAAAGACCCACCGTTTGATCGTGATGGAGGAGGCTTTCCCGGTTGCTTCAGTCTCTACTGAGGTGGCTTACCGCGTGCAGCGCAACGCGTTTGATTACCTCGACGCTCCCGTGCGTCGCCTGACCCAGTCAGACACCCCATTCGCATTTGCCAAGCCGCTCATCGCAGAAGCGCTCCCGCAAATCGGCGATGTGGTACGCACGGCCAAAGAGCTGCTCTACGTATAAAACTTCCGGCTTAAAACCCCGATTGCCCCACAGGCCCACACGGGCGGTGGGGCTTTTTCGCGCGAATACCTATTTTTGCGCCCGCTGAAATTTGAACCCAGCGACCTAGAACCGAACCAAGTCAACCAACCGATATAGACATGGAAAATCTCATTTACATCCTGCCTGCCTTTGGTATCGTAGGACTGCTCTACATGTTCTACCTGCGCTCGTGGGTGGTGAAGCAAGACGCGGGCAACGACCGCATGAAAACCCTCGCTGGCTACATCGCCACCGGCGCGCTGGCCTTCCTGCGCGCTGAATACCGCATGCTCGCGGTCTTTGTAGTGATCGCCGGTGCCGCTTTGGGCGTCCTCTCTGGCATGGGTCTGATCCCTGCTGGATGGTTTATTGTAGTGGCCTTTGTTATAGGTGCTGTGTTCTCAGCACTGGCAGGGAACATCGGTATGCGCATCGCTACCGCTGCCAACGTGCGTACCGCCGAGGCGGCCAAGACCTCACTCCCACAAGCCATGAAAGTCGCCTTCCGCGGCGGTACCGTAATGGGTCTAGGTGTAGCCGGTCTGGCTGTATTCGGCCTGAGCGCCATCTTCCTGTACTTGGTGATGGGCAACGCCGACGGCGCCGACACCATGGAAGTGTTGCTGGAAACCCTCGCTGGTTTCTCGCTCGGTGCGGAGTGCATTGCTCTTTTCGCCCGTGTGGGTGGTGGTATTTACACCAAAGCTGCTGACGTAGGCGCCGACCTCGTAGGAAAAGTAGAAGCTGGTATTCCCGAAGATGATCCCCGTAACCCCGCTACCATTGCCGACAACGTAGGCGATAACGTAGGTGACGTTGCAGGTATGGGTGCCGACCTCTTTGGTTCATACGTAGCCACCATGCTGGCGGCTATGGTACTCGGCAACTACCTCATCGGCGACAACGGCGGTACTGGCTTCACCGACGAGTTTGGCAACATGGGTCCCATCCTGATGCCTATCCTCATCGCCGGTTTGGGTCTGATCTTCTCGATCATCGGAACCTTCGTGATTCGCATCAAAGACAACTCAGCCAAAGAGAAGCAAGTACAAGGCGCGTTCAACCTCGGCAACTGGGGTTCGATCATTCTGACCGGTATCGCTTCTTACTTCGTGATCAACTGGATGCTTCCTGAGACCATGTCGATGGAGTTCTTCGGTGAAGGCATGAAAGAAATTTCGGCCGCACGCGTATTCTACGCAGTACTGATTGGTCTCGCAGTAGGCGGATTGATCGCCATGCTGACCGAGTACTACACCGCCATGGGCAAGAAGCCAGTAGACGGTGTGGTACAAAACTCTTCTACTGGTGCAGCTACCAACATCATCTCAGGCCTGGCACTGGGGATGAACTCAACTGCTGCTCCTGTGATCCTGTTTGCCGGCGCCATCTGGGGTTCGTACGCGTGTGCGGGTTTCTACGGTGTGGCAATTGCAGCTTCGGCCATGATGGCTACCACTGCTATGCAGCTGGCCATCGACGCCTTTGGCCCGATTGCGGACAACGCCGGCGGTATTGCCGAGATGAGCGAACTGCCCGACGAGGTACGCGAGCGCACCGACATACTGGATGCGGTAGGTAACACCACTGCAGCAGTAGGTAAAGGCTTTGCAATTGCTTCTGCAGCACTCACCGCACTGGCCCTGTTTGCCGCTTACGTGAAATTCACCGGCATCCCTGGCATCAACATCTTCAAGGCAGACGTACTGGCTGCCCTGTTCATCGGCGGCATGATTCCCGTTGTGTTCTCGGCCATGGCCATGAGCTCAGTAGGTAAAGCTGCGATGGCCATGGTAAAAGAGGTACGTCGCCAGTTCAAGGAAATCCCCGGCATCATGGAAGGCAAGTCCGAGCCCGAGTACGACAAGTGTGTCGACATCTCGACCAAAGCCGCCCTGCGCGAAATGATGCTCCCAGGTATCATCACCATCGTCGGTCCTATCGTTGTAGGCTTTGCCATGGGTGCTGAGGCACTCGGTGCTTACATGGCCGGCGTAACTGTTTCTGGCGTCCTCTGGGCGATCTTCCAGAACAACGCAGGTGGTGCTTGGGACAACGCCAAGAAGTCATTCGAGGCCGGCGTGATGATCGACGGTGAAATGACCTTTAAAGGTTCAGAGGCACACAAAGCCGCTGTAACCGGCGATACCGTTGGTGACCCTTTCAAAGACACCTCAGGTCCTTCGATGAACATCTTGATCAAGCTCACCTGCCTGGTGGGTCTGGTGATCGCTCCTATCCTGGGCGGCCACGGCGCACACGGAGAAGAGACTGGTGCTCAAGACGAGACCACCATTCAGCACACCGAAGTCGAGCTGAATGCAGACGAAAACACCACTTGGGAATAAGCTTTCCCAAAACCTGTTCTGAACAAAAGCCGTACGCACAGCGTGCGGCTTTTTTCATACCCGCTATTTTTACCCGCGAATCTTCAACCATGAACACACGTAATACTCTCCTGGCGCTCGTCGCCGCAACCGCCCTGGTGTCCTGTGGCGGAGACCCTGCCCCAACGTTAGAAGCCAACCCTTGCAACTGCTACCAAGCCATGGAAAAGGCAGAGGCCAACTACGCCTCTATTTTGGACGAATGCAAGGTCAACATGAACCAAAAAGCCTTCGTCAACGACTATGCACGCTGCAAGATTGCGGACATCAGAGGCGTTTCGGTGGACGAAATTCCCGCCATCACGCCCAAGGAACAGCTGGAGCTATCGGATGTAGACACCGGCGCGTTCGCCATCAACCCAGAGCGTTCTTCGGCCAACTGGACCGGGACTAAAATCACCGGCAACAAGCATTTTGGATCTGTGAAGGTCAAAGAAGGCACCTTCAACATCGAAGGCAACACCATGACCGCTGCACGCATCGTGCTGGACATGACCACGATCCAAAACCGCGACTTGGAAAGCGAAGAGGAGCGCGCCAACTTGGTAGGTCACCTGATGAGTGCCGATTTCTTTGACGCCGAGAAGCACCCCGAGGCCGTATTCGAACTCACCGAACCCGCCACCATCGAAAACAACCGCACCGACGCGGTGGGCACCTTGACCGTTCGCGGCATCACCAAGCCCTTGACCATCTCGGGCATGAACATTGCAGACTTGAAGAAATTTGTAGCTGTGACTGGCGCAGTGAACTTCAACCGCACCGATTACAACGCCAGCTTCGGCTCAGGCCTGGCAGGTGCCATTGGCGACAACATCATCAACGACGATGTGGCCATCAACTTTAGCCTCACTGCCAACGCGCAGTAAGGCCTTTCCATTCGTACATCACGCTGAATGCTGCCGGCTTAGAACAAGCCGTGCAGCTCGGCGTCGATGGCGCCGATGATCTTCCCCAGATCTTCTTTGTTTTCGTGGAAATTGTTTTCGTCCACGTCGACCACCAACAACTTGCCGTCGTCGTAAGTTGAAATCCATGCTTCGTAACGCTCGTTCAACCGCGTGAGGTAGTCCAATCGGATGGCCTCCTCGTACTCGCGTCCGCGCTTTTGGATCTGGTCCACCAGCGTTGGCACGCTCGCGCGCAGGTAAATGAGCAAGTCCGGTGGAGCCACCAGCTTTTGCATGGTCTCAAACAGGGAAATGTAATTCTCGAAGTCCCGCGTGGTCATCAGCCCCATGGCATGAAGGTTTGGGGCGAAGATGTAGGCATCTTCGTAGATGGTGCGGTCCTGGATGATCTTTTGGCCACTTTCACGCAGCTCCACCAGTTGTTGGAAACGGCTGTTGAGGAAGTACACCTGCAGGTTGAACGACCAGCGCTGCATGTCCTTGTAGAAATCGTTCAGGTAAGGATTGTTGTCCACGTCCTCGTAATGAGGCGTCCAACGGTAATGCTTGGCGAGCAAATCGGTCAGGGTGGTCTTCCCGGAACCAATGTTTCCAGCGATGGCTACGTGCATCTGTTTAGGGCATTTAGGCCTGTGAAAGTACAAAAAATTGGATGCTGGAAGGGCTCATTTCCCACCCGCTGTGAGCGTAACACGTTGCCACTTTTTTCCAAGGGCCGTAGCCACCCAGCGCCCCTCCACACTCAGCACCTTTTCTGCCGGTTGGGCTTGGTGCAGAATGGGGTCCTCTGGGGCAAAACGATCGAGCGCGTATACGGCATCGTTGGTATGGTAGCGCAGGGCTTCTCCCTCGAATCCGAGCCCGCGAAAGCCTTCTACAGGAACAAAGTAGCGGTAGGTCCCAAACTGGTCAAACACCCAAAAGCCTACATCGCGCTTCCAGAGGTACACGTGGTTGCCTTGCACGCGCATGCCATCGGGAATCTGCAGGTTGCCTACCACACCCATCAACGGACCGGTGGTGCCCAACTCTCGCAATTGGCCGTCCACGCGCACCAGCTCAAAGCGCGCGGCATCAAAGAGCCAAAACTGTCCGTTGGTGCCGTTGCATACCGCCTCCACATTGCGGCCGGTTTGGGCAAACAAGTCGTAGCCCCCATGCTGCTTGGATAGCGTGTTGTCGAGTACCAGCAACTGCCCAGTATTTCGGTAAAACAGCAGCGGCATCAGCGGGTTGGTGACATCCATTTCTGTAGGTGCTCCCTCAACATTAAAAGAGGCAGAAAACAGCAGGTCGCCTTCTTTGGAGAATTTCTCGAGCGCGTCGTCCCGGAGCACATAGGCATAGCCCAGGCGATCGAACCACACCCGAGGCGCCTCATCCGCCACGCGTGCGCTGAGGAATCCTACGGCGACCAAAACCATCAAGAGGTATCTCATGCTACAGCCACCGAATCCAACAATTGCTCCAAAAGCGTGCGTTCGTTGCTCAAACGGGGCACTTTGTGTTGTCCACCCAGCTTGCCGCGATCGTCCATCCAACGGTAGAAGGTGCCTTGCGCTACGCGGTGCACCACAGGTGCACGCACAATCATATCGTGTGAGCGCTTGGCGCGGTAGTCGGTGTTGATCTCCTTGAGGCGGATGTCCAACAGGCGCACAAACGCATCAAAGTTGGTGGGCGGCTGGGTGAACTCGACCACCCATTCGTGTCCGCCGGCCAGCGCCCCTTGCATGTAAATGGGTGCCGCGGTATACTCCGCCACCGAAGCGCCCGTCTGAGAGGCGGCATAGCGGATAGCCTCATCCGCATCTTCCACAATCAGCTCCTCGCCAAAGGCATTGATATAATGCTTGGTACGCCCAGTGACCTGGATGCGGAATGGGTCCAGCGAAGTGAACTTGACCGTGTCCCCAATCATGTAACGCCATAATCCGCCATTGGTGGTGATGATCGGAGCGTATTGCACACCCACTTCCACTTCCCGCAACGATACGGTCTCAGGATCGTCCTTGCCGTACTCGCTCAGCGGCATGAATTCGTAGAAAATCCCGTAGTCCAACATGAGCAACATGTCGTCCGCGCCCGTGCGGTCCTGGATGCCGAAGAAGCCCTCGGACGCGTTGTAAGTCTCAAAGTAATGTACCCCACCCGAAGGCAACAACGCATCGTATTGCGAACGGTAGGGCTTGAAGCTCACCCCGCCGTGCATGAACAGTTGCAAATTGGGCCACACCTGCTTGAGGTCGCGGGTACCAGCCAGCTCCAACACGCGTTCCACCAACAGCAAGGTCCAAGAAGGCACCCCTGCGATGATCACTACGTCCTCTTCCAAGGTGGCGCGGGCCATGCGTTCTATCTTGCGGTCCCAGTCTTGCATCAAGGCAATCTCCCGGTTTGGGGTGCGCTTGAGCTCCACCCAAAACGGCAGGTTCTTGATGATGATGGCCGACAGGTCTCCCGTGTGCACACCGCGCTGGGAATCGATCCCTGCGGTGCCGCCCACAATCAGATGCTTACCGTTGAACAACGTTGCCTCAGGCACGCAATGGTAGTATAGCGCCAACAAGTCCTTACCGCCTTTGTAGTGGCAGTCCTCCAATGCTTCCTTGGTGACCGGAATGAATTTACTCTGCCCTGCCGTGGTGCCAGAGCTTTTGGCAAACCACTTCACTTTGCCCGGCCACAGCACGTCGTGTTCGCCGGTGCGGGCCCGTTTGATGTAGGGTTCGAGCTCGGTGTAGTTGCGGATGGGCACCGCCTTGCGAAAGTCCTCCAACCGCTTGACCTGGTGCATCCCGTGCTCATAGCCAAACGCGGTCTTGCTGCCTGCCTCCATCAAGGCCTCAAACAGCTCCCCCTGCACCTCATTCGGGTACTGGCGGAACAATGCGATTTGATGCACGCGCTTTTTCATGATCCAAGAAAAGACGGAGTTCAGAGGCATGGGATGAAGGTAGGTATTCTCATGGTTAATGGAAGTGTAAGGGGTTAGTGCAAGGGAAGGTGGGCTGGAGGGGAGTTAAAAGTGAAAAGTGAAGCGTGACTATTTGCTGAGGTGTCTTGTGTGGAGATAGAACGTGTCAGCAAGGGGGGATGGTATTGGGGAGTTGGGCGTGAGCAGGACACCTACTTGCACTAAAAACCTGCACTGTCCCCTTGCACTATTCCATCCACAAAGCGGTGGGATTTCTGCAGCGTAAGCTGGAATACGCGTTGGAACTTGGGTGGGTGGCTGGGGGCGGAGGTGGCTCCGGTGCGAGTAGCACAAAAGAAAAGAATGCCAACATCGTCAGATGGGTGTACTAGGTAGGGCCAAATAGGAGTGACGTTGTGGAAGGTCAGGCGCTAGCGGTGGTGCAGGATTGCGCGCTGTTGCGCGCGGAACTGAGTGCGAGGGCAGTCCAAAGAAAGCCCAAGCCGCAAATCGCCCGTCGGCGCTGACGGCTTTTTCTATTTCTGGACATGACCTCAAGCGCGCTTGGGCCCCGCACAGAAATAGAAAAAGCCGCCCTTTGGGGGCGGCTTGATCTTTCTTTGTTGCGGGGACAGGACTCGAACCTGCGACCTTCGGGTTATGAGCCCGACGAGCTACCAACTGCTCCACCCCGCGATGTACGTTCTGATGATAGAACGGGGGCGCAAAGATAGGATTGTTTCTTTTCTTTGCAACTCCTTTTGGAAGGAAAAATATGGCAACGCACAAAGCGGGATTCGTAAACATCATTGGCAGTCCGAACGTGGGCAAGTCTACGCTGATGAACAATTTGGTTGGAGAACGACTAAGCATCATCACGTCCAAGGCACAAACCACGCGGCACCGCATTCTGGGCATCGTGAACGGCGAGGATTTCCAAATCGTCTACAGCGACACCCCTGGGGTACTCAATCCCAAATACAAGCTGCACGAAGGCATGATGGGCTTCGTAGGCAGCGCACTTTCAGATGCCGACATTTTACTGGTGGTCACCGACATCTTTGAAAAAGACTTCAACGACCCCAATCTGCTGGAGAAGATCCACGACATCGACATACCTGTTGTGGTGCTGGTCAACAAGATTGACTTGGGCACCCAAGACCAGGTGGTGGAAACCATTGATATGTGGCGCGAAAAGTTGCCCAAGGCCAAGGTGGCTCCCATCTCAGCGCTTCACAGCTTCAACGTAGCAGAGCTGCTCAACTGGATCATCGAGCATTTGCCGGCCAGCCCGCCTTACTTCCCCAAAGACGAACTGACCGACAAGAGCATGCGCTTCTTCGTCTCAGAAATCATCCGCGAAAAGATCTTGCTCAACTACCAAAAGGAAGTGCCCTACAGCTGCGAGGTCATGGTCGAGTCGTACAAGGACGAAGACAACATTGTGCGCATCCGGGCCATTATCGTGGTGAACCGCGACACACAAAAAGGGATCCTGATTGGACATCAAGGACGCGCACTCAAGGCGGTGGGCAGTCAGGCGCGCAAAGACATTGAAGAATTCCTCCAGAAAAAAGTCTTCCTAGAGCTCTACGTGAAGGTGGACAAGAACTGGCGCAACGACGAGAAGAAGCTCAAGCGCTACGGCTACATGGGCTCATGATCGCCTTTCCGCCGGCCAAGATCAACCTCGGACTCGATGTGCTCCACAAGCGCGAAGATGGGTTTCACGCCATCCGAAGCGTCTTCTACCCCATTCCACTGACCGACATTTTGGAAATCATACCTGCACCCGAAGTTTCGAGAGCGGTGTTGACCACTTCTGGGTTGCCCATTCCAGGACACCCCCAGGACAACCTGTGTGTCAAGGCGCACACCTTGCTGGCGGCCGATCACAACATTCCCGGCGTGCGCATTCACCTGCGTAAACAGATTCCCATTGGCGCGGGGCTGGGCGGAGGAAGCGCCGATGGTACGCATGCCCTGCGGGTGATAAACACCTTGTTTGATCTTGAACTGTCCGATGAAGCCTTGCGTGGCTATGCCGCTGAATTGGGCAGTGACTGTCCGTTCTTTTTGCAGGATGGTGCCATGCTGGTGACCGGTCGCGGCGAGCACATGGAACCCCACCCCATTGATCTCTCCGGACAATTCTTGGTACTAGTAATGCCCGATTTTGGGGTGGCTACGGGACCAGCCTACGGCAGCATCACGCCCATGGAACGCGAAGACATGCTTTCAGACCTGCACAACCATCCGATGGACGCTTGGCATACGCGGGCGATCAATCATTTTGAAAGCGGAAACCTGGAAGCGTACCGTCAAGTCGCACGCATCAAAACGGCGCTTCAAAACGCTGGTGCGAAGTATGCATCGATGACCGGAAGTGGCGCTGCGGTGTACGGAATCTTCGAGGGTAAAATCGCCTTCACATCTCCCTTGCCTAACTGCCAAATCTTTGGCTTACAGCTCTGATCACTTGGGCGCCCGACGGTAGATCGCAAGCGAAACCAGACTGAATATCACATTCGGCACCCATACGGCCAGAAGCACAGGGAACCCCACCTTGATGGCCGCCACTTGGGTGATGCGCTCGGTGAACAAGAATACCGCCGCAATGATGACCGCCAGTAGAATCGGCACACCCATACCCCCGCGGGATTTGCGGGAAGCCAAGGTGGCTCCAATGAATGTGAGAATTAAGATGGTAAAGGCCCGTGCGGTGCGCGCGTGGATCTCGATGTCGATGTCGGCGATGGTGGTGGCACCTGCTTTGAGTTCGGCTTCCCGGTAATTGTATAGCTCGGGGGTGATTTGATTGCGGATCACCTCAGAAGGGCGCCCGAAATTGTCCAAGCGCATGTTCAGCGCCGTGTCCAGGGTGCCAAAGTCTTGGATCTGTTCATCCCCAAACGCGGCAATGCGACGTACCTGGGCATCGATGAGGGTCCAAGTGCTGTCCTCAGGATTGAAGCGTGCGCGCGAGGCGATGATCTTCTCTACCAGCTGTTCGTTCGCCCACGTCTCTTTGCTGAAGTGGTACCCGAGCTGCTTCTCTTCGTCAATCCAATCGAAGAAGTAGATGTTTCCGGGCTGGATCTCTCGGTAAATCTTTCGTCCAAAATTGTGTGACCCAAAGATGTACTCACGGTCAAAATCAAACTTCACCCGGTTGGTCACCGGAATCAAGAAGTGGCTCGCCAGTAGGATGGCCATCATGATGAAAATTCCCGCTACCAAAAACGGACGCAGCATGCGATTGAAGCTGACTCCAGCACTCAAAATGGCTACAAGCTCGGTTTGCTGGGCCATGCGGCTGGCCACCCAAATCACAGATAGGAACACCAAAAACGGACTCAGTTGGTTGCCAAAAAACAGGCAGAAGGGCAGGTAGTTGTGCAGCAAAACACGCCCTACACTGGCGCCTGAATCCAAAAAGTCGTCCACCCGCTCGCTGAAGTCGATCACCACCGAAATGATGACAAACAACCCCAGCACAAAGGCGAAGGTGCCCAGGAACTTTTTGATGATATACCAGTCGATCTTTTTCACCTACAGACGCGCCGAGAGTTTGGGGACGAGCTGGTTCTTCCAGTCGGTGAAGGTACCGTCCAAGATGCGCTCGCGTGCCTCTCGTACCAACTCCAGATAGAAGGCCAAATTGTGTATGGTCGGGATGATCTTGCCCAGCATCTCGCCCGAATGCACCAGGTGACGCAGATAGGCTTTGGTGTAGGCTTGGTCCACAAACGAAGTCCCTGTCGGATCCAACGGCGAAAAGTCGTCGATCCACTTGGCATTTCGAAGATTGATGATGCCTTCGCGGGTGAAAATCTGCCCGTTGCGCGCATTGCGCGTGGGCAAGACACAATCGAACATATCCACCCCAAGTGAGATGCATTCCAGCAGGTTTGCCGGGGTACCCACCCCCATCAAATAGCGAGGTTTGTCAGTGGGCAAAACACCGGTCACCACTTCGGTCATGGCGTACATTTCATCGTTGGGTTCGCCCACGCTCAGCCCGCCAATGGCAATGCCGAGGGGATCCTTGGAAGCACAGTACTCGGCGCTTTTGATGCGCAGGTCTGTATAGGTACTTCCCTGGACGATGGGGAACAACGCCTGCTGGTGGCCGTAAAGCGGCTCGGTTTCTTCCAAGCGTTTGATGCAGCGGTCCAGCCAGCGGTTGGTCATGCTCAATGAGCGAGCAGCGTAGTCAAAGTCACACGGAAACGGAGGACATTCGTCAAAGGCCATGATGATGTCAGCGCCGATGATGCGCTGAATGTCCATGACCTTCTCAGGGGTAAACAAGTGTTGCGACCCGTCAATGTGCGAGCGAAACTTGGCCCCTTCCTCAGAAATCTTGCGTCGGTGACTGAGCGAGTATACTTGGTAGCCTCCACTGTCGGTGAGCAGAGGGCGGTCCCAACCGTTGAACTTGTGCAGTCCTCCAGCTTGTTCGATGATGTCCAGTCCCGGACGCAAGTACAGGTGGTAGGTGTTGCCCAAAATAATTTGGGCTTGGGTGTCGTCCTTTAGGGTTTGCTGGGTCACGCCCTTGACCGTACCGGCGGTCCCCACAGGCATGAAAATGGGGGTCTGGATGGTGCCATGGTCGGTCTCCAAGGTTCCGGCACGGGCCGAAGAATGCGGGTCGGTGTGGTTGAGGGTAAACTGCATGCCCGGCAAAAGTGCCACAAAACCGGGAAAGTCCCCCGCGCCTCGGGCAGTGTTCGTAACATTGTGGCATGGTCGGCACCCTGATCAACGTAGGTACCGTGGCTGCAGGCTCGTTGTTGGGCATGGGCCTCAATGCACGATTGCCCGAGCGCTTCACCCAGATTGTGTTCCAAGTGTTGGGCCTGTTTACCCTGCTTATGGGGGTGCACATGGCCTTGGGCAGCGGCAACATGCTGGTGCTGGTATTGGGCACTTTGATTGGAGCCATCATCGGTGAGGCCTGCAAACTGGAAGACCGCGCCAACCGTTTGGCCGAAAAGCTCGGCGCCGCCCGCTCCCCCGACGACGCGGGCAAGTTTGCGCAAGGGCTGGTGACGGCCTTTATGCTGTTTTGCGTAGGTGCACTCACTGTGCTCGGTTGCTTTCAAGAAGGCCTCGAAGGCGACAACCGCCTGATCATCACCAAGGCCATCATGGATTTCTTCAGCTCCACAGCTTTGGCTGCTGCCTTTGGCAAAGGCGTATTGTTTTCGGTGGTGCCGCTGTTGGTGTACCAAGGGGGGCTCACGCTACTGGCCGGCGTGCTCAAACCCATCCTCAGCGACCCGATGATCACCGAACTCTCGGCTTCGGGCGGGCTGATGCTCATGGGGCTGGGCATCAACATCTTGGACATCCGTCACATCCGCGTGGTCAACATGCTCCCGGCGCTGATCACCACTGCTGCCCTCACCGCACTGGCCCAGTATTTCGGTTGGTACGCCATTCTGGGCTGAGTTATGGCACGGCTTTTTGCCTGAGCACTCCCCTTCCCAACACCATCGCATGTCAATTCGACATACAAAACCACGCTAGACTGCAATTTTGTCGCATTAACCCAGGCTATTCGGACAGAATTTCATCGAAAACACCAATGGCATCGAATTTGGCCTAGGGGAGTCAAACGAAAACGCAAACAACTCATTTTCGATAGACATGAAAGTCACCAAGTACAACACCCGTCGCCCCGCATTGTGGAACCCGTTCTTCGATGATTTCTTCACCCGAGACCTCTTCCACGCCGCAGCGACCCCGGGCGCAAACACCTCACACCGTTTCGCGACCAATATTCGGGAAACCGAAACCGCATTCGAACTCGAACTGGCGGCTCCCGGCTTCGGCAAAGATGCATTCGACATTGAGCTCAATGACAGCAAGTTGACCGTATCGGCCAAGCGCGAAGCCGCGAACGACAAGCAAGAGAACAAGTACTACCGCAAGGAATTTGGGACTGCTTCGCTGAAACGCACCTTCTCGGTTCCTGACACGGTCAGCGAGGAGGACGTAAAAGCGCGCTTTGAAAACGGCGTGCTCTACATTTCCCTCCCCAAGAAAGAAGAAACCGTTGCGCCCAAGCGGCACATCGAAGTGGGATAATCAGCAAAACCGATGCGGACAAAGGTCCGCTTCGTTTCCCAGCTCTTCAAAAGAGCAATAGCCTCGGCAAGAGGCGTTTCATCTACAGATTGGTTTTTGGTTAAGGTTGAAAGCCCCGCCCCTAACGGCGGGGCTTTCGCTTTTTACAATCCATTATGGCAAACGCACCAACCATTCCTTGAGCATGGTGATCTACAAAGTCAGGCGCTTACGGCTTGGTGACGGGGGAAGGGGAGGTGAGATTTGTGGGGCTGCATCGCGGCGCAGGTGAACAACGGCGGCGGCGGTGGTGGAGGCGGGACGGGGCTACGGGGCCCCGGGTGGGACTCCGGCAAAATCCAGGCTACTCTTCAAGCTTCTCGCGAAACCACTCCATGCGCTCCAACCCCTTCTCCACATAAGTGGGGTCATGCGTTCTAGGCCCACCCACAGCCGGATACTTGCGTCCGGTGTTGTGGATGTGAAAGGCGTCCTTGAAATGCCCTTTGCGCAAATGCTTGCCATACTCCTCGGCAATCCAACGGGCGCCGTACCACACAGCGCTGTCTCCCCGGATGTCCGAGATGTTGACTTCCATGTCAATGCACTTGTAGCCCATGAGCTGGAACGGGCCCCAGGAGGTGGCCAGGTTGGTGACCGCAGCATCCGAGGCGTCTGCCAAATGGCTGGTTTTCACCTGCTCGTACTTGCGGCGGTCGCCAGAGCGCACCGCCAGCAACCGGTTGTACACGCCCGGTTCAAAGCGCGAGCCTGCGGGTTTGCGTCCACTGCACTCTAGGGTAATCAAGGCCAATAAGTAATCCGCAGGTAGGTCAAATTGCTCGGCGGCGGCTTGGGCTTCGGAGCCGTAATTCTGCCAGGTCAAGTCCAGCGCATTCAAGGTTGCAGGGCCCGCTTGCCAATTGGTCTTGGAGGGCATCGGCGCATGGCTCGAACGCCAGTGCATCAACGCCCAAAGCCCCACTGCGAGTGCACCGAGCACCAGCAGGGAAGCCAAAGCGGTTTTAGGACGTGAGGTTCGGCGAGCCATGGTCAGGCGCAAGCTAAGCAATGGCCCACCGATCCCCAGTGCTATTCCAGAATCAGTTGACAGGTATGCTGCAAGCGCTCCCCTTGCCCACGCATCCAGTAGATTCCAAGAGCGAGAAGTCAGAATATGCCCGGTCGTGGTTCATCCAATGCGGATTTCGCATTCTGGGCGAGTATTCGACCAGCACGCCATCCACAAAACAGACCCTACACATGCGCCACTTGCAGCGCACCTTTTGCTAAGTTTGGTCCATGCCTGCCAACAAGTACGCTCTGCTCCGTTACCGCATCATCGACCGGTGTTTAACCAACTCCGGCCACCCCTTCCCCACCAAGGAAGAACTGCGCAGCGCTTGCGAGGAGGCCCTGTACGGCAGCGACGGGGAACACATCTCCATCTCCACCATCGAAAAGGACTTGTGGGCCATGCGCAACGAGGGGGAATTGGGGTACTACGCCCCCATCGAATACCACCCCACCCACCGCGGCTACTACTACACCGAAGAGGACTACTCCATCAACGACCTGACTCTGGGCGATGAGGACATCGAAGCCATCCGCTTGGCCGCGAATACCTTGTACCAATTCAGAGGCATTTCAGTGTTCAACCAGTACGGGAGTGCCATCGAGAAAATCGTCAACCGATTGGCCGTGAGTCCGGGCATGGAGGAAGAGCCCGCGTTCATTCAATTTGAGCAAACTCCATCCATTCCCGGGCAAGAGTGGTTTGACCCCTTGGTGGAAGCCATCCGCGACAAACGCGTGGTGGAGGTGACCTATCAAAAGTTCGGAGCAGAAACTGCCAAAACCTACAGCCTCGACCCGTTTTTGCTCAAAGAGTACCGCAACCGGTGGTACCTGATTGCCCGCGACCGCAATCAGGATGGCGAGCGCACCTTTGGCTTAGAGCGCATCCGTGGCCTGCACACCACCGAAGACCACTACGCGCGTTTGGAAGCCTTTGATCCGGACCGCTACTTCAACCACAGCATTGGCATCACCGTGATGGACGAGTCTCCACAAAACATCGTGTTTCGGGTAACCAACCGCCAGGCGCCTTATGTGGAAAGCCAACCCCTTCATCCCTCACAGAAAGTAGTCGAGCGCACCGAGGAAGCGGTCACCTTTCAAATCCACGTACTCATCACCTTTGAACTGATTTCCAACTTGCTGGGCATGGGCGATCAGGTAGAAGTGGTCAAACCCTCTTTGCTGCGCAACCACCTGCACACCGTCGCACAAAACATCGCACGCCAGCACCGTTAGCCCCTCCGTAAATCAGTTACGGACCGCCGTATTCTCTTTGGAGCAAAATCAATCCACCATGGCTTTTGTTCCCTACCGACGCATGTTCCGACATGTCCTGATTGAAGGTGTTTCCTTCTTCGCTGACCAACACCATTTGCGCCTGCACTGCCGCGTCAACCGAGACGGCCGCCCCGTATCGGCCAGCCTGCATGCAGACTACCACGTGTTCAACGCCTTGTTGCACCAGCTTTCTTCGGCAGACCGTACCGCTTTGAGCGGGCTGCTGGGTGAAGCGCTTATGGCCGGCGGCAAGCGCTGGAACTTCATCGACGTCAACCGCGCATTGGGTCGCCCGTGCACATTGCGCCGTTGTTTGGTAGAATCAGTGAAGCCTGCAGAAGAAAAATCAACGGAAAACCCCCTTAAAATCAAAGCTTTACGCATTTGACGAAGGGGTCCGTAAATCCACGGTGAACCCGGTTTGGAGGTTTGTAGTGTTCAATCAAACACACGATACCATGACCACACTTGCAGACGCCAAACGATACATCGATTCATTCGCCCGTCCCAGCGGATACAGCACCTACGCTTGGAAAGTCACCAAGAAGGTCGCCCTCGAGGTTTGGGACAGTTACCTGAACAACCGGCCGTACTCGCGTCCACTTAACTACTACTGCCCAGAGTTCTACACCATGATTCAAACTCCGGAGGGATCTCCCCTTGTCCCTGGCGGTGCCATCCGTCGCTACTAGAGGCGCTGTCTCGCACGGCCCACAGCCCCGCTACCAAGCCTCCTGGTTTGGAGCGGGGTTTGTGCTTTTCAAAAATCACGGTGTGAACAAGTCGTTCAGGCATTCACCTGTTTGAGGAAAGTCTAAGAGTACATTGGGTACGGACAGAAGGCCACAACCCGATCTGCTTTAAAACTCATTCATCCTACAAATTATGAGGTTTGTCGAAATAAAACCTATCTTTACGGCACTTTCTCCAAACCCGCTCAGAACCAAATAATGTCTGTCTCGTCCAGTACAGTCTTGCAAGGCGCGCGAGGGATTTACCGTGAGCATACACTACGGGCCTTCGACGGAAAACATCCGGGCGTCATCCTGTTCTCGCATTTGGGAGAGTTCAACCACACCAAGATTGATCAACTGCTGAAGTTTGTGGAGACCGCTGTGCTGCTGGAAGGCAGCAAACGGAAGGTCATGAAACGCATCTGCAGTGTCCTGATCGAATGCCTTCAGAACATTGCCCACCACGCCGCCCGCGATCAAAGCGGACAACAACAGTCCTTTGCTTTGTTGAGCAAGCATCAGGGATTTTATCGCTTGGTGACCGGCAACCTGATCCTCCAGCAGGATGCCAACCTCATCGACTACCGCTTGGGAGAGCTCAATAAACTCGATCAATCTGAGGTGCGCAAGCTCTACATAGAGACCCTCTGCAACGAGAATTTCAGCTTCAAAGGCGGTGCCGGCCTCGGCTTTTTAACGATCGCCAAAAAGACCAAGAATAAGATCGATTACCACATCGATCCACTGGACGATCACTTCGCCTACCTGGCCATGGGTATCGACATTCCCGACGCGGAATAATTCGTATACTTGAGAACTATAAGGGCACCACGCGGTGCCTTTTTTGTTTCCCATGAACCTGCTGTCCGCCGTTGAGGCCCACGTACGCGCACACTATGAAACCCACTTCCCTGCGGAGCTGTGCTACCATGACATCGCTCACACCGAGCGAGTTGTGCGCGCCTGCAACATCATCTGCGACCATTGTGAGGTGGACGATCAAATGCGTCTGCACCTGTTGGTAGCCGCTTGGTTTCACGATTCGGGCTATTTCGCCGGCGCCGAAGGCCATGAGCAACGTAGCGCAGAGTTGGCCCGGACCTTCACCCAAGCGCACGCTGAGGCATCTCTCAATCCAGACGAACTAGAGCGGCTGATTTTGGCTACCTCGGTACACCACACCCCCACCGACTTGGCCGAACGCATCATTTCTGATGCGGACTTGCACTACCTAGGCCAAACGGCCTTCTTCGAGCACGGAGATTTGCTCCGCCGCGAATGGGACTTCTACAGCGAAACCCCGCTGACCGATGAGCAATGGTACCGGACCAACATCGGATTCCTGGAACACCATACCTATTACACTCCGTTTGCCCAACGCACCTATGGCCCCGCCAAATACTACAACCTCAAAGCCATCACCCGCCGCTTGGAACAGCTGCTTGGTGCTGCTGACAGCCCTGATGCTGGCCGCATGTGAACCCACCACAGCGGACAACGCCCACAACCCTAATCCCGCAACCACCTCTTCCCTTGCCCCTGAGGTACGCGCCATTCGTGAGCTGGCTGATCACCGGGACACGGCAGCGCTGCTCGCTTCGCTCGAGCCAGAGGCTTCAGAGGTGGCACAACTGACCGCGTTGCACGCCCTGGCCTCCTACGAATCCTTTGCGGGGGACACAGTGGTCGTACAGGGGTATTTCAGCACCAATCCCGCAGTGCGTGCTGCCGCGTACCACGCCACTGGTCAACTCGGGTGCGCCAGCTGTATGCCAGCCATGATGGACCAACTAGCCAGCGAAACCGACCCAGACGCCCTTGCGGACCTGTACGAGGGCATCGGCAAGGTGGCCCGATTAATTTGGGATGCGCACCTGGACAGTCTGATCACTACCAGTGAAGACCATCGCCGTGGTGCTGCTTGGCATCTGTATCGCTGCGGCCTGCGCGGCGACCTGGCCGATGGCGATGAGGACCGCGCGTTCTTCTTGTTGGAAGAGCCCGACCTCGAAACCCGTTTGGGAGCCGCCCACTTTTTGGCCCGCACGCGCGATTTGGACCTGACACGCTACTTGGACAACCTGGAAAGTCTGATTTATTCCGAACCTGAGGTAGATGTGCAAATTGGACTCGTGGGCGCCATGCGTCACGTCAATGGCGTCCTAGCTGCGCCTACCCTTGAAGAATTGGCGCAGAATGTGAGCCGCTCACCGTTGGTGCGCGTGCAAGCCCTTCGTGCCTACCGCAACGTGCGCCGCAAAAGCGCCCCGCTGATCCGCAGCTTGGTACTCGACCCAGACCACCAAGTGCGCGCCACGGCCGCCACCTTACTGGTCGAAACCGACCACACCCCCGCTGAGCTCGACGCGTTGCGCAACCAATACAACACCCGTTTTGCGGACCGCGGGCCACTTGCCGAATTGGAAGGCGCTTGGCTCAAAACCCACTTGGATCAAGGGGCCACCAAGGTCTTGATTGAAGCCGTGGACACCACTACCCATGCCTACCACCGCGCCGCTTTGGTTGCAGCCCTGCGTGAAGCTCCGCTGCTTCCTGAAGGCACCTTGGAACGCTGGTTGGTGGAGGATACTGCAGCCATTGTGCGTACCACCGCTTGCGAAACCCTGATTCACCTGGTGGAAAGCGGACAACCCTACATGGATCAAACCACCATGATTGATCTGGCCGAGTTGGTCATGGCCACCGGAGATGCCACCGCCATGGGCCTGATGGCCGGACACTTAGCCAACCCCGACATGAGCTACAAAGAAATGCTGGCCGGATGGCAATGGATGCAAGACGCACGCGACTCGCTTGATCTGCCCGCGCAATACGAAACTGCGGTGGCCCTTGACGGCGCCCTAGCTTACCTCGAAGGCCGCGAGTATATCCAACCCAAACCGGCTTGGAATCACACACCCGCTTGGGAGGTATTGGACCGCATGGGTCAGCAAGCCGTAGCTGTAGTTGAAACCGACCGCGGCACATTCACCATGGCCTTGGATGTGGTGGGCTGCCCCACAGTAGCGGCCAACTTTGCGCAACTCGCCGAATCCGGCTACTTCGACGGCAAGGCCTTCCACCGCGTGGTGCCCAATTTTGTGATTCAAACCGGTTGCCCACGTGGCGACGGTTGGGGCTCCACTGACTTCACCATCCGCAGTGATTTTGCTCCGCACCGGTATCGCGCAGGATCGGTGGGCATGGCCTCACTCGGGGCCGACACCGAAAGTTGCCAGTGGTTTGTGACACACTCCGCCACGCCCCACTTGGAAGGTCGATACTCGGTCTTTGCGCAGGTGGTGAAGGGCATGGACGTGGTCCAACAAGTGGGTGTGGGCGACCGCATCCTTTCGGTTCAAATGCGGTACGATGGGATTTGAAAAAGCCTTTGCCCAAAACCAGGCCTCGTGGGACCAGCGTGTAGCCCCCCACTTGGACTCGGACATGTACAACATGGAGGTCTTCAAGCAAGGCGCTACTTCGCTCAAGCATCCCGAGCTGGGATTGGTGGGGGATGTGGATGGGAAACAGCTGCTGCACCTGCAATGCCATTTTGGCCAAGACACCTTGTCGTTTGCGCGGATGGGAGCCCAAGTGACCGGGATTGACTTCTCGCCCAAAGCCATCGAAACCGCTCACGTATTGCGCGATGAATTGGGGTTAAACGCCCAGTTCCATTGCTGCAATGTGTTGCATACCAACCAGCACGTACAAGACACATTTGACGTCGTGTTCACCTCTTACGGCACCATTACCTGGCTGCCCAACATCAGTGAGTGGGCAGACGTAGTCGCAGCCCGCCTCAAACCTGCCGGCCGTTTTGTGATGGTGGAATTCCACCCCAGTATGTGGATGTTGGACGACGACTACACCACCCTGCATTACCCCTACTGGAGCAACGATCAGCAAACCTATTCTGAATCCGGCACTTACGCCGACCGCGAGGCTGCCATCGAGACCACCTCGCATTGGTGGAACCACCCGATCAGCGAGCTGATGAGTGTGTTGTTGGAGCGTGGCCTGCAACTCAAGCACATGGCCGAATATGACCATTCGGTGTACAGTTGTTTGCCAGGGATGGAAGAAGACCGTCCCGGAGAATTTGTGCTGCCCAGCTTTGGGCGCAAGATTCCCTACATGTATTCAGTGGTGTTCGAGAAACCCGCTTAAGTCTTCTGCTTCTTTTTACGGGCCGCCGGGAACAGGATGTTGTTCAAGATCAGGCGGTACCCGGCCGAACCCGGGTGCAGATTCAAATCGGTAGGCGGTTCGCCCACGTGGTGCTTGTAATCTTCCGGGTCGTGGCCGCCGTAGTAAGACCATTGCCCCTCTCCAAAGGTGCCGTGGATGTACTTGGCTGTGCCAAGGTTTTTGCTCTCACCCATGATGGTCACATCGGGCTTGATGAACTCCTTGCGGAAAGCGGTAGTCTGCCCCATAAAGCCTTTCACCACACGTTCGTGGCTTTGGGTCAACATGGTGGGCACCACGTCCCATTTCGCTGAGAAATCAAAGAGGGTAAAGAAGTCGTTGATTTGCCCTGCTTTGTTGTGTTCGGGAGTTCCGTCGATGTTGGAAAACTCGTACACCATCGGATCGCGCTCCAGACGGAAATTCTTGAAGGCCAGCGTGCGGCCAAAGTCCAATTTTTCCTGTGCTTGAGGGTCGGCAGCATCGCCGTCAAACATACTTTCACAAATGTCTACCTCCTCGGCCGCGAGGGCAATGTCGAAGGAATCGGTGCCGCTGCACATGGTAAATAAGAAGCCCCCGCCGAGTACGAAATTGCGGATCTCAAGGGTCACGTCCCGCTTCATTTCGCTCACCTTTTCGTAGCCCAAACTGGCGGCGCTGGCCTCCATTTCCCGCACTTGCTCTTGGTACCACGCCGCATTGCGATAGCTGCGGTAAAACTTGCCGTATTGGCCGGTGAAGTCCTCGTGGTGCAGGTGCAACCAATCGTAGCGCGGCAAGTCTCCGGCCAGAATTTCTGCGTCGTAGATGACGTCGTAGGGGATCTCGGCGTAGGTGAGCACCAAGGTCACAGCGTCGTCCCACGGTTGTTTGCCCTTGGGAGAGTATACCGCAACTTTGGGAGCGACCTCAAGTTTGACGCGCTCCATGTTCACCTCCGGATCGGCGATCTCGGAGTAGATGGCGTTGGCCTGCACATCAGCAATGACGGTGTGAGACACACCGCGGATGATGCACTCGTTTACAATGTCGTCGTAGGCCGAAATCATGAAGCTGCCGCCGCGGTAGTTCAAGAGCCACTCGACCTCAATGTCGTTTTGCAGCACCCAAAAGGCAATGCCGTAGGCTTTGAGGTGGTTGGACTGTGCGTCATCCATAGGAATGAGCAGCTTGGAGGCGGAAAGCGGACCGGCCAGCAAAAGGGCCAGCAGTGCTGCAAAGACAAACTTCAGGGGCATATGAAGGACAACGTTGCGTTGGACCACGAAGGTACAAATCCCGTGCCCGGCTGCTTGCTAAAAAATGGTAGATCAGAAGGGCGCCTCCCCGGGAGCCAAGGTACCGAGGTCGTCTTCGTCGTCGTTCATGTCGTTCATGCGCGAGGCCACGGTGATGGTGGTGGTACCGTCCGCGCCTTTCTCAAAGCTGGTGTTGGGCGACAGGGCATTCATGGCTCCGCCAGCACCGTAGTAGGCATCGCCCTCGAGCGAGTCGATGTTGGCAAACTTCGCCAGGTGCTTGATGAACTTGAACTTGATGGTCTCGGTGGAACCGTGACGGTTCTTGGCGATGATGAGCTCGGCTCGGTTTTCGGTGGGCTCGCCGTCTTCGTCGTGGGGGATGCCGTAGTATTCTGCTCGGTAGATGAAGGACACGATATCCGCATCCTGCTCAATCGCGCCGGACTCACGCAGATCGGAAAGGATGGGTTTTTTGTCGCCGCCGCGGGTTTCTACCATACGGCTGAGCTGCGACAGGGCAATGATGGGCACATCCAGCTCCTTGGCGATGGCCTTGATTGAACGCGAAATCATCGAGATTTCCTGCTCGCGGTTGCCTTTGTTGTCCTTGGAACCGGTCATCAGCTGGAGGTAATCGATGATGACCATGGAAATGCCGTGCTGGGCTTTGAGTCGGCGGCACTTTGCACGCAAGTCAAACACAGAAAGTCCTGGGGTATCGTCGATGAACAACGGGGCCTCTTCCAAGCGCCCTACGCGTTGGTGCAGGATTTGGTACTCCTGCTCGCTGAGGTCACCCACACGCAGTTTGTGTCCAGAAATGCCCGCCTCGCTGGACACCAAACGTTGCACGAGCTCGGCAGAGGACATCTCAAGCGAGAACACCGCCACTGGAATGTCGAACTCCACAGCCATGTTGCGGGCCATGCTGAGTACGAATGCGGTTTTACCCATACCGGGACGCGCTGCGAGTACAATCATGTTGGCCCTTTGCCATCCGCCGGTTACCCGGTCCAGGTCAACGAAACCTGAAGGCACCCCGGAAACGCCGTCCGCATCCTTACGGGCATTCTCGATGTTGAGCACAACCTCTCCCACCACATCTTTCATGCGGGAGAAGTTTTTCTTGAGGTTGCCCTCTGTGACTTGGAACAAGGAGTTTTCTGCGCGGTCCAACAAGTCAAATACGTCGGTGGTGTCGTCGTAGGCGTCGCGGATAATGTCGCCCGAGACGCGAATCAACTCGCGTTGTACGTGCTTTTGGGCTACGATGCGTGCGTGCTCCTCTACGTGAGCGGCAGAAGCCACACGGTTGGTGAGCTGCGAGAGGTAGAACGGGCCACCGATGCGGTCCAAGTCGCCTTGGGTGCGCAGCTCCTCTGCCACGGTGAGCAGATCAATGCGTCCGCCCTCCTTGTTGAAGAGGTTGAAGATGGCCTCGTAGACTTTCTGGTTGCGCTCGTCGTAAAAACTCTCGGGGCGCAGGATGTCAATCACGCGGTTGACGCAGTCCTTGTCCAGCATCATGGCGCCGAGTACTGCCTCCTCCAATTGCACGGCCTGTGGGGGCACCTTGCCCATGCCCAAGCCGGCATCCTCCAGTTGTTGACGGGTGTTGGGGCCGCCAGACGGCGTATTTTTCAGGGGACGTACTTCACTCATGACTTCATCAAAGGGGAAAGGCAAAGATAGGCGCCGCCATCGCCCAACAAACACGTACCCCAACCCGATTATTCACAAAGTGCACGTGGGCGAAGGCGTGCGATTTGTCCACAACAATTCCACGAGGAAATCAACAATCCGCACCCGTGTTGACTACCTTGGAGCCATGCGACAAGGGCTCGTTATACTGCTACTTGCGGCATGCATCGGCTGGGCCGGTTGCCGCAAACCCGAACCGGACACCGTCCCGCCTCGAATCACAATACTGCAGCCCTCAGATGGAACAGCTATACATGTGCTGGACACCCTGGTGGTGCAGCTAGAGGTCAGCGATGAAACCGGACTGCAAAACGTCTTGGTAGAACTGGTCTCGGCCGAGGGCCAAGTACTCCACCCCGCAGAGGCCTTTCCGCTTTGTACCACAGCCACCACCCTCACCTTTGGCTACGCATTGGACAACATCCACATACCAGGAGGCAGTCATTTCCTGCGGATTTCGGCGTTTGATGCCGAACAGCGTAAGCTGGAATTTGTAGAGCTGAATGTGTTTGAAGTGCCCCGCAGTCCGCTGGCGATGGCCTGGTTGGAAGCCGATGGCAACACCTTGATGCGCACCACCCCTGACTTGCAAAACCCTGCCTCTGATTTGCTGCCCACAGCCTGCGATCAATTGGTGGCAGACCGCTGGAATCGCCGGTGGATTGCCGCCTCAAATCATGCCCTGGTGTTCTGGGATGCCGAAACTGGAGCGCTGCTCCAATCGGTGGACCTGAACGTCCAAAACGCCACCTCACACGCCCTGCATTGGGATGCCTTCTCCAAACGCGTCTACCACGCGGTGGACACCGATCTGCTTCGGGCATATAGCACCGCCGGGCAGGCCATCACGGCCTTTGAACTGGGTGCCGAATTGACCATCGCTGGGCTGACCTCCACCGCCAACCATTTGGCGCTGACCGGCACCCTAGGCACCGGTCAGGGAGTGGTGTTGTTCTATGAAAAAATCAGCGGAGCACTCTTCCAATCGGCCGCCGTCCCAGAGGTTCCAACCGTCCTGATCTCCGGAGATGAGCACGTAGCTGTGCTGCTTGAAAATGGAGAATATCGGGTCTACGATGCCGAAGGAAACAGCCTGTTCTCGGGAGGCATCACGGGCCTTTCTGGCGCACCACTTCACGCCTCCAAAGCCCATCCTGAAGGACATCAGTGGCTGGTGACAGACGCCAATGGAACCGGCGCCGTGCTGGACATCGTGAATTTCAGTGCGACCCCAGCGTCTTTGCCATCGGGCACCCAGCACACCACTACCGACTGGACCAGTGCCGCAGGCCTGCGCTATTACCAAACCTCCGATGCACTGTGGACCGGTTTCCCCGCATCCACGCCAAGCCAAGCCGCCACGCTCTCCGAAGGTGTGCCGAGTGTCACGGTTTTGATGAACAAATGAGTTATTCCAAGAGCGGCATTTCCCAGATGCCGCGTCCAAACGTGCCCACCACCAACGTTCCGCGAGCGCGGTTGATGGCCATCGTTTTGATGTAGGTACCTGGCAAGCCAGCAATCAAGGTCCAGTCGCGTTCCTTGCTGGTTCGTGTCCAAATGCCCGTGTTGGAGCCCGCGTACAACCGTTTGCCATGTTCGGCGTCCACCACAAGGGATTCCACCACCGCGAAGTCCAACCCAAGGGAAACATCCACCCAGCGCTCATCGGTGTAGAACCAGAGCTTGCCTTGGGCTTGGTAGTGTTTGTAGGCGATCCAGCATTTACGCGGATTGGTCGGGTGGATGGCCAGTCCGCCTATCCAATAATCGCGCGGCACATGGATGACCTCCCACTTGACCGCGTTGGGGTTGGGGGTGCGCAGGTTAAATGTGCGCAACAGCACGGGCTGGGACTTCTTTTTGCGAAGCGCGTACACGTACATGACGTTTGGATCGGTGTCAGACAGGTAGAATCGGTAGCAATTGACTGCATCGGTCTGGTACTGGGTGGGGTCGAGTATTTCCTCCCATGTTTCTCCGCCATCGCTTGAACGCCCGAGCACTTTTCCAGAAGCATACAGCGTGCCATCCACGGGGTGCTGGCGAATCCAAGTATGCCATTCCGAGCGGGACAGCTTACACGACGCGCTGCGGTCAAAGTTGAAACCGTCATCACAAGCGTTGATGTAGCCCGACTGTTTGGTGGCATACATCACATCCGGATTGTCAGGGTCGATGATGGTTTGGAACCCGTCCCCCCATGTGACGTGCCGCCAAAGGCTGTCCTTGAGCAAGTTTCCTCCGGTGTCGTATCCACCATAGAGCACTTGCACGTCTTGGGTTTGGGCCACACTCAAACCAAACACGTTGGCCACGCCAATGCCATTGTCGCTGGGAGCAAAGGTGAGGCCTCCGTCCCGCGATACCGAGACCCCTCCATCGTGGCCCGCCCAAACCGTCTTGCCATCTGCGGCAAAAAGCACGTGGTGCACATCGTCGTGCATCTGGCCTTTGTCGATACCACTAAACGTTCTTCCACCGTCCGTGCTGCGGTAAACAGGCTGCACGTTGGCGGCCAGCAGCACCGCGCTGTCTAAAGGGTGTACCGCAAAACCCCGCCCCCGCGTGGGGATCACGTTGTTCATGCCCTTCTTGAGACTGCGCATGTTGGCCCAGGAATGGTTTTCGTAGTTGTAGGTCAATAGAAAGGCTTCGCCTTGACCGGACTGCTTGGCTTTTTCACTGCAGGTGCGCACCACGTGTACCACCCGGTCCAAGCCTGAGGTGACCTCCACATTCATACGCACAAACTTGTACTGTTTGGGGGTGGTAACAGGAGTTGCTGGCAGTGGTTTCCAGCGGTTTCCACAGTCTTTGCTCCACCACATTTCTGCACCTGCGGCAAACACCACGTTCTCTTCGTAAGGCACAATCTCCACATCATAAAAGGCTCCTTCGGCCGCCTTTTCCCAGACGATTTTCTCAGGAGCATCCCACGCGTTGTGGCTGACCATGAGACCCGCGCTGGTAGCGGCAAACAACCGGTTGGGATCGCAGGGGTGCATTTTGACATCGCTTACAAACAACCACCCTTCCTTTTTCGGCGAGGCCACAATGCGACGGTTGGGTTTACGTCCGTTGATGTTGGTCCACGTCTCGCCAAAATCCTCGGTCCGCCAGAGGCCGTCCGAAAACATGAACTGATCGTCGCCGTCGCCGGTGGCAATAATCCAGTGGCCTTCTTGTTCTGGGTTGATCGCCACCACCGACACCCCGCTGATGGGAAGTTGGTCGGTGCCCGCGTTCTGCCATGAAGCTCCGTCATTCTGAGAAACGAAGAGGCCTCCCGTTGGCGAACACGCAAATACAGTTTTAGCGTCCGTGGGGTGTAAGACCAAGCGGTTGATCCGACCGGTACCGTTGCCGCGTCCAACGGTGTAGGTCGGCAAGGCTCGTCCGCCAGGATTTTGCTCCACAGGCTGGACGGCGGGACCGAGAAAGGTCCAATCGGGATGTATGGCAGGGGTTTCCTTGCGCACTGAGGGCAAGGTGAATTCTGCGTCGGCCTCTGCACCGGCATAGGGTGTCGCGTACCCCGTCGGTTCAGGAGCGTTTTCCACCTGGGCCCACAACGGGGCACACATCATCAAAAGCCAACCACACCAAAGTCCGCGCATCCCTCGAAGGTACAACCGGTGGGTGACAGTCCAAACAGGAGTTGTGCTCTGGAATCAGAGCTTGAACGACTTTTTGATCTTGGCCACATAGTCGAGCTCTTCCCACGGGAACAACTTGACTTTGATCTTCTTCTCTTTGCCCGATCCGTCTACGAAGACTTTCTCCACCTCGCGAGGCTCGCGGCCCATGTGTCCGTAGGCAGCGGTTTCTTCGTAGATGGGGGTACGGAGTTTGAAGCGGCGCTCGATGGCATACGGGCGCATGTCGAAGAGCTTCTCAATCTCCTTGGCAATGTCGCCGTCGGGCTTGTTCACTTTGGCGGTACCATAGGTGTTAACATAGAGGCCCACAGGCTCTGCTACTCCGATGGCGTAAGCCACTTGCACAAGCACTTCGTCGCACAACCCGGCGGCCACCATGTTCTTGGCAATGTGGCGGGTGGCGTAGGCCGCGCTGCGGTCCACTTTCGAGGGATCTTTTCCAGAGAAGGCACCACCGCCGTGCGCGCCTTTACCACCGTAGGTGTCTACGATGATCTTGCGGCCGGTCAGACCGGTGTCGCCGTGCGGGCCACCGATGACAAAAATACCGGTGGGGTTCACGTGCAGTTTCACGCGGCTTGAAAACAGCGCGCGGGTCGCCTCGGGCAGCTTGGCAGCCACACGGGGAATGAGAATATCCTTGACATCCTTGCGGATGCGCTTCAGCATTTTGGCCTCGGTATCGAACGGGTCGTGCTGGGTAGAAACGACGATGGCCGCCACGCGCTTGGGAGTACCGTCGTCATTGTACTCGATGGTCACTTGGCTTTTGGCATCCGGTCGCAGGTAAGGCATTTCCTTGGCCTCACGACGCAGCACCGCGAGCTCCTCCAACAGCATGTGAGAAATCTGCAGCGGAAGCGGCATGTAGGTCTCGGTCTCGTTGCACGCGTAGCCAAACATCATGCCTTGGTCGCCGGCACCTTGCTCTTCCTTTTTCTTGCGCTCCACACCTTGGTTGATGTCGGGCGACTGCTCGTGGATGGCCGAGAGGACCCCGCACGAGTTGCCGTCGAACATGTACTCACCTTTGGTGTATCCGATGCGATTGATCACATCGCGAGCAATCTGCTGCACATCCAAGTAAGTCTTGCTTTTAACCTCTCCTGCGAGCACCACTTGACCGGTGGTCACCAGGGTTTCGCAAGCCACTTTGGAGGCAGGATCGAATGCCAAAAAGTGATCGATGAGGGCGTCGGAAATTTGGTCTGCGACTTTGTCGGGGTGTCCTTCGGAAACCGATTCGGAAGTAAAGAGGTAAGCCATAGCTGGAAAATTGCCAGAGTACGAATGGAGGGCAAATGTATTTTTTTCCGGACGGCTTGCCAAAATGGACAAAAGCGTTGCTGTATGAATCAAAGCGGTTATTTTTGCGGTCAGCTTATCCAGAAAGACTGAGGGAATGGGCCCGTTGACGTCTTGGCAACCCGGTAAGGCCGGGTGCCACATCCCCCTCTACACAGTCCGTGTAGAGAAAGATGAGCCGCGATACTCGCGCACTCCTCCACCTTTCCGGTAAGCTGCAAACACACTGCAGCACATGCACCTGACAGACATCGCATCCAAGCGCATCCTGATTTTGGACGGAGCCATGGGGACCATGATCCAACGCCACACGTTGGAAGAGGCCGATTTCCGCACCCCGGAGTTGGCCGATCACCCCTCCCCGCTCAAGGGCAACAACGACCTGCTGAGCTTGTCGCGCCCGGACATCATTCGCAGCATCCACGAAGCGTACTTCGAGGCTGGAGCTGACATTGCCGAGACCAACACCTTCTCTTCCACCACCATCGCCCAAGCGGACTACCACCTGGAGCATGTGGTGGACGAGATCAACGAAGCCTCCGCACGCCTGGCCCGCGAAGCTGCGGATGCCTTCACCGCGCGCGAGCCCCACAAACCCCGTTTTGTCGCAGGCAGTATGGGGCCCACCAACCGCACGGCTTCCCTCTCTCCAGATGTGAACAACCCGGGCTACCGTGCCATCAACTTTGAGCAACTCCAAGAAGCGTATCGCCAACAGGCCGAGGCCTTGATGCGCGGAGGAGTGGATCTGCTGTTGGTGGAAACCGTGTTCGACACCCTCAACGCCAAAGCGGCCTTGTACGGGATTGAAGAAGCGTTTGAACGTCAGGGACGCCAAGTGCCCATTATGGTATCCGGAACCATCGTAGATGCCTCTGGACGCACCTTGAGTGGACAGACCACTGAGGCTTTTTGGATTTCCCTCTCGCATTTGCCGCTGTTTTCCATCGGTCTCAACTGTGCGTTGGGTGCCGAACAACTGGTCCCCTACCTCAATACGTTGAGCTCCAAGGCAAACACACGCATTTCGGCGCACCCCAACGCTGGGCTGCCCAATGAAATGGGTGGGTACGACCAAACCCCGGCCACCATGGCGACCCAGATAGAAGAGTACTTGGACCGCGGACTGGTCAACATTGTTGGCGGCTGCTGCGGCACCACCCCAGACCACATCCGCGCCATCGCCAACACATGTGCCAAGCACGAACCCCGACCAATCCCCACTGCGTAATGGGCCACTTGCAACTCAGCGGACTGGAACCTTTGGTGGTGACCAAAGACTCCAACTTCGTCAACATCGGCGAGCGCACGAACGTAACCGGTTCGCGCAAATTCCTGCGCTTGATTCAATCGGGCGACTATGAAACGGCACTTGAAGTGGCCCGCAATCAAGTGGAAGGCGGCGCACAAATTTTGGATGTCAATATGGACGAGGGCCTGATCGACGGAGTGGAAGCCATGACCACCTTCCTCAACCTGATAGCCTCCGAACCCGACATCGCCCGCATCCCAGTGATGATCGACTCCAGCAAATGGGAGATCATTGAAGCGGGTCTGCGCGTCACCCAAGGCAAATCGGTGGTCAACTCCATCAGTCTCAAGGAAGGGGAAGCAGTATTCCTCAAACACGCCCGCGCCATTCGCCGCTACGGCGCTGCGGTAGTGGTGATGGCCTTTGACGAACATGGCCAGGCCGACAACTACCCGCGCCGCATTGAAATCTGCCAACGCGCCTACACCCTCCTGACTGAACAGGCAGGCTTCCCGGCCACTGACATCATTTTTGACCCAAACGTATTCCCTGTGGCCACAGGTATGGAGGAGCACCGCCGCAACGCGCTGGACTTTTTCGAGGCCACACGTTGGATCCGTAAACACCTTCCGGGATGCCACGTCAGTGGTGGGGTGAGCAACGTATCCTTCTCGTTCCGCGGTAACAACACGGTGCGCGAGGCCATGCACGCAGCCTTTTTGTACCACGGCATCCAAGCAGGCATGACCATGGGTATTGTAAATCCTACCATGCTGCAGGTATACGACCAGGTGGAGTCCGATCTTCTGGAACGCGTCGAAGACGTGCTCTTGGACCGCCGCGACGACGCCACCGAACGCCTATTGGCCTTTGCCGAAACGGTGAAGTCCACCAGCAAAGAGAAAAAAGTAGACCTCGCCTGGCGCGTGGGTTCGATTGCCGAACGCTTGGAACATGCCTTGGTCAACGGCATCACCGCCTACATCGAAGAAGACACCGAAGCCGCCCGACAAGGCTTGAACAGCCCCCTGAAAGTCATTGAAGGCCCACTCATGGACGGCATGAACGTGGTGGGAGACTTGTTTGGTTCTGGCAAGATGTTTCTGCCCCAAGTGGTCAAGAGCGCAAGGGTGATGAAACAGGCAGTGGCCTACCTCACCCCGTACCTAGAGGCCGAAAAACAGTCCGGTGCCAGCGCAGGCAAAGTGGTGTTAGCCACAGTCAAAGGCGATGTCCACGACATCGGCAAGAACATCGTTTCAGTGGTGCTGGCTTGCAACGGTTTTGAAGTGATTGATTTGGGCGTGATGGTGCCCGCAGATGTCATCCTAGATGCAGCCGAAGAACACAACGCTGATGCGATTGGGCTCAGCGGACTGATCACGCCCTCTTTGGATGAGATGATTCACGTGGCCCGCGAAATGGAACGTCGCGGGATGGTATTGCCGTTGCTCATTGGAGGTGCCACTACCTCGCGTGTGCACACCGCGGTGAAGATTGCACCGCTTGTGTCGTTGCCCGTGGTACACGTACTGGACGCCTCGCGCGCCGTGCCAGTGGTAGCCAAACTCCTGCGCCCCGAACGCGAGTCTTACGTGCAAGCGCTGCGCGATGAATACACAACCGTTCGCGAGCGTTACCTGGAGCGCCGCAATGTGAAGCCGCTCTTGCCCCTGGCAGAGGCGCGTGCCCGAGGCGCACAACTGGACTTTACTCCAGAGGTGATCATCACACCGGCCCAACCTGGTATCCATGTGATCACCCCTAACCTGGACGATTTGTTGCCCTACATTGACTGGACACCTTTCTTCCAAAGCTGGCAACTGCACGGCAAGTTCCCAGCCATCCTTGAAGACCCTGTGGTGGGCGAAGAAGCCACCCGCCTCTATGAGGAAGCACGTCCCTACCTGCAGGACATCATTCGCCAACGCCGGTTCCAAGCCAAAGGGGTGTTTGGGCTGTTTCCTGCCCGCCGCAACGGCGACGACATCGAGGTCTTGAACGATGCCGGCCAACCCCAAGCAACCTTCATCACCCTGCGCCAGCAGCAAGACAAAGCTGCCGGCCAACCCAACCGCGCGCTCGCCGATTACATCTCGGCTGAACACGACTGGATCGGGTGCTTTGCGGTGACCACAGGCATCGGCGCTGAAGAATTGGCCGAAACACACCGTGCAGCCGGGGACGACTTCAAAAACATTTTGACCAAAGCCCTCGCCGACCGTTTGGCCGAGGCCTTTGCCGAATACTTACATGAACGTGTGCGCCGTGAGTTTTGGGGATACGCGCCAGCAGAAGGGCTGAGCAACGAAGCCCTCATTGGTGAAGAGTATCGGGGCATTCGCCCGGCTCCAGGCTACCCGGCCTGCCCCGACCACTTGGAAAAGGACACCCTTTGGCAACTGCTTCAAGTACAGCAACACACCGGCATGGCCCTGACCGAATCGCGGGCCATGACTCCGGCCGCTTCGGTGTCCGGCTATTACTTCGCCCACCCTGAGGCCCGTTATTTTGGCCTGGGTAAAATCGGGCGCGATCAAATCGAAGATTACGCAACCAGAAAGGGCATCACACTTGCCGATGCTGAGCGATGGCTGGCCCCTGCCCTTGGATACGAACCCACCACATGAAAGTCAGCCAACACATCACCGAAGCCAAATCCACGCTGTTCAGCTTGGAAGTGTTGCCTCCGTTGAAAGGCCAACGCATCGAGCACATCTACGAAACCATGGACCGATTGATGGCCTTTGAGCCCGCGTTTGTAGACGTGACCTACCACCGCGAGGAATACGTCTTCCGAAATGCAGGTGGTGGTCTGCTCCAAAAACACGTGGTACGCAAGCGTCCGGGAACCGTTGGTATCTGCGCCGCGCTGATGCACAAGTACAACGTGGATCCAGTCCCGCACCTGATCTGTGGTGGCTTCTCTCGGGAAGAAACCGAAAACGCACTGATCGACCTGCACTTTTTGGGCATCGACAACGTGCTGGTGCTACGCGGAGATCCCATTCGCAGCGAGGGCATTTTCAAACCTGAACCAGACGGCCATGCCTATGCCAGCGAATTGCTGGAACAAGTCATGGGCCTGAACGCAGGGCAGTACCTCGATCCCGAGTTACACAATGCCACCCACACCAACTTTTGTGCAGGTGTAGCGGGCTATCCTGAGAAACACTTCGAAGCGCCCAACCAAGCCTCGGACCTCAAATGGTTGAAGCACAAGGTGGACCTGGGTGCAGAGTACATTGTCACCCAGCTGTTTTACGACAACCAAGTGTACTTTGACTTTGTGGACCGTTGCCGTGAATCGGGCATCGATGTCCCCATCATTCCGGGACTGAAGCCCATAACCGTGCCGCGCCACATGCAAATCATCCCGCACTTTTTCCACGTCAACCTGCCCGAGCCGCTTGTGGATGCCGTAGAACAAGCCCAGAGCAAGGAGGAAGTCCGCGAGGTGGGTGTTGAGTGGTGCATTCAGCAGTGCAAAGAGCTCCAAGCCGCCGGCGTGCCTGCCTTGCACTTCTACACCATGGGCAAGGCCGAGAGTGTGGAACAAGTGGCCCGTGCTGTATTTTGATAACAGAACGATTCCGACAACAATCGGATAAAGTTTGGCTACTTTAAGGCCAACTAAAACTGACTGGACTTGCCACACCATTCGGACACGTACCATCGGGTCATCCGCTATTTCTCACAATCTGTTTTTCGGCGCAATACGCTGGAAGACATACTTTGGGATATTGCCTCCAACTGCATCCGTGAATTGCGCTTTGAGGATTGCGTCATCTATCTGGCCGATCATGAGCGCAAGGTGCTGGTACAAAAAGCCGCATACGGCCCCAAGAACATCGACAACGTGCAGATCTCCGACCCGATTGAAATCCCTTTCGGGAAAGGCATTGTAGGCGCCACGGCACTCTCACGTTTACCTGAGATTGTGGCAGATTGCACCACTGACCCACGATACATTGTCGACGACGCTGTACGTAAATCCGAAATGGCCGTCCCCATTTTGTTTGAAGGCCAACTGCTCGGGATCATCGACAGCGAGCATTCCCACAAAGGCTTCTATACTGACGAACATCTCCACATTTTGGAGGGCATTGCCAGCATTGCCTCGACCAAAATTGCCAACGTCCTTGCACAAGAAGAAATCGCGGACCACGCCCGGTTCTTTGACGAAAATCCCATGCCGGTACTTCGTATTGATGCGCACGGCAAAGTGCTGGAGCACAACAAAGCCTCCGCAGGCATTTTGGAACACTGGGGGATTTCGGGGCAATTTCCCAAGGGGGGAGCGGTGCTGAGTTTGGTGCAAGAGTGCATCAAGTGCGACCAGGAGGTGACCGACCAACTCCACTACGAAGAGCGGACTTACTCATTGCTCTATGCCCCGGTTGCCGACCGCGGTTATTGCAACATCTTCATCTCCGACGTCTCGGAGATCACCGAATCACGCAACCAGGCCGAGGCTGCCAACCAAGCCAAAGATTACTTCTTGAGTGCAGTCTCACACGAGATGCGCACGCCGGTGAATGCCATCATTGGTTTGATGTCCTTGCTGGAAAAAAGTGGCATCCGTGAAGACCAAAAGCACTACGCCAATGCGTTGAACTTTGCGTCTAAGAACCTGCTGAATCTGATCAATGACATCCTGGATTTTGCCAAGGCTGAAAGCGGCAACCTGCGACTGGAGGAGCGGCCGTTTGAGTTGCGGACGTTGGTGCAATCTGCTGTTTCGGCGCTGCGTGGGCGCGCGGGTTCAAACGGCATTCTGCTCAGTGCAGAAATCGCCGATGCAGTACCCGCGTTGGTCCTTGGCGATGAGCTTCGACTTCTACAGATCCTCAACAACCTGCTGCAGAATGCAGTCAAATTCACGCAGGACGGACGCGTGACGGTACGCGTGACTGAAATGCACCGCACATCTTCGGGGATATCCCGGCTTCATTTTGCGGTGCGGGATACAGGTATTGGCATTTCAAGCGAAGCGCAGGAACACATTTTTGAGCCGTTTTCCCAAGCCAACCCAGGCACTTCACGGCAATACGGCGGCACAGGTCTGGGCTTGGCCATTGTGGGACAACTGCTGGAGCAACACCGTTCCGAACTGCAATTGGAAAGTGAAGAAGGCAAGGGTTCTACCTTCAGTTTTGCCTTGGACTATCCCGTGGTTGAGCAAACCGTCACGACCGCCGAAGGTGTTCCTGATAACTTGGACGAACGCTTCGCAGGACGCCGCTTTCTGGTGGTGGACGACAACGACATCAACCGTATGATATGCGAGGAATTTATCCAGCAATGGGGCGGCGTTGCCGTCTCTGCAGAGCATGGTGGCGAGGCCGTTGAAGCATTTGTCGAAGGAAAATTTGATGTGATTTTGATGGACCTGCAAATGCCGATCTGCGATGGCATCGAAGCCACACGTCGCATCCGCCAGCTTTCCTCTTCTTCTCCGGGAAGTCCGGATTATGTGCCCATTCTCATGGTCACCGCCGACGTGTTTCTCAAACGCCGCGAGGAGGCAGATCAGGCCGGTGTAGACGCCTTCCTAACCAAACCATTTGGCATGGAAGAACTCCAAGTCAGAGTGGCTGAACTTTGGCAAAAAAGCGAGTCGTAGCCATTGACTACTTCTGACGGAAGAACAAACGGATCGGCACCCCTGTGAAATCGAATTCTTCGCGCATGCGATTTTCCAGGTAACGCTTGTAGGGATCCTTGATGTACTGCGGCAAATTGCAGAAGAATGCGAATGCCGGCGATGACGAAGGCAGTTGGGTGATGTACTTGATCTTGATGTACTTGCCTTTGAGCGAGGGCGGTGGGTAGTCCTCAATGATGGGCAACAAGATGTCATTGAGCTGCGAGGTGGGAATACGCATGCTGCGGCGCTCGTGGACCGCGAGGGCTTCCTCCAATGTTTTCAGTATGCGCTTTTTGGTCACATTGGAGGTGAACACAACAGGCACATCGGTAAACGGTGCAAAACGATCCAACAACTGTTGGCGCATGGTGTCCATGGTCATGTGATCCTTGTTTACCAGGTCCCATTTGTTGACCACCACAACGATGCCCTTCTTGGCTTCGATGCATTGCCAGAAAATGGCCAAGTCTTGTTTGCCCAGGTCCACGCTACCATCAATCAGCAGGATACACACATCTGAACGCTCAATGGCGTTGATGGTACGCACGGTGCTGTAGAACTCCAGCTGATCTTCGATTTGCTTCTTCTTACGCAGGCCAGCTGTGTCGGTGATGATCAGATCAAATCCAAATGCATTGAAACGGGTATCAATGGCATCGCGGGTAGTGCCCGCAATGTCTGTGACGATGTTGCGCTCTTGGCCCAACAACGTGTTGACGAAGGTGCTCTTGCCTACATTCGGACGGCCTACCACAGCCAAGCGTGGTGTTTCGTCGTCCTCTACTACAGGAACTTTAGGGAGCTGTTCAATGAGCGCGTCTAAGAACTCACCTGTACCGTAGCCATTGTTGGCACTGATGCTGTGGATCTGATCAGCCAGTCCTAGCTCGTAGAATTCGAACGAATCATTTTCGCGAATGGAAGTGTCCACCTTGTTGCTTACAAGCATGACCGGACGGTCTGCACGGCGGAGTAAGTCGGCAATGACGCGGTCGTGGTCGGTGACACCTGTGGTGACATCCACCATGAACACAATCAATTGCGCTTCTTCGATAGAGATAGAGACTTGGTCTCGAATGACGCCTTCAAACGCGTCATCGGATCCTACGATGTAACCACCAGTGTCGATAATGTTAAAGCTCCGCCCACACCACTCGGCACGTCCGTATTTGCGGTCGCGGGTGACGCCACTGACCGAGTCGATGATTGCATCACGCGTTTCGGTCAGGCGGTTGAACAGGGTGGACTTGCCCACATTGGGCCGCCCTACGATGGCTACCAGATTGTTCATTGTTCCACAATGATATATAAAACAAAAGCCCCTGAAAAATTCAGGGGCTTTCGAAGAAAGGCAACGACCTACTCTCCCACTTTCGTAGTACCATCGGCGCTGGCGGGCTTAACTTCTCTGTTCGGTATGGGAAGAGGTGGGCCCCGCCGCAATAGTCACCATAAAAAGATGATATACTGATAAAGACTTCTTTTTTTATAAGCTTTTGAGTAATTAGTAACGCTCGGCTTTGACATCACTGCCTTTACACCTGCGTCCTATCAACGTGATCGTCTATCACGACTCTCAATGAGATCTCATCTTGAGGCGAGTTTCGCACTTAGATGCTTTCAGTGCTTATCTCATCCATACGTAGCTACTCTGCGCTGCA